>JAFQAR010000092.1 GCA_017399905.1 Bacteroidales bacterium
CCAACCCATCATCACAGCGTACAAGGCATATCCTGGCAGTGTTCCGCAGACTCAAATACAAGATTCTCGATACGGGAACGACCACCCGTAACAATATCGCAGAACTATACAGCCAGTTTGAGTTGCTATACAACAACTCGGTCAATATGACCTGCTGGTGCAACAGCATCTATCACGAGAACAGAGACAAGGAGATAGAGTGCGAAAGAAACCTCCACTGCGGAGAGCCGTTCCCTGCATTCAGAGGTCATGTACTATTCCGTGCCTGCCATTGCCCTGGTAAGGCAACGGTATTCGGCATAGAGAAGCAGAATCAGGATGTCTATAACAAGGAGGAACTCTTCGACCTTATCGGCAAGACCATCATCACCCGTAAGTTCCGCGACTTTGCAGGCGAGAAGTACAAGATACGGACACACACCGTAAGCCCGTCAGAGGGTGAACACGAGGTCTATCGTGTGATTATAGAGGAGTTCTGCCGTATCTGTGAACTCTACTACAACAGCACGGGTGACACGAAGAAGGATGCAGGATTGAGGCTTATGCGACAGATTAAACTGCTTATCAAGGCTTGCTCCGTACCTCACCTCATATCGGGATACTATGGCGATGACTATCCGAGCAAGACACGATACATAGAATCGCTCATACGCAAGATGCCGGGCAAGGTAGCCATCGGCTGTACCACACTTGCAGCCTTTGACCTCTATGAGAGTTATATCCGTGAACGCTTCCCCGACAGACCGATATATGTCGTAAAGGGAGATGTGGCGTTCAAGAAACGTCAGAGCATCGTGACGGAGTTCGACTCAACCATCAACGGCATACTGATATGCACGCAACAGAGCCTGAGTAGTTCGGTGAATATCCCTACCTGCAATGATGTGATACTGGAGTCGCTACAATGGAACATACCCAAGATGGAGCAGTTCTACTTTCGCTTCATACGCCTCGACTCCAAGGAGATGAAGGATGTGCATTATGTTACCTATGAAGATTCTGTTGAGCAGAACCTGATGGCATTGGTACTTACCAAGGAGCGTCTCAACGAGTTCATCAAGACTGGCGAGGTGAAGGATCAGTCGGAAATCTTCGAGGAATTCGATATCACCATGTCGGTCATTGACAGCCTGCTGATACGCTCAACCGACAGCGAGGGTAAGATACATATCAGCTGGGGAAGCCAGCGAGTAACAAGTTAAACAGAAAGTCTATGGAAAATATGGATTTGAATAATGCCGAGGTTGCCGTAACCACGCAGCACATCCTGGACGGGAAAGAGTACAAGGACTACTGGGTGCAGATGTCCGACTATAGCGATATGGGAGAATTCCTCTGTGCCTGCTCCGACCTCTTTCCCGAAGAAGAGGAACCTGAATATAGATATGCCAGATGGGAGAACATACCCGACAGGCTGATAAACCGAGAGTGGATATGTCCCAACTTCTTCGAGATACGCGATGCCCTGGAAAGGCTCGATGAGTACGAAAGGGAGTATTTCGTCACATGGAGCGAACACTTCGGATATGACATTACATCCGATGATCCGCATATGATGGTATCGCACTATCAGGATATATACGGTAACACCATGCAGGAGACC
>JAFQAR010000093.1 GCA_017399905.1 Bacteroidales bacterium
AGGAGTGTAGTCCTTGTCATAGGACTCGTAGGAAGAATCGACCTTCGGGCCATACGCGGCACAGCCCGAAATCGAGACGGCCAGAAGCCCCAGCAATGCAGCCTGAATTTTGTTCATCAGAAGACTCCTATTTCTTCTTTTTGTTTTTGAAGGTCTCGAAGTCAGGCTTTCCGTCTTTGTCATCCAAGAAGACAGGCTGACCTTTATGTTTCGATTTCTCGAAACACGCCCAATACACTTTTACTTCTCCATCCTCATATTTCTTTTCCCGCCTGAAGAGGGGGGACTTGCATACGGGACATTGATATTCGGATTTTTGAGAAGTTTTTTCGGAAAAATCAGGAGCAGTATCTGCGTTTCCGTACCATTTCCATTCCTCATGGTTCTTGCAGACCCACATTTTGGTATCGCGTGACCGGACGAAATGTTTTTCCAGAAAAATTCCACAGTCCGGACATTTGAACTCCGTTTGCGGAGTATCTGGTTCGATGACCCTCAGATCTGGCTCCTTACTGCAATCCCCGAACCATTTGGCAGATTCATGGTTACGGCAAATCCATTGCCTACATCCTTTCGACTTGACGAACTGCTTTTGCAGGGGCTGGCCACAGTGAGGACAAAGAAACTCACCGTCCACCTCATTCTCAGAACGGGGCATGATCGGTTCGGCATCGGTCGGGCCAAGCCATCTCCATTCTTCATGGTTTTTACAAACCCAATACATCTTCTCCTTGGCAGTAGAGTAGAATTGGAGAATGGGGCCACCACATTCGGCACAGACATACCGAGGCTCAAATTTTTGCTCGAAGATGTCACAAACGAGAGTAGGAATCAGAGCTTCTTGCTCCTTAAGGAACGCCTCGAACGTAAGCTGCTTATTGACGATATTCTTCAGCGAAGTTTCCCACTGAGCTGTCGTAATGGGATCGGTAAGCAGTTGCGGTGAGTGATCAACAAGAACCCTGGCTCGTTCCGTAGAAATCAGGGATTTTTTCTGAACGAAGAGCAGATCGTACTTCTTCAGCTTTTCAATGATACCGGCACGAGTAGCTTCAGTTCCGATCCCTTCCGTTTCCCTCAGAACACTCTTGGCATCCTTTTCTTCGTTCGAGAGGTACTTGTGGATATTGGCCATCGCTTCAATGAGCGTACCTTCCGTAAATCGCTTGGGGGCTGAAGTCTTTTTCTTCTGGACGGTTGCGGACTTGCAGGGAACCATATGGCCTTCCTTCACATCGGGAAGGCGCTGATCCTCTTCCTTCGCCTTTTTCTTTTCTTCTTCGGTCGAATCAGCTTTGTACGCTGTCCATCCGGCGTTGGTTACAACGCGACCACGAGCTTCTACGCAGAGACCCTGGATATCGAATGTGATCTTCTGGGATTCATATTCACAAGGGGCGTAGAACTGGAGGCAATAAGCAAGAGCGATAGCGCGATAAGCGGCCATAGTTCGCTTATCAAGATCTTCAGGAAGCGGTTCTCCAGTAGGAATGATCGCATGGTGCGCCGTGACTTTCTCGGTATCCCATGCAGGGCCGACAAGTCCCTTATCGGCGTGTTCAGCCACGTCCTTCAGTTCAGGGATCTCGGATAAGGAGCTGAGTATGCGCTCTACGTTTTCAAGCTGCTCTTCAGGCAGATACTGGCAGTCGGTTCGAGGATAAGTCGTCAGTCGGCGCTCATAGAGCGTCTGAGCCGCATCCAATGTCTGCTGTGCGGTCATGCCTTCAGATGCGGAAAGCTCCTTCTGCAAGGACGACAGACAGTGTGGAAGAGGAACTGAACGAGTCTTCTGCTCACGCTTCACTTCGACAACGCGACCCACGTTTCCAGAAAGTATCTCAGCGACTTCTTTAGCCCGCTTTTCGTCATTGAAACGGCTGCTCTTCGGATCAAGTTCAGAAACCTTGGGAACGTACACGCCCTTGAAGATATCCGAGGAATGCTTCAGATCACAGGTGATCGTCAGGTAGCTTTCAGCTCTGAAGTTCTCAATCATCCTGTCACGTTCGACAACGAGGGCCAGCGTAGGAGTCTGAACACGGCCTTGAGAAAGAACCTCTTTATCAAAGATGAAGCCACACTCTTTGGCCTGGAGCGTCATGGCACGAGTCCCATTCATGCCGAACAGCCAGTCGGAGTAGGCACGCGCACGAGCAGCATCCTTAAGAGACCAGAACTCGGTATTTGGCCTGATGCCATCCAAAGCCTTGAGGACAGAGGCTCTGTCAAGAGCAGAAAGAAGGATACGCTCAACCTTTCCCGTGAAGAGAAAATATTCCAGGATCTCGTCCACAAGATACTGGCCTTCACGGTCAGGATCGCCAGCGTGGATGACGTACCTGAACTCCTTGAGCAGCAGGCCTATCGCGTTAAGCTGATGAAGGACATCCTTTCTCGGATTAGACTTCCAGACTTCGGGAATGATAGGCAGAACCTCTTTTTTCCACGCCTTGCCCACACCGGAGTAGCAAGAGGGATCGGCAAGTTCGAGAAGGTGGCCAAAAGCCCAAGTCACGACATCGCCGTTCTTGCATTTGATATGGGATTTTTCCTTGGAGGCTATTCCGAAAATATCCGCGATTGCTCTGCCGACAGACGGTTTTTCTGCGATAAACAGACGCGCCATACTTGACCTCACTTTTCAGAATCATCGACCCAATGGCCACCCTCAAGAGGATCGCCTACATAATGAACGCCAACCTCGTAGGTGTAGCCATGAGCGTTATAATTGGTGCAGTAGGAAGGAAGTCTGGGGTCGATCACGCGGACTTCGACTTCATAGCAATGGGTATAGCAACCGCCGCGATCCGAGTCATAGACCTGTTCACAGATCCGCTTCGGCATATACGTCCAATGAGAGCGGTTGAGTTCGGAGGCATTACAGCGGCCAGCGCCGTTGACGATGACTTCAACAAGGGATTCCATCTGAGAGTCGGCTGTGGCCGTAGGACAGAGACGGAGGAAATTCCGGCGAGCCTTGAGCGTGTTCTTCCATTTCCGCTTATGAATACCGAAATATCGGCTGAGAGAAGGGCCGCACTCGTGAGGACGAGAACCGGATGAGAGGCAGAGAAGAGCTTCACAGGCCAGTTTGGTATCTCCATCCAGAAAGCTGTCTTCAGCTTCATCCATCACGTCATCGTAGTAGGAGGACAGAGGATCAGAGCTTACCGGAGGAGCTACGTTCACCATGCCGTCATAGAGTTCGGCGGCGCAGGCCATACCACACCGACAAATGATAGTGGCTACACTCAACGCCAAAAGGCACATCATGAAGGAACGGAAGACAAAAGCTGTGGACTCTTGTCTGAACAGTTTTACTGCTCCATCCATGTACGCCAAATATTGGTAAGTTCTTTCTTCTGAAAACATTCTGGATACCTCCATGTTCAACCTTGCCTTTTCTCTTCCAGAGTATCATAATTCCGAAACATTTTAGTTTGTTGAGAGGGAAACGCTATGTCATGTTTTGAGAAATTAAAAACTCTGGCGAGAACATTACTTACCCCTTATAGAAAGGTTCAAGCATGGCATGATTACATAATAGAACTATATTCGTCGCTTATTGGTGTTGAAAGGGAACACGATGAAACTGCGATAAAAGATAAAATCAATATGATTACCCCCCTTATTCAAGATGCATACACAACTTGTTTTAATGTGTTTAAATTATTCGTCAGCATATCTTTTCCGGTTCAAACAGGTATACTTTTTATAATAAAAGACTATCCCGTAAGCGAACATCCAGTCACTCATATTACATTTTTAATCGGCATAGCGTGTACCTTTTTTATGATTATAAGTTTTGCAACAAGTTCAATTGACCTGTCTTTATTTTGCAAAAAATACATATTATATAAATATGATATTAAAAATATCATTAGTGAAATACACAAACAAAAGAAGCGCACAATATCATCCCTTGTATTTTTGTTTTTGATTATAATTTTAACTGTAATGTGTGAAATATGTTTTATATTCTTAAAAAATACAAACTACCTATAGCAATACAAATAACTATTCCTATTATGGCAAAATCAAATATAATTATTGCCTTCATCTGCTTATCGTCTAAATTTTTGATAGGGAACACTTTTAGCGCAGTATAAAGTATAAACAAAAGAGCGGTGATAAAAACACAGCAAGCTCCAAAACAACTATTCTTATCCAGATTCATAGTAACCTCCTTGTTCCTACTTCGGCAGCTTGGAGCCGCCGTTCTCGCCACCTGAATTGCCGCCCTGTGCTTTGGCCCAGGAAGGCAGATTATCGACTGCACGAGCTGCGTTGGCTTCTCGGTTAGCGAGGCCAGTTCTAAAAGCGCGAACAGCAGAGCCACCTGTCATCATAGTTCGAGCAACGCCGGACTTGAGCATGGTGACTGCCGTCATACCTGCACCTGTTGCGGCACCGGCACCAAAGCTACCAACGCTAGTGGACATACCGATACTTGCTCCAGTGACAATACCGGCCACCATAGGAGGCAGTTTTTCCACAAGAAGGAAAAGAGTGAGGGAGACAATAAACATGATCAGCATTTCATCGACTGTTTTGTCCCCGTTGAGCGCTAAACTATTGTAATATTCTTGGAGCATCTTTTCGCCCAGACTCACGAGAAGAAGCATGGTCATCATAGACGCACCTGTCGCAAGGACGGTCTTGAGGTAATTGATGGCCATATCTGAAGTCCAACGACTGCCGCCAAACCCAAGAAAAAATACACCTGCGTATGCAAGAATCCATGCTGAAACAATGATAAGAAGCATATTGATTGCGATAGTACATAGTAGAGCCATCACAACAAACGAAAGCAGAATCGTGCATATCGAAATCGGGTCAAGGATGCTAAATGCTTTACACGCTTTTTTCACAATATTGTATGCTATGCTTACTATATCATCTGGATACATTACTCTTGTTCCAGATGCATCACCTGCAAGTTGCCTAAAACTGTCGATAATTGCCTCAGACATAAGAGGAGCGTTTTCCAAAAACCAAAGAAAAAGACCAGTAAATACAAGAAAACGAATCAGCTCAGAAAAAAACTCTGCAATATTTGCATAGCGGAATACCATTTGACCAAAGTTCCATACCATGCTAATTATAACTAATGCGAAGAAAAGATTTCTTGCATAAACTTTTATATGGGAAACCCACATTCTTGATTCGGTTTGAAAGCGTTCAAGAACTGTATCAAGAATACCATCAGAGACTCTTTGTGTCGCAATAGCTGTGTCACACATGAGTACGAGTAGGAGAACAACTATGCTGAAAAAAATGATGTTGCTGTGCCTTGTCATAGTCTTTTCCTGTGGCGTGACGGGCTGTGAATCCGAAGCTGATAAGCAAGCTGCTATCGAGAAGAAGCAGGAAGAGGTACAAAATTTCCGTGAAAAGGTTGTTGGAGACGATCTCGCTAAAACTACAGGTCATAAGGGCTGGTAATAATCTACCAACCTTTATGTCCGTTAGTTTTGGCTAATTCCTTGCCTACAATTTTCTCTCGCCATGCCTCACGCATAGCATCCTTACTATTCTCCTGGATCATCTGAGCATTGATGGCCTGAGCCTGAGTCAGCAATGTTCCACGGAGTTGCAGGAGCTGGTTGTTTTGTTGCGCCAGAAGCATATTTGTCCCTTGGGCTGCTTGCATCTGCCCGGAATAGCCCTGTACCTGTAACTGAAGACTCTGTAGATCAGCAGCCTCTTTCCGAAGGTCGGAACGCTGCTGATCTATTGTTTTGGCCAAAGAGTCATTGGCTTTTTTGGAGGAGTCGATAGCTTCCGCTCTATTCTGAAGGAACATATCGAGGTCGAAGTTCTCACTGTCTCGGTAGTAGTTCACGTTGCCGAACCGGTTCAGATACTTTTCGATTCCGCCGTTCTTGTAATAGTTGTACTGATCCTGGATGGAGAACATCTTGTTTTGCATAAGACCGACTTCCGACCAGACATAGGCGGCTGGAGCGATCGTATTCTTGACCATGTTCTCGAACTGCTGGAGCTGAAGAGCATACTGCTGAACCTGCTTGGCAGTCTGTTTGACCGCTTCGATCGCGGTCATTGTCGTCTGGCCAAGGTTGGAAACGTCCAGCACGGGGATACCGGCAGCAGAGGCCGAAGACGCTCTTGCAAGCATCACAACAACAAGGAATAATCTAAGGCGTTTCATTGCTTGTCTTTCCTTTTGCCAAACATGAGAGTGCCGCATGAACCTTTCCGAAGAAGCTAAAAAAATCTATGAGTTGAACTTCAGTATCGTAAAACCCATTGCCACCATGCTGTTCATTACCCACGGAACAGGATTAGTGACTCTGTTTGCTACTGATGCTGTAAAATACAAAGAAGCGCTTTTCTGGTTCGGTGTTGGGTTTATAGCGATGCCATCATTGCTTCTAATATCGTATTTGTGCTTCATAAAAATGCTCCATACAAAAGGTCGAACAAAATTCATAACACTTCATAAAATCTCTCATCGTATCTTAATTTTTTCTCTTGTATGCTCTGTTATTGTCACTATTATCGCCATAAATGAAGTATTCTTGGCTTTGAAAATGTAATTACCATACAAATATAAACCACATAAAACTTATAATAACAGGTATTAATAAGTATTTTTTATTATACTCACACCAAAAATATACAAAAATTAGATGAATCGTCATTTTTATAATGCCATATCTCAAAGTCTCATGTAATTCATAAAAACAGAGAAATAGCAGAAATCCTAAAACAACAATAGCAATACAAATTTGATAGGCATACTTATCTATCAATGATAAAACTTTCATAAATTTATTTTTCATTCTGGCACTCCTAGTATTCAAACGCCTTGTATGCTCCAGGAAGTTTGAGATCCTTTGTCACCATCACATTGAAGCGGTAGCCAGGACGGATCTGAAGCGTGGGAGCTATATTGATATTCTTCCGGAGCATTTCAGCCATTGCCTGTCCCAAGGTCTGACCGAGAGCTTCTGAAAGTGCATCGGAAGCACGCTGATTATCGGAATCGTTATTGTCGTCATCCTGACTGAGAGAGACGCCAGCTATCACGCCGGACAGGAGGATCGCGCTGCCAAAAATACGGATGTAGTGGTTGTCCACCTTGTCCTTGAAGCCGGAATAACCAGCCTGGTCAGCTCCGGGCATGGCCTCGATGTCGAGAGTCCGCCCATCGGGGAAGACCAGTCGCTGCCATGCCATCATCAGCCGGGACTGCCCATAGGCAACATTGCTGGCATAAGAACCGACAAGGCGTGTCCCTTGGGGAATCAGCAAAGTGCTGCCAGTCGAGGTGTCATAGACGTTCTGACTCACCTGCGCCATGACCTGTCCCGGAATATCTGACATGATGCCGGAGAGCATGACCGCAGGAATCACAAAGCCAGCTCTAAGCATGAAGGGAGAAGTCGGGGACTCAAGATTGTTGGCCAACTCCCAACGATTTCCACGGTTGAATTTTTCAACGGAATTGGGGGTACTGCCGCTCGTTCTGCTCATAGAAGGCTGTGCTGAACCTACAGACGGAACATCGGCTTGGGGAAGAGTTCCGTTCACTTCAGCCAGACGCTGCTTATAGAGAGCCATCGGATCATCCGCAGGAGCCGAATACGAGGTACGGGTGACGGCTCTATTCATTTCCTCAGTTTTGAAAGAAACAGTCGTCTTACTTCTCAGCGCTGACTCAAATCCACGAAGGCGATTACTCTGGGCGGTCATCACTTCCGGGGGCAGCATCATGCGGACATTGGTGTCCTGCGCGATCTGCTTCTTGCTTTCGATCTGAGGCTCTTCCTCGTTGACAACAGGCTTTTTGACCTGCGGGGGCTTGTTGGCAAACGCGGGAATCATGCCTTGTCCCTGAACAGAATTGGCGACTTCACTGGCCATAGAAGTCGCAGCTTTAGCCTGCTTTTCCTTGGCTTCCGTTTCCGTCTGAACCTGCTGATTCTTTTCGAGTACAGTGAGGCCAACTACGCCCAGAACTACAAGAAAAGCTGCACCAGCAATAAGGGGAATAAAGCGACTCAGCTTCTTCTCGATTTTAGGCAGAAAGGAAGACTTGTTCGAGCGAGAGCCAGGAACATGATCTATGGAACGGGGGTCAGAACTTTCCATCACTTACCCCGCTTGATCGTGATCTTGGTCTGCTTGGAGCCTACACCTGCTATGAGCATCCCCTGCTCAAACAGAGAGTCGATGATGAACCGGTTGCTCTGGAGTCGATAATTGACCATGAGTTCCTGACCATCCTGCAAGGCCAAGAAGGTCGGAGCCTCAGCCTGAGACATGGCGCGTGGCATTTCGATAATGGTCTTTATCCCGTCATTATACACACGGAGCGGCTTCCATGCCGCATCGCCGGAAATCGTGTAATCGAAGTCGAGATTGCCAAGGTATTCGCCCGTGGCAGGAATCGTGTTCATTTTGACTTCTTTTTGCTTCTTTTCCGTCACGACATCGAAACGAGCCTGGAGTTCTTCCGGATAGATAAAGGACACACGCGCCATATACTGAGTCCGATGAGACTTGAGCTGCATATGGTACATTCGTCTGTCTGTGGCCACGATGAGAGAAGTTTCCAATCCGGCTTCCATCGGCTTGACGATGATATGCTGAACCAGATTTTCACCAGCCCCCGTGACGGCAGGTTCGATGATCCATCGCGCACTGTCGCCAGCATGGACTGAGTTCACCTTTTCACCGGGCTGGAGAGTTATATCCGTGACCTGGAGCGTGGCGCAGATCACGCAAGGCTGCATAGCTCCATAGAGGAACTGGATCTGCCCGTTTACTCCGGCGATAGGCTTGAGTTTGGCACGGCTATCAGCCTGCCATTTGCGGGAAACATCGAGAGCAGCCTTTTCCGCAGAAGAGAGAACGGGATTCGTTCCCATGTAGAGCGAGTTGAGATCAGGCAGGTCGAGATTGTTTTCCACGGCCAGCGCGGAAAGCGGGAAGCACATCGCGGAAACAGCCAGTATAACAAGTCTCTTGGTCATTTTGTTCTTCCTAATGCGGTTAGATGTTTCGCAATAAGTTTGACGTAGGCAGCCTGTCGTTCAGGCTTGGGGCTGTGATAAGCTCCAATGGCTTTCCATCCATAGCCATGCTGTTTGATACAACTTGCGAGGATCCAGCAGCCAATAGTGACATTATTTTTCGGCTCTATGGCTACTTCAGGTGAGATATTGAATCGCCTGAGCCATTGGCTGTTGATCTGCATAATTCCTATGTCAAAGGACTTGTCCTTATTCCTGTGAATGATGGATAGTGCTTCACTCTTTGTCTTCGGCATATAGCTTTTTCCTGCCACATTGACGGCCCACGGATTTCCTTTTGATTCCTGAATCAAGATGGCTAAAGCCAGCTTTTTCGGTATTCCGTACTTGCTGCATGGAGCGTCCAGAATGTCAGCTTGAGAAGCCACGGGAATCAAAAGTAGCACGAGGACAAGAGCGACTATTCTCATGGTGTTCCCAGCGGTTTTACGAGGGAGAACATCTCCCCGTCCGAAGACTTGATCCGCCAGTATCCCAGCCGTCCTTTATCCGTTGGCATGGAGTCCGTCTGATAGCTGATCCGGATATCGGAGACCTCTGGATCAGAAGAGACCGCAAATCCGCGCAATCTGAGGGTATGCTCAAGGACTCTTGCGAAGTGCCTGTTTTCTGGAGCAGGGGCCACATACAGAATCGTGTTTCCAGCCGGATACTTTGCCGCCAGTTTCGCGGCGGCCTCTTCGGCCAGAGCAGTCGCCTGCAAGGGGAACTGTGCCGACAGGCCATCAGCAGAAAAAAATTCTGGTTGAGAATGAATACAGCCGCCAAGCAGAGAAAGCGCCGCAATGAAACAAGGAAGGGCTTTCATCTTACAGACCTGCCTGTTTTGCCCAGTTGAAATCGCGGATGAAGACTCCAAGGGGATTCTTCCGGATCTGCTCTTCAGTCGTTTCGGAGGAAGGAGGCACGATATAAACGGTGACAAGCGCCCTCATTCTATCCTTACCGATCTGATTACCTTCTCGGTCGAAAGTGTTTTCCATCCAGTCCACCTGCCATGTTTCAGGAGACTGTGCGATACAGGAGATGATTTCCGTGGAGACCGTGATCTTTTCGGAACGCTTGAAGGGGGTTGCTTCTGGAGTACCATTCATCCAGATGTTCATCTTATGCGCGGATGGATCGTTGGAGGTCATGTGGGCGTACACTCGGAAGATCGCATCACGCTGGACGGCAATATCGGGAGTCACCAGACGAGCATCAGTGATCCAGGCTGCCACAGTGGCGTGAATCACCGCAGGATCGACAGCAGCGGCACGGTCGGCACGATGGACAGCCACAGCCTGCCCGATCTTATCTACCTGAACGACATACGGAACGAACTTCGACTGCTGGGCGACATACAGTGTGCCGCCGACAGCACCGAGAGCAATGAGCAGACTGATTATGGCCATGACCATCCAGCCGAACCGTGAAGACAGGAACATTTTTTCCCGGTCATTCATAAAACCTCGCGCATTGAGCCAGGGATTTATCTCTTTCTTTTCCTTCTTCATGCCACAGCCCCTTTATCAAGTTCGAGTCTGTCTAAATCATACTGGTCAATGGAAACGCCACGCTGCTTCAGCCAGCGTTTCTGCCAATCGTCAGGGAAGTTCTTTTCAAATTGCTTGATGGTAAGAACCGTATCCCTGTCAGAAACGCCTACAAAAGACAGTGCTATCGGCTGGATTGCCAAATCAAACAGGCGACTTCCCTTTTCACTGGTCAGGTAGTAGTGCCTTTTCTGAATCGACTCAGCGATAATGTTGATCTGCTGACGGTTGACGCCCATCTTCAGATAGATTTCGTAAACACCTTCGTTCCGTGCATACGGATTAGGCAGGAAAATCTTGGTGGCCGTGGATTCAACAATGTCAGAAAGGATGCCGGAGCCATCAGCGTCCGCGAGGGACTGCGTGGCCATGATGACGGCTGCGTTGGCTTTACGAAGAACCTTGAGCCATTCGCGGATCTTGGCCTTAAACACGGGATGAGAAAGTGCCACCCATGCTTCATCTATGACGATAAAGGCCGGTTGCCCGACAAGCTGGCGTTCAATGCGATGGAACAGGTAGTCAAGAACGGGAAGAAGCCATTTATCACCGAGCTGCATGAGCTGTTCGATTTCAAAAGTCGTAAGATGACAGCCATCCAGGGAAAGCCCGTCATGTTCGGCATCCAGCAACCAGCCCATAGAACCTGCTATAGTATATGGCTGAATGGTTTCCCGGATCATGTCATCCTGGACGAGACTGGCAAAGTCAGTAAGCGTCTTCGAGCCTGTCCTGTGCATTGACAGCAACACACGAGCAATCTCGTTCCTTTGATCGGGAGAGACGATCTGCTTATTAAGCTCAAGAATGGACTCGATCCAGTTCAGCGCCCAAGCTCTGTCTTGAGCCGTTTCAAGATACTGAAGAGGCGCAAACGCCAGACGGGAGTCGTCTCCGGCCACTTCGTAATGCTGACCGTTCATTCCTCGTGTCAGCGGGTAAAGGGACAAGCCTTTGTCGAAAGCAAAGATCGTTGCGCCCTTGTAGCGAGTCATTTGTATGATGAGCTGTCCAAGCAAGGTGGACTTGCCGGAACCGGTCGGGCCAATAATGAGGGTATGGCCCAGATCGCGCACATGAAGATTCAGCCGGAACGGTGAGTTTCCTCGCGTGACACAGTACATGAGCGCTGAAGATGCTGGAGGATACATGGGGTTCGGACAGTCCTCAGAGCCAGTCCAGATAGAGCCGGTCGGAAGGAAATCCGCAAGGTTCATAGTGGTTACGATGGGTCTGCGGACGTTTTCTGTGCCGTGGCCCGGAAGGCTGCCAAAGAAGGCATCCATGTTGTTGACGGTCTCGATACGAGCAGCAAAACCAAGGTTGCGGATGAGCTTGTCGAAACGCAGTGCGTTTCTATCCAGCCTGTCAGGATCTTCATCCATGAGGACGACCACGCTGGTATAATATCCGGCAGCTACGGCATTGCTTTTGACTTCGCTGATCGCAGTTTCTGCGTCTTCAGTCATATTGACGGCATCCGCATCAAGAGGGCCGTTCAGATGGAAAAGCTGGTCGATGAAGCCGCGCTGCTTCTGCTTCCACTTCTTGCGGTACATATCCATCTGAGAAGTAGCCGTATAGTTGGCCAGAGCTATGAAGCGAGTTGACCAGCGATACTCAACGTCCATATCTCCCAGAGCCGTGAGGATCCCAGGATAAGACTCCGCCGGAAAACCTTCGATTGCTACTGTCTGGATGTACTTTCTGCCAATACAGGGGACTATGCCGCCATAGAAATCCTGACCACCAATAAGGCAATCAAGATACACGGGAGTCGAAGGCAACTTGATAGGTTGTCTGATACCGGTGACACAGAAGTTCAGATGAGAAAGGAAATCGTCAAAAGTATCGACTTCTCCGTCTTCTCGTTCGATCGAGTAGCTCTTGAGCCGGTGCAGAACGAAGATGGCAGACAGGCGAGACTCAAGAAGATTCAAGTCCTTCTTGAAACCTTCCAGAATTTTCTGGCCACGTTTTTTTGCCGTAATCTTTCCCGACTCGTCCTTCTCGTACATGAGTTCCGTGAACTTGGCTTGAGCAAGCAGCGGAGGCCAGTACGTCACGGTAATGACATTGTAGCTTTCGTACATTTGGCCAAGGTCAGAGAAGAAGCGGCGGCGTTCCTCATCGGCCAGAGCCGGGAGCCAATGCGGAAAATGAGATTTTCCACGTTGAATATACTGAGGAGCCGCTTTTCGCACGACATCGACATGGATCATCCAGCCGTCACCGAGTTCGGCAAGGCAACGGTTGAGCTGATTCACATCTGATTCAACCTCTTCGTCTGTGCTGCTTTCCTGATCTCTTGCCGTATATACCCAGGAGGCCATCAAGGCTCCGTTCTTACAAAGCAGGATGCCGTCATCAATAATGGCGCTGGCCGTGAGATAATCGGCAAGGCCGCACTTTGTATCTCTGGCTTGTCGGCTTTTCGATCGGATAACACCGATCAAGCAGACCATGAGGACGAGGCACAGTATGGCTTCCAAACCCATAATCATGGGGACTGTCAGAATGGACATCATAAAATCCTTACTTGTAGTCCAGATGGTTCTGGCAGAAAGGCGTTGAACGAGCAGCGGCCTGTGCCGGATATCTGCGATACCGCAAGAAGACTTGGCGCATCAGAGGATCTGCCTTTGCCATCATCCGAAGCACAAAAAGCGAAGCGAACCAAAGAAGGATTCCAGTGATGATGGAAAGTTTCGTCAGTCCGGAGAAGATCAAAGCGGCTGCAATGGTTGCAGACAGCATGACCAATTCTCTATCACCGCCGAGAAGCAGGTTGCTTCGGATCAAGGAGCGATGAATAGGGGCAGATCTCAGGGCCATGAGCTATCCCCCAATAACGATCAGAGCGCTCTTGCCCATGACATTGGAAAGGATTTCCTTCGCACCAATGACGAGGGCCATGACGAGAACCAGATAAAGCAGGCTCTTAATGAACTGAGACATTTCCTGACCGCCCAGAGCAAGGGCGGCTCCAGCTCCGATGATGCCCAGAAGGGAAATGCCATAAGCAACGGGGCCGGAAATTGAACTTACGACCGTGGACAGCCAGCCTTCATAGGGAAGACTTCCAGAACCGCCCATAGCGGCGAAAGCGGAAGAGGCATCGAACAGAACCAAGGCCAGAAGAAGGACAAAAATCCATTTGTTTTTCATGCGGATACTCCGATGTGGGTTATTTGATTTCTTCTAAAAGGTACTCCTGGGCATGGGAGTCATAACCGTCCACTCGCACGATCTCCTTGATTTCTCGCCCGGTAGGAGTTCGCACGATAAAAACAATCAGGTGAACGACTTCACCGATGATTTCATCAATATCTTTAGGAGGATGTTCCGCACGGTTGACCAGGCTTCTGAGTCTAGCCAAGGCCGCCCGGGCAGAATTGGCATGGACAGTCGCCAGTCCTCCCTCATGGCCGGTATTCCAGGCATCCAGCATATCAAGAGCTACGGCGTCTCGAACTTCACCGACAAGGATACGATCCGGACGATTTCGGAGAGCCTGCTTCAAGCAGTCCGTCATGTTCACAGAGTTGGAAGTGTGATACTGAAGGACGTTTTTTCCCGCGCACTGGAGTTCGCCCGTGTCCTCGATGATGAAGAAACGCTGGGAGTCGTTCTGCCTGACCATTTCGGCTATGAGCGCATTAAGCAGCGTTGTCTTGCCGGAACCAGTTCCGCCCACGACAAGGATATTCTTCCGCTCTTCCACATTGCTGGAGAGAATGACCCTTTGGCGTTCCGTCATTATTCCGTCTCGAACATAGTCTTCGAGCGTGTAAATCACGGTTGCTTTCTTGCGGATCGAGAACGTAGGAGCCGCCGTGACCGGAGGAATGGCTCCAGAGAAACGAGCGCCCAAGAACGGAGGATCGAGCGGAAGTTCACCGTTGAGCAGCGGAGAATCATAAGTCAGTGACTTATTGAGAAACGTAGCCAGATTCTTCATCAAAGCATCTGCTCTCCAGTCTTCGAGACGAGCCGCAGGCTTCATGCCTTCACCGGCACGTTCGATCCAGACCGTTCCGTCTGCGTTAAGCATGATCTCCACGCAACGAGGATCCTCGAAGAAAGGCTTCAAGGCCGCGATATTACGGCAAAACGGCCCGATTGAACGCTGAGAGACTTCGCTCGTAACGCTATTCATACGGCGACCCTCATGGCCGAAAGTCTTTGCATCTCGGTATAGATCGCTCCATTGCCGAACTTGGCCCCATCTTGGGCAGTAAGCGTGATTCCCTTACGGTGCATATCTCGCCAGAAAGCACCGATGACACTTTTTTCAGCAGGGGAAAGGTTCCGGGAAATAGACGAAACAAAAGAGGTAATCCCCTGAGTTTGTTCAGGAGTTTCCTTGATTTCAGGAGCCTTCATCGTGACTTCAGGATGAGGAGCCGATGCCGAAACCGCAGGAACGACCTTGGGAGCAGACTTGTACTCAACGTAGTCGTCGTCGAGCCAGCGTTCTCCCTGAAGGAAATATTCCAGCGAGGGAATATAGCGAATTTCCTTGCCAGCCCAGGACGTGCTCTTCTTGAACGAGATGCAGTCGAGCAGACACTCAATGGACGGAAGGACTCGCTTCATTTTGAAAAACGTGGACTTTGCAAGACCGATGGCTTCCTTCTTGGGATAGGCGGCCCAGAGCTTTTCAAAATTTTTCATAGGAGAAGATTCTCCCCCACCCCCACAGGCAGCGGAGGTGCCGCGTAGCGGCCTATGTGTGGTGACAGGCGGTGTGGTGGATGCGGCAGAGTTGAGCAGCCTCTTTTCACCTTCAA
>JAFQAR010000094.1 GCA_017399905.1 Bacteroidales bacterium
CGTAACAGACCTTTTGAAATAATAAGGAGGACAGCAATATGGAGATTATTCTTAAGAAAGATGTGGCTAACCTTGGCCACGCAGACGATATCGTCAATGTAAAGACAGGATACGCTGTCAACTACCTTATCCCACAGGGTTTCGCTATCATGGCAACTCCTTCAGCAAAGAAGGTACTTGCTGAGAACCTCCGTCAGAGGGCTCACAAGATCGCTAAGTTCGTTGCTGACGCAGAGGCTCTCGCAGCTAAGCTTGCTGAGACTACTGTAAAGGTTGCAGTCAAGGTAAGCGAGTCAGGCAAGATCTATGGTTCTGTAACAACTGCTCAGCTTGCTGAGGCTCTCGTTGCTGCAGGTGTAGAGGTTGACAAGAAGGACATCACAGTAGCTGAGGCTGCTAAGGAGCTTGGTGTATATGAGGCAACTGTAAAGTGCTACAAGGACATCAAGGGTACTTTCAAGTATGAGATCGTAGCTGAGTAATTCGGTTATACATACAACAATGAAGAGGCTGTCGTATGACAGCCTCTTTCGTTTACTTTATTCCGACCGGTCTTATTTCATTGCCCTCCCTGTCGATAGGATACAGTGCATTCTCCCGGACAAGACGTGAACTCATAGCTTTTATCATCCTGAAGACCTTTCCCTTCCTTTTATCTTTGAGATCATAGGTCTCATATGGGTCTTTCTTCAGATTGAAAAGTTCCCAGGATGGCTCGCCTGGATTTTCCGGATTATAATGATATATAAGTTTCCATCTGCCTTTTCGGTAGGTGGTGAAATAGTTCGCTCTGTGTTCTCCGTGAGGAAAATGCATCAGAAAATCATCTCGATGTCTGAAGTCTCTCTTCCCGTTCAGCAATCTCTTCAGGTCGGAACCGTCTGCTTCCTGACCTTCAGGCATCTCCAGACCGGCAACTGATATTATTGTCGGAAATATGTCCATTATCGTACCCATCTGCCTCTGTACGGCGTTTTGAGCTATAGGATATTTCTGCTGGAAAATATTGTCCTTGTCCGGCTTTGCCCATGCCGCTATGAACGGGACTCTTACACCTCCTTCGTATTCGGATCCTTTCCTGCCTCTGAAAGGAGCAGAAGAACCGTGATCTGCAGGACCTCCGAGAGGCGCGTCTCCTCCGTTGTCTCCGAGGAACAGGATCAGAGTATTCTCAGCCTCTCCTGATTCCTCCAGCCAGTCGAGCAGAACTCCAAGAGACTTGTCCATTCCTTCTATCAGTGTGGCGAAGGCTTCTGCCTCCTCACCTTTACCGGATCCCCGGTATTTCTTTATGAAGCGTGGATCTGCTTCAAAAGGAGCATGTACTGCATAATGCGCCATGTTCAGATAGAATGGCCGCTCTTCCTGAACCGATCTTTCCATCTCCTTCAACGCTTCCATTGTAAGTGCATCAGTCAGGAATACATCAGTCCCATGATACTCATCCAGTCCTGGGACAGCACGCGTATGGTTGCCTCCTGTCCATCCGTATCCCCATTCTCCGTAATAGCTTCCCGGTTGCCCGATTGAACTGCCGCCAATGTTGACTTCAAAACCGATATTAAGAGGATTCTCTCCATCACTGCCTATGCAGCCGAAATGTGCCTTTCCGATATGGATTGTGCGATAACCGGCATCTCGAAGTATTCCCGGATACGTCAGAACATCCCTGCCTATACCTTTCCAATTCCAGTCCGGAGGTCCAAACTCAGTCCTGTTGTTGCTTTCGGAATTTATCCAGTTTGTTGTCCTATGCCTGGCAGCATTCTGACCGGTAAGCAATGATGTCCTTGACGGAGAACTTACACTCTGTGCATAGAATGTCGGGAACCTTATTCCTTGTTCCGCCAGTCTCTCCATATTCGGTGTACAGTACCATTCGTTGAGAGGGTGGATTATGGGATGCCCTTCCCTGTCTGTGTCGAAGGGCAGGGAGGTATCCATAAGTCCCATGTCATCGACCAGAAACAGGATTATATTAGGCCTGTCCTGTGCATGGGACAGTGACAGGCCTGCCAATCCTGCTGATATCAGCGAACATCCTTTCCTGATTGTCATTGCATTGAATTGATTGTCTTTGTCTTGACTTCAAAATAGTTGTTGTTTCCCTTTGTCATGAGCTTGTAGTCGTGCAGGTTTCCCCAATCCGCAGCCTTGTCATATATGCTCATGTCCTCGCCGGTATCGTTGCTGACATATGGGCTGATCCTTTCCTGCCAGGCCTTTATCCTTGCCATGCTGGCATCAGTGTCCATAAGTCCGTTTTCTGGATCCACAAGCTCCTGGAGCGCATCTCTGTATATTTTGCGGAATTCATCGAAACGCATGAGCCTTTCCATCAGGAGACCAGTATCTCCCCAATTGTAAGGGTCCTGTCTGCCAGGGTCCGATGTGACTCCTATGTGCCAGCTTGTTCCCAGCGTGTTGTCGTAATCGTAAGGCAGGAAGAACAGCTGATAATCGAACTTGTCCTTCGAGTTGAAGTACAGGTAGAAGTTGTTGCCGTTGTTCCAATGGTCGTCGCACATTCCCACTGCCACATTCACTGCATAGGTCTTCAGAAGGAACTCCACATCGCATACCGTTTTTATCCAGTTGTAGAAGCTTTCTTCTCCTTTGCCCTGAAGCTTCAGTATGAAGTCCTCCAGCTGTTCCTTGGCCGCATCATAGTCCTCTTCGTCTCCCTTGAATTCATAGGTGTAGTTTACGCCATTGTCAAGGTCAATGCTCCAGCTTCCGTCCAGACCATTCAGATCTGCAGGGCCGTCTGCGTAGCCGCATTTCCACAGGAAGCCCTTGTCATTTCCGAACATTCCGTCCACTCTCCTTTCAATGAATTCATCATCTATAGGTTCGATCATCTGGTACACTCCGTAGTATGCTGGTTCAGAATCTCCGATCTTCAGCCAAAGGCGGCAGTAGATGTCGTGGGCGGCAGTCCAGATGCCGTATCTTCTGAAAAGGTCATAGCAGAAAAGCTCACGTACATAACAAGGATCATCCTTGAACCATTTGAGGTTCACTTTCCTGATACCTTTGATGGTGTGTTCGTCGTCTTTATGGAACTTGCGGAAGTTTATTCCGAAGTGGCAGTGATGCCAGTCCGGATTGACGGCATCATGTTCCTGACCTCCGTTACCTTCGGGACGACGGCGTGAGGTGTTGCCTCTGAGCCTGATGCCTCCGTCTTCTATCTCGAATACTTCGTTGCCTTTTCTGTAAGTGAAGTCCGCGTGGAAATAATCTACATTGTGCGAAAATTCATCGTACCTCTTCAGAAGCCTGTTCCATTCGTCCACTGTCATGCTTACAGTTATCTCCGGTATGATGCTTTCATCCCACAGATAAGCTATACCCGGATCATTTATCTGTCCGGGAGTAACCGGAACCACCACCTCGGTTGTATCCGGCTTTTCTTCTGTTCCGTCAGGTTCTGATGGGGTGGGGTCCATTTCATTGCATGCTGAAAAGCACAATGTCATCATCAGAAATCCGGTACCGATCTTTTCCAAATTCATTTTACCATCTGTTTATTGTAGTATCCATCCATTCGAGCTTTTCCGAATATGCAGTGATCATTCTTGATACTGCCTGGTCGAATGTTTTGGTTTCATCTCCGTTCGGATAGTATCCGATAACGTCCTGAGTTATCGGCCATAAAGCATGATTCATTGATTCTGAATTCCTTATCCTGTCTGCTTCAGACTGTATATAGCCGCTTACTTCCCTGAATCCGCTTTCGAACATGTTCCATCTTTCCTTCACTCTCTGTTTGAACTGAGGGTCCTGGAAGAGTCTGTCATAATAGATGCACTTAAGTCCGTCTGTCCTGTTAAGAACAACAAACTTGGTATGAGGCATGAATGTTCCCCAGTCGAAGTCCCATACAGGGCCCATGGTGAGTTTGCCACCGGTATTCTTGTGCATGTATGAGCTCTTAGGGTGTTTTGGCTCTTCGTTTCCTGTAAGTTCGTGAACCAACCACCAGTCTATGAATGAGTCGACGTCAATGTAGCCGGCATATTCTCCTGCAGCAAATCTGGCGTTGTCTTTCAATGATGCTTCAAGGGTGTTTACGTAGTTCTGAATGAAGCTGAACTGTGCTGAATTCACTTCGTCCGGATCCTTGAACATGTATGGCAGAGAATAGTAGGCTGATTTGAATCTGTTCACTTCATCAAAGTATGTGTCCAGTTCTAAGATATATCCGCTGTCTGTCACGTCATCCGTGAGCTCATCGACATTGACCCTGTCCTTGTCGACCTTGATATGCTCGCAAAGGTAATAGTTACCTATATGCTTGCCGTTGAGAATGACTTCCACGAATTCGCCGCGCGGTGTCCATTTCAGTCCTGTTTTCATGGCTACGGCAAAGGATATCCTGTTGCGCAGTAAGGTACGGTCCATCCAGTTTGCAAGAAGAACCCATCTCTTGTGCTTAGGCATGCCGAGAATCTCAGCCTCGCTGTCCAGCTTGATTGCATATGGCTTCTTCGGGTAGCTCCATGTGCTGTTTCCACGTCCTCGGATGTTGTCTTCTTTTCCTGTGTAGTCTATTGTCCAGTCGGTATTATAAAGAGTGAGTTCGGTGCCTTCAAGCCAATCTTCATGCTTGCTTGGTATGCTTTTTTCTCCTGGAGTGTTGATGAAAAGTACAGGAAGTCCTGAATGTCTGACACTTACGGTATATGTTTTTTCGCCCCCGTTTTCAGAGATGACCTTATAAGTCACTGGTGAGGAAAAGTCATTGACGGTTTCACCGCTTACCTGCTCTATCCCGTCTACGGTTACTTTTTCGCCGTTGCTCTCAAATGTCATCACCAGTTCAGGGCTGCTGATGAAAGGAGACTGTATCTCTACGGTTCCGTTGGAGATGTCAAGATTGATGTCTTCATAGATGGATTTGACGTTCTTATGCTTCTGGAAACTCATGGAGAGCATGGAATTTCCGGAAAAACGTATCCTGAAAGGACTCGATTCAAGAACGGTAGTCCCTTTTACCGGATCGGAACACTCCAGTCTGAGAACTGCTTTGTCATCGTACCTGTCGTTGATGTTCATATCGTGCAGGGTTGCCGTGTACCTTCCTGGGACAGTTTTGTCCGGTTCTATGGATTCAAGCTTATAATACGGTCTGCCCCTGCCTTCTGCCTCTGATGGTTCGATTATTGAAATCTGAATCTGACATCCTGCGTTTCCGACATTATAGTCGAAATCTGCATCTGAAGGCGTTACGGTAAATGAGAAACGGTCAATTTCTGCTTTTGATAATGATATACAGTCTGTGTCTACGGTAATACTTGCCGGCATTACGGGCTCATGTGACCTTTCGCATGAAAAGAAGACTGCTAAGGCCAGCAGTGTCGGTATGAATGAGGTCTTCATGACTGAGATTTATTCTAGGATCTGTTCTGCGTGGTTTTTTGTGTCGACTTTTTCGATAATTCTTTCAAGTCTACCTTCTTCATTGAAGATGAAGGTCTTTCTGATCGTTCCAAGTACTGTTTTTCCATACATCTTCTTTTCTCCCCATGCACCGAATGTCTGAAGCATCCGGGTCGTCGGGTCGGACAGCAATGTGAATGGCAGGCTGTGTTTTTCCTGAAATCTTTTATGCGAAGCCACGCTGTCCTTGCTTACTCCCACAACGTTGTAGCCTTGTTCCTGCAATGCTTCATAGTTGTCTCTGAGGTTGCATGCTTCTGCTGTGCATCCGCTGGTATTGTCCTTAGGGTAAAAGTATAAGATTGTTTTCCTTCCTATAAGTGATCTGGAACTTATTATGTTACCGTCCTGATCGCTTACCTCAAAATCAGGCATCATGTCTCCGATTCTTATCATATCATCTATCTTTTTAAAAGTATAAATGTAAGGAGAATTATGCAGATATGCAAATCGGGGAGTTTTACCGGAAATTTGCATTTTCGATTCAAAATCGTTTGAATCTGAACCATTGTCGCTTCAGTTCCAGATATCATTTGCAACCTTCCAGGGAATTTCATAATTTCATACCATGAAACAAATGTCATCGATATGAAGAGAATTTCTGCAACATTGCTTTTCTTACCTTTTGTACTGGCAGGAGCGGTGAACCTGTTTGCTCAGAGACCGGTAAATGTAGCTTCGCCTATCGTAAATCCGGACAATACCGTCACATTCAACCTGATGGCTCCGGAGGCGGAAAACGTTAAGGTCAGCGCTCAGTTTGCCCCTAAGACTGACATGGTCAAGGGGGAGAACGGTGTCTGGTCCGTCACCCTGGGCCCGGTTGCACCAGATATATATCCCTATTGCTTCGAGGTGGATGGCGTAGCTGTCATGGATCCTCAATGTCCTGACTGGTTCCCTAACGAAGGCTTCAAGAATTCAATGGTGGATGTACGGGGTGCTGAGCCGATGTATCACGATCTGCAGAGTGTACCGCACGGAAGTGTGGATTATGTGAACTATTACTCCGATGCCCTGGGACTTTACGGTAATGCCATAGTCTATACTCCGCCGACATATTACAAGGATCCGTCGCGCAAGTATCCTGTGTTCTATCTTATAAGCGGTACAACAGATACGGAGGAAGTCTATTTCAAGGTGGGAAAGATGAACCTCATACTTGACAACCTTATTGCCGAAGGAAAGGCAAAGGAAATGATTGTGGTCCTCCCATACGGCAATCCGGCAAAATATTATCCTGCAGGTACATTTGATTTCACGAAGGGTGATGTTTTCAGCAAGGATCTTCTGGAAGACCTGATGCCATATGTCGAAAGCAATTACAGGACGCAGAACGACAGGGACAGCCGTGCGATCGGAGGTTTTTCCCGCGGTGGCAATCAGGGCCTTTCCGTAGGACTGCGCAATCTTGACAAGTTCTCTTACCTTTGCTCATACAGTTCATTCACCAGCATGGATATCCCGGAAGTGTATGACAATTCGCGCAAGACCAACAGGAAGATAAACCTCTTCTGGCTCGGAGTCGGAACTGATGATTTTCTGTACGGAAATGCAAAGGAATACATGGAATTCCTCGACAGGAAGGGTATCGAGAACATCCAGTTCTTCACATCTGACAAGATGGGACATACATGGATGAACGCAAGGTATTTCCTTGCGCAGACCTTTCCGCTTCTTTTTGACGCAAAGGCTTCTGCCAAAGCCATGCAGGCGGCGGCAGCCGGTAAGCCTGAGGTATCAGGCTCTACAAGACAGGAGCCGCCGGCCCCGAAGCCTGACAGACAGCGTCTGACTCCTGAAGTGATGGCTCGTCTTTTCCCGCCGGGAGTGGTTTCTCCTGATTATGCGGCGGACGGAAGTGTGACATTCCGCGTATTGGCTCCGGAAGCGGAGAAGGTGGAACTTGAGTGCCAGATGTTCGAAGGTGTCAGAGCTATGGAAAAAGGAGAAAGAGGTGTGTGGTCCGTCACTGTAAAGCCTGACAAGCCTGATATATATCCATATGCGTTCATCATTGATGGAACCAAGATAGCTGATCCTCAGAATATGCATATATTCCCGAATGAAGGATTCAAATACAGCCTTGCGGATGTCAAAGGGACTCAGCCTGACTGGCAGGACCTTCAGGATGTTCCGCATGGAAAGGTAAGCTATACTTATTATTCTTCCAAGGCTGTGGGCTTCGACAGACCTGTGTGCATCTACACTCCTCCGGGATATGACCCTGCCGGAGAGGAGAAATATCCGGTTCTGTACCTCATACATGGAATGACGGATACGTATGAGACCTGGTTCAAGGTAGGAAAGGTCAATAACATACTGGACAATCTCATAGCTGCCGGGCTTGCAAGGAAGATGATCGTCGTCATGCCTTACGCAAATCCATATCCGGAAATGATCCGCAGGGGACAGGCCGAGATGTACAATCCTCTTGATACGAAACTGACGACTGAGGAGTTTACCGGGTCTGTCGTACCTTTTGTCGAGGCAAACTACAAAGTCCTGACCGACGCGGACAGCCGTGCAATTGCCGGATTCTCTCTCGGCGGAAGGCAGACGCTTGCGTGCGGTCTCGGCAATCCGGACAAGTTCCATTATGTGTGTGCCTTCGCTCCGGCTATCTTCGGTCCTGAGATTTCCGGCAACTTCACCAATGGCACATACGCGGATGCGGATGTCATCAATGAGAACCTGAAGCTCCTCTGGCTCAGCTGCGGTACTTCCGACTTCCTGTATCACTCCTCACAGGAACTTGACAGGAACCTCAGTCAGCGCGGTATAGACTATGTGACAATGTATCCTGGTGGCGGGCATACATGGATGAACTGCCGTGACTATATCACAGAAGTCTTCAAGCTGCTTTTCAAATAACGCCATTCAGTTTTTTTTCATTAACTTTACGAATCGATGGTTCCATATCCGGAACCATCGATTCGATTTGTGATATTTATAAGATTTCAATGATATGACTGAAAAGGAAAAGATGCTTGCCGGTGAGGTTTATTCGGCAGTCGATGAAGAACTTCTGAGGGAACTTAATGAGGTCAAGGGAATCATTCATGAATATAATGCCCTCCATCCGTCGGATCATGCAAGACGGCTGGAAATCCTTAAGAACCTTATAGGACATACTGCTGATGATGAATTCATTATCTGTCAGCCTTTCTTCTGTGACTACGGCAGACAGATAAGTATAGGAAGACGATTCTTTGCCAATTTCAACTTTACCGTACTTGATGAAGCAAAGGTGACTATAGGTGACGACTGCTTCATCGGTCCTAATGTAAGCATATATACGGCGTGTCACAGTACTGACCCTGTGGAAAGGAACACCAGACAGGAATGGGCTGAGCCTGTCACTATCGGCAACAATGTGTGGATCGGCGGAAGTGTGACGATTCTTCCGGGTGTAACGATAGGTGATGATGTCACCATCGGGGCCGGATCTGTTGTCGTCAAGGATATCCCGTCTGGAGTTGTGGCTGTCGGAAACCCTTGCCGGCCTGTCAGGAAGATCGGGGAGTGATCAAAGGTCTTTCTGGAAGGCTTCCCTCGGGTCTCCGTTTGCCAGAAGGATCATCCCGCAATGGGTGAATCCGTATTTTGAGAGGATGTGGTGCATGATGACATTGTCTTTGTGCGTGTCGATGCGTATGGAATCAGTCCTTTCGAATCCCCAGTCAAGAAATCTCCTTGCGGCATCATGGCCGGGCTTGCATACGGCTATGCGGTGGATTACATGATATGGCTTGTCGCTGAGCCATTCTCCTCTGTATATTTCCTTGTAAGTGGGGTCAGGCCCCTTCATGAAAGCCATGGTTGCGATGACTGTGCCTTTTTCGCATAGGACAAGACAGTTGCCTTCTTCAATGTCTTGTCTGACGTTCGCTTCTGAAGGATAGTTGTCATTCCATTGGTTCATGTTCCCGCAGCTGCGCATTATTGCTCTGGCCTTAAGGAATATCTCCATAAGGGCGGGTATGTCGTCATATGTGGCTTTTCTTATCATATCTCAGTGCAATATAGCAAATTTGATTAATTTTGCGATGTCATCAAGCTTGAAAATTTTATGAATGTATTGATTACCGGGACCTCACAGGGCATTGGAAAGGCTGTTGCCGAGATCTTTCTCAGGAACGGGCACCGCGTGCATGGAATAGACAGACAGGATGCTTCTGTCGTTGACGGGGCATATACGCATTATAGATGTGATGTAAGGGATTCGGATAATCTGCCTGATATATCTGATGTGGAGATATTGGTCAATAACGCCGGTACGCAAAACGAAAATGATATAGACATAAATCTCAAGGCTCTGATAGGTATTACCGAGAAGTACGGAGTGCAGGATAAGATAAGGTCGGTCCTGAACATCGGTTCTGCAAGCGGTCATACAGGAGCGGAATTTCCTGAATATTGCGCAAGCAAGGGCGGAGTCATAGCGTATACGAAGAATGTCGCCATGAGGATAGCCCGATATGGGGCCACATGCAACAGCCTGGATCCCGGTGGCGTCGTGACACCGTTGAACGAATGTGTGATGAATGATCCGGAGCTATGGCAGGAAATCATGAAGCAGACGCCTCTCAAAAGATGGGCTGCTGCAGAGGAGATAGCCCGTTGGGCATATTTCCTTACGGTAGAGAATACCTTCTGTACCGGACAGAGCATTGTTGTTGATGGAGGAGAATCCATCAATTCCAATTTCATATGGCCCGGATTATAGGGGCAAATACCTTGATGCCCATGAGAAGATATGGAATCATAGCCCTGACAATGCTTCTGCTCGTATCCTGTACCGGCAGGGACGGAGATGGTGCCCTGGCTGAAGATACCGTTTCGACAAAGATAATCAACAGGCCTGTCAATGTCGCGTCCGGCAGGTTGCTGGTAAAGACCGTTTCCGGCACTGCGGATTTCGGTCTCCAGAAAATAAACGGTGTCGATGTCTCTGTCGAGCCTTTGTTCCCATCTGTTCAGGATGATGCCGTATCAGGCGCTCTCGACTGCTGGTATCTCCTGGAATTCTCCCATGATGTCGACCTTGAGGAAATTGCCTGTGCTGTTGCTGCAGACAGACGTGTCGAGCGGGTTCAATATGATGCTCTCATGGAACCGGTCTTTTCTGATCCATATGACGTTCAGGATCCGGTCAGTACGAAGTCTTCCGCCAGGAGGATGACGCGTTCTAATGTGGACATGCCTTTTGATGACCCCGAACTGCCATGGCAATGGCATTACTTCAATGATGCTTCTCTTGATGACGGTGAAGGTAGATTTGTGGCCGGTGCCGACATCAATCTTTTCGAGGCATGGAAATATTCTACAGGAGATCCTCGGATCGTAGTGGCGGTTCTGGATGGGGGAATAATGCATACCCATGAAGACCTTGCGGCCAATATGTGGGTGAATGAGGCGGAACAGACAGGTTCCGAAGGCGTTGATGACGATGGGAACGGCTATGTCGATGATGTCTACGGCTACAATTTCTTTCATGACAGTGCTCAGATCGATTGGGATGAGACGAACATGAGGTCACATGGAACTCATCTTGCCGGAACTATAGCGGCTGTCAATAACAACGGATTATATGTATCCGGCATTGCCGGCGGTTCCGGTAACAACGACGGATGCCGTATAATGGCATGCCAGATATTCCATGACGGAAATGCGACACCGGAATCGAATATCGCCCGAGCTGTGAAATATGCCGCTGATAACGGTGCGGTGATCATCAATAACTCCTGGGCTTATCCTTCCGGTACTTATACAAGCGACAGCAGGTTCAATGCCAATTATTCCGTGCTCATGGATGCGTTCCGCTACTTCGAACAGAACGGCGGATATGACGGACTCATCGATGGAGGCTTGCTCATATTCGCAGCAGGCAATGACGGAAAAGATGTCCCGTCATATCCCGGAGCATATTATGACCACATCTGTGTTACGGCAATGGGACCTGACTTTCTCGCAGCATCGTATACCAACTATGGAACAGGTGCAAATATCTGTGCTCCGGGAGGGGAAGGCGGTGCATCCGGTTTCGGAACCATCCATAAGATTTCATCAACCTCGGTCGATCCGGATGGTTACGAATATATGCATGGCACATCAATGGCTGCTCCACATGTGGCAGGAAGTGCGGCCTTGGCTCTGTCTTATGCACTGGAGCTGGGACGCAGTTTCACTCTTGACGAGTTCAAGGACATGATACTTACATCAGTCCATGACATAGACCAGTACCAGAAAGGGACGAAGTTCTGTTATATCAGCGGTGATGCTGGCTGGGCCGATGTAGATATGTCGGCTTATGCGGGTAAACTCGGGTCCGGCTATATCGATGCGCATAGACTCCTTATGCAGGTTGAAGGTGTTCCATGTCTGTATTTTTCTGCCGGAACAGATGCCGTACTTCCCCTTTCCGTGCATTTCGGCGGAGGGTCGGAGAAGCTGGTCTATACCGGAGTGACGGCAGAAGATGAGGCTGTCCGGACATTGGGGATTGAGTCGATTTCCGTTGAGGACGGACTTCTCAAGGTCAGGTGCAGCAATACAGGAACAGCACGCGTGCAGGTTACTGCCATAATAGGCGGTTCCTCCGTCGGCGGTGGAGATGCGATGGGAGGGATGGAAGTGAGCCGTGATTTCATGCTGGTCGTAAGAAGAAAAGCTTCAGAAAACGGAGGGTGGTTATGAGAAAACTGTATTACATGCTTTTTATTGCCGCTTTATTATGCAGCTGTTCGAAGGAGCGTCCGGAGCCTGAGGTGGATGGCGGAACGGAAGATGCCGGACAGGAGGAGGTTCAGACAAAGGTGCCGCAAATCCTGAACCCTACTTTTGAAGAGATCCTGACCCGCACTTTTCTGGATACGGATATGAAGATGACATGGCATCCGGATGATGCCCTTTCGTATTTCACTGATATGTACAGCAATGTGCGTTACGCGATTGATGACCGGGCAGGAGAGTCTCCGGGGAGGTTTTCCAGAAAATCCGATGGTAATCAGGAGTCTGTTTCATTTGACCGTAACTATGCAATATATCCGTATGACGAGACAACGGTATTGTCATATGACGGAGTGGCATCGTATACATTCCCGCCGCTTCAGAAGTATGCAGAGGGGACGTTTGCGGAAAATGTAAATGTCATGTTTGCCGCAACCAAGGGCAGAGAGGATCATTCGGTCCGTTTCCGTAACTGCTGCGGATATCTAAGGCTGCAGCTTTATGGAACAGATGTTACATTAAGGTCGGTAGTACTTTCTGGAAATGCTTCCGAGCCATTGGCAGGCAAAGCGGAGATATCTGTCGGAGGGTCAGGAACACCGGAAGTCTCGATTTACGATGCGTCTTCTTCGTTGATGCTGGATTGCGGAGATGGAGTTACATTGGGCCGGTCCGTCTCTTCACCTACATCATTCTGGCTCGTCATTCCGCCCGTGTTGTTCTCGCAAGGACTTACACTCACCCTGACCGATGACGGTGGCAGGGAATTCATCAAATCATATTCCGCCCCTTTGTCAGTGGAAAGGAATGTCGTCCTTACCTTGGACGCTTTTGAAGTGTTTGAAGCAGTCAGTGGTTCAACTATGTCATTTTCTGACATTGAAGGGTCGTGGACCCTCGTGAAGTGGCATGGCACATCACCGCCTTTCAGCGTAAATATGCAGATCGAGGCTGACGGAAACGTCGTGTTGTGGCAGAAGATCGATGATTATGAATGGGAACGCTACGACAGCATGGCTGCACTTGATTCCAACATAATAAGCGGAACGTATTCCGACAATCTTCCGTGGAGTGCAAGTTACTACATTGGGTTTGACGGTGATGACATGGTTTGGACCAATACCGAAGACGAAAGCGACGTCTCCGTATATGTGAAGACGTCGCTTGAGTGAGTTTCCGATATTTGTGGAATACCTTATTTCCTGATGCCGTAAAGGTAGGCGAGGAGCGCCATCTTTCCGCGCATGGTTTCACGTGGAGTGAATTCTCCGTTGACCCACATGTAACGTATGTTGAAGAATGATTCCTGATGAGGCCATCCTCCTGTGTACCAGTCAGGATAGCATCTCTTCAGTATTATTCTCGCGTCGCCTCCGTTTCCAGGTGACCAGGTCTCGGTTCCGTTGAACGGAGTCTGGCCGGGATGTGAACCAGGAACACCGTCGTTGCGTCCTGTCGTGTAGCAGTCTATGATATGCCTTTCTCCCAATCCTGTCATTTCCACAGTGTTTGAAGGATTTCTTCCGAGTCCCCATCCTGCTTCGATATACATCGCCTGTTCAAGCTGCTCGCGTCTCTTGTCGGAATCTGCGATGTAGTGTGCAAGAAGAACCATCTGGAGGTTCTCTGATGTCTGTCAGCGCGGATCGTTGGCCGTTCTTCTGGACGGACGGCTGTTCATGTGGCTGACATTGTTCTCGTCCGCCTGCTTGTTGACGCTGGCAACCAGGTCGTTATAATATTCCGGATAGTGCCTCTCATGCGGGCAGGCAAGATATGCGGCCGCTCCCCATATCTGATAGTACTGGTTATGACGTTCCTTGGCAAACAGAGGGGCCACTTCGTTCTTGACCACACTCTCTTCCACCATTATGTCCTCCCATCTCCTGTCTCCAGTAAGATTGTATAGGAATGCTGCGGCCATCTGCTTGAAGTCGCGTCCTCTCATGCTTGATGTTCCGATGTTCTGTCTGTCATCCAGCTGGCTGTTTTCCTGCTTCTCGGCGAATCTGAAAGCCTTTATCGCTTCAGCTGTATAATAATCGCAAAGATCCTGATTTCCATTTATTCTGAATGCTTCGCCAAGGATTGCGCAGTTTGCGGCATTTGCCCATGCTGCCATTGTCGTGCAGCCTGCCTGGAACATCACCTTCCAGTCAGATGAAGGGTTGGTGACACCCTGTGAATATCCTTCCCCGTCTCTGATGCTCAGGAAGAAATCCACCTCGTTGCGTGCCTCGTCAAGCAGGTCCGGTATTCCGTTCCCGCTTTCCCTGATGCTGAGATTGTCTTCGGAAAGACGTCCGTTTGTCAGGATGAAAGGAAGGACCATGTCGTATATGTTGCTGACATGAGCCAGATGACGGTCCCAGTCCATAGCGTCGGAATGGCCTCCGCGTACTATGTCGTTGACAGGATTTCCAGGTAGCCTGTGCTTCCAGAACTCTGACTGCTCCGGAAGTTTGAAATGCGGCTCGTCCCAGACGTCGCCTCTGAGTTTTCTCCAGTCGGGATGCCATGGGTGCATGTCTGTCTTATATACAACGAAACCTTCAGGGTTCTTTCCCGGAGTGAACTGAGGCTGGCGTGGAACAGGACTTATACGCGGGTCAACAGGCTCTCCCAGACGCATATAGTAGTATCCTCTTACAGAATAGTGATAAGGCTGGAAGTATACTTCATTGCTGATGTCGAAGTCCATGCTGCATCCGACATCTTCTACGACGAGGCGGTATCTGCCTGGTGTCGACGCTGTGAAGTCGATGTTCCAGACGTCCGAACCGGTCATGTTCTTCTTGTTGGCCTCTTTTTCAGACTCTGAGGCGCTCATCCAGAAGCTTACGTTGCCGACCTTCTGCTTTCTGCCGGTCCTGGTGTTGTACAGCCATACCTTCTTGCCTTCGAATGAGGTGTAATCTCTCTGTCCTCCGTCTCCAAGCCACAGATACAGGTCTGCAGCCTTCACCTCCTCTTCAGGAGAGTATCCGATTATGTTGACATGGACAGCTTCGGAAACGGATGACCATATGTCGAATTTCACCTCAGCTTCAGTCTTGTCTGCATTGACGCCCTTGGGGATGCTTACGGTATACTTTGCACCCTGCTTCATTGACTTGGGCAGCTGGAGGAATATCCAATGGTCGAGTTCTGACGTGAGCGTGTTGTCCGTGTTCATCGGCTTTGATTTTCTCCATGCCGCAACCGCAGCCTGTCTGCCGAATGACTTGTCGTCCTTTGAAGATATGATCCATTCTCCTGCTGTTCCTGCCGCTTCCGGATCCAGTCTTTGCCCGAATACCAAGAGTGTGTCATCTCCTTCTACGAAGGTGTGTCCGAGATATGCGCTCGGACCTGTGCCGTTGTCGCGGTATCTCACTTCGCCGTCTCGGAAATGCACCATGATGTAATCCTTATCGATTGTTTTGACACCGACAACTCTTGTGGCGCTGAGAGTCTGCGGGCATATGACAGCAGCAAGCACCGCAGCAAGGGTAAGAAGTCGTTTCATAATCATATATGGTTAGTATGTTTCAAAGATACGAATTATTTGTCAGTAATTTGCCGGTTGCTTTTGTCTTATGAATGACAAAGTTTTATATTTGTATAAACGCATCCTTTTTGACATAATCTGATAACTTCAATAGACCGTACTATGAAAAAATTGCTTGCTTCAATCATTCTGACAGTCGTCTCATTGACACTTTCCGCTCAGAACAGCTCTGTCCTGGATCAGGTCAAGGCCGACCCTAAGAAGTCATATGGAAATGACTATCCTTATCTTTATAAGCATGACACGGAGCTGACCAAGGCTCCCAAAGGCTATAAGCCGTTCTATATCAGCCACTATTCCCGACACGGATCGCGCTACTATTGGAATGAAAGTCTTTATAAGCAGCTGGATACGATTCTGACAGAAGCTTCTAAGAATGAGCTTCTTACCGCTGAGGGTGAAGCTTTCTACAATCGCTTCATGGATGCCAAGCAGGAGCTGATGACAGGAATCAGTGAGTTGACGCAACTTGGATGGGAGCAGCATCAAGGCATATCCAGACGTATGTTCGATAACTTCCCTGAGATATTCGCAAAAGGAGGCAATGTCCTTGCGATATCGTCATTGTCCGGACGTTGCGTCCTCAGCATGGCAGCCTTCTGCCAGGAACTTGTCCAGTGCAATCCGGAGATCGAAATACGCGAACAGTCGTCACGCTTCACACTTGACGGAGTGGTCCCTACCGATAAGGAAAATCCTTCGAAGCGCAGCTACCCGAAGGCGACTCCTCGCTTCGTGAAGAATCGGGACAGGACCGGCAGCAGTGATCCTCTGCATGACGACATCCTCAGGCGTGTGTTCAAAAGCACTGAAGGCCTGCCGTTCAACGGCCGCCGTATAGCAGGAAGTCTGATAAGCCTCTATACATCACTCCCTAATATCGGACATGAAGGAATGATGGGAGACATCATTACCGATGCTGAGATTGCAGCCCGCTGGGAGTCGTCGAACCTTGGCTCGTATTCATGGATCTTCTCCGGTCAGTATGAGATGATTCCTGTGCTTGAAGATATCATCGCGAAGGCAGATGCAGCAATAGAAGGCAGCAGCGGAAGGATCGGTGATTTCCGGTTCGGTCACGACAGCTGCATTGGCCCTCTTACTGTTCTCCTTGGCATCAACGGTGCAGATCGTGATCCGGAAGATCCGTCGGAGGTCAAGAATATCTATCAGAACTGGCAGACATGCATGGCTTGCAATATCCAGCTGGTGTTTTACCGCAGCAGGAAGTCTCCGGATGATATTCTGGTCAAGTGTCTTCTGAATGAAACGGAAGCGGCTTTACCGGTTGAGACAGATTCCTTCCCTTATTACAGGTGGTCCGATGTAAGGGAATTTTATCAGGCAAAATGCAGTGATGTCAAGTAAATTATAACCGGATCTGTCAAAGGTAGTATGGGGAAGGGAAGTGCATTCCGTAGATATGCATATTCTCTTCCTCTGCCATTTTCATTATCCTGTCCCTGCTTCTTACGGCATCTTCCTTGTCCATGTCGAAGCGGGCGCAGTACTGAGGGTACTTCACCTGCAGTGCGGTTCCGTGCATGATGTCACCGGCAATAAGGATGCTGCCTATCTTGTAGACTGTGTGCCCCGGCGTGTGTCCATATGCATCAATCGCTTCGATGCCGCATGGAAGGCTGTCGGTCAGAGAAAAGGTGGTCAGTCTGTCTCCATAGGCCTCTAAGGTTGTGCGGAGTCTTGCGGCCTGATCCTGAGGCATTGCCATCCATGCCTCATATTCTACTTCATTTATGAAAAGTTCCGCATTGGGGAAAGCTGCGTTGCCTTCCTTCATGAGTCCGCCGATGTGGTCACCATGAAGGTGGGTTATGAATATCATGTCAATGTCTTCCGCAGCCACTCCGCAAGAGTCGAGAACATGCATGAGTCTGGAATCAGGTGCTCCGTTCGCCGCGTCGAAAAGTATGTTCTTCCCTTCCTTTTTCACAAGGAAAGCGCATACTGATGATGGAATTCCGTCCTCGAGTCCCAGAACGGATACCAGACTGTCCGGAGCCTCTGGGAAAAGATTGCGTGACATTGTTCTTGGGGACGGGTTGTCCTGGATAGGGATGATTTCAATCTGCGTCTGTCTTTCATTACATGACAAGACGATGGCTGAAATGATGATAAGAATGGAGATGAAGCTTCTTTTCATTGTCTGGTCGGTTTTTGTATGTCCTGACTGTTGCGCATGACACTAGATCGATCAATACGCCATGGTTTAAGGAATGTTGTTTATCTGAATGATTTTCTGGTGTTCTCCAACGCATCGATGACGCGGTCGCACCATGCGTCGAATTCCGGATCTTCAACCTGCAGTTCAGGATGCTCCTTGATGTAGGCTACGGTCTTGCGTACCCCTTGATCAAACCGTGTCGTAGCGCGGAAACCTGGTACTGCGCGCTTGAGCTTGCTGCAGTCAAATGACACAGATACTGCCTTGTCACCCAGCAGACCGCCCTCGAGATCATATGCAGGAGGAGCTATTGCCGCAAGAAAGTCTGATGCTACGTGATATGGCTTGAATTCCACGCCGAGGGCATCGGCGACGCATTGATATATCTGATTCCATGTGAGGGATTCGTCGGACGTTATCTGGAAGGCTTCCCCGATTGCGTGAGGATTGCCCAGCAGTCCGATGAATCCTTTTGCAAAGTCTTCGTTCCATGTCATCGTCCAAAGGGAACTTCCGTCTCCATGAACTATGACCGGCTTGCCTTCAATCATACGCTTGAGGACCTGCCAGCTGCCTTTTTTACCATGAACTCCAACTGGAACTCCACGTTCGCAGTATGTGTGGCTGGGACGGACAATGGTAACAGGAAAACCATTCTTCCTGTATTCCTGCATAAGAAGATCCTCGCATGCTATCTTGTTCCTCGAATACTCCCAATATGGATTGGCGAGAGTCGTTCCCTCGGTAATGACATATTGGCGGGCCGGCTTGTTGTAAGCTGATGCAGAGCTGATATAGACGTACTGTTTCGTGCGGCCGGAGAAAATCCGGATGTCGCGCTCCACCTGTTCCGGCACGAATCCGATGAATTCGCATACAGCATCGAAGGTCTCATTGCCGAGTTTTGCTTCTACGGCTTCCGGACATTCATTTATGTCTCCGTTGACCAGTTTCACGTTTTGGGGCAGTCCGGAATTCCGGTTACCGCGATTGAGCAGCCACAGATTGTGGCCTTCTGCTGCAAGCTGTCTTGTTATGGCACTGCTGATTGTGCCTGTTCCTCCGATGATAAGTATCTTCATAGTCCTTAAACCGTTTGATTGATCTATGCTTCCGCCATCTGCCTTCCTGCGTCGTATGCCTTCTGCAGATCTTCTTCCCAATGAGCATCACGCCACTGGCGCTTTGCCTCTTCCGAGAATCCTGCAAGTTCATAACGGCTGTAGTCCTTTACCTGGCAAGTGTTGTAGGCAACTATCTTCTGCGGCTGCCCGAGAGCCCTTGCGATGCAGGATTCCATGCTGCCGAAACCGTTGCTGTTGTTTCTCTCAGGTGTTCCGTTCAAGGTCTCTATCAGAACTACAGGCATCTGCTTAGGTGCCGTCATGCTGTAGTCATTGTACGATAACCAAGGGAATGACAATCTCTCCAGAAAGGCACGCATCTGTCCGGTAACCTCTCCGAAATAGATAGGGGAGCCAAGTACAAGGCCGTCTGCCTGGGCTATCTCCTCGAGGACGGGAGAGATGGCATCCTTGAACCTGCAGACATTGGATGCCCTGTCCTTAAGCTTGCATGCCATACATGACATGCAGCCTTTATAGTCCATGTCGTACAGACGTATTGTCCTGACTTCTATGTGGTTACCAGCGGATCTTGCTCCTTCAGCGAACTTCTGAAGCATCTGAGCTGTGTTCATGTTGCGGCGTGGACCGCCGTCGATGATGATTATCTTTTTCATATCCCGTTGTGTTTTCTTCTTGCCTGACTTATTCATATCATATGCCATCAATGGATTCTCCATCAGACTGATTGCCGCAAGAGAGCCCAAAGTGAATACTGATTTCTTGAGAAAGCCGCGTCTGTCCATTGCCATATGATTATGATAATACTTTCAGTCCTACAATCGATGCTATGAGCGTAAATGTAAATAACATCCTCCAAAAGGTGACCGGCTCATGGAAAAAGATGATGCCGACCAGTACTGTTCCCACAGCTCCGATACCTGTCCATACAGGATAAGCTACTCCTATCGGCAAGGTTTGTGTCGCTTTGGCCAATAAGGTCATGCTCACTGCTGAAAAGATCAGGAAGCCTCCGATCCAGAGCCACCATTCTGCACCTTCAACTGATTTTGCCCTTCCGAGGCAATAGGTAAAGCCGACTTCACACAGGCCGGCAACAATCAAGATAATCCAATTCATGACGTTTTGAATACTCCTGCCGAGGGCTGCAGCGATATGCCGGCGTCTCCTTCCAAGGATGTGCAAATATATGAATTCATCGGCGATTTAGAAAGACCTGCCGACCTTGAGTGAAAGGGTCATACCCTCAGGAAATATGAATTCTGTTTTTGCTCCCAACCACCAGGATTGGCCTCGTTTCCCTTGAATCTTGCGGAATCTTGTGCCGAACTCCACGCCTGAGTACAGACCGTTGTTTACGATATCGTAACCCAAGCTTGCACCGATATACGGCACAACCTGTTTCTTGCCTATGGAATATCGGAAGTTTGTGTATATCGGCAGAGATGCTGTAGTGCCATCGTTTCTAAGCCCGGCAGTCAGGTAGGTCTTATAGCCTATACCGGCACCCATAAAGAAATTCTTTCCGAAATTATAACCTCCTATCGCGTCCAGACTCAGGAAATTAGGTATTCCAAGGCCCATTTCAAACAATCCGGCAGCACCTTCCTGACCCTCTTTTCCGAAAACGATGTGGCTTGAGCCATAATCCTGCATCTTATTGTTGCCGTATAGATAGAATGGAAGTCCTATCAATGCAATTATGCCTCCTGCAGTCAGACCGGCAATCGCAAATACCGGGTAAACCGGCGTTACCGGTCTTTCGGGATCCTGCTCGAACATAGCAGTTCCTCCGATGAAACAAGCAACTCCGGTAAGAGCGGCAGATGCTCCTGTAAATAGCAGTGCTTTTCCTGCATCTGACATACGTACCCCTTTGCCGATGCCGCTCTGGACGTTGTGCTGTTGATACGACAGTTCCTGTGACTCGTCTGTTCCGCTTGTTTCTGCATATTGTGCGAAAGCATTATGCTGCATGGCCGCCATAAGGAGAATTGCGGCAATTGAAATGATTTTCTTCATCATGGTCATCTGTTCAGGTTTGAATTAATCATTGGTTATTAGCATATAGATGCATTTATGACCCCCTATGTGACAGACAAATTGCTGATTTGCCGGGATATTGTTGCATCCTTATGGAAAAATGAAATGGATATCATCAGTACTTGTCCTGATTCTCAATGGCGACTCATCATGTGTGCTGGCACAGCATGTTCACAAAATGAGTGCTGCTTGCAGAAATGCCAGTTTAGTTGTAGCCCTGATATCCATAATTAATCTTCCTTTACCTTGACGCTATTTTTCCAAAGCGACTTGAGGCAGGAGTTTACCGACGCATCTCAAAAGAAATAAATTCTGATAATCTCCGATTTATCGGCCAAAATTTAGATAAATTCGTATGAATTACAATAGTTCATCGTTATGAATCAACGTGACCATCTTCGACCCATCAAAACAGGTCGCTCATTGGGTGCGGGTTAGTCGTTCCGTCCATGAAAATGGGTGTTTTCGTGGAGGGGAAGCTATGTTTGAGATCGGTGGCCAGAAAAAAGGCTGTATTTATGGCCGAGAAGGTATTTTTGAGGTCGCCGGCCAAGATAAGGGGCATATTTCTGGCCGGGTGGTTTGCAGACAAAAAAAGAGACACCCTCGAAGCTGTAAAGAAAAAGCCCGGCGGTGAGCCGGGCGAATTCTTTGCTTGCTACAAGCGAAACAAATTTATTTGTTAAGCGCAGTAGCAACGTCAACAGCGCAAGCAACTGTACAACCTACCATTGGGTTGTTACCGATGCCGTGGAATCCCATCATCTCAACGTTTGCTGGAACCGACGACAAACCGAGGGCAGAGCAAATTCATTTGTTCTGCCGAGGTGCGAAGGAGGAAAAGCCCATAGGGCTTAACTGATGAAGAACCTGCGAACTGTGCGTCTGAGTGCATACGGCCCATGGTGTCGGTCATATATCCAATGGCTACCGTCCGTATGTGGTACGTCCGTGTGTAAGTCGTTGGACGTTAATGCTGTATGAAGCAGAATTTAGCCGGATTTGGGTCGCAATTTGCCTGAGAGTCGTCACGCGGTAGCACAGTGAGTCTTGTTGCAGTGGCTTTTTCATATAGTGCTCTGCACATCTCACTCATTTTTGCCATATACATTCGCACGATACCCCGGTGAGTGTTGTTTATCCGAAAAATTCTTCCGACATTTGGAAAGTCATTCGGCGAAGGCCGACTGGCGTTACATATTGTGAAAGTGTTTTTTCGCAAGTCCTTTGTTGAAAATGTGGAAGTTTTCTAG
>JAFQAR010000095.1 GCA_017399905.1 Bacteroidales bacterium
AGGGCGCGATGAGGATGCATGGGTATAATGATACTTTCTCACGACCCCGCAAAGACTGACGGGGAGTTCCTGTGGCATACGCCAGTCCGGGGTGGACAGCGGTGCATATGGGGCTATGATGCGGTGCCAACCGCAGCCTGATACACGCATTGTTTTCATCAATGAATGGAAGGAGTGTTCCACATGGCATTTGCCATTACTTCTGGTATCATAACAAATGAAGGCCTGGTTGACATTCGTGATGTGAAGGTAGATAAGACGCTCCCTAAGAATGAGCGCATAGCATCCTTCATTCGGCAGATCAAGAATCCTTATCATTTCCGCTGTGGTGATTTCGTTATCACAACAAGGTTTACTGAGGGTGGACAAACCCTTGAACAATGTCTGCAAGGTATCCTGCGCTGAATCGGCAAAGTCGATTTTGTTTTTGATGAGTGCTATAATGGTCGTGGAAAAGGATGAACCCCTGGCCTGATAACTGCTCATTGATCGCGGGACTTCCCGGGAGAAAGGAGTGGAATCATGCCAAAATTCAGAGCGACCAAGTATATTCGTCTCTCTTACACCGATGATCGGAGTACTGAGAGCGACAGCGTTGGAAATCAGCGGAAGCTCATTGACGATTTTGTGTCCAGGAATCCGGATATCGAGATCGTTTCGGAGCGAATTGATGATGGTTACAGCGGTACGATCTTTGACAGACCTGCGTTTAAGGAGATGATGCAGGATGTTATGGAAGGAACCATCAACTGCATTATTGTCAAGGACTTGTCCCGTTTAGGCCGCGAGTACATTGAAACCGGACGCTATCTTCGCCGGGTTTTCCCCAGCTACGGCGTTCGTTTCATTGCCATTACTGACGGGATTGATACTGCCCATGATGCCAGCGCAGATGATCTTGCTGTATCGGTCAAGAACATCATGAATGAAGCCTACGCAAGAGACATTTCTGTGAAGACCCGTGCGGCTTTGCGAGTTAAGCGTCGTAATGGTGACTTTGTTGGCTCCTTTACGGTATATGGCTACATGAAGTCGGAAACGGATAAGAATCAGCTTGTGCCAGACCCGTATGCGTCACGGGTTGTGCAGGACATATTCCGGATGCGGCTGGATGGCTTGAGTGCTAACAAGATTGCCGGCGAATTGAATCGCCTTGGCATTCTGTCGCCAATGGCATACAAGAAGAACCACGGTATCCCGTATGCCCGAAGGGGCTGGTGCGCCGACAAGGATGATTGCAAGTGGTCAGCGACCACGATCATCCGGATATTACAGGATGAAGTGTATATCGGAACGCTTGTCCAGGGAAAGCAGGGATCGCCTCATTTCAAGATCAAGGAAATGGAGAAGCTCCCGTCTTCTGAATGGATTCGTGTTCCGGATGCTCATGAGCCGATCATTTCCCGCGACTCGTTTGAACTTGTGCAGAGGATCAAGGGACTGGATACCCGCTCTGCCCCCGATCAGAACGGGGTGTACATGTTCTCAGGTCTGTTGATCTGCGGCTGCTGCGGCGGGAAGATGATCCGGAAGACAAACAAGGTCGGCGAAAGAACCTACCATTACTATTACTGCCCGACCGGGAAGAA
>JAFQAR010000096.1 GCA_017399905.1 Bacteroidales bacterium
GAAAGGAGCAAATATGATGAACGAAATGACATTCAGACAGACGTAGATTATCTGATCCCCAACATGGAACTGGAGAACCAGAGCGACAGAGTTCTGGGCAAATATGGCAGGATGCGCAGAGCATTTCTGGAGCAGAACAATCCGATGCTCCTGAACGACATGATTCTGACGGAGAACCTGTTCCCGCATCTGTGGGAGATCGAGGACACAGCGAAGGCCAGAGTGGAACAGCTGATGGCGCAGTATCTGGAGAAGAACCCGGCACCGGACAAAGCGACAAATCAGATGGCGTGGGTGCAGCACATGAACAGCCTGAAAGCGCAGGCAGAGGAAGTCGTGATGACGGAGCTTATCAACAGCTAACGCTCAACCTGTTCCTCTCCGAAAATGAACAGATAAGTTTTATCGACCAAGCAGAGAGCTTTAAGCCCTCTGCTTTTTCTTTTGCCCCAGAGGAAATAGACCACTTCTTACTGCTTGGCAGTAATACCGATGAAGCCAGAAAAATCATAGCTCTGGAGTATATGAAGCAGAAGCCGGTGGAAGAAATCGCCCAGACGCTGAAAGAAGTCTATCATGGCGGTTTCGGTATTAAAGAGGACAGCGGAAATATTTCTGCGTGGTATGCCGAGGATGGCATTCACCTTGCCAAAGGTTCCTCTGCCATCGACAGTCCCAGAGCGCAGATCATTCCTTGGGAAGATGCCGCAACCCGTATTGGAGAACTGCTTGAAAACGGTCAGTTCGCTACCAATGTGGAACTGGTGGAAGCGCATGGCTATGAGCGACAGAAGCTGGCTGAATCTCTGTGGTATCTCTATCGTGACCTGAGTGGTGAAGCTAAGGAAGGAAACTATCTGGCAATTCTCAATCAGGGCAAGTTCCGTGGGTTTCCCGATGAAACAGCGGATTTGGCTGATAAGCTGAACGACCCGCAGTTCCATTCCATTCTGGTTCAGCAGTATGCGGAGTTCAGAGAAGCCCTTGCAGAGAATCCGAAGTATCTTCGTTTCCGCTATCATAAGCTCGACAAGATCGGAAAGCGTCTGGACGAACTGCATACCCCTCTCAGGGAGTATAAGACCGATATGATGTATCCACCCCTTGTCCGTCAGTTCATCACCGATGATGAAGTAAACAGAGACCTGACTGGTCGTGGAAGTGGCTTTTCCGGTGGGAAAGCCCGAATCTGGAACTACTGGCAGGAAAACCATTCCACCAAGGAAAAGGCTGAGTTCTTAAAGCATGAATACGGCACAGGCGGTCATTCCCATGCCTGTTCCGGTGCAACGCACAGCGGCGAAGATCACGATGCCAAGGGTGTCCGCTATAACAAAAGCGGCTGCGACAATGTGAAGATGTCCTGGACGCAGGTAGCACAGAGAATTGATTCTCTGATGCAGAAAGGTCGCTATCTCACCCCTGAGGAAGAAGCCGAGCGACAGGCAATCGAAGCTGCCAAGGCAGATCCTTTGGAAGAAGTCAACGAGCGTTTCGCCGTTGTCGATACCGAAGATGGCGAGTATGCCATCTGGGATGAGCAGACCGGCGCTTACTATGTTGACCCTGAGGGTGTTACGGAATACTTTGACGATGAATGGCTTGCCAATGACTACCTTGAGGAAGTCCGTCAGTCCGTAGCAGCTATGGAAGCGGTTCAGTCTGAAGTACCTGCGGTAGAGCCTGCCGAGGTCGTGGAAGAACCCGCCCCTGAAGAACCGGCATGGAACTATCAGGTCGGTGACACGGTATATCTGGACGATACTGCTTTCCGTGTGGAGCAGATCACAGACAGAGAAGTTCAGCTGCGTGACCCTACGCTTGCTTATCCCATCTTCCGTGCAGAGAACCGTGAGAACTTTGAAAAAATGCTCTCTCAGGACGAGAGAAACCATGCGGTAAGGGTTGATGCCCAAGCCGAAGAAAAGCCTGTTACAGA
>JAFQAR010000097.1 GCA_017399905.1 Bacteroidales bacterium
GACGAGATCCGTCAGTGTGGCTTCAAATCCTTGGTGCCGTACTTCGACCGCGAAGCATACGCACAGACCATTGCCGAGCACATGATCTTCGTCGGCACGGATAACACCACGACCGGCAATTGGCACTTCACCTTCGAAGAGATTGGTGAACGCTTTGGAGTGAACCTCTCCGAAGACACAGAAATGGTGGATATGATCACCGAGGAACTGTACAAGAAAGCAGATATCCTCTCGGAGATCGGTGTGTACTGTGATGAATTCGATCTGACCTTCTATCTCAACTACTGCCCTTACGTGGACAAGGAAGAGTTCGAGGACGTCGCATACGACCAACAGATATGAGAAAGGAGAACCAAATGACGAACGAAAAGAAAAAGCTCATCGCTGAAGTCGATGAGCTTCAAGGCTTCATCAATACCTGTGAGGTTGCACTCGATTACGGTCTCGGTCTTGATGAAGCGACCTATGACAAGTACAACCGAGCCATTGAAAGACAGAGAGAACTCGGTGAGCAGCTCGAAGGAATGGATGACAGCCCCCGTGGTCTGTATACCTCCGCACAGCTTATGAGGAAGGAACCCGAGCTGCGCGTAGACAGATGCAAGGTCGAGGCAGTGGTTGAGCTGGACCGCAATCGCTTCTATGATTTCCGAACGCATTTATTTGACAACCAGGAATTCATTAAGGAGCACAGAGACTTGATGTATCAGGATCGAGACGGAGTCAGTCACTGTCTCCTGGTGCTCGGGGAAGGTGAAGAGGACGGCATCCTCGTGGAAAGCGAAGGAAGCCTGTACGCTCGATACTCGGCTCTGCTTCCCAACGCCCGAGGCTATATGCAAAAGCAAATTCAAACAATGGCTGAAGATCTCATCAAGCAAGGTACGGCACAAACAGCCAACGGATCCTGGGTGATCGGCTTCGATGAGATCAGTCAGCACTTCGATACGACCGTCACGCCGAACAACGGTATCGGTCAGATGCTCATCGCAGAGCTGGAAGCACGCGATGAAGTGTCCGAGATCATAGCCACCGAGGACTGCCTCGAGATGACGTACTACCTTGAGAACGCTCCCGTCACCGATGATGCCGGCGAAAGACTGACAACTCTGTTCGGTCTCATGGGATGCAACCTCGAAGACGTTCACATCCTGGATGCCGACGAGGAACATGACCTTGCCACCATCGTCGAACTTAATCAGCACACGCTCACCGAGCAAGGCAAGCGCGATTGGGCTGACGTGCTCGGTGCAAAGGTTACTCGCATCTACGACGGCTACTACGGAACGCAGATCGAAGTCACAGGCTGTGATCCTTCAAGACTCGAAGCATTCTCTAAAATGCTTGCGGGTGAATGTACGATCGCAGAGTCAGAGCGTTGGCTCAACCCCGCAAGCGATGACACTACGTTTGAACTCAAATATGATGACGGAGGTGTGCAATGAAGCAACAGCAGGTGTCCGTAAAGTTTTCTACTCCTCGCTATCGTGCGCTCTGTTACTACCTCGAGAAGGAAGGCAAGAACATCGAAGGTGAGCTTCAGAAGAAGCTCGAAGAGATGTACCGTGACCAAGTGCCGAAGGACGTTCAGGAATATGTGAAAGCACAAAATCCTGAAGATGCGATGGATGAAGATCAGTCCTCTGATCCCAAGTCCTCAAAGCGTCAGAGTGCGAAGCAGAAAGCCGATGCTCCCGAAGCAACTCTCAAAGCATCCGGTCCTGTGCTTTCCATGTGAGGTGATGACCGATGGCACACGGCAAGATGAAAACTCTTCACGGTCTGTATAAGCGGCTCGGCCGTGATGCCTTCCTCGAAGCAGCGAAGCACTACTCGAATCACGTTCACGATACGGTAGAAGCAACGCTCTCCGAGATGGAGTCACGGTGGTACGACTCAGCTCATACCATGACCGAAGCCGAGAAGATGATCGAGGACTACAACAACGGTGATCTCATCTATACGCAGACCGAGTCGCTTGCCTACGTTGA
>JAFQAR010000098.1 GCA_017399905.1 Bacteroidales bacterium
AACGTATGCCTTTACGATACGTGCTCCGAGAGTCGAGTCCATTGCGTTGATCTGTCCACGGCGACGGTTGAGGTCACCTACGATGTCTCCCATGTAATCCTCTGGAGTAACGACTTCGAGGCTCATGATAGGCTCGAGGAGCACTGGCTTAGCCTTAGGGCAAGCATGACGGAATGCCATACGAGCACAGAGTTCGAATGAGAGCTGGTCTGAATCGACTGGGTGGAATGAACCATCCTTAAGGGTTACCTTGAGTGAAGGGACTTCATAACCGGCGAGTACACCGTTTGCCATAGCTGACTTGAATCCCTTTTCTACAGATGGGATGAATTCCTTAGGAACGTTACCTCCCTTCACTTCGTCTATGAACTGAAGTCCTGATACGCCCTCATCTGCAGGTCCGATCTCAACGATGATATCTGCGAACTTACCACGTCCACCTGTCTGCTTCTTGAATACCTCACGATGCTGTACGGTGAGAGTGATAGCCTCTTTGTAGTTAACCTGAGGTGCACCCTGGTTGATGTCTACACCGAATTCACGACGGAGACGGTCAACGATGATGTCAAGGTGAAGCTCACCCATACCGCTGATGACAGTCTGACCTGTCTCGTGGTCTGTCTTCACTGTGAATGTAGGGTCCTCCTCTGCAAGCTTCGCAAGTGCGATGCCGAGCTTGTCAAGATCCTTCTGGGTCTTTGGCTCAACTGCAAGTCCGATAACCGGATCAGGGAACTCCATAGACTCGAGAGTGATAGGAGCCTGCTCGAAGCAGATTGTGTCACCGGTACGGAGATCCTTGAAACCTACTGCTGCGCAGATGTCACCTGCCTCAACGAACTCGATAGGGTTCTGCTTGTTCGAGTGCATCTGGAAGAGACGTGAAACACGCTCCTTCTTGCCTGTACGTGTGTTAAGCACGTATGAACCTGCATCAAGCTTTCCTGAATATGCTCTCATGAAAGCAAGACGACCTACGAATGGGTCAGTTGCAATCTTGAATACGAGGGCTGCGAACGGCTCCTTGACACTAGGCTGACGTACTTCGTCGTCACCGGTGTTAGGGTTTGTACCCTTTACGGCACCCTTGTCAAGCGGTGATGGGAGGTAACGCATTACAGCGTTGAGAAGGAACTGAACACCCTTGTTCTTGAATGATGAGCCACAGCATGCAGGAACGATAGCCATATCGATGGTAGCCTTTCTGAGAGCTGCGATAACCTCTTCCTCAGAGATTGAATCAGGATCCTCAAAGAACTTCTCCATGAGAGTCTCGTCATACTCGGCAGCAGCCTCGACAAGCTTCTCTCTCCATGCGTTTGCCTCATCCACATATTTCTCCGGAATGTCTGTAACCTGATAGTTTACGAGAGCATCCGAATTGTGGTCATAGATCATTGCCTTCATTGCGATAAGGTCGATGATACCGTCGAACTTATCCTCTGCACCGATAGGGATGCAGATTGGAACTGCGCGTGCACCGAGCTTCTCCTTCATCTCGTCGATGACAGCAAAGAAGTCAGCACCTACACGGTCCATCTTGTTCACGTAGGCAATCTTCGGAACGCCATATTTGTCAGCCTGGCGCCATACAGTCTCAGACTGCGGCTGTACACGTCCTACCGCACAGAAGGTAGCGACTGTACCATCGAGCACACGGAGTGAACGCTCCACCTCTACAGTGAAGTCAACGTGGCCCGGAGTGTCGATAAGGTTGATCTGATATGTATCCCCGTTATAGTTCCAGAAAGCAGTTGTTGCAGCGGAAGTGATAGTGATACCGCGCTCCTGCTCCTGAACCATCCAGTCCATTGTGGCACCACCTTCATGTACCTCACCGAGCTTGTGTGTCTTACCGGTATAATAAAGGATACGCTCTGAAGTAGTGGTCTTACCGGCATCAATGTGAGCCATGATACCGATGTTTCTTGTGAATTTAAGATCTCTTGCCATTGTTCGTCTGGTATAGGGATAAGATTAGAACCTGAAATGTGCAAATGCCTTGTTGGCCTCTGCCATTCTGTGCATGTCTTCCTTTCTCTTGAATGCTGCACCTTCGCAGTTATATGCTGCGATGATCTCAGCACAGAGTTTTTCTGCCATTGTGTGGCCTGAACGCTTACGTGCGAAATTGATCATGTTCTTCATAGAGAGAGAGATCTTTCTTTCAGGACGCACCTCCATTGGCACCTGGAAGTTAGCTCCACCGATACGACGTGACTTAACCTCAACCTGAGGTGTTACGTTCTCGAGAGCCTTCCTCCAAATATCTAGAGGAGCCTTGTCAGAATCTTTCATCTTCTCGCCTACCAT
>JAFQAR010000099.1 GCA_017399905.1 Bacteroidales bacterium
GATTTTTTCAAAGGCTTGGAAGATCTCCGCCAAAGGCGCGGGAGAAGATAACAGCGCCTTGGCCTGTTCATCGGAAACATCGTGGTACTCCATAGCGAGGACGATATCCTCACGGATGGTATATTCGTATGCGTGGTTGAGGATTTCTTCGGGTGGCTGCGTGAGCAGCCACCCTTTGAATTTTTCCTGTTCGGCAAAGAGCTTTTCGTAAAGCTTCGTGTTTAATGCTTCGTTGTCCATCAGCGTTCCTCCTTAACATGAGGTTTCTTGACTCCCGTGGAGGATTCCATGCCTTTCATATCGTTGAGCTTCTGCAGGACAGACGGTTTCTTGGCCTTGGGCTTTTCTTCCTCCATCGGCAGCACGATCAGCTTGCCGTTGACCCGCATGAACATTTCGGGGGTGTCGAACTTTTCTTTGAACTGTTTCATGTGCTCGGGCGTGAGGGAGGTGAAATCCTCTTCACCCAAGCCGACAATGAGAAATGTCCCGGCAACAGCATCGTAGATATGCCCGTCTTCATCACGGAGCACTCTGTTCAGTTGGCTTCCTTTTAGTTTCGCTTCTTCATCGCAGATGATGGCCACTGGTTCCTCGTAAGGGTAGACGGCTTGAATATAGCCGCCTACCTCTTTCTGCAACGATGCCAGTTCGGAAGAGATTTCTTTCGGGTAGGGTTTCTTCTCAGGCTCTACGACGAGCACATTGATCTTTTCGGTATCCATGGTCAGCGTACCTCCTCAACGGATTTCTTGGGTTCTGTGCGGGTCTGAGTGCCGTAGGAATGGAGCTTCTGCAATACAGAGGGTTTTGTAGATTTGGCGATCTCCGCTCTCGGTGGAGCTTCTTCTGCCAGCGCTTCAAGCGGTGTCTTATCATCAATGTTCAGCTCGATATTCAGCTCAGCCAGTCTTGCGGACTTGGTTCGCAGCTCTGCTTCCTGCGGGAACGGCTTGCCAAGCTCTGCCTTTGCAGTTTCCATCTGTGTATACAGACTGTCGAGCTTTCCTTTGACTGCGGTGAGACGATCAGCCATGCCGTTTAGGGCATTGTCGATTCTCGTCAAGTTGCCGCGAGGGTCCTTACCGAGCGTTACACGATGGGTCATTTGTCCTTTAAGCGTCAGAACATAGTCGCGCCCAAAGTCCTCCAGAGTGAGTGACATCTGGAAGCCCCGGTAGCTGCCGATCTGCACCGGCTCTAATCCTTTGACTTCTTTGAAAGCGTCAACGAGGGCTGCACCGGCATTTTCCTTGTCGGTCAGCACATCGCCGCGAACAGTCATACCGGCGAAGCCATCAACGGGGTGCGGATGCTCCCCAAGGGTTTTCATGTCAGCCTCAAAGCCAGCGATAAAGCCCTTGTTCTGTTCGATCTGCTCCGGAAAGTAGCGCAGAAGGTTGTCCTCCAAGCGATACTGCTGACTCTGATGATTCGCTTTCATCAGCTTCAATCGAGCTACATCCACATCCAAGTCCATCTTTTCCTTAATGCGCTCATCACCGGCACAGAGCGCCTTGATCTCTGCATAGGACAAAGCGGTTTCGTCGATATCGTCGCAGGACCGAACCGGAGATTTGGAGGTCATGATCTGCGAGATGAACTTCTGCTTGTTCTCAAGCGTCTGCCACAGATACGCATCGAAGGTTGCCTCCGTCACATAGCGATAGATATGAACTTCGGGGTTCATATTACCTTGACGGATGATACGACCGGAGCGCTGTTCCAAGTCGCCCGGTCTCCACGGCGCATCGAGGTCATGGAGTGCGATAAGCCTGTCCTGGACATTCATACCAGCACCCATTTTGAAGGTCGAACCCATGAGCACTCGCACCTGTCCGGAACGGACTTTGGAGAAGAGTTCCTTCTTACGAGCTTCGGTATTGGCTTCGTGGATAAAGGCGATTTGTTCCCGTGGGATGCCTCTGGCAACGAGTTTTTCGCGAATGTCATCGTACACGGTAAAACCGGCCTCTTCCTCAACGCCGTCTTTCTCTGCAAGCATTTCAAGAGCGCGGATCTCCGGACTGTCGAGGTTGCCTGCAGGTGCTTTGGCTGCTCTTTTAGAGCCTGTGGTTTTCGGAGTGGAAAGATCGCAGAAGACAAGCTGCGTCAGCTTGTTCTCGTGACCTTCCTCCCAAATGCGGTGAATGTTGTCCAC
>JAFQAR010000013.1 GCA_017399905.1 Bacteroidales bacterium
AGGAAGTATTGATACTCACTGCTTCGGTACTGCTCATTCAGAGCAGAAGGACGCAGGATCATCAGCTTGCCTTCGTAGTCACCGCTTCGGGAGCCGTATACGCAAGCGGAGGAGTTGAGAATGTCCACCGTCTGCACGTACTGTCGATACTGATCAATCAAACCGTTGACGATTTCGGGATGAGATCCGACGCAGTAATCTGTGGTCATATCTTCCGCTGCAGTCGGGATCGGGAATTTGTCTGCCCACTCCTGTGTGTGAGGGCGGAATCTGCCATCCCAAGTGTGATGCTGTACGGTGTTGGCAAGCACCCAGCCGACACGATCCATACCGTACTTTTCGCAGAGCTCTTTTGCACAGTCACCGTGTAAATGCATTCCGTCGAAATTGGTTCGGATCATCCATTCGATACCGTTTTTGCACGCGATATTTTCATCACGGCTTTCCGTATAGGCATCCATCTCGTTTTCTTCACGAGCTACTCGCTTGGGGTAGGTGTATAAGGGCTTAGGCACGGTTAACACCGCCTAACAGATCAGTCCACTTCGTCATAAGATGGACAAACACCGCTCTCTGTTCAGCATCTGACAAACCGTCCAGAAACTCCAAGAGCGTGATCTCATCGGTGGGCTTTTTTACAGGATTCGGTACGTCCTTCTTGCATCCGTCGCAGATCTTTTCACGGCGGATGATTACGGTGTTGTTGTCCTGTTCCTCAAAGGAGACCACGTCGTTGTACTTGAATCCCATCTTCAAGCGGATTTCATAAGGGATGGTAATGCGTCCGCGCTTACCGAGAATTTTGTTGATCTTCATGCTGTTTTCCTCTCTTTCTTACTCTTCTTCGGATGCTTCGCAGGTGTCTTTGGAGGCGTTATAGAAACGGCAGTTTTCACAGTCGTAATCGCAGTCGATTCCACAGTCCTCGGGGTACGCATCGTTGAACTCGCGACCGTTTTCCGCGTCATCGTAGCCGACGCTGTAACCCTTGGTGTAGCCGTCGTAGTGACCTTCGTCGTATCCTTCCTCGTACCATGCGTCGTTCTCGGATTCGATATCGACGGTAACGTCATTGGATTCCTCGTTATCATCGAGAATGGGTTCGACGGTCAATTTACCGTCTTCAAAACTAACCACGAAAGGAGTGTCTTCCGTGATGCCGAGTGCCTCGATCAAGGCTTCGGGGATGTTGAATGAGAATTTGCTTCTGATGTCCATATAATTTTCCTTTCTTTCAAGATCTGCTGGCTCTCGTCGTATAGATCGAAGAGCGATAGTTGTCTGTGGCTTTTGATTTTTGCCGTCGTGTCATAGTTCGAGATGAGAAGCTCTGCATATTGCTTACCCGCTTCGTATCTCTGTGCGATGTTGGAGAGTCTTGTCGTGCCTTCGATGATGATGCCGGGACGGGAGTACAGCTCTCGGATCTCGGGACAGTCATTGTAGGAGAGCAGAAACTTTCCTTGCATTCCGCACAGTGCGTTTGCTAATCGTTCGTGATCCTTTCGGGTGAATCCTACGTCCTCGTAGTAGTCCTCCGTGTTGTAGTACGGCGGATCACAGTAGAAGAAGGACTGCGGTCGGTCGTACTGCTTGATGAGCTTTTCGAAGTCTTTGTTTTCGATAACCACCTTTTGCAGTCGCTGACAAGCGTTGTGGATCAGCGGGAAGTTGTTCCACATTGA
>JAFQAR010000002.1 GCA_017399905.1 Bacteroidales bacterium
CCTTGTACTCACGGATACGGTCGAAGATAACCACTGTATCGTTGATTGCGTAACCGATGATGGTAAGGATTGCAGCGATGAATGTCTGGTCGATATCAAGGCTGAACGGAAGGATTCCTGAGAAGAGTGAGAAGAAGCCGATCACGATGAGGGCTGTGTGAGCAAGACCTGTCACACCGCCGAGACCCCATGTCCATCCCTTGAATCGTACAGCGATGTAGGCGAAGATCACGAAGAGAGCGATCACAACTGCGATGATTGCGTTTCTTGTGATGTCGTTCGCGATAGTAGGACCTACCTTGTCAGAGCTGATGATACCGTTAGGGTTGTCGAGAGTAGATGTGAATTCAGCGAAAGAGACCTCTGTTGTGAAGAATCCCTTGAGAGCGTTGTAGAGCTTAGCCTCCACCTCTGCATCAGCCTCGGTAGACTCATTCTCTACAAGGTACTGTGTGGTGATCTTCATCTGGCTCTCACCACCGAACTGCTTCACCTCGACTGCTCCGTCGAACTCAGCGATTGCTGCAGCACGTACATCTTCTGCAGTTACAGGCTGGTCGAATCTTACAACGTAAGTACGTCCACCGGTGAAGTCTACACCGTAAGTGAAGCCCTTTGTGAAGATAGATACAAGCGAGATGAGGATGAGTGTTCCTGATACGATGTAAGCGATCTTCTTCTTGCCGAGGAAGTCAACCTTGGTGTTCTGGAGGAAGTTCCTGGTAAGCTTGTTGTCGAACGAGATGCTCTTGCCCTTCGATACCCTGTCATCAAAGATGATTCTTGTGATGAATACTGATGTGAGGACAGATGTGATGATACCGATGATCAGAGTAGTCGCGAATCCCTGTACAGGACCTGATCCGAACATGAAGAGAACCACACCTGTAAGGAATGTAGTGAACTGACCGTCGATGATAGCCGAGTAAGCGTTCCTGTAACCGTCAGCGATAGCCTTGCTGAGTCCCTTGCCTGCACGGAGTTCTTCCTTCACACGCTCGTAGATGATAACGTTTGCGTCCACTGCCATACCGAGGGTCAGTACGAGACCGGCGATACCAGGGAGTGTGAGGACGGCACCGAATGAAACGAGTGTTCCGAAGAGAAGCACTACGTTGCAGAGGAGTGCGATGTCAGCAACGAGACCTGCGCCCTGGTAGAAGAATACCATGTAGAGGAGCACAAGCACGAATGCGATGATGAACGAGATGAGACCTGCGTTGATTGACTCTGCACCGAGTGAAGGTCCGACAACCTGCTCCTGGATGATGGTTGCAGGTGCAGGGAGCTTACCTGACTTGAGGACGTTTGCAAGGTCCTCAGCCTCCTCAAGTGTGAAGTTACCTGAGATCTCTGAGCTTCCGCCTGTGATTTCTGTATTTACGGTAGGGTATGAGTAGACCATGCCGTCGAGGACGATGGCGATCTGCTTGCCGATGTTGTCCTTGGTCATGCGTGCCCATACGTTTGCACCTTCAGCGTTCATTGACATTGATACGCTAGGGCTGCCGCCTGTGTTGCCGTATGAAACGCGGGCGTCGGTTACAACGCCTCCGTCGAGAGGTGCCTTGCCGTCACGTGAAGTGGCCTTGATTGCAACGAGCTCGAAGATGTTTGCGTTAGGGTCCATTGCAGATGCCTTCACAGTCCACATAGGCCTGAATTCAGGCGGGAAGAGCTGCTTTACCTGAGGCATTGCGAAGTACTTGTTGATAGTCGCAGTATCTGCATAGTGTGCGTAACCGATGCATGCATGACCTCTTGCGCCTGAAGGCTGGAGTACTGAGAAGAGAGGGTTCAGCTTTCTCATTTCAGCGTCAGCTGCAGCCTCGTTCTCGGCCTGCTGGAGCTCCTGTGCGAGGATGTCGCCTGTCTCTTCAGCTGCCGCTTCCTCTACAACTGCAGTTTCAGTGTCAGCGAGGAGGGTTGCAAGAGTGCTGTTTGCCTCTGCGAGATATCCTTCGATCTCTGCATTGTCGTATGTTGCCCAGAACTCGAGTGATGCTGTTCCCTGGAGGAGCTTTCTTACACGCTCAGGCTCCTTTACTCCTGGGAGCTCCACGAGGATACGTCCGCTGTTGCCGAGCTTCTGGATGTTAGGCTGGGTCACACCGAAACGGTCGATACGGTTTCTGAGGACATTGAATGAGTTTGAGATTGCGCTCTCTGCCTCACCTCTGATCACCTCGATCACTTCTTCATTTGAAGTCTCAGGACCGATCTTGTCTCTCATCTCGTATGTTCCGAAAACCTGTGCGAGAGGCATTCCGTTCGAAGTCTCCTCCCAAGCCTCTGCGAAGAGGGTGATGAAGTCCTGGCGTGAGTTGACGCTGCGCTCCTCTGCGAGAGCAAGAGCCTGAGTGAACTCAGGAGCCTCGTTTCCGCCTGCAAGAGCCTTCACAAGGTCCTTGAGCTGCACCTGCAGCATCACGTTCATACCACCCTTGAGGTCGAGACCGAGGTTGATTGCCTTAGACTTTACATCCTTGTAGGAATAACCGAAATAGATCTTCTCTGACGAGATGGAATCGATGTACCTTCTGTTCTCCACCTTTCTGATAGAGTCGAGGTAGAAGGCCTTGTCACCCTCGGCTACCTTGCCGAAGGCTGCTGTCTGCATTGCGGCTTCCGCCTTTGCCTCTGCATACTTGACAGCCTTCTTCTCCTGAACGTTTGTCACAAGAGTGAAGGAGAGCTGCCAGAGCGATGCGAGCAAAAGAAGTATCGCCACAAATCTGATTGCACCTTTACTTTGCATAATTATTGTTAGTTTTAAAGATATTTGTTGTCCGGTCTGTAGGGCCTGCTTATGCGTCTTTGCATACCGACCGCAAAATAGGGCACAAATTTACGATTTTTTTCTTATAAATGAAGAAACTATCACGTTTTCTGCCCTCTTTATGTAAATTTTCGTATTTTTGTAGGCTGTAAGAGTGTGGACTAAGAGAATGAAGAGTATAGGAACAATCATAGGATGCTTTATCGCTGCGGCCCTTTCGCTTGTGCCGTCGGCTGTTTCCGCCCAGACCGATTCGATCAGGAGGGTGGGTGCCTATGCCGATTCCCTTCACCGTGCATACCGCTTTCAGGAGGCTATGGATGCATATGAGGATGCTCTGGACATGTTTGTCGATTCCCTCATGACTGTGGAAGACTCCCTTCTTGCCATAGACCTGAGCGACAGGCTTCTGATGGCAGAGAACGGAAGGAACATGAAGGATTTTGCCTATGTTCCGACAGTGGTGGCCCGCCACAGGTTCTCTCTTGACGATTTCTTCCTCTATTATCCTCTTCAGGACAGTTCGTGGAGGTCTGTTCCGTGTCAGCTTGACACTACGTCCCATCCTTTCTCAAAGGCTGTGTATCTGCCTGCCGGAGCCGACAGGATATATTGGTCGGCGGAAGATCAGGAAGGCATCAGGAACATCTACAGGTCTGAGCTTCAGGATACCGTATGGACTGCTCCGTCCCTCCTGAACGAACATATGACTTCGGCCGGAGACGAGATATATCCGATGGTTTCCCCGGACGGCAGGATGATGTATTTTGCTTCGGAAGGCCTTTATGGAGTGGGCGGATACGACATCTATGTGTCCGAGTGGGACGAAGAGGCCGGTGACTGGTCGATTCCTGTCAATATGGGCTTCCCTTATTCTTCTCCTGCCGACGATTTCCTTCTTGTCAATACGGATGACGGCAGATATACGGTGTTCGCTTCCAACAGGGACTGCCCTAAGGACAGCGTGTGGGTGTATGTGCTTGAATATGATACGATGCCGGTGAGGCATGCTGTTTCGGACCCTGATGAACTCATGGCTGTCTCAAGGCTTGAACCCGTGGAGAAGACCGTGGAGGAGTCTTCCGTGGAGACTGACGTTCCGGAGAATGTGGATACGAGAAGATACATGGAGAAGATGTTCCAGGTGAGGGATCTGAGGGATTCGATCTCATATTACGGAACGAGCATAGAAGAGGCCAGGATCCGTTATTCGCAGGCTTCTTCCGAAGATGTGAGGGTCCAGCTGAACGGAGAGATAACAGCCCGTGAGATAATACTTTCCATCCTTCAGGATTCCCTGGCGGTAGCGGCCGCACAGCTTCAGGACATCGAGATGGAGTTCCTTTTCAGCGGAGTGATGATAGACCCGGACAAGCTGCTGGCCGAGGCCGATCGTGAGATCGTCGGACAGACGGCGGACTATGTGTTCTCGAAGCGCAGCTTCGGTCCTGCTCCGGATCTGGATATGCTCAAGCCTGAAGTCAAGTTCGACTATTCGTTCAAGATCCTGCCTGTCGGACAGTTCGCGGAAGACAATACCCTTCCTGACGGTCTTGTCTATCAGATACAGATCTTCTCGGCATACAACCGTGCAGACGTCAGCCAGCTCAAGGGCCTGAGCCCTGTGTTCGAGAGTGTTGCGGCGAAGGGCAGGTACACATACAGGGTGGGTCTTTTCAGAACCTACAATGACGTACTGGCCAATCTGAACGCAGTGAAGAGGGCCGGTTTCAGGACGGCCTTCATAGTCGCTTTCAATGACGGCAAGGAAATGAATGTGGCCAAGGCCCGTGCCATGGAGAACGACGAGTCCTCTACTGAATACTATGAGGTCAGGATCGTTCCTGAGGACGGTGAACTTGACACCGTGGTGGCCGAAGGCATCAGGCAGAGGTCTGAAGGCAAGGACATAGCTCGCGTGGAGCTTGAGGACGGAACCCTCGTATACGTGGTCGGACCGTTCCTCGAGAAGGCAAAGGCTGATGCCGTGACTGATTTTGTGTCCGCCATGGCAATAGGTGACGCCAGGACATTGATCATCCCCCAACAGTAAACAACAACCGATATGGGATTCATAATAACTCTTATTCTGGTCGGCCTGGTGCTGATCTTCGCTGAGATTCTTCTTATTCCCGGTGTGGGTGTCGCAGGCATACTCGGCCTTCTTTCCATGGCCGGTTCATGCTTCTATGCCTTCACTCAGATGAGTTCTGCGGCCGGAATCGCTGTCACTGCCGTCAATGCCGTCCTTATCGTTGCTCTGACCATATGGGTCCTCAGGGCAAAGACCTGGAAGAGGCTCTCTCTGGAGACCAACATAGATTCCAAGGCTGTGGGCCTTGAGGTCAAGGTATCCCTCAGGGACAGGGGCAGGACGCAGACAAGGCTTGCTCCGATGGGAACCGTCAGGTTCGGGGAGCATGCCGTCGAGGCGAAAGCCCTGGAGGGCATGATCGGTCCGGATGTAGACGTTGAGGTCGTGATGATTGATGACGGACGCATATATGTGAGTCCTATTTCCGAAGACTAAGAAACAATAATAACTATTATAGCAATATGGATGCAATGATTATCGTATGGATTGCGGTCGCTATCGTCGGTCTCGTGATCTTCCTCTGGTTCTTCCCTGTGACCCTCTGGTTCCAGGCTCTGATTTCCGGAGTCCGCATTTCCCTCATCCAGCTCGTGCTGATGCGCTGGAGGGGAGTGTCCCCCAACACTATCGTCATGGCTATGGTCACCGGCACCAAGGCCGGCCTTACCCTTTATGCAAATGAGCTCGAGGCTCACTATCTTGCAAAGGGTAATGTCCCTAAGGTGGTGAATGCCCTGATCTCGGCAGACAAGGCCAACATCTCCCTTGACTTCAAGATGGCGGCTGCCATCGACCTCGCAGGACGTGATGTGTTCGAGGCCGTCCAGATGTCGGTAAACCCTAAGGTCATCAATACACCTCCTGTGACAGCTGTGGCCAAAGACGGTATCCAGCTCATCGCGAAGGCCCGTGTGACAGTTCGTGCCAACATCAAGCAGCTTGTCGGAGGAGCAGGTGAGGAGACGGTACTTGCACGAGTAGGTGAGGGTATCGTGTCGTCGATCGGTTCGGCGGAAAGCCACAAGCTCGTTCTCGAGAATCCTGACAGCATATCGAAGGTGGTTCTCAACAAGGGACTTGATGCAGGAACCGCTTTCGAGATCCTTTCCATCGACATCGCTGACATCGACATAGGAAAGAACATCGGTGCAGTTCTCCAGATGGACCAGGCTGAGGCGGACAAGAACATCGCTCAGGCTCGCGCAGAGGAACGCCGCGCGATGGCTGTGGCTCTGGAGCAGGAGATGAAGGCGAAGGCGCAGGAAGCACGCGCACGCGTGATCGAAGCCGAAGCCGAAGTGCCTCTCGCCATGGCCGAAGCTTTCCGCAACGGCAACCTCGGCATCATGGACTACTACAAGATGAAGAACATCCAGGCCGATACCGAAATGCGTGAAAACATCGCCAAGCAGTAATCTGTCATCGGACAATAAGGGGGTATCCGAATATGCGGTCGCCTAACTTATTGAGTGATAAATATTTATCAATATATGGGTCGGTAATTTTGCCGACCCATTGTTATGTAACTCGCTGTCTTATAATTATTTAGGTGCTTTTAGCTTTTCCGGTCTTATATGCAGGAATTTCCGGATCTGTGTATATGAAGCTGATGTATTCTCTTTCAATGATTTCATATATTGCAGCTTTTCTTCATCAGGCAGGCTTATCATCGCTCCGGCATCATGGATTCCGTTCATCTTCAGGTACCGGAGAATTTCCCTGTATGGTACATCGCTTCTGCAATAGTGCCTTTCCGAAATTTCATATTCGCTTCCCGTGTTTGAATTGACAGCTTTGATCATGTCCTCATATGACCTGTAATGTCCGACAGTCCTTTTACAGTCAAAGGGCAGATAAAGTCTTATGATGTAATCAGTAAACATTTCCCTTTCGGCCTCATCCAGACTTCTCAGGATATTCTCCAGCATCTGAAATTTCATATGCTTTCCGCTTCTGAACGAAAATTCCGCCGCCTTCATGGCGCGCTTCAGCTTTCTGCTGCACTTTTCTGTTTTAATCGAGACCCCGTACCGGTAATATTTCAGGAAATTCCATCTGTATTCCTCCGCCCGGCTGCACAACATCTTCTCTACAGGGTTGTTGAAAAGATATGCTATTGCAGAACGTATTTTCTTCATTTCGGATTTACCTGCGTTTCCATATGCAGATTTGAAAAGTTCCCCTTTTCTGCCGGTACGGGCATTGAATTCTTTTGCATATATGGAGGTGTATGCCGATATGAATCCGCTCATCTGGCATAGACTGTCCGCAGAGAGCAGAAGGTGGATATGCTCTATCATCAGGCACATTCCCAGAAGTGTTATTCCGTAGCGCCTGGCCTGAATGGAGACAATCGTATAGAAGACCAGGAAATCTTCAGTTGAATAGAAAAGATTGAAGCCGTGCATGCTTCTCTGATATATATGCTGTACGGCATCCTTGCTGAATTTTCTTCTCATCTTTTTTCCGCAATATCAGAATACCTTGCCGGACATTGGATAAAAAAAAGAAAAATGTGACGAATTGATTCCATATAGGGACGAATCAACGAACATAAAATAAATCTTATTGTCATTTTTCTTAGCCATCCCTGTCATGCAGTCCGGAGCCGTGAGCACCTAATACGCTGTATGATAAATATTTACGAATATATGGGTCGGTGATTTTACCGACCCATCTTAGCGGAATAGATTGAAAATCAAGAGGATAGGTGATCGGGTCTTATAAGCCTGCTCCTGCCGGGAAAAGCAGGATTTTGATTTTTATTTGGTGAATCATTAAAAATGTCATATATTTGCAGTCCTGTCATGTGAGGCAGGCAGTTTTGGTGAGATGGGTGAGTGGCTGAAACCACCAGTTTGCTAAACTGACGTACGGGTAACTGTACCGGGGGTTCGAATCCCCCTCTCACCGCAGAAAAGGAAGTCGCAAGGCTTCCTTTTTTGTGTTATAGGGGGATGAGGACCCCCAGGGTTCGTAATCGACGAAGTCGCTTGAGCGCAGCGAAAGAATCCCCCTCTCACCGCAGAAAGAAAGCCGCAAGTCGTTGAAAAACAAACACTTGCGGCTCTTTTTGTGTCCTGAAAATTGCACGGAAATTGCACCGAGTTTTTTACCGACCTCCAAAAAATCCCCATTTTAGGGGGTTCCAATGGGTTTTTACCCCATTTTTACAGGTGCTGAATGAGTGGATTTTCACCGATTTTCACCGCTTTTCACCGCAGTTCTCACCGCAGTTTATTCGGGCTGTCGCATCCCATTTTTCAGGCTCCGTGCATTCCGCCAGATGGAAATTGCACGGAACGGCATTCGTGGAATAATAATTATTATTTCCTCGTAAGAAGGGCTGCCACCATTTAGGCGGTTGCAATATGAAGATAGTTATCTTGTTTTTTTTAGTTGGTTTGCATAACTTTATGCCTATGAATTAGGAGGAATGACATAGGTCACATATTCAACTAAATATGGCTATGATTATCAGTAAAAAAGTACTCATCGTTGTGAACGTTTGTGGAGTTATTTCAGTAATAGGACAAGTAGAGCAGATGATATCGGACTTTCAACGCGGAAAAACATTTGAAGGTTGGGGGGATGTGTTGTCTTTACTTTTAGTAGTAGGACTTGCGATATATCTCAATGTCAAATACTTTAAGCAAAAGAATAAGGAATAGTATAACGGGTATTTTATACGATTATCTTCTAAAATTGAATACATATGAAGCGTTTGCTTTTAATCCCATTTATGGTTCTCTTCGCTTGTTCTGTTCTGGCTCAGTCCCGAGAAGAACTATATAATAACTTCAAGGTTGCGATGTCTGAACGAGACTCTTCCGCCATTATCTCTCTGATTTCAGATTGGGGGAGGCTGTTCCCGTATGATGCAGAAATCTATTCTCTAAAAGCGAACTATTATTTTCAGAATGCAGTTGATGATGTGATTGTAATGTCTGATACAGAACCTACTGATGGAAGAGAGTGTTATGTACTAGAAGATTCATTAGGAGTCAAGGCGTATATGTTCTCCGAACTTCAAATAGACTCCGTAAAATTAGATTCTGCAAAAGGGACACTTGCAGAAGGAATCAGCAAGAATCCTGATAGAATTGATTTGAGATTAGGAAAGGTAACCATACATCTTTATGTGCACGAATATTCTCTGGCAGTACAAGAAATACAATCAGCGTTAGAACATTCCATCAAGAATAATAATAAGTGGATAGGAACATTAGATATTCCTATTGAGACCGATGGTATATCATATCTTAGAGACTGCATTCAAGACTATCTTTCGCAGTTACTCAATTCAAATGACATCATTTCTGCAGAAAAGATGATTGATACTTGTATTCAGTTATATCCTGATGAGGCAATATTCCTGTGTGACAAAGGAACTTTAAGGTTCTATGCTGATGACCCAAAGAATGCTCTTGAATGGTTCCTTAAAGCAAGAGAACTTACTCCTGAGGATATGTTGATTACAAATAACATTGCAAATCTTTATGAGAAACAAGGGGACAAGGAAAATGCCCTTAAATATTACCATATCGTAGCAGATGGTAACGATGAGTATTTTGCTGAAATTGCTCGAACTGCAATACAAGAGTTAAATGCAGAATAATCTCAGAAGTCAATTTCATATACACAGTTCGTCAAATCGGCATTCTACACTATTCTAATATGGTTTTAGTGGGAGATCGGGCTATACTCTATTACTACACCCCTCTCACCGCAAGGACAGGTAAATCCTGAGCTAAATGTTTCATCTGAATCAGAAAGTGAGTATCTTCGTATGTCCCAAACTTATCACCTTAGATTATCATACTATGAAAAAGACACTCATTCTTTTTATTGCGGCTCTTGTTTTTAACTGTGTAGCTTCTGCTCAGATCAAGGAAGACTTTGTCAGTCTTTCCAGCAATCAGTGGGGTAAGGAATATCCTAAAGCCAATTCTGAAGGATATGTGCGTAACCAGGTCTACGCTCCGCAGGCAACTTTGCCCAATAGTCACACATCGCCTTACTAATCTTCTGCTTAGTGTCATTGCTGTGCTTACGTCCTTGGTGGGCGATGCTCTGTTTCTCACGTGTCTGCTGTGAGACATCGTTTCGGTAAATTCTTCTCTGTGGTTGAACCATATTACTATCAATTTTAATCAGTTATTATTGCTATCAAATTTAGATACCCTACATAGTCAATGTAGTCTAAATAATAAATATAGTTCAACATAGAAAAAGTCAAGATAATGGGTAAAATTTTCGTAACGAACTGTCCTACGCCTATGTTCCGACACAGAAACTACCACGTTTAAGGTTAATCAAGTCGCTGACATTGATAGTCTTATTCGGCAAATTCACGAAAACAATTCACGAAAACAATTCACGAAAACAATTCACGAAAACAATTCACGAAAACACTCTATTACCAAGGTGGGGAAAATACTGATATATTGATTTTTACAATCGGATTATATATATTTATATCCATAAATCGCAATTTATGAAATATAAGACAATTCAAATCGACTGCAATAATATGAGCGAAAAGGAGTTAAACAAAACAATGAAAGAACTCCTTGGTTTCCCTGATTTCTACGGAATGAATTGGGATGCAATGATAGACTGCCTCAGTTATATGCGTTATCCTCACGAGCAAATTACAGAACTGACCTTAGAGGAGGACGAAACACTAATCATCTACTGCAAGAATCTTCCCAAAGCGAAGTTTGATATTCCAATCTTTATCGATGTGATAGAGGCAGTTAATGAAAGGGAAATGAATGGCGGACATTCTCCTCAGATATTCCTTTGTCCTATATGCTAAATTCCAATTTAATAATGAAACATATGAACTTTAATGACATATATTGGCACGACTCTTATTTGGAGGAAATAACCCTCGGAACATCCTTAAAGTCCGACGAAAGAGTTTTCAAAATGAAAGTAAACTGCCCTGATAGTTCGAATATAATGGTAGTCTTTGATGGGTACTACTCTTTTAACTTGTCGCTGAATGGTTGGATTATGGGTAAGGATATTATTGTAGAAGCACGTGAGGAAAAGGTGAATGTAGTCTCATTCAATAAAGAATACGAACTTACAAAATACACGTTTATAACTTGTAGCGGTAGATTTGAGGTGATTGCAAATGGATTTCAAGTAATAACAGAAAAGTAATTGAGCGTATTCATAAATCAAGTGTATTCAGAAAAATCAATTTGAATACACTTTTTTAATGCTTGTATCGTATTCATATTTATCAAAGAATTATCAGAATACTTTAATATACTCATCTCAATTGCTAAGAAACCAATCATAGAAAATTCAATACGAATTTCTCTTAAAGAGACAAAGACACTGCTGATCCAGCAGTGTCTTTGCTATGAACACCGAGGGGAAGAAGCACCGCAAGGAAGCGGTTTCCGTCAGTTACCTATCGGGCTATCCCTCAATAGCACGGTAGTGTGAACGGACTTTCACTGTCTTGCCATTGATAATGCGCTCGTGCGCCTTTACCTTGACAACCTTTTGTGTACTGACTTCGATATGAAGTTTCAAAGTAACTTTGAGTCGTTCTTTCATAATGTATGATTAAAAAGAGAATTTCGTAAAGAACACCCTATGTACTGAACTACATCCCTCGGCTTATGCTTCCTGAAAAAGAAAAGGTATTCAGTGAGGGCTGAATACCAATCCGTTGTTTCTCTTTTTGCCTTTCGGCTCATACATTATGCGACAAAGGTATATAAAGTTTTCAATATCACAAACTTTTCCGAAAAATTATTCCTGCGTAGCATTGTCAAGTGCATCAACTACTTTCTGTTTACCCTTACGGGTTGAGGCAATATATGGACGCATTACCTCAACGTCGGAATGAGAGGTTATCTGTGCAATCAAGTCAAGTTCCACGCCCTCGTTGAGTGCCGTTACCACGAATGTCCTACGAGCAGTATGTGATGTCAAATCCGCTTTTGGTGTCTTGATTTCCTCAACCTTGTCTAACTTGTATTGGTAGTCTATCCATTCGCCTTGCAGCTGTGCCAACTTGCCTAACTCTTTCAAATGGTCATTGTACTTCTGATTGCTGATGACAGGGAAGACTACGCCATTGTCGTACAGGTTGTCCTTGTACTTCTCATATATACGGGTTGCCACCTTGGATAAAGGGAAAGGTATCCTATCCTTGTCCTTCTTCGTAAGGATGTCTATCTCGTACTTTCCTCCTTCAACTTCTCGGATATTGTCGTGCTTCAACTGCTTGATGTCCGAGTAACGTAGTGCCGTGAAGCATTGGAACACGAAGAAGTCACGTGTCATATCCATAGAACCGCCTTCTTCAAGTTCAAGGTTGATAATCGTTTTTAGTTCATCGGTAGTGAGATACCTGACCGCCTTTCTGCTCTGTGGTAACGTCGCTTCATACTCAAAGAACTCTTTGTTTACTGGGTAGTTCTTCTGACTAGCATACTTCAGGAACTCTTTAAGCATACTTAACACCTTCACAATCTTATCATTGTACATCGTCTCAGAAAGGTGAGACAGGTACTTGTTCATAGTCTCGGTGCTGAAATCCGTGAAACGGATGTCTGCATTGAATGCTTTGAGGCTTTGACGGGTTCGTGCGAACATCTCTCTATATTCCTTGCTCCAACGACGTGTTTCGGAGCGTGTCTCAATGTATTTGTCGAACACGAAGAAGAACTCGTCTGTCTGACTTTTGCGATATATAGGGGGATGTCGGAGCTGAGTGACGAAATCCCGGTGAGATAATAGGAATCGGCCAGATAAGAGGGCTCTTATCTGGCCGTGATGGCTAAAAGGTTTAGGAACAGGAAATAACTATCTGCTGCTGATGACGAGGTCGGTCTTGCCGTACTCGGAAGTAACGCTGAGTGTGGCGCGGCCAGGCTTGTCCTTGATTGAACGGACGACTGCGAGTGCCTTTCCGTGGAACAGAGCCTTGTCATTGCCTTTGAGAGAGAGAGAGTCGGCTGCATTTCCGTTGTCCACTCCATAGAGTTCACCGTTGCCGCTTACTTCGAAATGAAGCATTGTATCAGCGTCAGGAACCACCTTTCCATCCTTGTCGACAAGTTCTGCAGTCACATAGCAGAGGTCGTATCCGTCAGCGGAGATCTTCTTGCGGTCCGGGGTAAGTCTGACAGCTACAGGCTCACCGGCAGTCACGCGTGAAGTCCTTGCCACTTCTGCGCCATCCTTATAGGATACAACTTCTATCATTCCAGGCTCATAAGGCACTTCAAGCCATTCTGCATGAAGTACTTCGTTGGTCTTGCTCTTCTTTCCGAGCGACTTTCCGTTCACGAAGAGCTCCACTTCGTCGGCATTGCTGTAATATGTCCAGATGTCCACAGTATCGCCTTCTTTCCAGTTCCAATGAGGGAAGAGATGGAGGACTGTCTTGTCGGTCCATTCGCTCTGATACATCCAGTAGACGTCCTTAGGGAAGCCGGCAAGGTCAACGATGCCGAAATAGCTTGATCGTGACGGCCAGCCGTATGGAGTAGGCTCTCCGAGATAGTCGAATCCTGTCCATACGAATGTTCCTGCGATGTAGTCGCGGTCGCGGATCGGAATCCATGCTTCCTCATGAAGATTGCCCCAAGGCACTGACCATGAGTCATAGCCTGAACACTGATGGGTAGGATTGGTGTCTTCTCCGAAGATCCTGCTCGGATGCTTCTCCTTGCTTGACGAAGGCATCATGTATTCGCCGCGGCTGCTGATTGCGGATGCGGTTTCCGAACCGTACATCCTCTTTCCAGGGAAGTAATCAAGGCAGCGGTCATATACCTGTGGATGATAGTTGAATCCATAAGAATCCAGGGCTCCGCTTCTGAAGAGATTGTTGGTAGGACCGACGCCATTGCAGCCTGCAGTCACGAAACGGGTCGAATCGACAACCTTGACAAGCTGTACCATGTACCTTGTAAGAAGAACGTTAGGGTTGTTCTCGAAAGGTCCGTCAGGATTGGTGTGGTCTACGAAGTTGAGGAGAAGGTTGGCCTCCGTAAGGCTGAGGTTCTGGAGATTGTCATCCATTGAATCGCCCTGCTCGCCGATCTCGTTGGCAATGCTCCACATAATGATGCACGGATGGTTGCGGTCTCTTCTTACGAAATCCTGAAGGTCGGCAACATGCCATTTGTCGAAGAAGCGCGAGTAATCGAATGTGGTCTTGCGTTTGCGCCACATGTCGAATGCTTCGTCGATGACGAGGAGACCCATCCTGTCGCAGATTTCAAGAAGCTCAGGAGCCGGAGGGTTATGTGATGTCCTGATGGCATTGCAGCCCATCTCCTTGAGAATTCCGATCTCTCTTTCGAGGGCCCTGTAGTGCACTGCGGAGCCTATGCATCCCATGTCGTGATGCAGACATACGCCCAGCATCTTTACAGGTTCCCCATTGAGATATACGCCCTTCATCGGATCCCATTCGATGGTTCTGAATCCGAATGTGGTCCTGTAGTCGTCAACAGTCTTTCCGTTGACGCTGATCTCTGTGCTTACGGAATAAAGTGCAGGAGAATCGATGCCCCATAGTTCTGGATTCCTGACTTCCAGAGAAGCGGTCGTTACGTTCCTGCCGTTTTCCAGTACGACGTCGTCACTTACCGATGCGACTTTCCTTCCCTTTGCGTCGATGATATCATGTGTGACGACGGCATTTACCTGACCCTCGCAGTTCTCGATGGTGGTCTCGATGTTCACTTTGCCGGATCCGGCTGTGATTTCAGGAGTAGTCACATAGGTTCCGGAATATGCCACGTGCTGGTTTGCCACGGCAACAAGCCTTACGTTGCGGTAGATTCCGCAACCGGCGTACCAACGTGAATTCGGCTGGTCCGCGTTGTCGCAACGTACGGCCATCACATTGTCTTCTCCGGCAGGATTCAGATATTCCGTGATGTCGTATGAGAATGAGCTGTAACCGTAAGGACGTGTGCCCACCGGCTTTCCGTTGACATATACGGTACTGTTCATGAACACACCGTCAAACTCCACATAGACACGTTCCGCATCCGGAGTGGCGAAGTGCTTGCGGTACCATCCGATTCCGCCAGGAAGCGCTCCGCTGCCGGTTCCTGAAGGTGCTGATTTCGAAAACTCTCCTTCTATCGCCCAGTCGTGAGGAAGATGAAGGTCGCGCCATCCGAGGTCGTCGAATTCAGGTGCCGCCCATGCTGCCTCGGCGCTTTCCGTAAAGTGGGACGGATGGGCATTGCGCGGCCGGTCGGGTTCACGCACGGTCATCTGCATGCCGAAAGGACGCGGGCCGTTGCCTCTGTTGCCCATATTCCTCATGGCCTTTCTCCTCTGTTCTATCTGCTTCTTCTGCTGTTCTATCAGAACAAGCCTTTGAACAGCCCAGGCTGCATCCTGTTCTGCTTCATAGTTTGCCATCTCTTCTGGAGTGAACTCGAATTCAGGGCTGTCTCCCATTGAGAACTTCCAGTCAAAATTGAAGTCTTCCACGATACGTACTCCGGAATCTACCGGTTTCTCACCGCATGAGCATAAGACAGCAAATGCAAGGAGAATCAATAGTCTGGTTTTCATAATCAATATAGTTTAAAGGGTTGTTTCATAAGGCATCAATTGTTCTTGATAAGCGAACTTGGAGATATGTTGAACTGTTTCTTGAATGATTTGGTGAAATATGAGACTGTTGTGAATCCGACCATATAGGCCACTTCCTTTATCTGATACTTTTGCGTCGACAACAGCTCTGCCGCCTTCTTCAATCTGCAGACACGTATATATCCGTTTATGTTCAATCCTGTATTTGCTTTGATCTTCCTGTATAAGGTTGACCGGCTTGTGCTCATCTTGTCGGCAAGGTCAATTACTGAAAAATCCGTATCTGATATATTGGCCATTATGTAGTCGTAAAGATTCGCCATAAAATCATCATCCTGGCTGCTTGCGTAGTTCTCAAGCCGTGTAAAAGGAGATGATGAGAACCTTTCGTACAATATTTCACGGTTCTTCAGTGTATTGAATATGGTAGCACGTAATATCTGCATCGAGAATGGTTTAGTGATGTAGCCGTCCGCTCCTGAACGCAAGGCTTCAAGCAAGGTGTCATAATCTGCTACCGCTGACAGGAGAATTATCGGGATATGGCTGAATTTGAGAGTGCTTTTGACGACATTGACGAATTCACTTCCGTTCATCTCCGGCATATTGATTTCACTGACGATAAGGCTGACGTTATTCTCATTCAAAACGACCAATGCTTCCTTGCTGTCATATGTCTGATATACGGTATACTTACTTGCGAGTTCCGTCTTGATATAATTGTTGAGGGTGGCATCGCTCTCCACTATCAAGATGGAATATGTGTTGACGCTCTGGTCTTCGTCAAGAAGATAATCTTCCTCATATTCTTCTATTTCAAGGCCGCTTTCTGCAGGAAGCTCGAGAATGAAGGAATTGCCGTCCTGATAATCAGGATCCACCGCAAGTGTTCCCTTATGAAGATTTGCAAGTGATTTTGCAAATGAAAGTCCAAGTCCGATACCCTCATTCATGGATGATCTTGAATGAATTCTTTCGGACTGATAGAACGGTTCGAATATTCTTTCCCTCTCTTCTTCAGCAATAGGTGTTCCGTCGCTGATCACTGAGATCCTGACAATCTTTTCAGGCAGAACTTCCATGACGACAGAGACTTCCGAATGGCAGTATTTGATGCCGTTCATCAAAAGATTGCTGATTATCTTTTCTATGCTGCCCGGGGCGCACATGATCACGACAGGGTCGTCCGGCAATTCTTTTTTCAGAATGACCGAATGTTGATTTGCCAGTTCTTCCGTCCGGGCATATACTTCTTTCACCAATTTTGTCAGATCGGTCCTTGAGAATGAAAGGCTTGCAAAGTCTTTCTCGATTTTCTTGAAGTTCAATACCTGGTCGGTTATATCCAAGAGCTTGTCCGTGCTTTTCTGGATACATCTGATATCATATTCTGCAGACGGGAGATAGGAATGGCTCTCAATGATCTTGTCCAACGGAACCTTGATCAGGGTCAACGGAGTACGGATTTCATTGGATATGTTTGTGAAGAAATTGATCTTTGATTCGTAAATCTCCTTTTGCTTGTACGACTCCAGGACTTCGATAGCCCGTTCCTTGTCTTTATTGATCAGGGATATCTTGAAATAGACGAACAACAATATGATTGCCGCAATGCAGATTCCATAAATGAACTTTGCAACAAGGCTGGAGTAGAATGGAGGAACCACCTGGATCTGAAGCGAAACACAGGCTTCAGGGCTGTCATCCTGATTGACATTGACTGTAAACAAGTATTTGCCAGGGGTCAGATTTGCATAGGTTATCTGCTTTTCATTTGAGACATTGACGATCTCTCTGTTATTTCCGGCAAGGGAATACCTGAATCTCAGAACCTCGTTGACGTCGGTCTTGAGGCATACCAGACGGATGGTGAGGGACGAGGTTTCGCGTGAGCGGACACGGATGTTTTTAGAAGTGAATGGTGAATGGCCCTTTTCTGAAATGGATGTGAAGGAATTATCTTTGGCTGTGGTTATGTCAGCCAGAAAGAGCTTATGCTTTCTTTCTATGCTTCCTTCCGGATTGAATGAGATCATTCCGCCGGATGAACCCATGTAGATCATTCCGTCGGTGGAATTCAGGACAGAGCCGGAACAGAAGTAGTTTCCTACGGCCTCATATTGAAAGACATCAGTGACCACATCATTCTCTATGGATGCGATACCGTTTATGGTAGAGACCCAGATTCTGCCAGCTTTGTCTTGCGTGACGGCGCTGCATTTGTCCGATGGAAGACCGTCATTCTTTGATATCCTGTTGCAGCTGACTTTCCATGGCATATCCTTGTCCGGACGGAATATCAACAATCCGTCTCCGCTTGATGCCGCAAGAATCTGCCCGTCCGCATCTTCACATAGATCTGATATCTTGGTGAATCCTACTCCTTCGCAGCCGGAAGCTTCCAGAACATTTACATCATCACCGTATGGGGATAGGATATAGATACCTTTACCCCAAAGGCTTATCCATATATTGCCGTTCCTGTCCTCATACATGGTATATACAAAGCCATGAGGTATGCTGCTGATGCGTTTAAAGGTGTCGGAAGCACTGTCAAGCCTGAAGAGTCCGTCTGATGTGCCGACCAGAGTCTCATTCTGCGTGGTGAGCAGTATCTTGCTGCAGTAATTGTCTCCGATATCGTATTTCTTCAGCAACTTCAGGCTTTCGGAATCAAATACGGAAAGACCGCCTCCCAATTCTGCCGCATACACTTTCCCGTTGGAATAAGCTATGGACTGATAGGTGTTGTTCTTCGAATGTTCGTTCTGATTGAGGTTTACCGATACGATCCTTCCATCAGGGAAGATCTTTTCAAGATAACCGTTTTCTGATGCAGTCCAGACTATTCCATGATCTCCTGCGCAGATTGACTTTACTATCTTTCCTTTGAGGGAATGTTCCGGATCTTCCGGACGCAGACGGTATATCCTGATATCCGCTCCTGTGTCAATGAACTGGCTGAGACCATCATAAAATGTTCCTATCCAGATTCTGTCCTGCCTGTCTTTGAATACGCAACGGAGTTTGGAACTTGCGAGAGAATACGGATTTCCGTTATTGTGCATGTATCTGGTACAGGTTTTCCTGTAATCATCATATACGAACAGGCCATTGTCTGTCGTCACCCAGAACTGCTGTGGATTCCTGGCGATGATTCCGGAAAGTATCGCTTCCTTTCCGTCAAAATGACCGTCAAAGAATTTCTTGGAGCAACCGGAGTACAGATCAAGGCAGTATGCGGAATTGTCGGAAGTGGAATACAGAAGCCTTCTTTCATCGCAGGCTGCAATCTTTACCAATGTAAGTCCGCTCTCAAGGATTCCTTCGGGGAGAACAGGTATTCTTTTAAAACTGTTCTGTCCTCTTTTCTTTATGTATATGCAGCCATCTGATGCGGTGGCGCATAATTCTCCCATTGAGTTGATGCATATGCTGACCGGATTGAATTCATCGGCAAAGGAAGATTTCCATTCTTCTGTTTCATGGGTATAGTACACCAATCCTCTTGAAGACTTGACCCAGACCGCACCGTCTCCGTCGCATAGTATCGCTGATGCTCTGTAATCTTTGAAAAGACGTGATTCCCCTGTATCCAGATTGCATGTCAGAAGTCCGTCTTTGGATGTCTGCCATAATACATTGTGGGAATCGATGCATATGCCCATGCTGGAAGCTGAAATGAAAGGTTCCTGCTGAAATATCTTGGGAGTGATGAATGACTCACCGTCGAACATGCAGATGCCGTCATTGGTACCGACCCATACGGAACCGAAATTATCTTGGGCAAAAGAGCAGACTCCCATATTCGGCAGTCCGTTAGCGGATGAATAGTTCTGAAAGAGCAGGTCGGAAGATGCCATGGCAGAGGAAACCGGCCATGCCAAAGCCAAAATTACGGAAATGATTCTGTTTATGAGGGTGATGTTCATATCATCGGTTATGTTTCAGGTCTCTTCCTGATGGCTGTCAGCCTGTATTTGTAAATTTTTATAAATATAATGAAATAATCGATAAAACGTCATGTTTGAACAATATGAACAACGTTTTGAACGATATTGATTTTCCGTCATGGAGAAATGCCGTTTTAGATTTATTGGTCATAGATTAACATAATTTGTTCAATCTGAAAATGGCCTTTGTTTCTATGATTTTAAATGAATAACTTGGCAAAGGTCTGTGCTGGCAATGGCTCTTTATATCTCTATGGCTTCCGGAGGGAGATGATGGAGTCCTGGCAACCAGACATCTCCGGATATTGTGTAACAAATTCATCTGATTTGCCTATGAGAAAGATTTTGATCAAATCATTCACAGGGATGATTATGGCCATCGGTCTCTTTTGCTCGATTAGCGCATCCGCTCAGAGCAAGATGACTGTTTCAGGTGTCGTCCGCGACACAAATGGAGAGCCGCTGGTAGGAGTTTCAATTCAAGAGAACGGATCTGCTGCTAATGGCACGATTACGGACCTTGAAGGTAAATGGTCACTTACCGTTTCCGAAGGTTCGAAACTGCTTTTTTCTTCAATCGGCTTCTATTCTCATGAGGTGAAGCTGACAGACAGGGCAACTTATGATGTTGTTCTCAAGGAAGACACAACTCTTCTCGATGAAGTTGTCGTTGTCGGATTCGCCTCACAAAAAAAAGTGAATCTTACCGGTTCCGTTGCTGTAGCCACTTCGGATGATATAAAGTCCCGTCCTGTCAGCGATCTGCCGGCAGCTCTTCAGGGCATGCTTCCGGGACTCCAGGTCAGCACGAATTCAGGTGCTGTTGACCAGACAATGAAAATAAAGATCCGTGGTACCGGTACCCTCGCAGACGAATCAAGTGATGAACCCCTTATCCTTATTGATGGAATGCAGGGTGACATCAATACCGTGAACCCTCATGATGTAGAGAGTATATCTGTCCTCAAGGATGCGGCATCTGCTTCCATTTATGGTTCAAGGGCTGCATTCGGCGTGATTCTCATTACGACGAAAAAAGGAAAGGAGGGAAAGGTTACCTTGAACTATAACAATAACTTCCGTTTTTCAAGTCCGACAATCCTTCCTGAAACCATGGACTCATATACCTTTGCCTTGTATTTCAACAGTGCGGCAAAGAATGGTGCCAGAGCCCAGATTTATAGCGATGAGACACTGCAGAAGATGCTGGACTTCCAGGCTGCAGGCGGATCGATTACCGGTGGTCTTCCGAAGTCCAAGGACGGACAGACATGGGGTAAACCTGATTATGACCCGTTCATATACGGTTATGCGAATACCCAATGGTACGATGAACTCTACAAAAAGTCCTCTTTCTCTCAAGAGCATAATATAAGTGTATCGGGAGGAGGCAGGAATATCATGTATTATGCTTCTCTCGGCTATACCGACATTAACGGTATGATCAAATATGGAGAAGACAACACGCAGCGATATAATGTTTCAGCAAACATTACGGCAAACATTACGAAATGGGCCCAGATATCGTACAATCAGCGTTTCATCAGAAGCAAGATCCATACTCCTGCAAGCTATATGGATGCGAACTATTGGAGAATAGGTAGGAATGCATGGCCGAATCTTCCAGTTTATGATGAAAACGGATACTTCTCAAGCAACGGTGCAGGAGGATGTATTCCTCAGCAGTGGGCGGAAAGCGGATTCAATGATACGGTGACAGATGTCTTCTCACAGCAGGCTACCCTCATTCTTGAACCTATCAAGAACTGGAAGACCCATATTGAATTCAACGCCAGAATAATGAACCGCAATCAGGAAATCCTGAACCTTCCTCTCATAGAACATGATGTGAACGGTGATCCTATTCCTACAAATTCGGATACCGAACTGACAAACGCCAACACCAAGAGCAATCATTATAATTGGAACATATATTCTAATTACCAGTTCGCTTTCGGTGAAAACCATTTCAATGTAATGGCCGGTTTCCAGTCAGACCATGAAATTTCCAAATATTTCTCTGTTCTGAGAACAGGCGTACAGGACCCTTCTCTTCCGGTTCTTGACCTGACGACAGGCCTCGATACAAAGGGTGAAGTAAAAGCTCCTGTCATCGAAGGTAATGCATATCAATGGGCGACAGCCGGTTTCTTCGGCCGTCTCAACTATGACTATAAGGAAAAATATCTCTTTGAGGCGAATATCAGATATGACGGTTCGTCAAGATTCCGTTCAGATTCACGCTGGACCTGGGCTCCTTCGTTCTCAGCAGGTTGGAATATCGCAAAGGAAGACTGGTGGGACAGGATAAGGCCGACAGTCAATCACCTGAAGCTCCGCCTTTCTTATGGTACCCTTGCCAATCAGAACACGGTAGGCTACTATCCTACTTATAGAACCATGACTCTTGGAACATCGGACGGTACATGGCTTCAGAATGGCGAATATGTGAACACGGCAAGAGTAGGTAACCTTGTCAGCTCAGCCCTTACCTGGGAAACGGTTACAAGCTACAATGGCGCCATTGATTTCGGAGCGTTCAAGAACCGTCTGACAGGTTCTGTCGAATTGTTCTCACGTTATACTTATAACATGGTAGGTCCGGCTGCGACACTTCCTGCAACTCTCGGTCTTAGTGCTCCTCGAGCAAACAATTGCGACTTGAAGACAAATGGCTGGGAAATCAACATTACATGGAAAGACCGCCTGAAGAATGGTTTCGGATACAGCATTTCAGCTAATGTTTCAGACTCCAAGACGATCATCCTGAGATATCCGGACAATCCTACCCACTCGATCAATAAATACAATGAAGGCCGCGAGATGGGAGAAATCTGGGGATTTGAAACCGTAGGAATAGCAAAGACTACAGAAGAAATGAATGCTCACCTTGAAAAGGTAGGAGGCCAGTCTGCTCTCGGATCAATGTGGGATGCCGGTGACATAATGTATGCGGATCTTGACGGAAAGCCGGGTATCACAAAGGGTGCCGAGACTCTCGAAGACCATGGAGACCTCAAGGTCATCGGTAATTCGAATCCTCATTACTATTATGGTATCACACTTGCTGCGGACTATAAGGGATTCGATGCAAAGGTATTCTTCCAGGGTGTCGGACAGCGTGATGTCTGGGTAAGCAGCTGTCAGTTCTGGGGAGCGGCAGGATACAATATGTGGTTCTGGTGCGGATATACGGTTCATGAGGATTATTTCCGTGCAGAGCCTATCGGACTTCCTGGTCATGAACTTCCGGCAAACCTCGATGCATATTATCCAAGACCGGTTCAGGGTGCCTGGGGAACACAGAAGAATCAGAATGTCCAGACAAAATATCTCCAGGATGCTTCGTATGTAAGATTGAAGAACCTTCAGTTGGGATATACTCTTCCAGAGTCTCTCACTCAGAAGGTTAACATATCAAAAGTCCGTTTCTTCTTCTCGGCAGACAATCTTCTGACTTTCTCAAAATGTCTGGAGACACTCGATCCGGAAACTATCACCGGAGGAGATGGCGGAAACGCATATCCTCTTTCGCGTACTTGGTCATTTGGCGTAAACGTGTCTTTCTAAGTCGTTGAATTTGTTTAATCTGAAATAAAAGAGGTAATATGAAAAACAGAATATATACGTCGATGATTGGTTTCGTCCTTTTATTTGGCGCAGTTTCATGCGACAAGTTTCTGGATCAGGAGCCTATGTCATCCATTGCCCCTGAAGCTTATTTTTCTTCGGAAACTCAAATAGAGGCTGTCTTGTTGCGGGAATATCAGTCGATTCTCCCTTCTGCAAGTCTGGCCAGAGACAATAACACGGACAATCAGCAAGGTACAAACATTGCGAATAAGTACACATCGGATCTGTGGAAAGTTCCTTCTTCGGATACGAACTGGGATTTTTCAGGCCTGTACTATATAAATTTCTTCTTCGAGCAGGTTATGCCTAAATATGAAGCCGGAGAAATTTCTGGAAATCCGGATAATATCAAGCATATGATAGGAGAGGCTTATTTCCTGCGTGCTTACTGGTATTTCGAAAAGCTCAAGACTTTCGGTGACTATCCGATTGTTACCGAGGTTCTTCCGGATGACCTTGCAGTACTTACCGCTGCCAGCAAACGTTCGCCTCGCAATGAAGTTGCACGTTTCATTCTTGAAGACCTTGACGCTGCGATTTCTTATATGACAGGGGTAACATTGACAAAGTCAAGAATCAATGTGGATGCAGCATATCTCTTCAAGTCCAGAGTGGCCCTTTACGAGGGAACATGGCTCAAGTATTTTGACGGAACCGCATTTGTTCCAGGTACTCCGGAATGGCCGGGTGCCAAAGCAACGCCTTCATACAGCTATCCTTCAGGAAGCATTGAAAATGAAATCAAATGGTTCCTTACCCAGGCCAAGGATGCTGCGCAGGTGATAGGTGACAAATATGTGGGAAGCCTCGCCGTAAATCCTGGACATCTTCCTGAATCCGCGACTGATGCTCCTAACCCGTATTACGAGATGTTCGCATCGGAAGATCAGCTTGACAGCTATCCTGAAGTCCTTTTATGGAGAGACTATGCATTCAAGAAAGAAACCCATAGCGTAGCCGTTCAGGCAGGCCGAGGCAACGGTATGGTGGGACTGACCCGCGCATGCGTCCAGAACTTCCTTATGGCCGATGGAACACCTGTCTACGCTCATGGTTCATACAGTGACGGTGATGGATACTATCTCGGAGACAAGACCCTTACCGATGTGCGTCAGAACAGGGACGGCAGACTCTATCTCTTCCTGAAGTCTAATGGACAGATCAACGGCTTCAAGAATCTTGATGACCTTTCAGGAAACGAATTTGTCGAGGTGGAACCGGTTCCGGACATTCTCGGAGCAGACAATGACCGCTCATATGCTACGGGATATACTATCCGTAAAGGATGTTCTGAAAGCCGCTCGCAATTTGTCCTTTTCAGCAGTTTTACGGATTTCGTGATCTTCCGTGCCGCAGAAGCCCTCCTCAACTATATGGAGGCAAGCTATGAACTTTCAGGCAATCTTGACGGTACAGCGCTCAGTTATTGGAAGGCTCTCCGTCAAAGAGCAAACACGAATGACGATATCTATGCGACCGTCGATGCCACAGATATGGTCAAGGAAGCGGAATTCGACTGGGCTGCATATTCAGGAGGAGAGATCCTTTCGGATAAGATCCTTTATAATATCCGACGTGAACGCCGTATGGAACTTCTTTCAGAAGGATTCCGTGATATGGACCTCCATCGTTGGAGATCGATGGATCAGCTGATCACAAAACCATATCATTTTGAAGGATTCCATCTTTGGAATACGCCGATGGAAGACTGGTATGCTGGAAAATTGATAGAAGGACCTACAGATCCTAAGGCAAATGTTTCATCTAAAGCAGAAAGTGAGTATCTTCGTCTGTTCCAAAAGAAATCAGGCATGAACGGCTTTGACGGCGCAACCTGGAAGATGGCTCACTACCTGAATCCTATAGCTGTCAACCATCTGCTTATAACTTCGGAATCAGGCATCGATGCATCGGCTTCAGTGATTTACCAGAATCCGTACTGGCCGGTTGCAGCCGATCAGAATGCGACGAAATAACAAACATTAAATAAACATACTATGAAAAAGACACTCATTCTTTTTGTTGTGGCTCTCGTTTTTAGCAGTGTCGCTTCTGCTCAGATCAAGGAAGACTTTGTCAGTCTTTCCAGCAATCAGTGGGGTAAGGAATATCCTAAAGCCAATTCTGAAGGATATGTGCGTAACCAGGTCTATGCTCCGCAGGCCTGCAGAGTGGAATTCCAGATAAACGGCAAGGTCTTCCCTATGTCAAAGGATGCGGAAGGCTATTGGACAGGTACGTCGACAGAACCGTTTGATGAGGGTAATCATTATTATGCGATCATCATCGACGGAGTGGAAGTTCCGGATCCGAACAGCCGTTTTCTCTATGGATCGGGAGCTGAGCGTACCCAGATAGAGCTTCCTGCACACGACCAGGACAAGTATGCGCTGAGGGATGTCCCTCATGGACAGATCCGCGAACTTTATATCAAGTCATCGGTGACAGGAGAGCATAGGCATATATTCGTATACACACCTCCGATGTATGACAAGGACCTTAAGAAACGTTATCCGGTACTCTATCTCCAGCACGGCTACACCGAGAACGAAACAGGCTGGAGCCGTCAGGGACGTTGCGGCTTCATAATGGATAACCTCATCGCTGACGGCAAGTGCGTTCCGTTCATAATTGTCATGGAGAATGGCGAGACTTCTCATCCTTTCACTATGGAAGAACGCAAGAACGGTTCAATGAACCGGCAGGCATTCCAGAAGTTTCCGGAGATACTCATCAAGGACGTGATTCCATATATAGAATCAAATTTCCGCACTTACACCGACAGCAGGCACCGTGCTCTTGCCGGACTGTCCATGGGAGGCATGCAGACAAGACAGATTTCCCTGGCTCATCCTGAACTCTTCTCTCAGATCGGTCTCTTCAGTGGTGGAACGATCTCCGAAAAGGATCTTCAGGAGAATCCGGAGTTCCTGAAACATAACAGGCTCACATTTATCAGTTATGGCAGCCGTGAAGTCGAGAATCCGCGCTGGACAGCTCCTGAGGAAGTGGTCAGGAAAGTAAAGGAACTCGGACTGAACGCATATTACTACGAGTCTCCTCTTACCGCACATGAGTGGCAGACCTGGAGACGCAGTCTGTATGAATTCGCACAGCTTCTTTTCAGGAAGTAGGATTTCAGAAACAGCAGATTTATAGCAGGAGGGTTACATCAAAGCGATGTGACCCTCTTTTCTTTGTGTCTGCAGCAATCCTGACATACTTTTAATAAAGATGTCCTTTCCTTGAGGGAATCAGGCAGCTCAATGAGATGGTCGGGCATCGGGTCCTGCAGTAAATCGGAAAATATACATATCATGTGCGCTGTGCGGCATAGTTTGTGACTTTTCGTCACGGAACTTAATAAACAGACACATGATGAAGACAAAAGGATTTACAGATGCGGATGGATGCGCACCTATCTTTGGGTCGCACCAGATGAGGGAATCTGCGCCCTCAGAGTTCATCCCCGAGAACAGCACTCCCGCAGAAACAGCATATCAGATAGTAAAGGACGAAACCTTTCCCCAGACCCAGCCACGCCTTAATCTGGCCACGTTCGTCACCACCTACATGGACGACTACGGCACCCGCCTGATGAACGAGGCGGTCGGTATCAATTACATCGACGAGACCGAATATCCCCGCGTGGCGGTCATGTGCGGCCGGTGCATCAATATGGTCGCCAATATGTGGAACACACCGGAAAAGGCCGAATGGAAGGCCGGTGCCGTGGGCATCGGATCTTCGGAGGCCTGCATGCTCGGCGGCGTGGCGGCATGGCTCCGCTGGCGCGGACGCAGGAAGGAGGCCGGAAAGCCGTTCGACAAGCCTAACCTGGTGACAAGCACGGCATATCAGGTTGTATGGGAAAAATTCTGCCAGCTCTGGCAGATAGAGATGCGTACGGTTCCGATCTCCCGCAGCCATCCGACCCTCGACGTGGAGCAGGCAATAAGGATGTGTGACGAAAACACCATCTGCGTGGTCCCGGTGGCGGGAGTCACATGGACAGGCATGAACGACGACGTCGAAGCCCTCGACAAGGCCCTCGACGAGTATAATGCAAGGACAGGCTATGATATCCCTATACATGTGGATGCCGCATCCGGCGGATTCATCCTTCCTTTCCTCAACCCGGACAAGAAATGGGACTTCCGTCTCAAATGGGTCCTCTCCATATCCACTTCCGGTCATAAATACGGCCTTGTCTATCCCGGACTGGGCTGGGTGGTATGGCGTGACAAGAAATATCTGCCAGGTGACATGTCGTTCAGCGTCAACTATTTAGGAGCCGACATCACTCAGGTGGGACTTAACTTCTCGCGTCCGGCTGCACAGATCCTGGCCCAGTACTACAACTTCATCCACCTGGGCATGGAAGGCTACAGGGAGATCCATTCCAATTCGATGGCCATCGCCCGATACTGCCACGACGCTATCGGAAAGATGCCGTGCTTCGAGAACTATTCCGACACTTTGGAGAATCCGCTTTTCATATGGTCATTGGACCCGGCGTACGAGAAAAAGGCCAGATGGACCCTTTTCGACCTTCAGGACAAGCTGATGCAGAAGGGCTGGATGGTGCCGGCCTATACGATGCCGAAGGATATCGACGACATGACGGTGATGCGTATCGTCGTCCGTCAGGGAATGTCGCGCGACATGGCGGACATGCTCATCGGTGACATCACGGATGCCGTCGCCGAACTTGAAAAGCTGGAATATCCGACTCCGTCGAGGATCACTTACCAGAAGGGCCTCAAGCATAAGGGTCATGTCTACACACATTAATCCGCACAGCCATGAACACAAATAAAAGCAATGCCGGCAAGCCCTTCAAGCTGAGCGTGGCCACCCTCGCCATAATGAACATAACGGCGGTGGTAAGCCTGCGAGGTCTGCCCTCCGAGGCCGTCTACGGCCTGTCTTCCGCCTTCTATTACCTGTTTGCGGCAATAGTATTCCTGATCCCTACATCGATGGTTGCCGCCGAACTTGCGGCGATGTTTTCCGACAAGCAGGGAGGTGTCTTCCGTTGGGTCGGTGAGGCCTTCGGACCGAGAACCGGCTTTCTGGCTATCTGGCTCCAATGGATAGAATCCACCATCTGGTATCCGACTGTCCTCACTTTCGGAGCCGTCTCCTTTGCCTTCATCGGCATGAACGACGCCTCCGATGCCGTCCTTGCCTCGAACAGGACATTCACGCTCGTGACGGTTCTGGCGATCTACTGGATAGCCACCTTCATAGCCCTGAAAGGCCTCGACTGGGTGGGAAAGATAAGCAAATGGGGAGGTCTGATCGGCACCATCATTCCGGCGGCCCTCCTAATAATCCTCGGCATCGTCTACATTGCGACCGGCGGCCATAACAACATGGATATGTCGCAGGGCTTCTTCCCGGACCTCACCAAGCTGGACAACCTGGTGCTGGCGAGCAGCATATTCCTTTTCTATGCCGGCATGGAGATGATGGGCGTGCATGTGATGGAGGTTGACAATCCTTCGCGCAACTATCCGAAAGCCATAATCATCGGCTCCCTGGCGACCGTATGCATCTTCGTCCTCGGAACGTTCGCATTAGGTCTGGTGATTCCGGCCAAGGACATCAACCTCACGCAGTCGCTCCTCATCGGCTTCGACAACTATTTCAGGCATTTCCATATTGCATGGGCCGGACCGGTAATCGCCGTCGCTCTGATGCTTGGAGTCCTGGCAAGCGTGCTTACATGGGTTGCAGGACCTTCCAAGGGTATATTCACTGTCGGAAAGGCCGGATATCTCCCTCCTTTCTTCCAGAAGAGCAACAGCAAGGGAGTGCAGCGCAACATACTTCTCGTCCAGGGAGGCATCGTCACTCTTCTGTCGCTTCTCTTCGTCGTCATGCCTTCGGTCCAGTCGTTCTATCAGATCCTGTCCCAGCTCACCATCCTGCTGTATCTGATAATGTACATGCTGATGTTCGCCGCCGCCATAGTCCTGAGGTACAGGATGAAGTCGGCTCCTCGTCCGTTCCGCCTCGGAAAAGGCAATGCACTGATGTGGATCATGGGCCTTGTTGGCTTCGGAGGTTCTCTGCTCGCCTTCGTGCTGAGCTTCATCCCTCCGGGTCAGATCCAGACGGGAAGCAATGCGGTATGGTATGCCGTGCTCATTATCGGCTGCATCATCATGGTCGTGATACCTTTCATCATCTACGCCATGCGCAAGCCTTCATGGCGCGACCCTTCATCCGAATTCGCCCCTTTCCATTGGGAAAAGCAGGGCAAATCCGAAAATTAAGCAGCATCTATTGTACTGAATATTAAACACTTACGTCATCATCGTTGCGCAGATCTGCGCAACGATGATGACGTAAAGCGTTGAGATACAAATGCTTGGCTGCTGCAATGGTGTCCCGTCCTGAAAAAAGTTTATCAAAAAACGGTCAGCCTTTTTGTCGAATCCGATTATTCCGCGTCTTCAGGAAGCTGGGTGTTCTTCGTGATGGCAGGGTCCTTTCTGAAGAACCTGTAGACGATCTCTCCGATCTGTACCGGAGGGGCCATGTCGGAAGGCATGAAGCTGGACAGGCTTGCAGACCTGAGGGCGAAGAAGCGCAGGCACTGGTTGGACGATGAGAGGTCATCCATGATCTTTGCGTTGACGACATTTCCGGACCTGTCCACGTGGACGATCACGATGACTTCTCCTTCTCCATGACAGCGGAATTCCTTGAATTCAAGGTTGTCGACTTCGCGTCCCTCAAGAGTGTGCGAGACCACACATGGCTTCGAATAGAATTTCTCGACGGGGCCTTCGCTGGTGGCATTGCAGTAGAATTCATATCCCGAAAAGAGGATGGTGGCCACCTTGTGGAGGTTTCCTGTGGTGATCCAAAGGTCGTATGTCTCCTTCTTCGGAGCCTTGGAGTCGCAGACGGTGTAATGGATGTTCTTTCCCCATCTGTTCACATCCAGAATGGTATATGTCCTGTCTCCGATCCTGAAATCGGTAGTAGACTTGTAGATGATGGTGCAGGGCCAGTTCTTCTTGTTCACTTCCTCATGGTTGTACTTCAGGGCTGTGACGATGAGGGTGTCCATCTGTTTCGGCGGAGTGATCTGTGCATGGCATACTGCCGACATTACGAGCAATACTGCCGCAAAAAGCAATCTTTTCATGGTGTGTGCGGTTAATTGGTCTTGAAAATGTGCTTGACAGATGCAAATATAGTGAACTTTTCTTAAAAGGCGGATACATCGATATCCTGTACATGCAGGCAGGCTATTCCGTCGAGGTCGCCGGTCATTCTGAATGACAGAGGCATTACCGGCTGGCTGTCGAGTCCGTCGCAATATATTTTGATGAGTTCCTTCCCGCCTTTCCTGCACTCGAATTCTCCGTCCGGTCCGAGAGTCAGGAGGTAGCAGTCGATTTCATCAAGATGGAAGGTGTCTTTGCCGAGATAGCTGAATTCCACGGAATTATAGAGCAGATTGAGGGAGCAGTCGGCCTCGGCAAGCAGGAACATCATCTTTCCGTAGCAGATCCTGTCCACGATCGCAACCTCTTCCGGAGAGTTTCCGATGAACGAGGCTACGTCCTCAGGGAGTTCCCGGTCTGTAAATGTCTCTGCATATACTTGTTTCACATTGGAGAAAACGAGGCCTGAAAATCTTTCCATCTCCGAATCTCCGCGTCCGGTCAGCTCCGCGAAGTCGCAGCCGAAATGGGCGAGTCCGATCTTCCTGAGGTTGTCGATGTTGCAGTATGTAGCGTATGCATGGAGTCTGGACGCCAGCAGCACTTCCTCCGTCTCCCGCAGGGGATGCTGCGGTTCCAGGCTGCATCCTTCGGCGATGCGGATGTGGCTTACGTCTTCGGCCTCTTTATATATCATCGTGCCGAGGCTGATCTTTCCGCGCACATGGGCGTTCATGAACACGTCGGCGACGAGAGTCTCGGATGTGCCTTTCACGCTGGCGGAAGAAGATACATACGACGGCGGGATGCTGTTCATTCCCGCAAATCTGTTGCGTCTCTCCACGAAAGCGTCCAGGGTGTCAAGCTTCTCATCCGTGAATTCGTACACGAAATACAATCCTCGGCTGTCGTTGAGGTTGAGCATGTTGCCTCTGCACGGATTGTACCGGAAATCATATGACATGTCGTCCAGCCATACCTTGCGTCCATCTTCCGAAATGACCTGCATGCGCATGTCGGATGAGTTGAAATAATAATTCTCCTTTTCCACGGTCTTTTTCCACAGGCCGTTTCCCTGCTCCAGACGTACCGTATCCATGGGATCCGCCCATTCGCAGTTGCCGATCACGAGGGATATATCCTTCGAACTCCTGTTCATCAGGACCATCTGGCTGTATTTCATGTAGGAGTCGTCAAATCCTCCGACATATCTGTTGCATCCGCATAAGGTCAGGGCCGCTGCGGCAATTGCAATCAATCTTCTCATAACCTTTCCTCCTCCTTGTCTTTAAGCATCCATTCCGATGTGACGGCACTGTAGCTGCAGAACCAGCCGACTCCTCCCTTGATGTTGTTGTAAGTGAATGACGGTGAGGACATTCCTATGCCGGCGAAAGGATTGCTTTCGATATCATACTGGGCATAAAGCCTTCTGTACATCTCTTCGGACAGCCTGTAAAGACGGATGCGCGTATCCTGGATTTTTCTTCCTCCGTTTCCGTATGACTCGTAGTGGATCTTCATTTCGTAGGAACTGTTCTCCCCGTCTTCGTCCTTCCATATGAACATCCAGTCGTAATCCATTTCCTTTACCTGGATTACAGCCGGAGCGTATGCATCCGGGTCGATGCTTATTTCGTTGTTCCAGGACAAAGGAGAGGCCGTGTGGATGTGAGGGTTGAGCTCACCGCTGGTCATATAGGTCCTGTACTCCACGACGGCACCATAATAATCCCTGGTTTCGGGATCGTCCTCATAGGTCACGCGGACGCAGAAGTTGCCTTCCTCATCTTCATATATCTCCTGCGAGTAAGGAGGGAACTGTCCCGGAATCACCGTCGATGCCGCGACCGCTTCCAGCCCTTCGGCTTCCACGTGCAGCTCGATGAGGTCGCCGGACCGGAATGCTTCCGCATTTATCCGGTATCCGTCTTCACAGGCTTCAGCTTCGCCGGCTTCCACCTCCTTCCCGTTGCACAGCAACGTGAACCGAGGCTGCGCCATCTCCGCGTCCGCCTTGCCCACTTCGTAGACGGGAACCGTCTTGCAGACCCTGATTCCCGTCTCCTCCCCCTCGGCCATCACCGCCATGACGCAGATCTTAGGCTCGAGTCCGGAGTCGTTAAGGTCGAAAGAGTACCGGCATCCGCCGAGTATCAGGACCATGAGAGCATATATGATGTATCTTTTCATTTCCGTCAGAATTTAAGTGTGTAGCTGAATGAAGGGATGACCGGAACGATGCCGAAAGCCTCGCCGACGAACGTCAGTCCTGTCATGTTCTCCTTCGTGAACTCATACATTTCGCCCATGTACGCCACGATAGGGTTCATGTTGCAGTAGGTGTTGTAGATGCTCAGGTTCCAGATGCTTTCGTTTCCCCTTCTGGTGGTTTTCCTGAAGTTGAAGCCCAGGTCGAGCCTGTGGTAGCACGGAAGCTTGATGTTGTTGGGAACCTCGTAGAACATCTCGGGCCGCTCTCCGACCTGGTCGCTTGGTATCGCGTGCGACTCTCCTGTCATCCAGCCTCCGCTGTTGAAGTTCCAGCTGGCGTACATCTCGAACCTCTTTCCGAACCGGCGGGTTGCGGTCAGGGTAAGCTTGTGCCTGTTGTCGTTGCGGTCCCTGTACCATTCGGGATAGAACTCCTCGAAGTACCTCTGACTCCACGAAAGTGTGTAGGCGGCCGTCACCGAAGTTTTCTCGTCAGCCCATGAAAACTCGCTCTCAAGTCCCCATGAACGTCCTTTTCCGTTTACCATGGCCTCTTCCCAAAGGTGGATCGGAGGATATATGCCCCACTGTCCGCGGAACTCCAGTATGTTGTCCATCGTCTTGAAATATCCCTCGGCATTGAACCTTATGTTATGAGGAAGGCGGAAATATGCTCCTCCCGAGACCTGTCTCGAATGGCTCGGAGCAATCTTCGCGGTCGAAGGCATCCAGAAACTGGTCGGCAGCTGCAGATAGTTGGAAGCGATCAGATGGCTGTTCTGGACCATCTCGCTGTAGGACAGCTTGAGGTCCGTATAATCTCCGCACCTGAACAGAAGGGCGGCTCTCGGCTGGAGGCTGTGGTATGCCCTGCCTTCTGCAGAAATCACCGAGTACCTGAGTCCCAGATTGGCTGTCAGCCAGTCCGCCAGCCTCATCTCGTCCTCCGCATATCCTGCCAGTTCGAAAGAATGTTTCCTGCCACTTTCCCTTTCTTTCTCGTCTTTCAAGGTCTCTCCCTTGTTCGTCACCTTAAGTTCCGACAGATACTCGGGTGAATACCTGTGGTACTGCATGGCGGCTCCGTAGCGGAGGTGATGTGTTCCCGAAGGCCTGAAAGCGAAATCAGCCTTCAATCCGGCATCCAAGGTCCTGGAACGGTTCACGCCGTTTCTGCTGGTGGTGTTGATGTGCTCCATCATATCTTCCTTCAGAACCTCTTCAAATGAAAAATTCGAGTCGTAGTTGCTCAGATAGGCCTTCGCTTCAAGCTCATGGTTGTCCGCAAACTTCCAGTCCCAGCCCAGCGAGGCCAGGAAATTGCCCCATACAAGGCCCATACCCATTTCATTGTAGTAGAATTCCTGCAGGTCTTCCGCACTGCCGGTGTTGCCGCTGTCTTCCTCCTGCCTGATCTTGAAGGCGTCACGGCCTCCATAGATGTTCAGGGACAGGGTGTTTTCCTTTGAGAACCTGTGCGTCACGTTGGCGTTGAGGTCCCAGAAGGCATATTTGAGCCTCAGCTTCCTCTCCAGTATGCCTGAGGCTATCAGGCAGGCCGGTTCGGACAGAACGTCAATCCAGCTGCGTCTGAGGCCGATGTTGAATGAAGTCTTCTCCTTTACGATGGGTCCTTCGAACTGCAGCCTGCCGTCAAGCAGGCCTATCGAAAAAAGGCCGTGATACGAATTGAAGTCTCCGGGGCGTGTGTTGACATCGACAACGGAAGACAGACGTCCTCCGTATCTTGCGGGAAAGCCGCTCTTGTAGAAGTCGACCGACTCCGTCACATCCGTATTGAAAGAAGAGAACAGGCCGAGGAGGTGGCTTACCTGATAGAGAGGCACGTCATCCAGAAGATACAGGTTGTCGGCTCCGTCACCTCCTCTGACATACATTCCGGAAAGTAGTTCCGTACCGGAAGACACTCCCGGAAGCTGCTGCAGGGCCTTTATCACATCCGGAGAGCTCATCACTGCAAATCCGCGGTCGAACACCTTGCTGTCGATCTTGCTGAATCCGGTCTGGGTGCTGTTCCTTTCCTTTTCCAGCAGGGCCGTGATAATGGATTCGTTCAGGGTGTCGTGCTGTTCCTCGACGAGGATGGTGTAGTCCTTGGGCTTGCGCTTCTTGTCCACGTGGGTTATCACCACGTATTTCCTCTGTATCTCATATTCAAGACCGGTGTTCCTGAAGAGGGTCTCCAGACATTCTTCCAGCGACATCTTCTTCGGATCGATCCTGGCGTCTGACCTTATGTCCATGTCTATGGACGAGTCATATATGAAATTGACGCCGTAATGTTCATGTATGACCTGCATATGTTCCTTTATGGTCGGAACTTCCTTTCCATTCACATGCATGAAGGAGGAAAGTACCAACGTCAGAACTATGGAAATGTAAGGGAACAGTTTCATCTTAAGTCCGTTTTTGCCTTTATCCGCCTATAAGACGAAGAAACCGGCAAATACTACCATGCAAATGTAAATAAAATGCAGTGGAATCGGAAAAATCGATATCATGGATAGAAATAAACAAGCGTCACGGCTTTTCCGGGATGTTCCGTATGGATACCTTTGCGCCCGTTTTTAAAAATAGTGATATGTATACATGGATGTTTACAGGCATAGCGGTGGCTATGGTCTTTTTTGCAAAATGCATCAAGGAGATAATCGACATACGCATGATGGGACGTATGACTCCTCAGGAAAGGAAAGTGGTTCTGGAAAAGAGAAACTACTACGACAATCACGCCTAGGCTTACAGCCAAAGGCGGTTTCTCATAAGGGCCCTGGTATCGCTCAGAAGACGGATGAACTCCTCTACTGAGCGTTTTCTGTATCTGTTCGTACAGAAGTGGAGGCAACCTTCCATGCTGCACTCGGCGTCGCTTATGTCTATGGGTACCAGACCTTTATGTTCGAGTATCACAGTCTCGGAAAGTACTGTCACATAGTTGCTTCTGCTCAGAAGGTTGAGGATTGTGTTCACCTCGTTGGCTTCGATGGCTACCTTCAGGTTGAGATTCCTTTCAGCTATGATGTTGTCGAAGGTGCTTCTTGCCTGCAGTCCTATGCTCGGAAGTACCAGATCGTATTCCTCGAGGTCGCTGAGCCTTACGAATTCCTTTTTTGTAAGAGGATGGTCTTCGCGTACGATGATTCTGAGTTTGTTGTCGAACAGGATGTGAGATTCCACATTGTCGTATTTTTCGGATGACCTGAATGAAAGGGCGAAATCCAGGTTTCCGTCAGACACAAGTTCCATCAGTTCCATGACGTTCTTGTAGCAGATGTTCAGAGTCACATCCGGAAATTCCTTCTTGAAGGCCAGTACGCTTTCCGTCAGTATGGAGCCGAAGCTGTAAGTCACACCTATATTAAGGACTCCTCTGTGACCTGCTGCCAGATCAAGGATCTTTGCCTTGTTGTCATCAGCCTCAGCCAATGTCTTCTTTGCGCCTTCAAGAAATGTCTGTCCTGCTTCAGTAAGCGAAACCTTGTGGTTGTTTCTGAAGAAAAGGGCCATGTCAAGCTCTTCCTCAAGCTGCTTTATCTGCTGAGACAGAGTACTTTGAGTGATGAACAAGGCCTTGGCTGCCTTGGAGAAGCTGAGCAGCTCGGCAGTCTTGACGAAATATTTTAACTGACGCAATTCCATATCCTCTTTCAATTCCGGCTGCAAAAATAGGACTAATAAATGCAATAAAACAGCATCTGATATTGATTTATCCAATTCCCGCAATCGAAAATAACTATCATGGAGGCTTCAGCAGGCAGGATGATGACGATACCTTTGTGCCGAATTTTAAATCACAATCGGATCATGTTCAAGATATTCAACGGCATCCATCTCGTCGAGGCATATCACGAATGGAAAAAGCAGAAACGCGATGACAAGATCGTTTCGCGTATGATAAAGCTGGCGATCGCCATAGTGGTGCTCATCCTTTTATGGTGTCTTCCTTCTTCCGTATATGGTATAGACGGATTGGGAATTGTCCAGCAGAGAGTCATTGCTATCTTCGGATTCGCCATACTCATGTGGGTATTCGAAGCCATCCCTGCATGGACAACATCAATGGCAGTGGTAGGACTTCTTCTTTTCGCTACATCTGACAGCAGCTTCTGGTTCTTTGAAAGCGGCCTGAGCGAAGCTGATCTGGCAGATCAGGTTTCCTACAAAGATATTCTCCATTGCTTCGCCGACCCGATAATAATGCTTTTCATCGGTGGATTCATCCTTGCTATAGCTGCAACAAAAAGCGGCCTGGACGTCACTCTGGCAAGGATTCTCCTCAAGCCTTTCGGCAAACAGTCTCGTTTTGTCCTGCTTGGATTCATCCTGGTGACAGCGGTTTTCTCCATGTTCCTGAGCAATACGGCTACAGCCGCAATGATGCTTACATTCCTTACTCCTGTCCTCAGGTCCCTTCCTGCTGACGGAAAAGGAAAGATAGCTCTTGCCCTCTCGATTCCTATTGCCGCAAACATCGGAGGTATGGCTACACCTATCGGAACACCTCCTAACGCCATTGCCCTCAAGTACCTCAACGAAGTCCTCGGAATGGAAATCGGATTCGGACAGTGGACCTCGTTCATGCTTCCTTATGTTCTGTTCATATTGGTCATAGCATGGGTGCTTCTTCTGAAGATGTTCCCTTTCAAGCAGAAGACTATCGAACTCAAGATCGAGGGTGAGACAAAGAAAGACTGGAAATCAATCGTGGTTTATGTCACATTTGCTCTGACCATCCTCATGTGGATGCTTGACAAGGTGACCGGAGTCAATTCGAACGTTGTCGCGATGTTCCCTGTAGTGATCTTCTGCGTTACCGGAATCATCACCAAGAAGGATCTTGAAGAAATCAGCTGGAGCGTGCTCTGGATGGTTGCGGGTGGTTTCGCCCTTGGAGTCGCTCTTCAGAACACAGGACTTGCACAGCAGCTCATCGCCGCAATTCCGTTCGGTTCATGGTCTCCTGCGGTAGTGATCATAGGTTCAGGCCTCATCTGTTACCTTATGGCGAACTTCATCTCACACACGGCGACAGCCAACCTCCTCGTGCCTATCCTTGCACTTGCCGGAGGTGCCATGAAGGACATGCTTGCTCCGATGGGTGGAGTGTCGACCCTGCTCATTGGTGTTGCGATAGCATCGTCACTCTCAATGGTTCTTCCAATAAGTACCCCTCCTAATGCCATCGCACATGCTACCGGCATGATCGAGCAGAAGGATATGGTCAAGACCGGTGTCATAATGGGAGCCGTAGGACTTGTACTCGGCTACTCGATGCTGATGATACTCGGAATGAACGGACTCATATAATCAATTCTGAACCAGATATATGTAGACAATGTTGTGAAACATTGGCAGTACCCAATTTTTAATGCAGGAAGGCTGGATCGTCAGATCCGGCCTTCTATTTTTCAGGGATGTCCAGATAACCGGCGTCGGTGACGGTGAGGCCTGAGAAGGTGCCGGCGCCGCCTGCGACATTCGTATATGGGAAGTACGGAGCCTGTCCGAACTGCATCAGGTCGCTTGTCTGATAAATGATGCTGGATTCGGCATAGCGGTAGAATTCTTCCGATAGCCTGAGCAGCAGAAGGCGGTAGCGGAATTTATACCTTGTAGCCGGATTCTCCGAATATGTGTAGTCTTCCTGATTTATGAACAGGAACTCCTTTTCGGCCTGCTTTCCGTTGAAATCGAAGTCAGAGAATATGACGAATGAGTTCAACGGCCACTTGTTCCAGGATTTCCCGAAATGGTTCCGGGGATTGAAGATCATCACGAGCCTGTCCTTGTCGACGGATAATGAGTTGTATCCTTTCTTTACATAGGAGCTTTCACATATGTTGATGCCGGACAGCTCGTCATTATGGAAGACCATCTCTTCCGGAACTATCATCACGCCGTAGAAATCTTCTGTCTCGGCATTGTCGGAGAACTTCAGGTTCATCCTGACCACGTCAGGGCTTTTCAGCTGATACTTTCCCGACATATCCGGATATGCTCCGTATGTTCCGGGATCCACTTTCGTCCATTCAAGGTCATAGCTGAATTCAGGAAATGCTTCAGGAATGGTTGTGGCGGCCTTTGCCGGAGGGATACCGGCACCTGAGGCGGATATGTCGAGCCTGCAGCCCGGAGGGAACGGCTGGTCTGTGAACAGCATGCCGATATCAAGTCCTGATGCAGACCCGTCGTTTCTTTCCAGCTTCACTTCCTTTCCGTCAGCCGTAATGCTTATAAGGTCGATGGAAGCCTCTCCTTCCGAGCCTGCATTTCCGACCGGACTGGCTATGTCTATGACCAGCACGGTCGTGTCTCCGAGTCCCGGAAGGATGTTCATGACCATTATGGGCCTGTCATCCATTCCGTTCAGGCTCAGCAAGGTATTTTCGCAAGATGCCGCGGCTGCCAGCAGGACGACAATCAAAGGCAGTATGTATGCAGGTCTTTTCATGTGCGTCAGAATTTGAGTGTGTAGCTGAATGTCGGTATTATAGGGATCAGGCCTATCGTGGTGATCTCGCCATACTGTTCATATGCGTAGATCGGGTTCATGCGGCAGTAGGCGTTGTATATGCTCAGGTTCCATATGCTTTCGTTGCCTCTTTTCGTTGTCTTGCGGAAGTTGAAGCCTACGTCAAGACGGTGGTAGTCGGGCAGGATGGCGTTGTTCGGAGAGGCGTATACGGGAGTATTTCCTGTCATTCCGTGACTGTCGACCGTGATTCTGTTTCCAGTATGCCAGCACCATCCGAGATATATCTCGAAGCGTTTTCCGAAGCGATGACTTGCGGATATGTTCACTCTGTGGCGATGGTCAAGTCTGTCCGGGAACCACAGCGGGTACATCTGCGGGAAGAGACGTCCGCTCCATGACAGGGTGTAGTTGACCGATGCGTGGGTCCTGACAGTATTGTAGACAAGTGATGTCTCAAGTCCGTATGACCGTCCTTTCCCTTCAGGGAAATGCTTCTCCCACCCCTCTATCGGAGGGAACAGCCTGTAGCCGTTGTATTCCCTGATATGGTCCATGGTCTTGTAGAATCCCTCGATGTCAAGCCTCATGCTGAACGGGAACGTAAGGTAGGCTCCGGCGGCGAACTGACGTGAGCGCATGGGAGCGACGTCCTTGGTCGACGGCATCCAGAAACTTGAAGGAAGGTCTATGTAAGCCGTGGTCAGACGGTGCGAATACTGGTTCATCTCGGTGTATGACAGCTTGATGGATGCCCATTCTCCCGTCCTGAAGCTGAGCGCAAGTCTCGGCTCGAAACGGAAGTATGTCTTTCCCTTCACTCCGAAAAGGACAGCTCTGAATCCCGCATTTGCCGAGAACCATCCGTTTACGCTCATCTCGTCTTCGGCATATATGGATATCTCGGAGCCGACATAGGTCTCGCTTTCATTCCCTTCCGAATGGTCTCCTTCCTCGCTTTCATTCCCTTCCGAATGGTCTCCTTCCTCGGTTCCGTTCATGACGTCGGTATTCCATGACAGCTGCGGCGAATAGACATGAAGCATGAGGTCGGCCCCGTATCTGAGTCTGTGTACGGAAGTCAGACGGTGGTCGAAATCACCTTTCATTCCCACGTCGTAGATGCCTGTAAGCCATTTCTCGGTCTGGTTGAACCTGTATTGGGCCTCATTCCTCGATTCTTCCCTGTCCCATGATATCCTTGACCGGAACTGGGTGTAGTAAAGCTTGAAATCCGCATCAAGACGGTCTGAAAACCTGTGGTACCAGTCTCCGTACCCCATCAGGTTTCCCCAGTGGATTGCATAAATTTCGTCATTGACCATATATGTGTCCGGCCTGTATTTCTCGCTCATGCTGTAGGCCAGCATGTCATGGCCGGTCACGGCACCGAACCTGAGTATGTCGTCGTCCGATATCCTGTGGGTTATCTTCGCGTTGAAGTCGGTCATGGCATACCTGACCTGGATGTCTTCATATATTCCGTCATCTGACACATCTTCATATATTGCAAATCCCGGAACGCTCAGGACGTCAAGCCAGCTGCGTCTCATTCCGACGTTGAAGGATGTCCTGCCCTTCACTATCGGACCTTCGAACTGGACTGCTCCGTTTATCAGTCCGACTGTGAAGCTGCCCTTGTAATCCGTCATGCTTCCGTCTCTCGTAGTGACGTCTACCACCGAAGAAAGCCGGCCTCCGAAACGTGCCGGAAATCCGCTTTTATAGAAGTCCACACCGTCTACGACGTCTGTGTTGAAGGCCGAGTAGAGTCCGGCAAGATGGCTTACGGAATACTGCGGAACACCGTCGTACATATAGAGATTGTCGCTGCCCGTGCCTCCGTGAACATACAGGCCGTTCATGAGTTCGGTGCCTCCTGTGACACCGGACAGGCCCTGAAGAGCCCTGAGGACGTCAGGAGCACTGAGGGCGGCGAATCCACGCTTCATGTATGATGCGTCTATGTGCTCCAGTCCGGTCTGGGTACCGTTCCTTTTCCGGTTGATGAAGGCCGTTATCCTCGCCTCGTCGAGGGTGTCCGTCTGCTCCTCTATGAATATGGTGTAATCCTTCGGCTTTTTCCTGCTGCCTTCCTTTGTGAGGACGACATATTTCTTCATTATTTCATAGGAGATGCCCGTGCCGGAGAATATGGCGTCGAGGGATTCCTCGAGATTGCCGGAGACTGACGCCGATGCACATTCCATGTCAATCTCCAGAGCCGAGTCATATACGAAATTGACTCCGAGACGTTCGTGTACGGCCTTCATCTGCGACCTTAGCGTCGGCCTTTCCTGTCTGATGGAAACAGGCAGGGCAAAAGCCTCATGCGATGGGGCTGCAGACATCAGGACCGCCATGACGGCGGCTGAAAATATAGACAGGATATGTTTCATCGTCAAGTCCGGCAGGGAATCTTATTTCTTTATTATGGTCACGTCAAGAGCTGATTCGATGAGGGAGATGATCAGGTCGAGATCGTCATTGTAGAATTCTCCGCTGAGACGCTTGTCGAGGTCTGTGGCTGCGAAAGATACTTTGTAATACTCTGACAGACAGTCGAGTACTTCCTTCAGAGGCGTGTCGTCGAAGATGAAGGATCCGCGATTCCATGCAATCGAGTTGATGTCCTGGCCTGCATCTGCCACCGGCATGTCTCCGCCTTTTTCAAGGCATGCTCCCATGTCTTTGGTGAGCACGATTCCTTCTGATCTTCCGTTCTTTGCGAAAAGGACCTTTCCGTCCGAAACGTAGACTCTTACCGTTTCCGTTCCGTCCTGCGAACCGTCATTTACCTGGAATTCAGTTCCGAGCACCCTGACGAAGGCCCCGTCTGTCCTGACTTCGAAAGGTCTGGTCTCATCACGTGCTACATCGAAGAATACCTTGCCGCTCATTTTCACCATACGTTTCCCGTCTTCCCTGTATCTGAGGGTCGAGTTAGGTGAAAGGGCTACTTCAGATCCGTCCGGCAGGGTGAAGGATCCGGCATATGCAAGGGTTTCGTATTCCGTCCAGCGGCTGTCTTCGATGTTGCGGAAGATGAACACGCCCAACAGGACGGCCGCAGCCGCTGCCGCAGCGAATCCGCTCATCATGACAAGAACGTTCCGACGAGGCTTCGGCCTGATGCCGTGGGCTTCGTTGAAGCGGGATATCGCCTTCCTTGTGTCGAATTTCCCTTCCTGATAATGCTTCAGGACGAAATCCAGATGCTTGTCCTCGAACTGTGACATAATAAAGGTTATAGATTCAGGTTATTCCGCTACTATGACGTCAAACCTTCAAGAAAATACTATATCTTCTGTAATTTTTATCCGAAAAAGAACATGTAGATCTTGACGGCCCCGTCCTTAAGGAGCTTCAGGGCCTTGCTTATCTGGTTGCGGACAGTGTTTTCGGATATGCCCATCTCCCTGGCCACCTCCTCGTATTTCAGCCCGTCCCTCTTGTTCAGCAGGAATGCTTCCCTGCATTTGGGCGGCAGGCTGTCGATGGCGGTCCATAGCCTCGCCTCGGTCTGTGACCTTTCCTCGGCGTCATCGTCGTCGATGATTCCGTATGTGTCATACGGCTTCAGCGACTCCGTGGCGATGCCTTTCCGGCGCAGCCTGTCCAGGCATCGGTTCCTGACGGTCATGTACAGATACGCTCTCCTGTTCGCTATCTCGGTACCCTCCTGCAGCTTCTCCCAGAGCGTGGTGAAGCACTCCTGCACGAGGTCCTCCGCCACATCGGCATCCTGGACATAGTGCAGGGCATATAGGCACAGAGGCCTGAAATTGTATCTGAACAGATCTTCAAACATCCTACTTGCCGAAGACGTCTTTTCCAAGAGAGTAGGTCCTTATGCCTGCCCAAATGGCCAGCAGCACATAGAGGGCCGCATAGACCTTGGACATCTGGGTCTCAAGTCCCGCCTTGACATGCAGGACCATGAATACGACGATGGCAACAAGAGCAAGGGCCATCACGGCAAAATGGAATATCTTCACGAAACGGTTTCCCATAATCCTTTCCTTTAGATTCAGCGGGTAAAGATAGTAAATTATCGGCTATCTTATGCAAGGACTCCTAAAAAGCCCTGTGCACAAAAAAAAGAGGACGGCCTCTTCAGCCGTCCCCTGATGTATCCTTGTGTCAGGAATTATCTGTACTGAGCGAACTCTACGTCCTTGGCTGCTCTTTCAGCGAGCTTCTCGCACTTCGATGCAGCCTCGAGGTTAGACTTCACGGCAGCGGCGTTACCCTGGCGTGCAGCAGCTACTGCGCGGAGGTAAGCTGCGTTAGGGCACTCGCACTCGAGAGCAGCTGCAGGAGCGTTGTTTCCGTTGAGGAGAGCAACGAGGGCAGCGTTGTAACCCTTCTTGCCTGCGAGCTTCTGAGCGGCAGCCTTGTATTCGCCGTCGAGTACGTCGATAACTGCAGCGTTCTCGACTGAAGTCTCGTTGTTTGCATAAGCGAAGTACTCTGCAGCAGCGTTGTAGTCGCCCTCACGCATTGCGATAACGCCGAGTGCGTTGTAAACGTCAGCGTCAGCCTGAGCCTTCTCGATAGCTCTCTTAGCCTTTCCGAGCTCATCCATGTGGATGTATGTAACGCCGAGGTTGTACTGTGCTGTGTTGCTGTCATACTTCTCGATAGCCTTCTTGTAGATAGCCACCTTGTCATCGTTCTCCTTCACGAGAGTAGCTGCGCGGAGAAGAGCGGTCTCGTCAAGAACGTCGATGTTCTCCTCGATAAGCTGGAGGAGCTCCTCGTTGGTGTAGTTCTTGAACTCTACGTTAGCGATGAATCTTGCGCGGCGGAGTTCAGGAAGAACCTCCTTTGCAAGTGATGAGTATACGGCAGACATGTTCTTGATCTCCTTCTCACGTACTGCAGGATCGCTGTACATTGAAAGAACGCGGATGATGAGGTCCTTGTCCTCGAGATCTGAAGCTGCTACGAGCTCCTGGAAGCCTTCCCAGTCCTCGGCGATGCTTGTAACGTTCACGTCACCGGTCATCTCCTTGCCCTTCACAACCTTTCCGTAAGCCTTCTCGGCAGTCTTTGAACGGTTGTCAGAAAGCTTTGCGTTCTGGTCTTCCTTTCCGTCAGGTGAAGCGTAAGCTACGACGTCAGTGCTTACGAGAGTCTTGCGCTCGTTGGCGAGGATCTCGTCGAGAGCAGCCTGGAAATCCTTCACTGACTGGCCCTTGAGCTCGCTGTTCCTTACGTTTGAGCTGTTGATCTGATAAAGGATCTGACCCTCTGCAGTCTGCTTGATGACCTCCTGATAGCCGTCAGCCTTGTAGTCAACCTTGCCCTTCTGGCATACGAGCATGTAAGTTGTGTTTGCTCCGTCTGCAACCTTCTTTGAAGGGAGGTCTGCTGACTTTGCCTTGTACTTCACTGTACCGCGAAGCTCAAGATAGCACTTCTCCATGCCTGGAACATATTCGAAGCTTACAGGCTTTGTAACGGTAGCGCCCTCTGAAGGAACCACCTGATAGTTGTCCTGAACCTTCTCTCCCTGGAATACGTAAGGCTCCATCTTTGCCTCACCACCCTCGTAAACGATTACAGGAGTAACCTCGAGGATAGCCTTAGGGTGGAAGTAGTCTGCAGGATAAGTTACGGTAACGTCTGCGTTGATCTTGCCGCCTACGACCTCAAGAACTGCAGGATTGCATTTTACTGTCACGTTCTCTGCCATTTCGGCCATCTTCTCAGGTGAGCTGCAGGCAGCAGCTGCGATAGCGATGGCAACAGCAGAAATGAATTTGATTGCTTTCTTCATATCAGTAGTTTGGTTTTATAGTAAATATCCGCAAATATAATCATATTTTTATTTTAGACGATATGTTGGAGATTATTCTTAACTTTGCATCATTATGACGAATCAGGATTTACAGGCTTTAAAGAACAAGTTCGATATAATCGGCAACGATCCGGCGCTCAACAGGGCGCTGGAGATAGCCGTTGCCGTGGCTCCTACCGACATTACGGTCCTCATCACGGGTGAAAGCGGAGTCGGCAAGGAGAACATACCGAGGATAGTGCATCAGAACAGCCGCAGGAAGAACGGCAAATATTTTGCGATCAACTGCGGAGCCATACCGGAAGGAACCATAGATTCGGAACTTTTCGGACACGAGAAAGGTTCTTTTACCGGGGCCAACGAAATGAGGAGGGGCTATTTCGAGGAGGCCGACGGAGGCACGCTCTTCCTTGACGAGATAGGTGAGCTGCCGCTTGCGTCGCAGGCCAAGCTGCTCAGGGTGCTGCAGTCGGGCGAATTCATCAGGGTCGGATCTTCGAAGGTTCTGAAGACCGACGTGAGGGTCATCGCCGCGACCAACATCAACCTTTTCCATGCCGTTTCAAAGGGAAAGTTCCGCGAGGACCTTTACTATAGGCTCAATGCCGTTTCGATAACGATGCCGGCCCTGCGCGAACGTCCGGGCGACATCAACCTGCTTTTCCGTAAGTTCGCATCGGATTTTTCCGCAAAATACGGAGTGTGCAAGGTTACCCTTACGGAAGATGCTTCCATCATGCTGCGCAAGTACAGATGGCCCGGCAATATCCGCCAGCTCAAGAATATGGCCGAGACTGTTTCGGCCTTGGAATCTGCGAGACTTTCGGGCTATTCCGACAAGTGCGTGATAGATGCGGATGTCCTTTCGAGATACATACCTAAGGAGGAACCGAACCTTCTTCCTGCCAAGTCCGCCGCATATCAGGATTCTCCGGAAAGTGCCGGAGAGCGTGAGGCCATCATCAGGATGCTGTTCCAGCTGAAGCAGGATGTGGACTATCTGAAGGACGTCGTGGCGAAGGCGGGGCTCGGCAGGCCGGGCGCTCCGGCTCTGGCCGCTCCGGAGGAGACAGGCCATGAGTGGACGCCGCCGGTGCCGGAGCCGTATATGCCGGTACAGGAAATGCTGGCTCCGGAGGAGGATCCGGAGGAGCAGGACCTGCAGGAACGCGAGCCTGAAGACCTTTCGATAAGGACGGCGAGCCTTGACCTTATCGAGAAAGTGCTCAGGAAGCATGACGGCAACCGCAAGGCAGCCGCCGCGGAGCTCGGAATATCGGAAAGGACACTTTACCGCAAGATAAAGCAGATGACTGAAAAATAATGGAAAAAAGAAGAATAATACAGACCCTCGGAGTCGTTTCGGCTCTTTTGGTGACGATGTTCATCGTTCACTCATGCGGCATATACTCATTTACTGGAACCTCCATCCAGCCGGATGTAAAGACGGTGACTGTCAATTACTTCGAGTATAAGGCCCTTAAGGTGAACCCTTCCTTGAGCAACGACATCACCACGGCTCTCCAGGACAAGTTCCTCAAGCTGACAAGGCTCGAGCAGGTGGATATGGACGGAGACCTTGAGATCACAGGAACCGTGACAGGCTATGATGTGAAGGCTACGGCCATCACCGCCAACGAGCAGGCCGCTCAGAACAGGCTTACCGTCACCGTGAAGGTCAGCTTCGTCAACAGGAAGTATCCTGAGGACGATTTCGATGACAAGTCCTTCTCGGCCTATGCCGACTTCGACGCAATGACATCGCTTGATGCCGTCGAGTCCACTCTCTGTGAGGATATCATAGAGCAGCTCTGCGAGGATATATTCAATTCCACCGTTGCTAACTGGTAGTGCTATGGGATACATTGACCTGAAGAAACTTAATCTTGATGAACTTGTAGGAGTCGTCAACCTTTATCCTTGGTTCGGAGGTGCGAGGAAGGAGCTGTGCGAACGTATGCTCAAGGTCGGCGGAGACGGCTGGGGTGAAGCCCAGTATGCCGATGCAGCCATGTACATAGCCTCCCGCGGCAAGATTTCCGACATGCTCCGCTCATCGCGCAGCTGCAACTGGACGGATGATGAAGTCGAGAACCTCATCAAATCCTACATTGCTGAAGATGATGCGGCAAAAGAGACGCCTTCAGGTCAGAGAAGGGTGCATGTGGTGGGAGGAGACTATTTCTCACAGGCCGAATACGACCAGGTCCGCCGCTCCGACGACAATGTATTCTCAAGATATGCGGCCAAGGCAAAGCAGGAGAAGCCGTATGAGGTGCAGGAAGACTCTGAATTTGACCTTTATACGGAGACTTTGGCCCAGATTTATCTTGAACAGGGCTATCCGGAGCAGGCCAGAAGCATTTATTCTAAACTTCTTTTGGCTAATCCAGAAAAAAATGCTTACTTTGCAGCCCTTATTCAAAAAATTGACGAATTAAATTAATTAATATGAACGCATTGTTTACTGTACTTACAGTTCTTGTGCTGATTGCCAGCATCCTCATCACTCTTATCGTGCTTCTTCAGAACGGCAAGGGCGGTGGACTTGCAAGCAACTTCGTTGCAGGAAACCAGACTTTCGGCGTACGTCAGACAACTGACATCCTCGAGAAGATCACATGGGGTCTTGTTGCCTTCATCTTCGTATTCTCGATTGTGTCTACCTTCACACTCAACAACGGTGGAAAGGGTGTTGACTACACAGAGAAGATCGAAATGGCAGCTCCTGCTCCTGAGTTCCCGTCAGAGCTTCCTTCAGCTGAGGCTCCTGCTGAGGCACCGGCAGAGACTCCTGCAGAGTAATCGGATTTTCCGCCTGCTGACAAATTGTCAGTAAAAGGCATTTGGAATATATTTTGACTTATAGCCGTCTGTTCGAAAGAGCGGACGGCTATTACTGCATTGTGTAAATTGTACAACATATAAAACGAAACATCATGACAGAAAACAAGTTTGAAAATCTGAACAGGTTCGCTGTCAATCTCAATGAGAGGGCGGCGCAAGGCAAGCTCGACCCCGTGATCGGAAGGGACGAGGAGATAAGGAGAGTATTGCAGATCCTCAGCAGGAGGACGAAGAACAACCCCATCCTGGTCGGCGAACCGGGAGTCGGAAAGACCGCGGTATCCGAAGGCATAGCACAGAAGATTGTGGACGGAGACGTTCCGGAAAATCTGAAAAGCAGAAAGATATATTCCCTTGACCTTGGTGCACTGATAGCAGGTGCGAAATATCAGGGAGAATTCGAGGAGAGGCTCAAGGGAGTCGTGAAGGAAGTGGTAGACAGTGACGGAGAAGTGATCCTTTTCATAGATGAGATCCACACTCTGGTGGGTGCCGGACGTACTTCCGGTGCAATGGATGCATCGAACATCCTGAAGCCTGCCTTGGCTCGTGGAGAGCTCAGGACCATAGGCTCGACCACTCTCGACGAGTACCAGAAGTATTTCGAGGCGGACAAGGCTCTTGAAAGAAGATTCCAGATGGTTATGGTGGAGGAACCTTCTCCAGCGGCTTCGGTGTCGATCATGCGAGGTCTTAAGGAGCGTTATGAGAACCACCATAAGGTCCGTATCGAAGATGATGCCCTTATCGCGGCTGTGGAGCTTTCGCACCGATACATAACCAACCGTTTCCTTCCCGACAAGGCCATAGATCTTGTGGATGAGGCGGCTTCGAAGCTTCGTCTTGAGATGAATTCCGTGCCGGAGCCGATTGCGGAGCTTGACAGCAGGATACGTCAGCTGGAGATCGAGAGGGAGGCCATCAAGCGTGAGGGTGTGTCCATGAAGATGGATAAGATCAAGGAAGAGCTAAAGGCTCTGAATGAGGAGAGGGATGGCCTGCGCAGGCGCTGGGATGAGGAGAAGGGTATTCTTTCCGACCTCCAGTCCCAGAGGCAGAAGATGGAGGATTATAAGATAGAGGCACATAATGCCGAAAGGGCGGGAGACTATGGAAAGGTTGCGGAAATCCGTTACGGCAAGATGGCCGAAGCCCAGAAGAGGATCGACGAGCTTACCGCGCGTCAGGCAGAGATAAAGGATCCGATCATCACCGAAGCCGTGACTCCGGAAGACATAGCCGAGGTTGTGGCGAAATGGACCGGCATACCTGTCCGCAGGATGCTTGAGAGCGAAAAGGACAAGCTTCTGCGCATGGAGTCTGAACTTCACAGGAGGGTTGTGGGGCAGGATATGGCCATACAGGCCGTTGCAGATGCGGTCAGACGTTCACGTGCCGGACTCCAGAACGAGAAGCGCCCTATAGGTTCGTTCCTGTTCATGGGTACGACCGGAGTCGGCAAGACAGAGCTTGCGAAGGCGCTTGCCGAGTTCCTCTTCAATGACGAGAACATGATGACCCGCATAGACATGAGCGAATATCAGGAGCGTCATTCCGTTAGCCGTCTGGTAGGTGCGCCTCCGGGCTATGTGGGCTATGACGAAGGCGGTCAGTTGACCGAGGCCGTAAGACGCAAGCCGTATTCGGTGGTGCTTCTGGACGAGATAGAGAAGGCTCATCCTGACGTGTTCAACATCCTCCTCCAGGTACTCGACGACGGACGTCTGACCGACAACAAGGGACGCACGGTGGACTTCAAGAATACCATCCTCATAATGACATCCAATGTAGGAGCGGACATCATCCAGAGCTATATGGAAAGGTTGCCGGCTGTCATTCCGGATGAGGTGGGTGGTTCCTCTGCCACTGTCATTCCGAGCGAGACCGGAGGTTCCTCTTTCACTGTCATTCCGAGCGAGACCGGAGGTCGAGACGAGGAATCTCCAAGAGCAAAAATGCTCTCCGACTGCCGCAATGAAGTCCTGGAAGTCCTCAAGCGTACGGTCCGTCCGGAGTTCCTCAACAGGATCGATGAGGTGATAATGTTCGAGCCTCTGTCGCAGACCGACATACGTGAAATCCTCCGCATGCAGATCCGCGACCTTCAGGAGAAGCTTTCGGAGAACGGAGTGACGCTGGAGTTCACGGAAGGCTTTGAAGACTACATGAGCACCAAGGGCTATGAGCCGGCATATGGCGCCCGTCCTATCAAGAGACTCATGCAGAAGGAACTTGTGAATCTTCTGGCGAAGTCCATCCTCGACGGTCATGTCCGCCGAGACTCGACCATCCGTGTCGATGTCCGTGACGGGCAGATAGTGTTCGAGTGATTCCATCGCAAGCGATGGGCCCCTCCCTCTGCGGCCAGAGGGGTAGCATGGTCCGAAAAAGAGGCTTAGATGACTTTTTGAATCGTCACCTAACAATCTGATTTATAGACATTTATGCACCAATGGGTCGGAGATTTTTCCGACCCATTAGCGCATAATATATTTAGTATCACTGACTTAGGTGATTTTCGTAATTTTCCACCACCATGTGCGGATCTTAAAACAAGGGAGTGCCTACAGGCCCAGCTCCTCAATGATGCGGGTCATGCCGGCGTAGCGGTCGATGGTCCATAGGATGAACCTGATGTCCACGCAGACGCATTTGTTGTAGTCCGGAGTATACCATACGTCGCTGGCGAGGGACTCCTTGTTGCCGTCGAAGGCCAGTCCGATGAGCTCACCGCGGGAGTTCAGGACAGGGCTTCCGGAGTTGCCTCCTGTGATGTCGTTGTCTGTCATGAAATTGACATACATATCCTTTCCGTCAGGTCCGAATCCCCATCTGCCCCAGTCTCCGCTACGGTAAAGCAGATACTGACGGTCGTCAAGACGGAAGTCGTAGTCAGAAGGGTCATGCTTCTCGAGGATGCCGGCAGGGGTTGTCTTCCAGTCGCATACCATGCCGTCGCGCGGTTCTATACCTCCTACCGTTCCATATGTGAGGCGCATCGTCGAATTGGCGTCTGGATACTGCACTATGCCCTTGTCAAGACGCATCTGATAAAGTGCATGGGTGTATTCCCTGTTGAGGTTGAGTCGTCTGTTTTCCCCCTCTATCTTCTGGATTTCTTCATTGAATACCACCACCTTCATGTTCTGCATGAAACGGAAGAACGGGTCGTCGAAATAATCGGCTACGGTGTGCTCTTCTTCGAGGAAGGTTTCAAGCCTGCCCAGATCTGTCATGAAACTGTTCTCCCAAATGGTTTCCGCAATTTTTTCTGCGTCAGCCTTGCCCTCAGCCGTCTTGTATGCGTCTGCAAGTTCCATATGATAGTCTCCCCAGAAGGATCTGTCAACGTTGGCGTAGAACTCCCTGACCGCAAAAGCGAACAGGTCCTTCTCCACTCTGAGGTCTATCTTTTCGTATTCGTTCATGAGGGACTTCACGATCTTCCTGAATTTCTTTCCGCAGAAGCGGTGGCAGCGGCAACATTCCTCCTCTGCGGGGTCGGGGCCGTCAGTCAGCTCCATAGGCTTCTTCGGCTTGATTCCGTTGGCGTTGAGGACTTCGCTGCGGATATTGTTCACCCTGTGACATGCCCTGACGATGCGGGTGCCCCTGATGATAGTCTCCCTGAAATAGTTGACGTCATTCTCCAGCTTTTCCACATCCTTGTAGACCTTGTCCAACCGTTCGAGCAGGTCGCCCCAACGGTCCGTCCGTTCAGGAGAAGCCCCGATCCATTCCTGAAGTTCCTTCTCTATCTCCCTCTTGCTGTCGATCACATCAAAACGGTTGATGCACTCCACCTGTCCGCTGAAAAGCTCCTGCACGTTGCTGAGACTGAAATAATAGTCAGAATATTTGAGCCTTATCTCCGGGTCCGCATCCATCCATCTGCTGATGATCTTCATCTGCTCTCCTCTTAGCCTGTTGCTTGCAGGATGTTTATGTGTGTTGTTGAATCCGGCCTTGAACGAGCTGCTGTATCTGTTGGTGCTGCCGGGGTATCCGATGATCATGGCATAATCACCGGCCTTGTACCCGTCAAGCGATATCTTTAGTTTTGCAGCAGGTTTCATCGGTATGTTTTCTTCCGAATATTCTGCAGGAGAACCGTCCGGTGCGGTGTAGATGCGGTATAGGGCAAAATCGCACTTGTGCTGAGGCCACTCCCAGTTGTCTATGTCGCCGCCGAAGGCCGCCGACGACACAGGAGGCGCTGCCACAAGGCGTACGTCTCTGTATACGACATATAAGGCAAGGTAATACTTCGATCCGCTCCACATAGATGAAAGGAGGGCTTCCAGACCTGTCTCCTTGCTGTATTTCTGCTCCATGAGATAGCTGAGCCTTCTGATGCCGTCTCCTTTTCCGATGCGTCTCTGCTCTATTTTCAGAGCTTCGACCTCTTCCGTGACATCAATCACCTTCTTCAGGAAATACACGCTCTTTCCCTTGATGTTGACCTCTTCTTCCGATTTCATCGCCCAGAATCCTTCGTCAAGGTAGTTGTGTTCCGGAGTACTCAGGGCATGCACGTCACCGTATGCGCAATGGTGGTTGGTGATCAGAAGTCCCTGATCGGAAATCATACTTCCCGTACATCCGAACTCCATGGATACCACGGCGTCAGAAACCGATGCTCCAGATGCATCGGCATTGTATATCTCCCTTGCGGACAATTCAAGTCCGCGTTCCTGCATCTTCTTCTCCAGTGCGGCATCGATGGCGTTTATCATCCACATTCCCTCGTCCGCAATCGCACTCTGGCTGCCGGTCAGGGCAGCCAGAATGATAGTTATAAGTAAGGTCTTCTTCATTATTCGGTATATTCGTATGATGTACCAGGAGTCTTGAAGCTGAGCTTCGCCGGCTCCTCGCGAACGTCATCCTTCTTGTATGTGATGGTCCATGTCTCCATTGTCATGAGTTCCCAAAGCTTTTCCTCGGTCATAGGATCTGCATAACGTATCTGAATGGCTGGCTGGAGATCCTTGTTGAGGTCGAGATATACTCCGATCACACCGTCAAACCTTGAAAGATGGTTGCTCAGGAACGGCATGTTGCGCAGTATGATAGGCTTCTCGTAGTTCTTGTCCACGATTTCGTAGACATACTGGGTCTTGTCTCCGGCTTCCTCGATACGGCTCTTCCACTGCACCCTGAAAGGCGAGAACATGTTCCTGATGAACTCCTCTGTACTTACGGTTCCGGTCACACCTTCGTAGTCCTCGAACTTGTAGTTCAGCTCCATTGCCTTGGTTCCGCCGCCGTGTACCGGCATGTCGAGAGTCTCCTTCTCCACGATCTCCTCGAACCAGTCCTCGTCAAGGTCCTCAGACGGATCCATGAACACGCGGACGATGAGAGGACAAGCGAACTCAGTCTCCAGACCGTAGATCTTCTTTCCGGTAAGGCGCATCTGCATGCCGAGGTAGTTGATGTCCATCTTGTCGTACATGCCCTCGGTGCGGATGGTCACCACCTTCAGCGAATCCGTCGCAGCCGGATCCGGAGTCTGCACCCTGAACTTTGAAGGAACATAAATGGCCTCCTGGATCTTCTCAGGGGTGGTCTTTGCCGGATCGTAGAGGATGTCGGCCGCATGTCTCTTCACATATGTCTTCACACCGTAAACGCCGGCGATCTTCTGAAGCTTCGCCTTGAACGCCATCGAACTTCCGTAGCACTTCACAGAGCGAAGTCCGTCTATCGAAAGGGTCTGAAGCGTAGAAGGATCCACAACCTGTGTAACCGTGCCGTCTTCCGCAACATTCTCGATACCCCACTCCATGTCGATGGTAGGGAGCTCGAACTTTCCGCCGGCCCACATTCCGAAGGCGATGAGCGCTACGGTAAGGACTGCAGGTACGAATTTCCAAAATCCGCCCTTGCACTTGCGTGAAACGCCGACCTTCAATGCGCCGGTGCTGCAGGCTGCCACACATTCGCCGCAAAGCGTACAGTCGACCGAATCCACCTTTCCGTTCACGCATGACTTGATGTCGATATGATATGGACATTTCTTCATGCAGAGGCCGCAGTTGTTGCAGGCCGCCTGATCCTTCATCACATGCAGGATCTGGAGCTTAGGCTTCGCATGGAACACTTCGAGAAGATATCCGACGATGCAGAATCCTCCGAGAAGTACGGCCCATGGAATGTCGGCACCAAGAACGTCAGCCACATAATATGCTCCGAAGAGCACTCCGATCCATACCCAGAACTTCAACGTATTGGAGATCGCTCCGAGCGGACAGAGGTAGCGGCACCAGAACATGTCGATGAAGAAGCTTCCGAGAACGACGACGCTGATGCTCACAATCGACATCCAGAGGGTTATCTCTCCCTTGAAGCCTGTAGCCACAGCATAGTATGGATCGAGGTTCTTGCAGAACAGCTCGCTCGCATTCACCGTCATGTAGAAGATCCAGAACACAAGGGCATATTTCACAATGCGGAGCACCTTGTCCAGAACCGATCCGTTGCGCACCTTGATGCCCTTGATGTGCATGGCATTACGTGCCTTGCCGAGAAGGTCCTGCACGGTGCCCAGAGGGCAGATGTATGCGCAGAAGAGCTTGCTGAACAGCACCACGGCCGCAACCAAGGCGATACCCATCATCACCTGGACTGACGACATGCTGCACGGAAGGCTGTTGTTGGCCAGATATGTGGCCAGCGCCTGAAGACCTCCCATCGGGCAGTAGGTCTCAGGGTCCACGGCTTCCTCAGAAGGAATTATGCCGGTAATGAATACAATCAGGGCCGCAAGCACTCCCCACTGAAGGAGATACTTGGGCCAGTTTCTCAATATTGTAGATCGTTTTGCCATATCGAAAATATGTTTGGTTTTCTTTCAATCGCATTTTGCACGAAGATAATGAATTCCGTCCGTTCTGCCAATTTTCTTTCAGGTTTTGCATTGTAGCAAGATAGGAATAATCGCAAGATCAGGCAATACTCTGAAATGGAAAATGCATAATCTTCATGATCGGCATCGGTCTGGAGCCGAACGAAACAGCCAGGATGCTCCTCTCCGACAAGAGGACCATGGTATAACAGCAAGAGAAGGGTGCGGAATTTCCGTACCCTTCTCTTGCTGTTCGATTGTTTATAATCCCGTTATTCCTTGTCCTTCACGCAGCGGATGGAGGCTCCGGCTAGGAAGCCGGCGAAGGCTACGGTCACCTTTTCGTTGGATGCGTTGTATGTCGGCATCATGTAGTAGTACTGGATGTTCTTGAGACTTCCGTCAGTGTTTGTCGTGTGCTGGTAGTATGACGAACCGATGATGTATGACATCACGCCGTAGATGCCGTCGTAAGTGGTTGAGATGTATGTTCCGTTTGCAGTGACGGAAGTCTTGTTGCGGGCGCTGGCGAACTGCCACTCCCATCCTGCTTCCTTGAGGGCGGTGAGGCTTGCGCCCTTGATAGTAGCGTCGTAGTATGCGCCGTCTGTGTTGACCATCGCGCTGTTCGAGCAGTGGCCCACAAGGCCTGTCATCTCTGCAACGGTAGGGATGTGCCAGCCTTCAGGGCAGATTCCCTGGCATCCCTCGAAGGATGCGGCATTGTCGGCATTGAGCTCCTCTACACCGAATGCTGTGGCTGCGTCATAAAGAAGTCCGAGGCTTTCGACGAGTGCCGGATCGGCAACCTTGTCGACATTTGCAGCCGGATACCAGATGCCGGCATCCTCTGTAGGATCGCTTGAAACCGTACGTCCACGTGGGATGAAACGGAGGTTCTCGGCCATCCAGGTATTTCCGTCGGCAAGAGTCACAGTTGTATATTCCACGCCGTCATAGACGAAGTATCCGTCGTATTCGGTGAATTCGACAGGAAGTTCCTCGGTGGTGCTGCCGCCCTCGAATCCGATCTCACCCTCGTCTGTCCAGTTCTCGATCTCGCCCGATGCGCTTACGGTCATGTTGTCCTGCACGAGACGGGCATTGATAGTATATTGGCCGCCGGACTTGAGGGTCATCTCTGCGAGAGGCTGGGTTATCTTCTTACCGTTTGAGAGGCTCACCTCGATGGAGAGCTTCGATGTGCCTGGGATGATGATGGCTGTCCATCTTTCGCCGGCTACGGATTCGTAGGCCATTACAGGACCGTCATACTGGGTGTCCATGCCTCCGGTAAGTTCGGAAACTGTCATTTCCGCTACGTTGATGTCTGCTCCGACAGGACTTCCTGCGATGCCGACGCTCTCGACAGATGCTCCGGACTGGTTGTCGATGTTGATGACGATCTTTGTCATCAGATGCTTGAAGACCATTGTGATGGCATTAGGAGTAGGTAGGACTCCCTTCTTTGATGCAGCCATGAAGTCGGCCGCTCCGATGCCCTCGGTCTGGTCGTATACGCAGAAATATGCGGTAGGGACACCGTTTTCTTTGTAAGGATAATATGCATATACATCAGCTTCCGAATAAGCGTCTGCATACCACATGAGGTCTCCTGAGAATACGTTTCCGTCGAAGGTGAGGCATGCGTTGTCTGCGTAGTTCTCCGTTCCGTTCACCTTTGCCATTGTGAAGCCGATCTTGTCTCCGTTCTCGAAGTTGACTTCAGTGGCCTTTGTTATCACAGGCTCGACCTGGACCTTTCCCGGAAGAGTCTCCGGCTCTGCTGTGCGCTGGCAGGCTGCCAATGCAAGCGCTGCGAGTGCGAATGAAATGTAACGTTTCATGATATCTTGTCTTTAGTTTTGTTTCTCATTATACTTTTACGGATTGCCACGTCAGGACTTCGTCCTTCCTCGCAATGACGTAAGAATCTTTAAAATGTCACTCCTACGGCAAGGCCTGCATTATAGCGGCCGGATCCGTCGATGTGGCGGAGACCGAAACCATGTACGACCGTGCCTTCGGCTTCAATATACATGCCTTTGCGGAAATTGTATCTTGCCGCTATTCCGGCCCTCAGATGCTGCGCCGTGATGTATTCCATGTGCATGTCATACCACTCCTGCAGTCTGTACGGGCTTGTCTGCACTCCGGACTCCTCGGAAGCCATCCGGCTTTCCTCGTCTGCCCGTCCTGCGCCATATCCCGCCCGTACCTTCAGGTCGAACCTTCCGACCCCGTATACGGTGGCGTCCGCCTGTACCTTCCACGTGAGAAGCGTTCTTGTGCAGACGTAAGGATATATCTGCGAAGATGCGGAATTCTCCATGTTTACATCGGCCTTCAGCCGGGCCTCGAACCTCTCTGCCACGAAGCCGTATTCCGGCGATATCTTCCAGGTCCTTTCAGACAATATCCTGTTCCAACCGTGGTTGAACACGTTTGTGACGCCGTTTTCAGTGATTTTCTCCAGTACGGACTCGGACATGTTGCGCTCCTTCATGAGGAGGCCGAGGCGGAGACGGTGCTGACCGTCGGAGCCGCCGGTCCTGTAGAAGAGGTCTGCGGATATCTCGTCTCCTGGGAACCTGAACCAGATGTATTCCTTCTCTCCGACGCTGCCCGAAGTATGCAGGTACATGATGTCGGCCAGGAAGTTCCTGAACTGGAACTGGCCCGATCCTCCGAACGAGAATTCCTTCACAGGGAAGCCGTTGACTCCCGCTTCGTCAAGGTGCAGTCCGCTGCCTGTCCATACGGAGTGTACTCCGTACATGAGGCCCTTGTCGAGAAAGGCGTAATATGAGGATTCGGTCGTGCCGACCTGTTCGGGATCGACGGACTCGGAAGTCTTTCTGAATATGGCGGAAGCTCCCGCCGCAAAATCTCCTTTATGGAACATGAAGCCCGGAGCGACGGTCATGTCGAGCCTCCAGTTCGTGTGCCTGAGGTCCTTGCGCTTTGACATGTTCGCCGATGCGAAGTCCATGGCGGCGCCGATGCGCCAATGTTCCGCCACGTCGTATGAAAGTCCTCCGTCAAAGCCGTAGGTCTGCATGGTCTTGCGGCCAGGGGTGAACTCCAGCACATCCACAGGATAGTATCCCGGCTGTATGAACATCGATCCGCACATTCCGTAGCCTTCGGTCTGAGTGAACGAGAACGAGCCGGCAAACGAGATGCGCTCGAGATGCCTGATGCTGGCGGTGGAGGCACCTGCGCTCCATCCTTCCTCCGCTTCCCAGGAGTCGCGGAATCCGCCTCCTGTGTAGCTGCCGGATATCTCCGCATACGAACGCGAAACCGTATCCTGGCGTATTCCAGTGATGTTGTCCGTGCTGTTCCAGAAATTGTTCCTGAACACCCTTTCGTAGGTCTGCGCATGAAGGCCGGCCTGACTGAAGACCAGCAGGCACAAGGCAAACAGTATGTTTCTTGACTTATTCATGCAGAGACTGTTGAGATGTTTCGTAGAAATCGTTGAGGGAGTTGTTCGTGTCGGTGAGGACCTCATAACCTGCGCTTGCAGTCATGGCCTCGTCCGTCTTGCGCATGAGGCTTCTTCCGAGATATGTGTCCGTCTGGAGCACATAACCCGCGTCGAGCGACGGCACGAGACGTTTGGTATTGTTCGCCGACCTTGCGTCAAACACCTCCACGGCATCGATCACCCATTCGAAAGGCACCTTCACCACATAGTCGGACAAACTTCCCGGAACAGGTGTCATGTTGTCCGTGACGCCCACGAACTCCTGGATGGTCATACCTTCCGCCTTGAACAGCACAAGTGTAGGTGAACTGTTGGACAAGGTGTAGGCATTGGCCTTTCCTGTCTTTATGACGACGTCAAGGTATCTGTCGGTCGAGATTTTGTCTCCCGGTGCCGGATGGAACATCGTGTTAGGGAAATAGGTGTTGTTGTAGCACACGAAGAAGCCTTCCCTGTTGAGGTTGACGGAAAGCGGATACTGTATCGTATGGTCTATCGCTCCACGTGCACATACCACCGCATCCTCGCCAGGCTGAAGAGGGAAATCGTCTCCGTCTCCCGGGAACTGCCATATGGCCTGGATCACAGGAAGGAAGTCCACGAGGGTGCTTTCTCCTGTGGCCGGATCCTTCGTCAGCCAAGGGTTTGCTCCGTTCGAGTTGTAAGGAGACAAGGTGCCGAAGCACAGCCCGTCAAGATATTGCACGTTGAAGTCGTTGTTGTGCAGGATGAAGTACTGGTCCGCCTGGTATGTGCCCTCCTGAGGCAGCTTGAGGCAGCCTCCGCAGTAGATCTCCTTTATCACGATCGAGCCTGATCTCGAATGTGAAAGCTTGAGCTTCAGTTCCGCAGAACCTCCGTTCACGACGAATTTGTCGGCCGAACCGTTGTATATGTCCGATTCCTGACGGTCGCTCATGTTGATCCTGTACATTCCGTCAGGCACTTTGAAGACGGCTGTTCCGGTGGCGTCGGTGTTGAGCGTATAGCGGCTTGCCGTATTCATGTCCTCGACGTTCACCGGCACACCTTCATGTGCGGCATCCTCATGTCCCTGAGGATATACCGCACTGACCGTCAGGACGTTCAGGCTCTCCTTGTAAGGGTCGGAGTTCCTGATGTCCGTGCATGCCGCCAATGTGAATATGGCCGTCAGTATGTATGATATTCTTTTCATTCTCTTTTAAAACTTCAGTCTGCAGGTCAGTCCGTAATAGAACATAGGTGTGAATATGGCTCCTATTCCCGTCGCCAGGGATTTCACATATGGGCGGGAGTTCGTGAAGTTGTTTGCAAAGAATGACAGGGACACATGGTCACCTATCTCCTTCGTTATGCTGAGGTTGGCCGACATGTACGGCCCGTATCCGTTCTGGACGAAGGTGTATGCGTTTCCGGACTTCAGGATGAGGCTTGCGAATTCCGGATCTGCGGCCTCGGCTTCGGTGAACGGATGTACATTTCCGTCAAGGTCCATATATGCCACAGGATATACGGCAGTGTATGACTCTCCGTCGTAGATGCTTCCGCCCGTCGGACGGTTGTCGTTCTGTGATGTGTTGAACGCATATTCCTTTCCACCGTATTCGGAGAGGATGCGGCTTCTTCTGAGAAGCGACATCTCGAGCCTGCATGTGATTATGAGGCGGACCTGAGGGATATGGGTTATCGCCGTTATGTTTGCATCGAGATCATGGGTGATCTTTCCGTTTCCCACATAGTTGGTGGCACCACCACCGTTTGCATAGATGCCGACATACTGGTACGAACGGTTCGGCAGGGATGTGTGCGACCATCCGTTCTGGTAGTAGTACGACAGCTGCTCGTTGAGGTAATGGGTCCATGTGTATGCCGCATCGACCCTGAATGTCGTCCTTACAGGCTTGATCTCAGGAAATTCGATCACCGCTTCCACGCCGGCCCTGTGGGTGTCGGCTCCGTTGTTCTGCTGTTTTGACTTGGCGAAGGTCCTGTCTGTGACCTTTACGTCCATCGGTGTCCAGTATTCCTCGTCGTTTCCTCGCAGCCATACCATTCCCGTCTGGCTGTCGACTGTGATCTGAGGATTTTCCGGCATCACGAAACCTGAAGGCCTCTGCAGGATGTCGTAGGAATACGGGTCATAGACGTCGAGGAAGTTGTAAGGGTCGCGCGTTACGTTCCAGAAGCCCACCAGCGACACCTTCATGTCCTTGAATGACGCGTCGATGCCGAATTCCATGTTCCTGTTCCTCTGCCATCTGAGGTCCGGGTTGTAACGGACCGTATATGGCTGGGTATAATACACATAGCTTGTCTGTTCACCGTGTGAGAATCCGAAGGTCTGGATGTCCCGGTATTCCTGCTTAGGATATAGGATGTGGTATGAAGGGAGCTTTTCGGTGATTCCCCAGCCTCCTCTTATGGAAAGTCCGTCGGTAAGCTGCCATTTCGCGTTGAATCTCGGCGACAGGGTGGCCTTGTTCTTATAAAGGGAATTCCTTATGAACACGTTCTCCATGCGCAGTCCGGCCGTCACTTCGAGGGTCGTGCCTCCTATCGGGAATCTTATGTCTTCCTCCGCATAGATGGAAAGGTTGTGCATGAAAGGATATTGCGAATATGGCCTTGGCCTGTATCCGTTGGCTGCGAGCGAAGGGTCTTTGTAGTATTCTCCGCGGCCTGTGTTTCCGCTGGCCTTCCACTGCACACCTGCCTTCAGCGAGCTCTTCACCTCGTTCCATCTCTTGTGCCAGCTGTACTTGAGGGAGGCTGCAGCGTCGAGCTCCTTGGAGTCGGTAATCTGGTCGGAGAAGAAGGTCAGAGGCAGTCTTTCCGCAAGGAAATATCCTTCCTGTTCCGAATGGACCGCAGGCTGCTGCGAGCCGTATGAGCCATAGGCATGTACATGTGCGAGATTGTCGTTGAAGTTGACGGAGGCGTCGATCTTGAGGTTGGTTATCCAGGACCTGTTGAGGAGCCAGGTGAGGGAGGTGCTGCCTCTGAAGACATTGTCGCGGACCTTTGTGTATTCGCCCGTGAATGCGTCAGGGTCGTCCTTTGTGTTCATTCCTCCGATGTTTCCTGTGAAGCCGGCCTCGAAACGGAAGACCTTCCTGAATGTGTTGGTGTATCCGAAGGTGATGCCGCTCCTGCTGTACGATTCGTATGGGGAAGAAAGCTTCTTTACCGCCCTGGCCCATTCTGCGCTGACGTTGAGGACTCCGTTGTCGTCCTGAAGGTCGATACCCTTCGACGCCGATACCTGATATGTGCGCGGATTGACTGTGAATGTGACATTGACCGGAGTCTTTCCTTTTCTTGTGCTGATCTTGACGATTCCGCTGTTGAGGTCTCCGTATTCGGCCGAAGGCACACCGGTGATGACCTCGATGGATTCGATGTTCTCTACGGCCACGCTTCTGGTGCCCGCACCGCTCATCTCACCGAAGGATGCGTTGTTGCCCATGCGGACTCCGTCCACTTCCACCGCCGTTCCGAAGGACGCGTTGCCTGTCGTGGCTCCTCCTTCACGGAGAGAGAGGGGTTTGTCGACGGTAAGGTCAGGGTTTACGGTCTTTCCTCCGGGAAGAAGGGCCGAGACGTCGGTCATGTTGGACATCTGCAGGTGGTTGAGGGCGTCGCGGCCGAGGCTGTGTGAGGTGCTCAGGCCGTCCTTAGCCTTCTGCGCAGTCACGACGACTTCGTCGAGGGCAAGCGAACTCTCTGCCAGAGCTATCCTTATGTCGGAAGGGTCCTTTCCTGCATCCACTTCTGTCGACGCCGACACATATCCGAGACAAGATGCCTCAAGCATATATTTTCCCGGCTGCACCCTTGTGAAGACGAATCTTCCTTCCACGTCGGCAGATGTCCAGAGGTAGTCTTCACCGAGACTGAGGATGGCTCCGGCTATAGGCTGGCCGGTCGCCTTGTCGACAACAATGCCGCTGACTGTCCCGGTCTGTGCAAGCGCACACACCGAAACCGTCAGTAAGGTTAATATGACCGCCAGTCTTCTGAACATGAAGGATGATTATTTTACTTCTATTACCTTTCCGTGATCCTTTGCAACGGTTTCCTTCCACTTGTCGGTGTAGCCCGGCTGGGTGATCTTTGCAGGGATGCAGTCGGTGTGCTCATTCGTCACGAAGCTGCCGTCCTCGTTCTGGGCCTTCACGTTTCCGTCGATGAACTTCACGAGAAGAAGCTGCTCGAGGGCCACCCACCTGTCGAAGATCTTCTGTGCGTTGTCTACCGAGAAGGCTGTCAGGTAGTCGCGTACCGCAGCATAAGGCTCCGCTGTCTTGCGCGACTTGTCGTTGCGGCGGATCTTCTTGCGAGGCTTTTCATCTGCCGCCTTGTAAAGCGCAAGAGCCTCTTCGTCGGCCTTCTTAACTGCTTCCATCATCTCGTTTTCCCATGCGTCGATCTCAGCGTCCACCGTAGGGAACATGATGTTGTATGCCTTGTAGCATGCATTCGCCACGCGGTTGGTCATCCAGAAAGCGGAAGTAGGAGAATATGTGATCATGTCTCCGTTGCCTACGCGGAAACATTCAGGGATCTCTGTCGTCGAAGTGTAGATAGGGGTGAGGTATGAAGTTGCGGCATCGTCGCAGCCGAACCAGTTGACGCCTCCGATCTCGTCCGGGAGCCATCCGCGTGACTGTCCCACGAACCAGAAGCCTGTCTGCTGTGTTGCGATAGCCCTTTCATTGACGTATTCCTTTCCTTCCCACTCGAAGCCCATAGGTCTCCAGCGGTACGGGAGGGCGTTTCCGCCTGCTCCTGCATCTACGGTCATGTCCATAGGAGTGCCTTCGTAATGGTCACGCATCACGTCGGCCACGTCCTTCACGCTGATCTTGCCTGCAGGCTTCACGAAGAGAGGGAATCTCTTTGTCCTGTCGTGGCCCATCGCATAGTCGATGTAGTCGTATGCGTCCTTTGTCACCACGTTTCCGTTCTCGTCCTCGAAGGTGAACTTTCCGTCGCAGAGGATGTTGAATGCCGCCCATGCTCGTGCCTCGCAGCCTCTCATGCCGCTGAAGTCAAGCGGTGCGTAGGCGTCGCAGAAGCTGAAATCCTTGTCTTCTCCGTCGAAATATCCCTTTTCGCGTGCGAATGTGATCACGTCAGGGGCATACATGCAGTTCTGAGGGTCGTCAAGAGGGAATGTGCTGATGCGGGCCTGGTTTGCATGTGCGCAGATGTATCCGTCGGGAACCCTGCGTGCAACCCATACGATGCCCTTGTTGCCCTTTCCCTTGCCGATGAGGTCCATCACCCACACTTCCTCGGTGTCGGCGATCGAGAATGATTCTCCGCTCGAGTAGTATCCGTAGGTGTTTGCAAGGTCAACGATGACGTCTATGGCTTCACGTGCGGTCTTCGCCCTTTCGAGGGCCACATAGATGAGCGAGCCGTAGTCCATGATCCCTTCAGGATCTTCGAGCTCAGGACGTCCTCCGTAGGTGGTTTCGGCGATGATGAGCTGATGCTCGTTCATGTTTCCCACCCTTTGGTATGTCCTGGCTGCCTGAGGTATCATTCCGAGATACTTGCCTGTATCCCACTCGTTTATCTGTCTCATGTCACCCGGCTGCCATACTCCTGCAGGGGCATAGTAAAGTTCTCCATAGAGCTGGTGCGAGTCAGCTGCATATGATACCATGTTAGAGCCGTCCGTGCTGGCACCTTTGGTCACGAGGACGTTGGTGCATGCCTGGCTTTCTGTCGAAGCGGCTCCTAAGAATGTCATGATTGCAAGGATGACTGCTTTTGAAAGTCTTCTCATTTTGTACTTTTATTATAATTAATTACTTTTGTGTCGCTTTTTGCATAACGGGCACATGCCGCTACATTATGCAAAACTAATAAATTTTCGTCAGATATGAAATCGAACATACATTCATTTCTTTTTTCGTCTGTGCTCGTCCTGCTTTCGGCTTTCTGCGTGAAGGCTTATGCACAGCAGCCTCAGGAGAAGCCGGACCTGTTCGAACAGGCTGAAATGGAGGCCGACAGGCTTCAGAGGGTGCTCGACCTCGAGGACTGGCAGGTCTTCTATGTCGACTCTACCCTCAAGCATGACTATCAGCAGATGATAGCCGAGTATGAGGATCTCCAGAAGTCCAAGGTGATGAACACATCGATGTACCAGGCGGTCCAGGACAAGTGGATGGAGCATATCGAGGTTACATACAGACGAATATTCGATGACAGCCAGTGGGCTGCATATCTCAAGAGCGGAGCCGGCAAGGCTATCAAGGCAAGGGAAAAGAGAAAGGCCAAGGCCGCAGGTAAAAAACAGCAGTAGACATGGATTTTTTAGAAGTAATTGAAAAGAGGCACAGTGTCAGGAAGTATTCCGACAGGCCTGTAGAGAGGGAAGTCCTCGATGCGATAGTCAAGGTTGCACAGACAGCACCTTCGTCAAGGAACAGCAAGAGTTCCGCTTTCATGATAGTGGAGGACAGGGACACTCTGGATGCATTGTCGCAGATGCGTGACTATGGCTCAGCCCTGCTTTCAGGAGCACAGGCGGCCATAGTGGTGATCGGTGACGAGACCAAGACCGACCTCTGGGTGGACAACTGCGCCATTTCCGCTACTTTCGTCCAGCTTGCGGTTACAGCCATGGATCTGGTCAGCTGCTGGGTGCATTGCAACGGCCGTCCGAGACTGAAGGCGGAGCCGGAAGGAGCCAAGGCTGAGGATTATGTGAGCGGACTGCTCGGCCTTAAGGACGGACTCAGACCATACTGCGTGGTTGCAATCGGCTATCCTGCAGAAGAATAGTGTGGATCATAATAAAGAAAATCAGATATGAGAGAACGTATAGAGGCCTTGATGGCCGAAATAGCAGGACTCACCTGCAACAGCGAGCAGGAAGTTGAAGAGGCGCGTGTCCGCCTCCTCGGAAAGAAGGGCTCGATAACAGCTCTTTTCGAGGAATTCAGGACAGTGGCTCCTGAACTCAAGAGGGAGTTCGGCCAGAAGCTGAATATCCTTAAGAACACTGCTGCCGCAAAGATTGAAGAACTCAGGGAAGCTGCCGCCGAATCACCTGCGGCAGGTGCAGCTTCATTCGACTATACAATGCCTGGCGATCCTGTACAGCTGGGATCACGCCATCCGGTTTCAATCGCCCGTGAGGAGATCGTGGGAATATTCCGCAAGTTCGGCTACGATGTAGCGGAAGGTCCTGAGGTCGAGGATGACTGGCATGTGTTCGAGGCCCTCAACTTCCCGCCTGAACACCCTGCACGCGAGATGCAGGACACATTCTTCATCAGCGACAGCGACAACCCTGTCCTCCTCCGTACCCATACCTCTTCAGTGCAGGTACGTGCAATGGAGAAGATGCCGCTTCCGATCCGTATCGTATGTCCGGGCCGCGTGTTCCGCAATGAGGCTATCTCTGCCCGCGCGCACTGCATCTTCCATCAGGTGGAAGGACTTTACATCGACGAGAATGTGACATTTGCAGACATGAAGCAGGCCATCCTCCTCTTCGCACGCGAGATGTTCGGTGCGCAGACTCAGATCCGCATGCGTCCGTCATACTTCCCGTTCACCGAGCCTTCTGCCGAGATCGACGTAAGCTGCAACATCTGCGGCGGAAAGGGCTGTAATGTCTGCAAGGGCACGGGTTGGCTCGAGATCATGGGATGCGGAATGGTAGACCCTAACGTCCTCGAGGCGTCGGGCATAGACAGCAGGAAGTACAGCGGTTTTGCCTTCGGAATGGGAGTTGAGCGTATTGCAATGCTCAAGTGGCAGGTACGTGACCTCAGAAATTATTTCGAGAACGACCTGCGTTTCCTGAAGGAGTTCGAGACTTCGCTTTAGCGGTATTCGAAATAATCGAAGTCGGCATAGCCTGCTCCTGATGGAGACTGAGCCCAGAGACCTATCATGATACCAGTGAAGTTGCCGTAGGTCTCGCTGCTGAGGTAACGGGTGTCGCCGGTTCCGGCTGGTCTGTAGCTCTTTCCGTCTTCAGAATACCAGAATCTGTAATGCAGAGGGTCTCCGGTTACTTTCAGCCAGACCTTGCTGCTTCCGTAAGGAATATATTCGGTATGGTTTATTGCGCCAAGCGTATAGTTTGCCGCAATGAACCATTTTCCGTCTTTACGGGTCAGGCAGATGTCGTAATGGCCGTTCGAGTCCATGTAGACGCTTATTCCGGCCTTGTCTCCCGAACGAGCGTTTCCGAGCTTCACGACTGTTTCTGCCACAAAATCGTGGTCCTGCTGACGCCTGCAGATGAAAGCAGGCGATTCGGTGGTCTCGTCCATTCCGGAAGCATTGCCGTAGATGCGGAGTCTTCCGTCCGAGATCCTGTATTTCGACATGTCCGGATTGCGTACCCATGACCATTCAGGTCCTGGCTCGGAGTCGAACTCATCCCTTGCCTCCACTGCCTTGACAGGTTTCTGCGGAAGTGTCGGGACATTCATTTCGATCGCTATGTCTCCCGTCGCGTTCACTACAGGCCATGCTCCTTCGTCCCAGCGGACAGGGGCGAGGAAGGTCTCGCGTCCGAGGAGATGGTGCATTCCGCTCTGTGTGCGGAAGCCGAGGCATACCATCCACCATGAACCGTCATGTGCCTGAACGAGGTCTGCATGACCTACGCCCTGGATGGGATTGGTCTGCGTTGAGGCCTTGTAATGTGCGAGGATAGGATTGTGCGGAGCCGGAGTGTAAGGACCGTCGATGTGACGGCTTCTTGCAATTGTCTCCATGTGGCCGAATTCCGTACCACCTTCCGCTATCATCAGGTAGTACCAGCCGTCCTTCTTATAGATGTGCGGAGCCTCAGGCCAGCGTCCACCGATGCCGTCCCATACCCTTTTCGGGGTGGACAGGATGTCTCCGGTGTCAGGATTTATCTCACAGATCATGATGCTGCCGTCCACAGTTCCGGAGAACCAGCATTTTCCGTCCTCATCCCAGAAAAGCGACGGGTCGATGCCTCCGATCTTCACCTGTACGGGATCCGACCATTCTCCGTTGATGTCGTCCGTGTGGACTATGAAGTTGCCGATGGTCGACACATTGGTCGTGATCATGTAGAACCTTCCGTTGTGATGACGGATCACAGGAGCATAGATTCCTCCTGTCGAGTTGGCTCCCTTGAGGTACAGCTGTGATTCACGCGTCAGCACATGTCCTATGTGTTCCCAGTTCACGAGGTCCTTGCTGTGGTACAGGGGAACGCCGGGGAAGTACTGGAAACTGCTGGTCACGAGATAGTAGTCCTCTCCGACGCAGCATACGCTCGGATCCGGATTGAAGCCTTTGATTATGGGATTGGTGTATCCCTGTGCGTTTAAGTTGAGGCAGGCGATGATTGCCAGCATGAAGAATGTGTGACGCATAATGTATTGGTTTTCAGTTGTTAGTCATCGGTTATGTCTTATCAGCGGCAGCGCTCGATGATTTCCATGCACATGCGGCCGTTGTGGTACGGGCATTTCCAGAATCCGGCCTTGTCGTCGTCGCGGTTGACGGTTCCGTCAGAGCGGAGACTCCAGAACCATTCTCCGCTTTCTTTGTCAATGATGCCAGATTTTATGAACTCCCAGCACATGAGGGCGTTTTCCAGACCTTCACTCATGCCGAAGTGGTCCCAGAGGTTGAAGCAGCCCACGACGGTCTCGGCCTGTACCCACCAGTGGCGGTCCATATCGGCCTCGCCGTCCTTTCCGTGCCTTTCGTATATCATGCCGCCTTCAGGCGTGAAGCCTTCGCATGCGGCATCGGCTATATGCGGCACAAGGGCCTCAATGCGCTCGAGAACCTCGGCGTCGCCGAGCACGAGCGCCGCTTCATGGATGAGCCATGAAGCCTCGATGTCATGTCCGTAGGAAAGGGTGTCGTATCCGCAGTTCCAGTCATCGTCGAAAAACAGCTTTAGGTGGCCGTCCTCCGCCAGGATATGCTTCCCGAATATCTCTATCAGGCCTTTGAGGCGTTTTTCGAGCAGAGGGTTCTTCCATACACGGTAGAGGCAGGTGTATGCTTCGAGCACATGCAGATGCGTGTTCATGGTCTTGCTTTCGTTTGCATCCTTGTCGCTCAGGCGCATGTCCTCGATCTGGGCCCATTCGCGGGTGAAGGCTTCGAAATATCCGTCCTTTTCCGTGTCGAAGCTGTGGTCTTCGATGTCGTTGAACAGCTTTATGGCATACTCAAGGGCCTTGGCGTCGCCGGTCGCACGGTTGAGTTCGGCCAGGCCGTATATCGTGAAGGCTATCGCATATATCTGCTTCTTGGTGTCGAGGGGACTTCCGTCCGGATTGACGGACCAGTATGTTCCTCCGAATACGGAATCATAGAAGTGCGTAAGTATGAAGTCCATGGCCTTGCGGGCCATTTCAAGATATTCCTCATTGCCGAGGAGCCTGTATGCCGATGCGAACGTCCACAGCATCCTGGCTGTCATTATTCCTCCGACCGGAGCCTGGACGTCTGTCTCTTCCATACCGCTGATGCGTCCGTAGAATCCCCCTTCCGGGCGGCACATCGACTTCATCCAGTATGGCAGTATGTTTTCCTGCAGCTCCTTCTTCATCTGTCTTGAAAGGGCCTGCGCGGCAAGCAGTTCAGCTGATGTCTTGTCTGTACTTTTCATGTTTCGGGAATGATTTCCTACAAATATAATCAAAAATAAGTACAACCTGCAGGTGTGTATGCAATAGGATGTCTATGTATAAATAGATGTTAAAAAAGTATCGGTTTTATATGGAGATTTCATATATTTGCCATTGATAGATGCTTATTGTCATGGGAAAGGTTCTTACGGAAATAACAAGGCTCAGCGAAAAGGACTGCTTCTACATCGTGGAGCGCCACAAGACGGAATTCACATATCCTCTCCATCAGCATAAGGAATATGAGCTGAATTTTATAGAGAATGGAAAAGGTGTGCGCAGGATTGTCGGTGACAGTGTAGAGGAGATAGGGGATTACGAGCTTGTGCTCATCGGGGGCGAGGATCTCGAGCATGTCTGGGAGCAGGGGAACTGCCGTTCGACGGACATAAGGGAGATCACCATACAGTTTCCGGGCGACATTTTCGGAAACGGGCTTCTGTCCAGGAATCAGTTCGCTTCAATAAAGAGGATGCTTGCCCGTGCGGGGCACGGCCTCTCTTTTCCCCTTGCTTCAATAATGAAGATATATTCGGTCCTGGACACGATAGCTTCCGAGCAGGAGCGCTTCATCCAGTTCCTGAAGTTCCTTTATATACTCTACGAGCTTTCGGTGTCCGACGATTCCAGGGTCCTGGCTTCCAGTTCTTTCGCCCATTCGGCAAAGAGTACGGAGAGCCGCAGGGTGCAGAAGGTGAAGCAGTATATAGATGACAATTACTCGAAGCCGCTGAAGCTTGCCGAGCTAGCGGATCTTGTGGGTATGAGTCCCGTGGCGTTCAGCCGTTTCTTCCGTCGCAGGACTGACCGTACGCTGTCGGACTATATAGTGGATATCCGTCTGGGACATGCCGCGAGGATGCTTGTCGATACGACGAAGAATGTTTCCGAGATATGCTATGAATGTGGCTTCAACAACCTGTCCAATTTCAACCGCACCTTCAAGGCCAAGAGGAACTATACTCCGCGTGAGTTCCGGGCCATGTTCAAGAAAAACAAGGTACTTGTTTAAAAAGTATTATAAATAGATAAATATATACTTGTTTAGCTTTTCTTCTCTGCTTAATTTTGCGTTATTATAATAATTAATAGCGCTGATTAATGAAACCAATTAGGATTTTTGCGGTTCTGGCTGTCGCTTCGGCTGTTCTGCTGAGCTCATGCCGGCAATCATCTCCGTCTTTCGTAAAGGTCGAAGACGGTGTCTTTGTATGTGAAGACTATCCATCACATTTCATCGGAACAAACTTCTGGTACGGAGCTATCCTCGGCAGCGAGGGACAGGGCGGTGACCGTGCACGTCTGGAGGCGGAGCTCGACACGCTCAAGGCCCTCGGTATGACCAACCTGCGCGTACTTGTAGGCGGAGATGGTCCGGACGGAATACCGACCCGTGTGTGCCCTACCCTCCAGAAGGAGCCGGGCGTGTACAACGACACCATATTCCGCGGACTCGACTACCTTCTTGCCGAAATGGCTGAAAGGAACATGAAGGCGGTCCTCTACATCAACAATTCATGGGAATGGTCCGGCGGATACGGAATGTACCTTGAATGGGCGGGAGCCGGAAAGGCCCTCATACCGGCAGAGGTCGGATACAAGGCTTACTGCGATTATGTGGCTCAGTTCGTTACCAATGAAAAGGCCAAGAACATGTTCTACGACCATGTAAGGCATGTGGTGAGCCGTACGAACACGGTGACAGGCAAGCCTTACAAGGATGACCCTGCGATCTTCTCATGGCAGATTGGAAACGAGCCGCGCTGCTTCAGGCCTGATTCGGCGGGACAGGCTGCATTCGTGGACTTCATGTGGACCACTGCGTCGCTGATCAAGTCCATCGACCCTAACCATATGGTGTCTTCCGGAAGCGAAGGCCGTCACGGCTGCGAGGGAAGCCTCGAACTTTTCGAGAAGGTCCATTCCTGCCCTGACATAGATTACATGAACATCCACATCTGGCCTTACAACTGGAGCTGGGTGCGTGAGAATACGCTCAAGACAAATCTTCCTATAGCCATAAAGAACACCGACGAATATATCGACGAGCATCTTGCCATCGCTGAAAAGTATGGCAAGCCTGTCGTGATGGAGGAGTTCGGCTTCCCTCGCGACGACTTCAAGTTCGCACAGGGAACCCCTACCACCTCAAGGGACAGATACTACATGCATGTGTTTGGCCGTATCGCAGAATCCGCAAAGGAGAAGGGACTTTTCGCAGGTCTCAACTTCTGGGGATGGGGCGGTCTTGCGAGCCAGTCCCAGACCAACATCTACTGGCAGCAGGGAGACGACTACTGCGGCGATCCTGCCCAGGAGCAGCAGGGTCTTAATTCGGTGTATGCGTGCGACCAGTCGACCTTGAGGGTGATCAGGTATGCCGCTTCCGCCATCGAGAAGGCTCTCGGACCTCAGGCATGGTTTGAAGTGGAAGAGAACGACGGCATCTTCATAGGTGAAGGACCGCATGTTCTTGAAGTGGGCGTGAAGGCTCCTGAAGACGGAAAGATGAATCTTGTGCTTGAGGTGGAGACCGACAAGGGCGAGCCTGTGGGCACATATGATGCATCGGTGAAGGTGCGTGACGGCAAGGCTGCCGCAGGCTTTTCACTCGATCTTGTCCCAGGTTTCTACAAGGCAGTCCTTTATCTTTCATGCGAGGAAGGAAAGACGGAGCTTTGCCGCAGCAACGTGGGCTTCAACCCCGAGCAGATAGCATCTCCTCAGGACAAGCAGCCGGATTTCGATGAGTTCTGGGAACAGACTCTCTCCGAGCTTGCTGCCGTAGATCCTGAATATAAGCTGACTCTTCTTCCGGAACATTCAAACGACATCCGTCGCGTATATCATGTGGAGATGCGTTCATGGGGAGGCGAGAAGATAAGCGGAGTGTATGCCGAGCCTGTAAAGGAAGGCAAGTACAACACTACCATATATTATATGGGATATAATTCCGATGTGTATTATCCGGATCCTTCTGCAAATCCTGATATGATCGAGTTCACGCTCTGTGTGCGCGGCCAGGCCCTGAACACTCCGGCTACCGGAAAGGGAATATGGGTTGCGGAAGGACTCGAGAGCAAGGATACATATTATTACAGAGGAGCATTCGCCGATGTCGTACGTGCAGTCGATTTCGTATGCTCGCGTGAGAAGGTGGACCAGGATCATCTTGTTGCTGAAGGAGAAAGCCAGGGAGGTGCCTTTTCATTCATTTCCGCATCGCTTGACCACAGGATCAAGGCCATCGCGCCTGCGGTGCCTTTCCTCGGTGACTATCCGGATTATTTCAAGGTCGCTTCATGGCCTGGAAATGAAGTCATTGCTGCACAGAAGGAGCTTGGAATAAGCGACGAGGACCTTTACAGGACCCTCAGCTATTTCGACGTGAAGAATTTTACGGACAGGATCGAATGTCCTGTATATATGTCCATAGGTCTTCAGGATCCTACCTGTCCGCCTCATACGAATTTCGCTTCATACAATCATGTGAAGTCGGAAAAGCAGTGGATTTGCTATCCTCATTGCGGACATGCGATGTGGCAGGTGCCTGAGTGGCGTGAGATCAAGAAGGAGTTTTTCGCAAGATTCAGGAAGTAAGTTAACGGACATAAGGACTATGAAAAGAATCTTATGCAACATCGCGGCGCTCTTCCTTATTGCAGGATGCGGTCCTGATGGTTCAGAGCAGACGGACCAGGGAAAGCTTGTGGTGGACAAGGAGTCTCTGGAATTCACTGCCGAAGGAGGTGAGCAGACATTCACGGTGACGACTTCCAGGACGATGTATCTTCTGCCCGGAGACAGCTGGATAAATGCAGAGAAGGGAACGAAGGACAAGAACGGAAAGACCGTGGTTACGGTTGCTGTGGAGCCGAATGACTGGCCGGAAGAACGTTCTTCAACGGTTTCCGTCGTTGCCGGAGATGTAAGGAAGTCTGTCGAGATCAGGCAGGCGGCCGGAACAGGCGTTTCGGGAGATGCTCCGGTGCACGGCGACAATGCTGCATGGAAGATGGCGCAGAAGCTGGGTCTCGGCTGGAATCTCGGTAATCATTTCGATGCTTATAACAACGGTGTGTCCGGCGAGACCGCATGGGGCAATCCTAAAGCCACTCAGGCTACATTTACGAAGCTCAGGGCTATCGGGTTCAAGACGGTCCGTATTCCTGTCACCTGGCTCGGACACATAGGTGCGGCACCTGAATACAAGATCGAAGAGGCATGGCTGAACAGGGTTGCCGAAGTTGTGGGATATGCGGAATCTGCAGGTCTGAACGTCATCATCAACATGCATCATGACGGAGCGGACAGCAACCATTGGCTTGATATAAAGACTGCGGCAAAGGATCAGGAAGTCCAGAAGCAGATTGTGGCTCAGGTGAAGGCCATGTGGACGCAGATAGCGGAAAAGTTCAGGGACAAGGGAGATTTCCTCATCTTCGAAGCCTTCAACGAGATCCATGACGGTGGATGGGGCTGGGGAGAGAACCGCTCGGATGGAGGAAAGCAGTATGCATGCCTGAACGAGTGGAACCAGACCTTCGTGGATGCTGTCCGCGCAGCGGGAGGAAGCAATGCTGCGCGTGTTCTTGGAATTCCTGCCTATTGTACGAATGTGGACATAGCACTGGAGTCGTTCCAGATGCCTGACGATACCGTCAAGGACAAGCTGATGATTTCTGTGCATTGTTATGATCCTCATGAATATACGCTCACTGCCAAGTATTCGGAGTGGGGACATAATGCCGCCGCATCGAAGAAAGCTCCAGGTGACAACGAAGCAGAACTCAGGAGGGTGTTTGAAAAGCTCTACACAAATTATGTGTCTAAGGGTATACCTGTCTATTTCGGAGAGTTCGGCTGTGTCAACCGTGCCACTGAACGTGAACAGCAGTTCCAGCAGTATTATCTGAAATATTTCACGAAGCTTGCGGCGTTGAACGGTGTTCCTTCGGTCATCTGGGATAACGGCGCAGCCGGTGCGGGAAACGAAAAGCATGCGTTCGTCAACCACGCTTCAGGAGAATTCTGTTCTGAAGAAGCCAGGGCTGCGATTCAGGCGATGATCGGTTCCTATACTGACAGCCGCTCTCTTGATGATATTTATGATTCATCTCCGGAAAAAGAATAATATCTTCCCTGATCTGATCAGGAATCAAACAAATATGAAGCAATGAAAAATACACTTAAACCTTTTACCATGATTGCAGCTGCAATCCTTACACTTTCATGCGGAGGCCCGGCGGAGTCGGATCAGACTCCTGCCGATGCCCTCCTGGGACGTCTTGCCGGGCTTGCCGGTGAGGGAAAGATAATGTTCGGCCATCAGGATACATACATGTACGGCCACACATGGAAACTTGCCGATGATGCGACGGAATACACGCAGTCGGATGTGTATGCAACATCCGGAAAATATCCTGCAGTATACGGAATGGATCTCGGAGGCATAGAGATGGGTTGGCCTGCCAATCTTGACAAGAACCTTTTCGAGCACATGCGTGCCGCTGCGGTTGCGCATCACGAAAGAGGAGGAGTGACGACTTTCTCATGGCATCCGCGCAATCCTCTCACAGGAGGAGATGCATGGGACGTATCTTCTGACCAGGTGGTCGCTTCCATCCTTCCTGGAGGAGAGAAGCATGAACTTTTCATGGGCTGGCTCTCGAATGTGGCAGACTTCATGGAGTCGATAAAGACTGCTGACGGCGAACAGGTACCTTTGATTTTCCGTCCATGGCATGAGCACACGGGAAGCTGGTTCTGGTGGGGTCAGAAGCTCTGCACGACCGAGCAGTACAAGGCTCTCTGGGAGATGACCTATGACTATATGGTGAACCAGCGCGGCATGACAGGTCTGGTATGGGCATATTCTCCTGGTGCAGGCGAGCTCAGCGCTCCTGAGGTCTACGGGGAAAGGTATCCTGGCGACGAGATCGTCGACATGGTGGGCTTCGACTGCTATCATGGAGGTTCGAAGGAAAGATACATGACCAGCATGAAGAATGCCCTGGAAATTACAGCTGCCTTTGCGCAGGAGCATGGAAAGCTCATGGCTGTTACGGAGACAGGCTGTGAGAGCGTGAAGGAGCCGGCATGGTGGACAGAAATCCTCTATCCTGCAGTAAAGGACTACCCTGTGTCTTATGTGCTTGTGTGGAGGAATGCATGCGATCAGCCGAACCACTATTATGCTCCTTTCCCTGGCCAGCAGTCAGAAGAGGATTTCAAGAAATTCGTAGAGATTGAGAACATTGTGTTACTGTAATAGGAGAGATATGACTTTTGAAGAAAGATACGAGTGGCTCAAGGCACAGCACGAGTCCCTCATTACAAGAAAGAACGAGCCTGTCGAAGGCAACGGCGTCTACGAACGCTACGCAAACCCGATACTTACAGGAGACCATGCGCCTCTTTTCTGGCGTTACGACCTCAACAAGGAGACGAACCCTTATCTGATGGAACGTTTCGGTATCCATGCTGCGTTCAACTCGGGTGCAATCAAATGGAATGGAAAGTATGTGCTCGTGGTGCGGGTGGAGGGTGCTGACCGCAAGTCTTTCTTTGCTGTGGCGGAAAGCCCTAACGGAATCGACAACTTCCGTTTCTGGGACCGTCCGATCACCATGCCGGAATACGGAGAGCCTGCGACGAATGTCTACGACATGCGCCTTACGGCTCACGAGGACGGCTGGATCTACGGCATCTTCTGCGTCGAGCGCAAGGACCCTGCTGCGGCTCCGGGAGACCTCTCTTCCGCTGTTGCTGCGGCCGGAGTGGCGAGGACGAAGAACCTTGTGGACTGGGAGCGTCTTCCGGATATGGAATCGTCGTCACAGCAGCGTAATGTCGTGCTTCATCCTGAGTTCGTTGACGGAAAATATGCCCTCTACACACGTCCGCAGGACGGTTTCATCGACGCAGGAAACGGCGGCGGCATCGGCTGGGCTCTTGTCGACAGCATGGAAAAGGTGGTTATAACTGAAGAGAAGATCATCAACCACCGCCACTACCATACCATCAAGGAGACAAAGAACGGCGAGGGTCCGCATCCGATAAAGACGGACCGCGGATGGCTCCACCTTGCCCATGGCGTGCGTGGCTGCGCATCGGGCCTCCGTTATGTCCTCTATATGTACATGACTTCGCTTGAGGACCCTTCGAAGGTCATAGCTGAGCCTGCCGGATTCTTCATGGTGCCGGAGGGAGGCGAGTACATCGGTGACGTCATGAACGTGCTGTTCACGAATGGATGGATCGCCGATGAGGACGGAAAGGTGTTCATTTATTATGCTTCAAGCGACACTCGCATGCATGTGGCAACATCTACCGTGGACCGTCTTGTAGATTACTGCATGAACACTGAGCCGGATGCCTTCACGACCGGAGAGACCGTAAAGAGACTCAACAGACTCATAGACCGCAACCTCCTCTGATGACATTCCGGTTTCACCATATGTCATTCCGAGTCTCCCTCAATGTCATTCCGAGTCTCCCTCAATGTCATTCCGAGCTTGACGAGGAATCCATAAAATTATTATCTTTGCAAGGATAATCACATAACCACTTCAAAATGACCAATGCAAATACAACCGCGGCTGCTCCAAAGGCACCGCTCAGCCAGAAGATCGGATATGGCTTCGGAGACATGTCGTCTTCTATGTTCTGGAAGATCTTCACGGCTTACCTTCCGTTCTTCTATTCGACAATCTTCGGTCTCAGCCTTGTGGATGCCACATTCCTGATGCTCGTGACACGTATCTGGGATGCTGTATCCGACCCTATGATGGGTATCATCGCAGACCGTACCCAGACAAAATGGGGAAAATACAGACCTTATCTGCTCTGGATATCCATTCCGTTTGCAGTCGTAGGTGTCCTTCTGTTCACAACACCGGATCTTTCTTACGAGGGCAAGCGTATCTGGGCATATGTAACATATATCCTCATGATGACAGTCTATACCGCCATCAATGTGCCTTACGGCGCAATGCTCGGCGTGATGACCGCAGACTCTGACGAAAAGACGGTTTTCTCTTCTTTCAGAATGTTCTTCGCATATGCGGGAAGCTTCATCGTTCTTGCAGGCTGGGAGCCTCTCTGCAAGATGTTCAACAGGATTCAGGGCATCGAAGGTTCTGTGAACGATCCGTCTTCATGGCAGTATGCAATGATAGCAGTAGCCGTATGCTGCTTCTTACTTTTCCTCCTCTGCTTCAGAATGACAAAGGAGACAGTGAAGAGCATGCCTAAGGAGACATCCGTGGGATCTGACCTCAAGACCCTTTTCAGGAATGCTCCATGGTGGATCCTTCTCGGAGGTGTCCTCTTCTTCAACCTCTTCAACTCCGCTCGTTATACGGCAGGTCCGTTCTTCTTTGCAAGCGTGATCGGTGACGGAGCCCAGCTCAAGATATTCTCGTTCGAGTTCCTCTTCTATGCAGGAATCTTCTTCGCCGTAGGTGAGGTTGCGAACATGGCAGGTGTGGCTATGTGCCCTTGGATTACAAGAAAGATCGGAAAGAAGAGTACATTCATGTATTCGCTCATCCTTCTCATCGGTCTGAGCTGCCTCTTCTTCTTCATCCCTCTTACATCAGGCGGATATTGGCTCATGATGCTCATGCAGGTAGTGATCTCGATCATCACAGGTATCGTTTCTCCTCTCGTGTGGAGTATGTATGCCGACATTTCGGACTATGCCGAGCTTAAGTTCAACACAGCTTCGACAGGCCTGATCTTCTCATCTTCATCGATGGCTCAGAAGTTCGGAGGTGCTATCGGAGGTTCTGCGGTTACAGCGATCCTTGCTGCTGTCGGATACAGCACTGAGGCTGGTGCGATCCAGACCGAATATGCGCTCACATGGGTGAAGGCTCTTATGAGCTTCGTCCCTGCAGCCGTGGCTGCCCTTTCTCTCATCTTCATTTCAATCTATCCTCTCACAACCAGGAGGATGAAGGAAATCCAGAGTGAGCTTGAGGTACGCCGTGGACCTCAGGTTGCTGAGTAATAATTCATTATAGAATATGCGTGCTTTCTTCTGACGGCACGCATATTTTGTATTTGTTTGATATATAATCATTTATAATCTACTCGTCGTGAGAAAACCTTTCTTTGTGGCGGTGACTGCCGTCATGCTGGCGGCAAGCTGCTGTCAGGTCCCTCAGGTGGAGCGTCTTCATGTTGAGGGTACGGCCCTGATGAATGAATCGGGTGATACGGTTGAACTTAAGGGCATGAGCTTCGGATGGAATGTGCTCTGGCCTCGTTTCTATAACGCCGGTGCCGTAAGGCATGTTGTCGAGGACTGGGATGCGGAACTTGTGCGTGCGGCCATCGGAGTCGAGATCGACAATGAGGAATGTCAGGCACAGTGCTACCTCAAGGATCCTGATTTCGGCAAGAAATGTGCCTGCACGATCGTGGATGCGGCTGTCGAAAACGGTGTGTATGTGCTTGTGGACTGGCATGCGCATGGACTTCATACGGATGCGGCTGTGGAGTTCTTCACATATATGGCAGACAAGTACAAGGGCGTTCCTAATGTGATCTACGAGATATGGAACGAGCCTTCGTACAAGGATCATGTGAATCAGATAGATTATACATGGGCCGAGATAAAGGAATATTCCGAGACGGTCATAGCTGCCATAAGGGCCATTGAGAAGGATGCGGTAATCGTTGTAGGCACACCTCGCTGGTCGCAGAACGTCGATGATGCCGCGGATGATCCTATCGTAGGATATGACAATATCATGTATACCCTTCATTTCTATGCCGGTACACACAAGGAGTGGCTGCGTGCGAAAGGCGACTACGCCATGTCCAAGGGTCTTGCCCTTTTTGTGACCGAGTGCGGCGGAATGAATGCCGACGGTCAGGGACCGGTCGATGTGGAGTCGACGGAAGCGTGGATCGAGTGGATGGACGACAATGACATCAGTTATGCCTTCTGGTCGATTTCCGACAAGAAGGAGACATGCTCGATGCTTTATCCTTCTGCGGTTTCTGAAGGTCCGTGGGCTGATACCGACCTCAGCCCGTGGGGAGCATTTGTAAAGGATAATCTCTAAGACAGATAACAGGAAATATATGAAAAGATCGATTACCTTGATCATTACCCTGCTGGCAGCGGCATCATCTGCTTTTGCACAGGTGAGGGTTTCGACACCGAACGTCGAGATGGTGCTTAAGGCCGAAAAGGGCGGAGATCTGCAGATCCGGTATTTCGGCGGACGTCTTTCCGATGCCGATGTGGAAAACATCGGAGCAGCCGGCGCTTCACATCACAGCGCATACCGTGCATACGGTCTCTCAGGTGCTTCCGAGGCATCCTTGGGAGTGACACATGCGGACGGAAACATGTCCACGTCGTTGAAGGTGGAATCCGTCGACAGGACAGAAGAGGCTTCTGCCGAAGTCGTGCGCATAAGAATGAAGGACACGGTATATCCTTTCTATGTCACTGTCTGTTACAGGGCTTATAAGGACGTGGACATGATAGAGACCTGGACGGAAATCGAAAATCAGGGAAAGAAGCCTGTCACATTGACCAGGTTCGATTCGGGAAGTCTTCCTATCCGTGTCGGCGACGTATGGATGAGCCATCTTCACGGAACCTGGGCAGCGGAAGGACGTCTTGTTCAGGAGCCTCTCGAAAGGGGAATGATGGTGATAAAGAACAAGGACGGTTCCCGTAATTCACATACCGACCATTCGGAGGTCATGTTTTCGCTTGACGGAAAGCCTCAGGAGAATGTGGGACGTGTGATAGGTGCCGCCTTATGCTACAGCGGCAACTATGAGTTGAGGATAGATACCCGTGACACCGATTATCATGAATTCTATGCTGGAATAAATCCGGACAATTCGGCATACATACTTGAGCCGAAGGAGATATTCAGGACACCGGAGCTTGCCCTCACATACTCTGACGAAGGATTGAGCGGTGCCAGCCGCAATTTCCACAGATGGGGCAGGAAGTATAAGCTTGCCCATGGTGACAGGGTCCGCAAGATATTGCTCAACAGCTGGGAGGGCGTGTACTTCAACATCAACGAGCCGGGTATGGACCAGATGATGGCTGACATTGCGTCAATGGGTGGCGAACTCTTCGTCATGGATGACGGCTGGTTCGGAGTGAAGTATCCGCGTCTGACCGACAACTGCGCCCTCGGTGACTGGGTTGTGGACAGGAACAAGCTTCCTAACGGCATAGGATGGCTGGTGGAGCAGGCCCACAAGCATGGCATCAGGTTCGGCATATGGATCGAGCCGGAGATGACCAATACTACAAGCGAGTTGTTTGAAAAGCATCCTGACTGGGTCATCAAGGCTCCGGAGAGGGATCTTGTCACAGGACGCGGAGGCACTCAGCTTGTACTTGACCTTGCCAATCCTGAAGTGCAGGACTTCCTGTTCAGTGTTGTGGATGACCTGATGACGGAGAATCCGGAAATCGACTACATAAAGTGGGATGCCAACATGCCTATATCAAACCATGGCTCGCAGTATCTTTCCAAGGACAGGCAGAGTCATCTTTATATAGAATACCATCGCGGATTTGCCAAGGTCTGTGACAGGATACGTGCCAAGTATCCGGACCTTACCATCCAGGCCTGCGCATCGGGCGGAGGACGTGCAAACTGGGGAGTCCTCCCATGGTTCGATGAGTTCTGGGTGAGCGACAACACCGATGCCCTCCAGCGCGTCTACATGCAGTGGGGAACTTCCTATTTCTTCCCTGCCATTGCAATGGCATCCCATATCAGCGCCACTCCTAACCATACGGTATTCCGCACGACTTCGCTGAAATACCGTATCGACGTCGCCATGAGCGGCCGCCTCGGCATGGAGATCCAGCCGAAGAACATGACGGATGAGGAGAAGGCCCTCTGCCGGAACGCCATCGCCGAATACAAGGATATCCGCCACGTGGTGCAGTTCGGTGACATATACCGTCTTGTATCTCCGTACGACGGACATAACATGGCTTCATTGATGTATGTGGAGCCGGACAAATCAGAGGCGGTGTTCTATTGGTGGAAGACCGAGACATTCTATGACGATCATCTCCCGCGCGTGAAGATGGCAGGTCTCGATCCTTCGAAGAGATATACGGTCCATGAACTGAACAGGATAGACAATGTCCCTCTCCCATACGAAGGAAAGTCGTTCAGCGGCAGCTTCCTCATGGAGAACGGACTTGAAATACCTGTGAAGCATATAGTGGATTATCATAAACAGGATGACTGGAGCAGCCGTGTACTTTACCTGACAACTGAATAATTATGAAAAAGACATTCGGACATTTCGATGACATCAACCGTGAGTATGTCATCACAGACCCAAAGACTCCGTGGCCATGGATCAACTATCTCGGAAACGAAGATTTCTTCTCTTTGATTTCCAATACGGCCGGAGGCTATTCCTTCTATAAGGACGCAAAATTCCGCAGGATCACCCGTTACCGCTACAACAATGTCCCTATGGACAACGGCGGAAGGTACTTCTACATAAACGACAACGGTACCGTATGGTCGCCGGGATGGAAGCCTTGCAAGACTCCGCTCGATTTCTACGAGTGCCGCCACGGAATGAGCTATACACGCATTACGGGTGCCAAGGATGGCATAGAGGCGAGCGTGCTTTTCTTCGTTCCTCTCGGAGTGTGGGGCGAGGTCCAGAAGATGACGCTTCGCAATACATCTGCGGAAACCAGGAAGTTCAAGCTCTATTCCTTTGCGGAGTGGTGTCTGTGGAATGCCGCTACTGATATGGAGAACTTCCAGCGCAACTTCTCTACCGGTGAGGTTGAGGTGGACGGATCCGTTATCTACCACAAGACCGAATACAAGGAACGCCGCAACCACTATGCATTCTACAGCGTGAATTCCCCTATAGACGGTTTCGATACCGACAGGGAGACTTTCGTAGGCCTGTACAATGAGTTCCGTGACCCTCAGAACGTGCTTGCCGGTGTGGCTTCGAACAGTGTGGCGCACGGATGGAGCCCGATAGCATCCCACTTCATCGAAGTCGAACTTGCTCCGGGAGAAAGCAGGGACTATGTCTTCCTTCTCGGTTATGTGGAAAACGCACAGGATGAGAAGTTCGTGTCGGAGCCGGAACCAGGCCTCCTGCACAGCGGAAGCTCTCCGGTAATCAACAAGGCCAAGGCCAAGGATCTGATCGCTTCGCTTGATACATCGGCCAAGGTGGATGCCGCATTCTCGGAACTCAAGGCGTACTGGGACGGTCTGCTGGACATCTATTCTGTAAAGAGTCCTGAAGAGAAGCTCGACAGGATGGTCAACATATGGAACCAGTACCAGTGCATGGTGACATTCAACATGTCCCGTTCGGCTTCCTTCTTCGAGAGCGGAATCGGCCGTGGAATGGGCTTCCGTGATTCGAACCAGGACCTCGTGGGCTTCGTCCATCAGATACCTGAGCGCGCACGTCAGCGCATCATCGACATCGCTTCGACCCAGTTCCCTGACGGAGGATGCTACCACCAGTATCAGCCTCTCACGAAACGTGGAAACAACGACATCGGCGGCGGATTCAACGATGACCCTATGTGGCTCATCTTTGGAACTGTAGCATATATAAAGGAGACGGGAGACTTCGGCATCCTTGACGAGCCTGTTCCGTTCGACAACGAGCCGGGATCGGAGGTTTCGCTCATGGAGCATCTGCGTATTTCGTTTGACCATGTGGTGAACAACCTCGGACCTCATATGCTTCCGCTTATCGGACGCGCCGACTGGAACGACTGTCTGAACCTGAACTGCTTCTCATGGGATCCTAACGAGTCTTTCCAGACCACTGAGAACAAGACGGAAGGTTCTAAGGCGGAGTCCCTGATGATCGCAGGACTTTTTGTGGTCTGCGGACGTGACTATGTCGAGCTCTGCCTTCAGACAGGCCTGTCGCAGGAGGCTTCTCGCGCACAGAAGTTCATCGACGACATGGTCGAGGCTGTGAAGAAGCAGGGCTGGGACGGAGAATGGTATCTCCGCGCATATGATTATTTCGGCCGCAAGGTCGGTTCGCATGAGAACAAGGAAGGCCAGATCTTCATCGAGTCTCAGGGCTGGTGCACCATGGCCGGAATCGGTCTTGAAGAGGGAATGGTGCAGAAGGCGCTTGATTCAGTCAAGGAGCGCCTCGACTGCGAGCATGGAATCGTGCTGAACAACCCTGCATTCACAGAATACCTTGTAGAGTACGGTGAGATTTCGTCATACCCTGCAGGATATAAGGAGAACGCCGGCATATTCTGCCACAACAACCCTTGGGTCATCATCGGCGAGACCGTTCTCGGACGCGGTGACTATGCGTGGGACTATTTCCGCAAGATCTGCCCTTCATATACGGAAGAGAACAGCGCCCTGCACAAGGTCGAGCCGTACGTATATTCACAGATGATCGCCGGTAAGGATGCCGCGCGTCCGGGTGAGGCCAAGAACAGCTGGCTGACCGGAACTGCTGCCTGGAACTGGTATGCTATCACCCAGTTCATCCTCGGCATCAAGCCTGCATACGGCGGTCTGGAGATCGATCCGTGCATCTGCTCCGAGTGGAAGGAATACACAGTGAAGCGCCGTTTCCGCGGTTCCGAGTACGAGATCACTGTCCAGAATCCTTCAGGAGTCTGCAAGGGCGTCGCTTCAATGACAGTCGACGGCCAGCCTGTCGACGGCCGTGTAGTTCCTCACACTCCGGGATCCCACAAGGTTGTGGTTGTCCTCGGATAGGGTCTCGTCTCACTCCGGTCGCTCGAAATGATATATGTACCTCCGGTCATTCTCTATGAATGAACGGAGGTAATTTTCTGTGAATCACTTAACACGTTGATATATAGCTGTTTATATATTCATCGTTGCGCATATTTGCGCAACGATGAATGTGTAAAATATTGAGTAGTAGATATTTAGGTGATTCAGTGGCGATAAATAATGTCATCAGCCTCTGTTTTCGGACAATCCCTCCCATCGCAAGCGATGGGCCCCTCCCTCTGCGGCCAGAGGGGTAGCACGGTCCGAAAAAACAGAGGCTGATGACTCTTGACTTTATTCCTATTTGTCTTTGACCGGACGGACGGAAACTCCGATATATCGCGCAAAATCAACAATTTCAAAACAGTCGCTTGCCTCAAAGTCATATCCCCATTTAGAACAAAATAAACCATACGCACTCGAATATTGGCCATTTTGATCTTCTTCAACTGTGCTAGACCAGTAGAGGCCTTCCATTGTTTTTTCATTAACTTCAGAATAATCATAATAGCCCGCTAACGGAAGAAAGATTCCATTACCATTTTTGCCAATTATAGATTTTCCTTTAACATTATTATAACTAATATTCTCAATCAAACAATTACTGATAAGTTCTCTAATCTCAGCAACAGTTGGAAGTCTAGCGCCTGAACTGTCATTATATGCACATACATCGTATATGGTATTACTGATATCAGTGCCAATGTTTTCAAAATACACTAAGTCGTTGATTCTATCATAATATTTGTAAAATTTATAATTCTCCCATGTATAACTACTCTTCGTCTCCGTCTCTCCCCAGGCATAGTACCCGCCATACTCCTCCGGAGAGGTCGCCCCGACATTATACTTCGCCCAAAGCACACTCAGCCCCAGATCCACCCATCGGTCGTCTTCGTTGTGAATGATATCAAGTACCCTCTCGTCTCGAAGTTGTTGATATCCGGATGAAGTATAATAGACATGGAATTTCAGATCACCGTAATACTTGTATGAATTGTCTCCGATTTCCTGGAAGTCACTAAATGGAAGATTAAGTGTAATGTAGAATTCATTGCCTGCGTTTTCCGGGTCTTTTGCAGAATAGAAATCTTTCTTTCCGTCCTGAATTATGCAAACTCCATAATCATCTGAATACTGCATCACCGTTTTGTCCATTTCTGAAAGGAAGTCCAGCTTGATTTTTACAGAAGCAAGTATCAGGTCGTCCTGTCTGGTTGTGGATTGCAGACTAAGTTCGGACATGAATACAGGAGATATGTCAACGTAGCTGATCGCAGTCTTGAATCCATAGTATTGCTGAAGGAGCGGATGTCCGATGAACAAACTTGGGTAAACTATGCATCGAAACCCGTGTCTACCGGCCTTGAGGTCAGTAAATGTCTCTTCGTAATATTGTGTCGTTCCGTTTATGTGGTGGTTTTCACCCTGCTCCCATGCTCCGTCATCTTTTTTGTGATGGATGGTACCGATAGGGACGTCTTTGGTTCCTGAACTGTATTCCTCAATCCTGAAAACAACCTTTACGGAGTTTTCGTCAATCTTCCAGATACCTTCTATATATGGCTTGATGTTCCCGATGCGTAATCCGGAATACAGTTCTGCGGTTGCCTCCATTGCCTGAAGTCCCGATACAGCCAGTCCGGCTATTCCCAGCTTGTTCTTCGGGTCAAGAATGATTCCTGCGATGTTTGATCCCCAATCGGCAAAAGGCCCATATTGGCCATATTCCTTATTATTGGAAAACCATTTTAGTCCAATAAACTTGCCGCCTTCAATCAGAAATCCTTTCCAACCCTTGGATGCGGTTTCGGCAGCTATTCCAAGAATACCCAGGACATCCCCAGCCTTGTCGAGGTTTGAACTTCCTTCGGTCGATCCTTTTGTCTTCGGTGCGCCGCTTTCGAATTCAAGGGCGGAGTAATGGTATTCCTGACCGTCAATAAATGCAGTCAGATCAAAAGAGTTGTCTGTGTAATTGCTGAAATAAAAGTATTCGTCATTATAGTTGGCGAATACGGGACGCATGAGTGAGTCGCATTGAGCGTAGAAAGGATCTTCTGCCAGCACTCCTGTCGTCAGGTCAAGAGAATCGATGCAGATGTAGTATCCGGACAAGGAGTCTGGAGTAAAGATGACGAAATTGCCGTCCTTGAAGAAGAACGTATGTGCTCCTTCAATGTAATCCTTTGAATATGTGTAATCAAGTTCGCTGGTATCTTCGCCACCATTGACGAGATCTGACAGAAAATCGCATGAAACGAAGATGGAGAGAAACGATATCAGTGCAATCAGCTTTTTCATAAGTCGGTGATTTTGAGTACAAATATACTTCGGGGAGGGTGAAAGTCAAAAAGAAAGCAAAGAAAAATGCGATGATGATAAGAAAAGGAAAAATCTTTTTTATGATCATCGTTTTTCGTCACAATTATTTGCGGGACTATGCTCTTATGTTGAACTTTACATAAAAAGAGGAGCATATGGATAATTTGACAATAACGGATTCTGCAGCCGGTAAAGGCGAGATTGTGGTCTATCAGCCGGATGAGGTGACGAGGCTGGAGGTTAAGGTGGAGGATGAGACGGTGTGGCTGAATAGAAGCCAGTTGGCTTTGTTGTTTGGCAGGGATGTCAAAACAATAGGCAAGCATATCAATAATGCATTGAGAGAAGAATTGAGGGATATTGCAGTTGTCGCAAATTTTGCGACAACTGCTGCGGATGGCAAGGTTTACTCAGTTGCTTATTACAATCTGGATATGATTCTTTCTGTCGGATATAGGGTAAAATCCTCACGGGGCATAAGGTTTCGTCGTTGGGCAAATCGTGTATTAAAAGAATATTTGTTGAAGGGATATTCCTTGAATCAGCGTTTGAATAATATGGAAGATAGATTCGACAGACGAATGTCAGAATATGAACGCCGTCTTTATGAGAATGAACATAAGATCGACTTCTTCGTCCGGACCTCCTTGCCTCCTGTCGAAGGCATTTTCTATGATGGTCAGATCTTC
>JAFQAR010000100.1 GCA_017399905.1 Bacteroidales bacterium
TCGGCCGTCAACAACATGAAGATAAGCAAGACTGCCCTGAAGATGGGCATCGGTCAGGAGGAGCTCACTCGTGATGAGATCTGCCTGGCTACAATGGAGGCATATTACAATGTGGTATATTTCCAGCAGCTCTCGGGCATCCTTGAATCACAGGTACAGACAGCACAGGATGCACTGACGCTTGCAATGAAGCAGGAAGAACTTGGACAGAAAGGATATACGGATGTGATCGAGATGGAGGCTGAACTAGCAGACCGCGAATATCAGTTGATCAACGCCAGAAACCAGCACGCCGATGCTCTCCTTACCCTCAAGGACCTTATGTTCTGGCCTATGGATGAAGAACTGCTCATCGACACATCTATGGCGGATGCGGAGGTGATAGCCACACTGACACCGGAGGATGAGACGGAAAGCATCATAGAATACGCAGTGAACAACCTTCCTTCCATCGCAATTGCAAAAGGAAAGATGGACAACGCATTGCTTGACCTGAAGACTGCCAGATGGCAATTCACCCCGAGTCTATCGTTGAATGCCGGATGGTCGACCAGTTACTACACCTATCCGGGAATGGAAGGGTATGTTCCGACACCGTTCCATACGCAGTTCCGGAACAATGGCGGTGAGTATATCCAGTTGTCTTTATCATTCCCTATATTCGACCGTCTTTCGACATTCTCGAACCTGAGAAGAAAGCGTAATGAAAGCAGACGCGCGACAATACAGTACGAGCAGAAGGTACGTGAGGTGGAAGCAGAGGTGATACGTGCCGTACAGGACAGGGACGGAGCATCGGCAGCCTTCCATCAGGCAGACCGCAGGGCGGCTCTTCAGGAGGAGGCATATCACCTGAACGTCAGGAAACTTGAGCAGGGTCTGATTTCAACGATCGATTTCCAGAAGGCATCTGACAACTGGCTCAATGCCAAGACCAGCAGGCTGGATGCGCTTCTTAAGTTCTACATCAAGCGCAGCGTGGTGAACTATTATAATGGAATTAGCTATATCAATCAGTAATAAACGATAAAACATAACCCTATGGACAAGATAATTGAAAAGAAGAAAGGAATTGCAGTGGCCTTTACAAAGAAGGCACTTCCCTACTGGTTCGGTGCCTTTATGGCGGCATTCATCCTCTGGCTCGTGCTTCGCGACGATGCTAGCACACTCAGGGTTAACGGTGAGACTCTCTCGATCAGCGAGGTACGCAGCGGAGAGTTCAACGACTACATCCGCATCAGCGGTCAGGTGCAGCCGATGACCACGATACAGATCAGCCCTCAGGAGGGCGGTATCGTGCAGCAGATCATCATCGAGGAGGGATCCAAGGTGAATGTCGGAGATGAGATCATCCGTCTGAGCAACGACAATCTCGACCTGCAGATTCTTAATTCCGAGGCTGAACTGGCCGAAAAGGAGAACCTTCTGCGCAACACCATGATCTCTATGGAGCAGCAGAGGCTGAGCGTACAGCAGGAGAAGCTCCAGCTGCAGATCGAGGTGAAGAGGCTCAAGAGAAAGTATGAGCAGAACAAGGCTCTCTATGAGGAGAAATTGATTGCCAAGGAAGAATATCTTACTGCACAGGAAGACTACGAACTCGCTGCAGGACGTCTTGAACTTGTAAAGGAGCGTGCCACTCAGGACAGCCTCTACAGAAGCGTGGAGATACGTCAGATGCAGGAGAGTCTTGAGAACATGCGTCTGAATATGCAGATGATACGCAGAAGGAAGGACAACCTGACAATCAAGTCCCCTATCAGCGGCGAACTCGGACTTCTGGACGTGACACTCGGTCAGTCCATCGCGAGCGGAACCAAGATCGGTCAGATCAACGAGCTCGGCAGCTACAAGATCGAGGCACAGATCGACGAGCATTATATAGACAGAGTATCAGCAGGGCTTTCCGCATCGTTCGAGCGTCAGAACGAGTCATACGATGCTGTCATCAGAAAGGTCTATCCAGAGGTGCGCGAGGGTAAGTTCAAGGCAGACTTCAAGTTCAGCGGAGAGCAGCCAGCCAATATCCGCACAGGTCAGACATACTATCTCAACCTGCAGCTGGGTCAGCCGGAGAAGGCCATCCTGATTCCACGAGGCACATTCTACCAAAAGACAGGAGGAAAGTGGATCTATGTCGTGTCGCCGGAGGGAGGAAAGGCAGTGAAGCGTGAAATCCGCATCGGCCGTCAGAATCCTCAGTTCTATGAGGTGCTTGAAGGATTGGAAGACGGAGAAAAAGTGATTACTTCGGGCTATGATAATTTCGGAGATAATGAGGTGCTGGTATTCTGATAGCTGTTATTCCGAGCTTGTCGAGGAGTCTATATAAAGATTTCTCCACTCGCTTCGCTCAGTCGAAATGACAGAATGAAAGCACGGTCGATATAATATTTAGATAGGCATAATTAAAATGAAACTGAAGGAAACAATAATAAAGGCGTTGTCTCTCGGTACGGGAGTAGCCATCGGTCTGATTCTGATAGCGAAGGTATGCTATGAGATGAGCCATGACAAATGCTACACGGATTATGGACAGATTTACAAGATCCGCACATTATACACACAGCAGGGCGAAGAACACGATTATGGACAGGTTCCAGGAGCGGTTGCACCAGGATTCAAGCAATATGTTCCTGGAGTCAAGACAGCGACACGAACGACTTTCATCTGGAACAGTGACAGATTCATAGATGAAGACAAGAATATCATAAACGGCTCAGTGATAATCGCCGACACCTGTTTCTTCGATGTCTTTGATACGGAGATACTTGCGGGAAACCCGAAGCACATACTTGGAAAAATAGCAGCGGTAATGGTCTCCGAAAGCTTTGCTCAAAAATTAGGTGGTGTATCTGAAGCCATCGGAAAGGTCATTGCAAACGAAGAATTGCCACAGTTCACCATGACTATCGAAGGAGTATTCAAAGACTTTCCTTATCATAGTTCAGTAAAGCATGATGTCCTTCTGTCAATGGAATCATACGGCAAAGGATCAACGGAAAACTGGATCGGCAACGACCGTTATAAAGGATACGTGAGACTTGAAGATGGTACAGATCCGGAAATGCTTGCTCCTGCAATCAGAATTATGCAGGAAAAGAACTATTCTCCTGAAGCCATAAAGATGGCCGAAGAATCTGGAATTGACATTCATTTCTTTCTATCTCCTTTAGTTGAAGAATATACTTCTTCTGACAACATCAGGAATATGATGGTCATTCTGAGCATCGTAGCCATACTTCTCATCCTGATTTCTCTCCTGAACTATATCCTGATGTCAGTATCGGCATTGGTGAAGAGATCAAAGGAGATGGGAGTACGCAAGTGCTATGGAGCAGCCGGTACAAATATCTACAGCATCATGTTCAAAGAGGCGGCAGTTGATGTCGCGGCGGCATTGGTCGTGGTTGCGGCCTTCGTGCTTTCACTTCAGACAGTCATTGAAGATATAGTCGGAGTCCCTGTCAATGCCCTTCTTGTAAGCGGAACATATATGACAGTCGTCGGGGTCATACTGGCAGTATTCTTCATTGCAGCGCTCGTGCCGGGCTATCTATATTCGAAGATTCCTGCCGGTGCAGCAATAAAGAACTATCGTGAGAACAAGAAGATATGGAAGTTAGGACTCCTGTTCATCCAGACCGGAATATGCGCACTTCTGCTCACATTGATGGGTGTGATCTCCGCACAGTACAACAAGGCCGTGAATGACAAGCCGGGATATGAATATAAGGATCTTATTTATACAACGCTTAGAGGTACTGACAACAGTGTGCACCAGGGTATCATCGACGATCTGAAGACTATGCCGGGGGTAACAGATGTACAGATGTCGTATAGCCTTCCTCTCGATTATTCTTCGGGCAACAATGTCTTCATGATGGAGAACGGCTATCAGGAATTATTCAACATCGCCGATCAGTATTCTGGCTCGGCAGGACTCTTCGACATGCTTGAGATTCCTTTCATAGAAGGCCGATATCCTCAATCGGAATCGGAAGTGGCAGTAAGCGAAAGTTTCGTTAAAAAGATGATGGAATATCAGGACTGGAGCGATGGTGCCGTAGGCAAACAGATATACATCACGGAACATGACGAGCATGGAGCATTTACAGTCAGCGGAGTATATAAGGACTACAGGATCAACACTTTGACAAATCAGGACGCACGTGCGAGCATCAGGTTCCATGGACAGGTAGGTAAGGATTATATGCCGCTCATGGTCATCAAGGTGACGGAGGTCACTACTGAGACGATAGCTAAGGTGGAAGAAGTGATCCAGGCAAGGATAGAAAACAAGGATGTGGTAGTGAAGTCTTACAAAGACTCTATGCGGGAGGCCTATTCCAGCGAAAGAAGGATGAGGAACACGGTCATCATAGGATGTCTGGTCTCTATCATCATCGCCCTTTTCGGACTCATCGGATATGTCCGTGACGAGTCGCAGCGAAGGAGCAAGGAGATGGCCGTACGTAAGATCAACGGAGCGACGGTCAAGGAGATAATGGGAATATATGTGGCAGAGATCATGAAGCTCAGCATTCCGGCAATCATCCTCGGCAACGTGGGAGCCTGGTTTGCGGCATCAGCATGGCTCAGGAACTTCTCGGAGAAGATCGCGCTCTCACCTTGGTTCTTCATCCTTGCTGACGTGGCGATCATCCTCCTGATATCCGGATGCGTGATAGTCAACAGCCTCCGCATCTCAAGGAGCAATCCTGTAGAGTCGTTAAAGAATGAATAGCATTTTACACAACTGTAAAGGAATTTTACAGAAACACTCAAACCAAAAATCACATATTTGACTGTCTATCAACAAGATGGATATTTTGGCACAATAGTGAATAGATATAAGTTAGAAATCAAACAATAATAGAAATAATACTATGATTACAGTTACTAACCTCAGCAAGGTTTTCCGTACAGAGGAAATCGAGACAACAGCACTCAATCAGGTTTCATTCGAGATCAAGGACGGCGAATTCGTGGCCATCATGGGCCCTTCAGGATGCGGCAAGTCA
>JAFQAR010000101.1 GCA_017399905.1 Bacteroidales bacterium
AGTACGCGTGCTTGATGCTATAGTCGAGCATCTCGACATCAGCGCAATCGAAGCCACATATAAAGGTGGCGGTGCTAGCAGCTTTGCGCCTCGCATGCTGCTGAAGGTCATCCTCTATGCATATCTGCAGAACATCCACTCAGGACGCAAGATGGAGGCTTTGCTCAAGCGCGATGTCAACTTCATGTGGCTGAGTGGCATGCAGCGTCCGGACTTCAACACAATCAACTTGTTCAGGAAGCATCGTCTGGCTGATGTTATGGATGATATCTTCACTCAGGTCGTGCAGATGCTGATTGATGCGAAGTTCGTCAGCCTTGAAGTCCAGTATATAGATGGAACGAAGATCGAAGCCAACGCCAACAAGTACACGTTTGTATGGAAGAAGGCTACCAAGACGAATCAGGACAAGCTGGATCTTAAGGTGAAGTCAATCCTGCGTGAAGCAGAAAGAGTTCTCAATATGGAACTCAAGGATGAGTCTGACAATGTGATGACTGCAGAAGAGATGCGGAAGCGCACAGATGATATCCTTGTGCAGATGGATGAGAAAGGCATCAGTGACAAGAAGTTACGCAAGGAAGTGACCAAGGTGAAGGAAGAGTCTGTTCCGAAGATGAAGGAATACGAGGAGAAGCTTGAGATTGTCGGAGAACGCGGCAGCTACAGCAAGACAGACAAGGATGCTACGTTCATGAGAATGAAGGAGGATGCGATGAACAACGGTCAGACCAAGCCGGGATACAATGTCCAGATTGCCACAGAGAATCAGTTCATCACTAACTACGGGTTATACCATCAGGCCAATGACCAGGGAACAATGATACCATTCCTTGAATCGTTTGCAGGGCGTTACGGCATGCAGAGTTCTACAGTCTGCGCCGACTCTGGTTATGGCAGCGAGATGAACTATGAATATATGGTATCCAATCAGATAACTCCTTTTGTCAAGTATAACATGTTCCACGCAGAGATGAAGCGCAAGAGAAGAAAAAACGCCTTCCTCATCGAGAACATGTTCTATAACAAGGAGTTAGCCTTCTATGTATGCCCTATGGGACAACATCTTGAGTTTGTAAAACAAATCAAAGAGAAATCAGAGCTGGGATATGAGTCGACGAAGAGCGTATATCGTGCGAAAGACTGCTCCAGATGTCCTTTGAGAAGCATGTGCTATAAAGGAAAATACAATGCGAGAATCATTGAGGTGAACCATCGCAACAATGAGCTCCGTGCTATGGCCAGAGAACTGCTGACAAGTGACGAAGGACTGATGCATAGAAGCAGGAGACCGATCGAGCCGGAAGCCGTATTCGGACAGATCAAATATGATAATCACTTCAAGAGGTTCAGCTATAGAGGTAAGCGACTTGTAAATGCAGAGTTCGCTACCATAGCTGTCGCTCATAATATCAGAAAGATGATAGCAAAAGGCTATTGTGTATGCTCTGAAGTGGCGGTAGGGTAAGTTTGGATGGCGTGGCCGCCCGTGGCCTCGTGAACGGGAGGGGCCCGCGACGTAGTCGTGGGAGGGATGGAGTCG
>JAFQAR010000102.1 GCA_017399905.1 Bacteroidales bacterium
AGTCTTCACGTAACCCTTTACGATCTCGTCTGCTGCGTATGCAGCGTTTACCATATCCCAAGAACGGAGCTGACGAGCCTTCTTGTGTGAAAGGATAAGCTGGCCCTTTCTGTCCTCAGTATTCTCAACGAACACCTCTACCTTGTCACCTACTGCAAGGTCCTGGTTGTAACGGAACTCAGGAGCCATGATGACACCCTCGCTCTTGTAACCGATGTTAACGATAACCTCTCTCTTGCTGATTGCTGTAACAACGCCCTCTACGACCTCGCCTTCAACAACCTTTGAAAGAGTCTGGTTGTACTGCGCCTCGATAGCTGCGATATCGCCGCCACCGTAAACGTCATCGCTCTCAAATGCGTCCCAGTCAAAGTTCTCTGGGGCTACAGATGCGTTGAGAACGCTCTTCTTGGTTTCTTCTACTGCTGGAGCTGCTTCAGGAGCAACCTCAACAACTGTCTTGTTTTCTTCCATGTGATTAAATCGAAAAACAAACTAGTGGGTTAAACATTATTTATTGTGCATTGCCTCAGCGACTTACAAAATAAAGCGCGCTTTCGGTCAAAAAGCGCGCAAAAATATGGATAAATTTCCGAATTTCAAAGGATTCCACAAAGAATTTTAAAACATCTTCCTCTTCTTGAAGATCCAGAAGATGCCTATGGTGGAAACGGACATGAGGGCAAAGACTATAAGCCATGACCAGCTTGATTCCCCGAGCCAGCCGAACCTCACGTTCATGCCGAAGAAACTGGCGATGAGGGTTGGAGGCATGAGCATAAGCGAAACCAGTGTGAAGACCTTCATGATCTTGTTCTGGTCGAGATTGATGATACCGAGCACAGTGTTCTGGAGATACTCGAGACGTTCGAAGCCGAAGTCGGTATGGTTTATCAGCGACGAGATGTCCTTGAGAAGGACATTCAGCCTCGAATGGTATTCCTTCGGATATTTAGGGCTCTTCAGGATGCTGGAGATAACCCTCTGCTTGTCTATGATGTTCTCGCGGATGAGCATCGTATTCTCCTGAAGGAGGTTGATGTCGATAAGGAACTCCTCGCTGATATCCTCACCCACGCTGACCTTCCTGTTGTACTGGTTGATGTCCTTGGAAACGAGCTCGACCATATCGGCATCGAGGTCGATACGCTGCTCCAGTATGCTGAGGAACGCCACATGTCCTGAATCATACATCTTAGGGAAAGCCATCAGCCTGCGCTGAAGATCAGTGAAGCTCTTGAGAGGACACTCGCGCAAGGTAGTGAGTATGTCTCCTGCAAGAATGAACGAAACCGTCTCTTCGTTATATTCGTCCGGTCCGGGAATGAGGAAGCTTGTATTCGCGAATATGGCATGTTCCGTCTCGGAGAAACGTGATGATATCTCGATCTCTTCCGCCTGGGCTCGGTTCTGTATAGTAGTACCAAGATATGACTCCACAGCCCTTTTCTCCTCACCTGTAGGAGTAAAAAGGTCTATCCATATCACATTTTCCTTGGGAATGATAGCGAAATCGGTCTCCGACTGGGAAACCATCATCTGTCCGTCGTTCTTGTAGAAGATCTCTATCATAGCTCCTCATCCGTTTTTTGCTCCGGCCAGTCGTCGGAACGGGTTCATAATTACACGAAACAGGCCTGCACACAAATGCAAGCCTGCAAATTTATCTTTTTTATTCGAAAATAACAAATAAAGATTACTGGACTTCGCTCGTAATGACATCTCACGGCTTGAATATCTGCCTGTTCACGATAGAGCGGCCGAGAGTCAGTTCGTCTGCATATTCGAGGTCGTCACCGAAGCCCAGGCCTCTTGCCAGAGACGACACCTTCACACCATATGATGCTATCTGACGGTATATGTAGAATGAGGTGGTCTCCCCTTCCACATCTCCGCTCAAGGCCAGGATAACCTCGGCCTCGCGTGCATCGGATTCGAAAAGTGCCTCAGGGGACATCAGGTCGGCCACCCTTGAAACGAGTTCACGTATCCTGATATCTGACGGACCTACTCCGTTGATAGGAGAAATGATACCGCCAAGCACATGATATACGCCACGGTATTGTCCTGTATTCTCGATGCTCATCACATCACGGACGCTCTCGACCACGCATATCGTCCTATGGTCCCTTGTCCTGTCCGAGCATATGGCGCATATATCCTCATCCGAAATCATCATACACTCGCGGCAATATCTGACATCGTCGCGGAGATGACTGATTGCCGACGTGAAATGATGGACATTCTCCTGAGGCTGCTTCAGAAGATGAAGAGCCAGACGCAGCGCACTGCGTCTTCCGACTCCCGGGAGGGAGCTTATGGCGTCTACCGCTTCGGAGAGCAGCTTCGAGGGATAATTTTCCTTATATGCCATGATATCTGACCAATTCTTCTATAGGTGATTTGATGAATCTGACAAAGTCAAGACCGTACATGCGGCCGAGTTCCATAAGTTCGTCCCTGCATGCAATTCCCATCGAACCGACAATTCCGACTTCCCTGCATCCGTAGCGCATAAGGACTCTCTCAATGAAGTCGACGAGATTCTTCCTTATAAGTCCGGAAGCATATCCGTCATCCTTGTTTTCAATGACGAATCTGGCGAATGAACCGAGGAAACGCGAGGGGCCTTCCTGCGAATAAAGACGGGAGACGATTGCCGGATAATCAAGACCGTATGTTTCATGGAAACGAGCCGCAAGCCCCTCTGGAACAATACCTTTGATATAGTCTGCAAGAAAAAGCTTACCGAGGACTGCTCCACTTCCTTCATCACCGAGGACATACCCTCCGGACCTCACTGACGAGACGACCTGTCCGTCTGCCCACATGCAGCTGTTCGAGCCTGTGCCCAATATGGCGGCAACTCCTGTCCCGTCACCGAAAAGAGCCCGTGCTGCAGCTATCATGTCCGAGTCGCACTCTATCCGTGCAAGAGGGCAGAGCAGACCGAAAGCCTCAAGAAGAGGACCTGCGGATGAAGACGAGACCACACCGGCTCCGTAAAAGAACACGTCAGTAATGGTCCTTCCTTCAGGATCCAGCTGCGGAAGAGCCTTGCCGATGACGCTCCTGATCTCTTCCGGACCCTGAAACAAAGGATTTATCCCTGCCGTCTGCAGGCTTCTGACAGTACCGTCTTCAGAGACAGACCTCCAGTCCGCCTTGGTAGAGCCGCTTTCTATTATCAGTTTCATATATAAAGGCCTTTCCTTTTCCAATGGACATATCCATAAACAGCCGAAAGGGTATAAGCTGCATATAGAGCTGCCATCCACCACATTCCCTGAGTGGCACACAATATCGTGCTCAATGTGTCAGCGACGATCCACAGCCACCACTGCTCGATATAGGATCTTACCAGCCACCAGGTAGCCACAGCGCTCAACACCGCCACGGCGGCATCAAGATACGACATCGGGTTCTCCAGCAGTTCCATAAGTTCCGCCAATGCAAAGATACCCGCAACAGCGACTGCAAGACTGACAAGCACCGTACGCCATGACAGACGGTGCAGATGCACGGCATCCGCATCCTCCGTCTCCATGGCTTCGGCCATTCCGGCCTTTGCCTTGCGCCATTGCCACAGACCTATGAAGGACGTGACAAGATAATAGGTATTAAGTCCGAAGGATGCATACAGTCCCTGACGGAAGAAGACCCACATGGCGGCTACGCTCGTAGCGATGCCCACCACCCACATGAAGTTCTTCTGCCTTATCTCAAGGACAATATATATCACCCCCGTGATGAGGGTGAATATCTGCATGAAATCCATTAAAGCACTTCGATCAGTTCAACTACGAACTTGAGTGTCGCATATGGAGGGATTGCTCCAGGAGCTCCGTTTTCGCCGTAAGCAAGGTCATATGGGATGTAGAACTCATACTTCGAGCCCTCAGACATAAGCTGGACGCCTTCTGTCCATCCTGCGATCACCTGATTCAGACCGAACACGGCAGGTTCGTTACGATCGTACGAGCTGTCGAACTTCGCTCCGTTAAGGAAGGTTCCCTCATAGTGGCATTTCACCTTTGAAGTTGCAGACGGCTTCTTGCCTGTACCTTCGGTAATCACCTTGTACTGGAGTCCGCTAGGAAGGACTGTCACACCTTCCTTTCCGGCATTCATCTTGAGGAAAGCCTCGCCTTCCTCACGGAGTGCAGCGCTCATCGCCTCTGCCTGAGCCTTCTGCTCAGCCTCGAGCTCGGCAAAATATTTGTCAAGAAGCTGTCCTGCCTCCTGGAATGACACTGCAGGCTCAGAGCCTGTCAGCACGGCCTTCACGCCTGCCGCAAAATCATCAAACTCAATAGACCTGATGCCTGATGACATCATATTGTGGGCTATGCTCATGCCCAATGCATAACTGTTCTTATCCATTTTTACTTATTATTAATAATTCTCGAATTTCACATCAGCGGTGCAAATGTAGTAAAAAAACATCAACGACAGCGCGGATGATGCTCTCGTACCTCATTCTGCCATGTGCTGCTGTCCACATGGGTATATATCTCCGTAGTGGTTATGCTCTCGTGTCCGAGAAGTTCCTGAACCGCACGCAGGTCCGCCCCGTTTTCAACCAGATGGGTCGCAAAGGAATGTCTGAATGTATGGGGCGAGATCTTTTTCCTTATGTCGCAGATGAGGGCCTGCCGCTTTATCATCTTGAACATGGACTGACGGCTCAACGGCCGCCCGAACCTGTTCAGGAAAAGAACATCGTCCGACCTGGAATCCGCCGCTGCAGGTCGGACTTCCAAATAAGCCTTGACCGCTTCCGCAGCAATATCCCCTATCGGGACCAGCCTTTCCTTGTTGCCTTTTCCTATGACTCTGACGAAGCCCTGGTCCATATAAAGAGATGACCTTGTCAATGTGACAGCTTCCGATACACGCAACCCGCAGCCGTACAGGACTTCAAGTATTGCCCTGTCCCTGAGTCCCTGCCATGACGAAAGGTCGACGGAAGAGATCATATCCTCGATTTCCGGAAGCGACAGGACATCAGGCAGATACCTTCCCAGCTTGGGATAGTCCACCACATCGCACGGATTGTCCTTCAGATAGCCCTCTATCACAAGCCAGTCGAAAAAAGACCTGAGAGAACTGAGCAGCCTGGCTTGGGAACGTTTTGACAGACGTTCCAGCCGGCCTGCATACTCTTCAACATCTGCAGACTGTGCCGAAAGGATATCGTCTGACATATACTCAAGGAAACCTGAAACATCAGAGCAGTACGATGCCACGGTATTCGGTGACATCGACCGCTCTATCTTGAGATAGGTCTCATAGTCTTTGAGGAGATCCTTCACTTCGTCCAGGATTACAGAAAAGGAATGACTGCCTCAATTACAGGGTCGAATATTTCCTGCCGTAATGAAGCATCTGGTCCAGATAGCTGTCCTGATACTCGATTCTGTAATCCACAACCTTCGATCCTTTTCTTACAGGAACGATCTCAGGATTGAGGAAACCTCCGTATGGCTTGAGGCCGAGCGATGCATAGCGGCCGAGCACTTCCTTGTGAAGATCCTGGTCGATATCGACCGCATATTTCTGTACAAGAGCCTTTCCTGCCTCATAGTCTCCCTCTGACTTTATTCTCTGCACTTCTGCAAGAAGTTCTCCGAACAGGCCGCGGAGAGCCTCGAAATCGTTCACCACGAAATATGTCTTGCCGTCACGGACCTTTTTCTCGATGACATTGTCCTCAAGTCCCTTTTCATAGCACCAGTCAGCGATGAGCTTGCGGTTCTGCATATGCGCCTCCATGTTCTTCTTGCCGAGGGCCACTCTTGTGAACTGCGTGAAGATTCCGTTTCGGATGTAGCTTGAATACTGGGCCTTGTATGCTTCCATGTCCGGAAGTATTCCGAGCTCCACCAGTTTCGGATCAGCAAGATAGTAAAGTCCGAAAAGGTCGGCACGAGTCTCTTCCAGTGTCGAGCTGAACTCGCCCAGAGCATTTGGTGATGTAGTCGGAAGAAGCTTTCCGGAACCATGTCCGAGACACTCGTGCAGGTCAGTATGAAGGTCGTTGGTAATGGCTCCGTATTTCTTTTCCATGGCGATTTCTTCTTCAGACCATGCAAATTCGGAAAGCATGCTCTTAGGAGATTCCTGAGCAGCCATATTATATGCTGACGTAAGGTTTGCAATCGTCACAGACTTCGATCCATGTTCACGGCGTATCCAGTCGGCATTAGGAAGATTGATTCCGATAGGAGCGGCAGGATAGCAGTCGCCGGCAAGTACGGCCACATTGATGACCTTTGCGGTCACACCCTTGACTTCCTCTTTCTTGAAACGAGGATCGACAGGAGAGTTATCCTCGAACCACTGTGCGTTTTCGCTGATGAGTTCAGTACGGCGTGAGGCTTCCGCATCCTTGAAGTTCACAAGGCCCTCGTAGGTAGCCTTGCGTCCGAGAGGGTCGTTGTAGTCCTCCACGAAACCGTTCACGAAATCCACCGTACCGAGGGTGTCGTTGACCCACCTGATATTATATGTATCCCAAAGCTTGAGGTCACCGGTCCTGTAATATTCGATAAGGTCGGCAATATATGCCTTCTGGGTCTCGTTCTCCGCAACCTCAGCAGCCTTTGCCAGTTCGCCGCATATCTTCTCGAGAGCCTCGCCATACAGGCCTCCCACCTTATAGACCTCTTCACGTACAACACCGTCATCACCCTTGACAACGCGGCTGTTCAGTCCGTATGACACCGGAGTCTTGTCATCCGGATCGGTCATTGCGGCATACAGGGCCTCAACCTCCTCACGGGTAACATTCTCATAGAAATTGACTGCCGAAGCGGCTACGATATCGTCAGCATGCATATCCTTGCGTGCAGGATATATTGCAGGATCATAGATCACAGGAAGCAGTTCCTGACATTTCGCCTCATCTCCCACTGCTGTCATGAGAGCACGGAAATATTCCTGAGGGCACTCAGGGAAGAACTTGTCTTCCGCATAGTGATGATGTATTCCGTTACTGAAGAAGACCCTCTTCGCATATGTCCCGAACTTCGCGAAATCCTCACATTCCCTGTCCCCGCTGTAATTCTCAAGGATATTTTCGATCACCTTCCGGATCTCAAGGTTATACCTGTTGTTCTGCATCCATATTATATCACGTCCATACTTCGCAGCTTCTGCAAGATGATAGACATACTCCTTCTGCTGAAGCGAAAGCTCATCCCATCCCGGAACCTGATATCTCATTATCTTAAGGTCGGCGAACTCGTCGACGAGATATGTGAAACCTTCGTCCGAAGCCGTTTTACGATTATCTGCCGCGTTGTCTGCACAAGAGACCAAGGCTGCGGCCATGCCTGCATAAGCGATCATTTTTACTATAAATTTCATATCTTGAAAATGTTTACATATATACATGCCGTACGTTATCCGCAAAGATAGCAATTATGACAAAATTAATTATATTTGCATGATGTATTATTTAAAATAAGGGACATATGAAGTCTTCACAGATATCTCTCACGTTCAGGGCCCTGATAACCGCCATCGCGCTGGCGGCGTTCTGTTCGTGTAACGACGGTTGGGAAGACAACATGAATCCGGCCGGGACGGTCGGAAGAAATCCCGGAGACAGGACAGTCACCGAATATAACCGTAACGTATTCCTTATATATTCGATAGGATTCAACAACCTCTCATCATACCTTAAGGAAGATATCAATGACATTGCATCCGGAAGGATCCCGTCAGGATTCGACCATGACGACGTCATCCTCGTCTTCAGCCACAGCACTAAAGGCTCGTACAGGAATCCTAATCCTCCCGCACTGTTCAGGATATACAGGGACTGGAACGGAAAGCCCGTAAGAGACACCCTTCTCGTAATGGACGAGAACACGGTATCGGCATCACCGCAGACCTTGAACGAGGTGCTGACATACGTAAGGGACAATTTCCACGCGAGACGATACGGAATGTTGATGTCTTCGCATGCGACAGGATGGGTTCCTGCCGGATATACCAGCAAAGGAAAGGAAATGGAGGACGGCGAATGGCCTGTGACGTTCTCCTCAGCAACACCGGGGCCGGTACCTTTCTCAGAAAAGATACAGACATCAGGCATGCCTGTATTGAAGAGCTTCGGAAGCCAGTCGGTTGCCGACAGCCTTGCTTATGAGATGAACATCAACGATATGGCCGATGCCATCCCCATGAAACTGGACTACATCCTTTTCGACGCCTGCTTCATGGGAGGAATAGAAGTGGCATACGAATTCAGGGAAGTCTGTGACAGGATGGTCTTCTCACAGACGGAGATAATGGCCGACGGCATGGACTACACCACGATGACTTCATATCTGTTCAACGGAAGAGAGCCTGACCTTGAAGGGTTCAGCGAAAATTTCTACAGATATTATGACAGCTACGACCAGCCCGGGGAAGAAACAGACAGATCGGCGACGATTTCCCTTGTTGACTGCCGGGAGCTGGACGACCTGGCCGAAGTATGCAGGGACATATTCGGAACGAACAGAAGCGGGATAGCGTCTCTGGAAGGATCATACAAGGTGCAGAGGTATTTCAGGTCAAGCAGTCACAGATGGTTCTATGACCTGAGACACATCGTGGAGATGTCCGGAGCCACTTCCGACCAGCTTGAACGTCTTGACCAGGCGCTTGAAAGATGCGTACTGTACAAGGCTGCCACAGAGGAATTCATATGCGAGATACAGCTGAAGAATCACTGCGGTCTGAGCATGTACCTGCCATACAGCGGCCTGGACCGGCTGAATTCCTTCTACAGGAAGCTGGAATGGAACAAAGCCACGGGACTTGTAGAATAAATTTCTCACACAACCTTTTGCAGTTCAAATAATTTGTCTATCTTTGCAGCCCCATAAAAAGCAGAAGGGCTTTTTGGTGCAATGGGGTCCGGCAGATGCCGGACTGAGTAACACATTTTAAAAACAAAAGACAATGAAGCACATTGAACTCAACGGCCAGGTTCGCGAAGCTGGCAACAAGGCAACTGTAAAGGCCATCCGTAGAGCAGGACAGGTTCCTTGCAACATCTATGGACTCGGTATCGAGAACATCCTCTTCACTATCGATGCACAGGATCTCAAGACCATCACCCACACTCCTAACTCATACATCATCGACCTCAAGCTTGATGACGGCAGAAGCGGTTACGCTGTACTTCATGAGGTACAGTATCATCCGGTAAGCGACGAGGCTCTTCACGCAGATTTCCTCTTCGTTACTGAGGAAAAGCCTGTAACCATCGAGGTTCCTGTAAAGGTTGTAGGACACTCAGAGGGTGTGAAGATGGGTGGTAAGCTCCTCGTATCAAGCCGCAAGCTCCGCGTAAGCGCCATGATGGACAAGCTTCCTGATCTCCTCGAGGTTGACTCTACTCACCTCATGATCGGCAAGCAGATCGTTGCTGGCGACCTTAACTACGAAGGCGTTACAATCGTATCACCTAAGGCTACTATCATCTGCTCAGTACGTCCTACACGTGCTACACAGCAGGCTAAGATGGAGCAGGGAAAGTAATCTGAATTGACATGAACTATCTGATCGTCGGTTTAGGAAACATCGGCGTCGAATATGTCAATACCAGACACAACATGGGATTTATGGTATTGGACGCCTGGGCTCAGGCGTCCAATATTCTTTTTGAGTCTGGCAGATACGGATATACGGCGACCGTTTCATTCAAAGGCAGGAAGTTCACTCTTCTGAAGCCTTCCACATACATGAATCTGAGCGGAAAGGCTGTAAGATACTGGATGAACGAACTGAAGATTCCTGTCGAGCAGTTGCTTGTGATATCTGACGACCTGAACATACCTTTCGGCACCTTGCGCCTGCGCAAGAACGGCAGTGCAGGAGGTCACAACGGTCTGACAAACATCAACGAGCTCATCGGAACCCAGGACTATGCCAGAATACGTGTCGGAATCGGAAACGAATTCGGAAGAGGCCACCAGATCGACTATGTTCTGGGAGAACTTGCCGATGAAGAGATCGAGCAGATGCCTGAGATCTGCAAACGTGTCATAGAAGGCGTCAAGGCTTGGGCCACAATAGGGGCAGACAGGGCTATGAATGTGGTCAACACCCGCCCCAAAACAGAAAAACTTTAAAAAATTTGGTTTTTAAAAAGTTAATACATAACTTGCCGAAAGTTTTGATGCTTAACGTTTAACGAACTATTTAAAATTAAAAGACAATGAAAGAGCTTGTAGATCAGATCAAGGCAGAGTACGAGGTTTTCGCAAAGAACGCTGAGGCTCAGGTAGAGAAGGGCAACAAGGCTGCCGGAGCACGTGCTCGCAAAGCTGCGCTTAACCTCATGAAGTTGATGAAGGATTTTAGAAAGGTTTCTGTAGAGGCTTCTAAATAATTTGTTCACCAACCGTAATTTATAAGCTGTCCGTAAGGCAGCTTATTTTTTTTGAAAAAATTTTCACTTTTTTTCATTTTTCATGCAACGTTATCATAGAACATTGCATCTATATGTCAGGTTTAGGTTTTAGTACACGTTTAAGGGGCTGTAAAGCAGTGATGCTTTCAGCCCCTTTTCCATTTATTCCGGCCGTGAACCTACATCACGACTTCGACATTATCGATCCATAATGTATTGCCGACTCCACCATGGAATGCCTTTCCGCAACTTGATATGAAATAGATCATCATATGGTTCGGTTCCTCATCCGGCCCGGCCCAGCCATCTTCATTGACGACCACGATCTTTCCTTTGCTGTTCCTTGTATACCATACGAGATCGGGATCGGTCTTCAGTCCCATATAATCCTTATAGAACGGTTCACCGGTTATATCTCCGTACCTGATCTGGATTTCATGACCGTTGTTCCACTCAGGAACATCTGTCATAATCCTTTCGATACCCGTTCCGACCCTGAGGGCATGAACATTTCCTTCCTCATCCTCCCATCTCTTCTGCAGGACCACGGTAAACTCAGCCCAGTCCGGGATGCCGAGATTCTTCTTCTTTGAGAAACCGGTGGCACGGATTGTCTCGTGTCCCACATCAGCCTTGTAATCAAGCCTTACAGACTTAGGCTTGCCGGTGAAAGGGAAGCCGTAATCCACCTTGGCCATCGGACTTTTCGTATCCTTGATCGGCTCAGGCAGGGTTCCGACCATCATCACTCCCTGGCAGGTAACATCCATATTGACTATGCCGAGAGCCTTCACCTCCTCGATATGAGTCTCGATCCTTGCGCAGTACCCGTCTCCCCTCTTTTCCGGATAAACCGTATTGTTGGTCTTTACGACTCCGGCGACCACGGCAAGTACATTGTTGGTCCTCCATATGTAGCCCTCCGGCGCAGAGTAAGGCTGCCTGCCGTTTCTCAAGGTATCAGCAGGACTTCCATAGAATTCATAAAGATACTTGGTCTGTCCTCCGATGATGCCGGATTCATTGATCTCGCGCACCGTCCATCTGTCGAAGTTGCCGTAAGCATTGATCTTTTCCACCAGTCCGCTCTGTGAATGTGCATAAGGCATTGCTGATGTCAGCATTATCACAGAAAGCAAAAATAATCTTGTCCGTCTCATAAAAAATGTGTAAATATGCAATTCGTTTGCAAATATAATGACGATTTGTAAAACCTGACCTGAAAACATGAAACTTAACAGATTGATTTTTGTTCTTTTTGGATTGCTGATTGTTCCAGAGCTCCACGCCTCTCCTGCCAGAAACGGAAATATCATCCTGTTTCAGCCTGACGGAACAAGCTTCACTGCAGTATTCAAAGGAGACGAATCCACTAAAATAAAGACAACCTCAGAGGGACACGCCATCATCCAGGACAAGGACGGATGGTGGTGTTACGCAATTTATGACGCAGACGGAGGGAAATGCAGCAGCGGCTGGAAAGTAGGACAGGATGTTCCGTCGGAAATAACGTCAGAAAGCCTTCAGATACCGTACGGAATCCTTTCTTCGAATGGAGCGATGATACGGGAGAGGCTCGACATCCTCAACGGCGACACCGCATTGAAAAAGATGGTCAGAAGACAGAGGAACCTCACCAAGGCGGATGAGGGAGAGGCCGAAGAGACTCCGGTAAAGCACGGACTGGTCATCCTTGCCTCATTCAGGGATGTGGACTTCAAGAACGGCAGGGCATCATTCGAGAATCTGCTCAAGAAGGAAGGTTATTCGTTCAACGGCGCCACAGGGTGCGCAAAGGAGTATTTTGACGCCCAGTTCAACGGCAAGATCAAGTTTGACTTCCATGTATCCGAAATAGTGACCCTGCCGAAGAACAGAGCTTATTACGGAGGAAACGACACATATGGTGACGACAGGAATCCGGCCGAAATGATCAAGGACGCCTGCATTCTTGCCGACGATGCCGTCGACTTCTCTCTTTACGACGATGACGGAGACGGAGAGGTGGACAATGTATTCGTGTTCTTCGCCGGTCCGGATGAAGCTGAAGGTGCAGACGAGAACTGCATCTGGTCCCATGCATGGTATCTTCAGGATGGAGCCGGAATCAGGCTTGTTCTTGACGGAAAGACGATCAACAGGTATGCATGCACGTCAGAACTGACACGAAGCTACACCTCAACAGGTACCGTCGTGGAATATATGACGAGCATCGGTACATTCTGCCATGAATACAGCCACACTTTCGGCCTTCCGGATTTCTACGACACCGACTATGATGATGAAGGCGGATGGGCTGCCGGACTCTGGAAGACCTCACTGATGGACACAGGCAACCAGAACAATTCCGGAAACACTCCTCCATATTACAATGCGATAGAACGCGAACTGCTCGGCATATCTGACCCCGTAACCTTGAACACAACCGGCAGATACACCCTCGACCCGATCGACAAGAACGGAACCTGCTACAGGATTGACACGGATCAGGAAGGCGAATACTTTCTTTTCGAATGTAGGGCTGCAGAAGGATGGGACAAATACATAGGTGGAAGCGGAATGTTGATATACCACATAGACAGAAGCAATGCTGTCATGGAAAGATGGGATTATTACAACACCGTCAACGCCGACCACAGCCATCAATGCGCCGACCTGATTGAAGCCGACGGCCGCAAGGACAGTTTCGGCAGCATGGAAGAAAAGGCCAATCTGTCCAAAAGCCTGAGCGGGGTATTCTTTCCATACGGAAGCACCACCTCATTCACACCCGACGGTTCCCCTTCATTCAGATTCTGGAGTGGAGCGGAAAGTCCTTATGCACTTGTCTCGATCAAGAAGGAAAACAGCGTCATAACATTCAATCTCATAGAAGACGGAAAGACAGGCACTCCTCCTGATGCCGTGAACATGAGCTACGAAGCCTTTGCCGATGCGGCAATCATCCGATTCGAAAGCAGCTATCTCTTCAACGGGGAAGCACAGGCCGTATGGGGAAGAAAAGATCAGGAAGACAAGGAAATCACCGTGACTCCTTACGCCCCGGGCAAATACTCCGTAACATTGGAAGGCCTTGAATCCTCAAAGACCTATAACTTAAAGGTGACATTCATCCTCGACGGGCTGGAAGGCAATACGGAAGACATCTCATTCATGACCAAGAGGATGCCGGACGTAGATTGGCCATACATCTACCTCGGAAGCATGGAGCGCGACAGCAACGGCCATTTCCTGGAAGGAGGGCGCTTCCCCATGAGGGTATACAATGCTGCTGACGCTGCTGAAATAAGGTGGACATTCAATGGTGAGGAGATAGCTCCAGAGGGTGACGGATACTGGACGTTGACGGGCAACGGCACCCTCCAGGCAGTGATAATCTGGGAGGACGGCAGACGCGAGATCGTCACCAAGGAAATAATTACAGGCAGATAGAATGAAAAGGATACTTTTACTGCTGACGGTATTGATTACAGTATCGGGATGCATCTACGACATAGACGAAATCCTGCTGCAGAGGGAAGACATTTCGATGACGGTCAAGGGCGCGGAACAGTTCGTATACGACCCCGTGACCTGCCAGCTGGGATACAACGAGGCCGAGAACGAATTCAGGGTACTGGACGACAATCTCGGACACTGGTTCATCGTAAAATGCAGCAGCAGACCGACGACTCCCGGCCAGGAAATCCGGGCTGACCTGACCTGGACCACGGCAGACAACATAAGGAAGAAGAAAGGGCTGAAGTTCACGGTAAAAAAGACGAGTCCTGACGGTCTCATCTGGATGTGGTGCAAATCTGACAAGATCGGCGTCACATTAAAGGAAATTTAAGAAATTTATCGTAAATTTGCGCCGCTTGAAAGATAATCAGAACAATTAAATACTTTAGAATCATGAGAAAACACATCGTAGCAGGCAACTGGAAAATGAACACGACAGTTGCAGAGGGCGTAGAGCTCGCAAAGGCAGTAGTAGCAGCTTCAGCTGAAGTACCGGCTGACGTGAAGCTTATCATCGCACCTCCTTTCACTCACCTTTATCCTGTAGCTGAGGTTGTAAAGGGCACAGCAGTAGGCCTTTCATCACAGAACTGCGCAGACAAGGAGAAGGGCGCATACACTGGTGAAGTGGCAGTAAACATGATCGCCGGAGTAGGTTGCGAATATGTAATCCTCGGTCACTCTGAGAGAAGAGAGTACTACGGTGAGACTGATGCAAAGCTTGTAGAGAAGGTAAAGCTCGCTCTTGCACAGGGTCTTTCACCAATCTTCTGCATCGGAGAGAAACTTGAGGAGCGCGAGGCTGGCCGCCACTTCGAGGTTGTTACAGAGCAGGTAAAGAACGTTCTTTACACTCTTGCTCCAGAGGAAATGGCTAAGGTAATCGTAGCTTACGAGCCTGTATGGGCTATCGGAACCGGCAAGACAGCTACAGCTGAGCAGGCACAGGAGATCCACGCTGAAATCCGCAAGGTTCTTGCAGAGAAGTTCGGAGAACTCGCAGAAGAGATTTCCATCCTCTACGGCGGTTCATGCAAGCCATCTAACGCCAAGGAGCTTTTCGCATGCCCTGATATCGACGGAGGTCTTATAGGTGGTGCAGCCCTCAAGGCTGAAGACTTCATCGGAATCGCAGTATCATTCTAATCAAACATGAAGAAGATATACATTCTGGCAGCCGCTGCAATAGCAGTGGCTGCTTGCGTACAGAAAAATGACGCATTGAAGGAAAAGGTAGAGAGCTATGCTGTAGTAGAGGTGACTTCTCCGCTTTATGACGCTCTTTCCGATAACGACAAGAAAATCGTATCACTGTTCCGCCAGGCCGGTGAGATCATGGACGGTCTGTTCTGGAAGCAGACATTCGGCGACAAGGCCGAGATGGAAGCTCTGACAAATGAGTATGAGAAGGCATATGCCATGATCAACTACGGTCCATGGGACCATCTTGACAACAACTCCCCTTTCATTGAAGGATATGGCGAGAAGCCTCTCGGATGCCAGTACTATCCGCAGGACATGACAATGGAAGAGTGGGAAACATTCGATGACCCTGAGAAGCTCAGCCTGTACACAGTAATACGCAGGGATGAAAACGGAGCCCTCAAGACAGTATGGTACCGTGACGAATACAAGGAAGAGCTCGAGAAGGTCTGTGCACTGCTCGAAGAAGCTGCAGCCCTCACGACCAACGAAGGCATGAGGACATATCTGACAGAGCGCATAAAGGCCTTCCGCACAGACGACTACCTCGCCAGTGACATGGCATGGATGGACATGAAGGACTGCAACATGGATATTGTAATCGGTCCTATCGAGAACTATGACGACCATCTTTTCGAGGCTAAGGCCGCATACGAATGTTTCATTCTTCTCAAGGACGAGGCTCGCAGCGCAGACCTTGCAAAATACGTCGCCCTCCTGCCGACTCTGCAGACAATGCTGCCTTGCGCTCCGGAATATAAGACTTTTGTACCTGGAACATCATCTGACCTCAACGTGTATGATGCAATCTACTATGCCGGAGACTGCAATGCGGGCAGCAAGACCATAGCCATCAACCTTCCTAATGACGAAAGAGTCCATACTGCAAAGGGAGCGCGACGCCTCCAGCTATACAACAGCATGATGGCCAAATTCAACAAGATCATGCTTCCTATCGGAGAAGTGCTCATGGCTCCTGAACAACTCGAATATCTGAGTCCTGACGCATTCTTCTGGAACGTTACCTTCCACGAGGTCGCTCATGGTCTCGGCGTAAAGCAGACGGTGAACGGAAAGGGCACCGTTGACGAAGCGATGGGATCAGAGAAGACCACATGGGAAGAGGCAAAGGCTGACATACTCGGTCTTTTCATGGTCAGCAGACTTATCGACATGGGTGAGATCACCGATATCACGAAAGAGGAATCCATCGCGACCTTCATCGCCGGCATCGTACGTTCCGTACGTTTCGGATTCGCTTCATCACACGGAAAAGCCAATATGATGTGCTATAACTTCATGGAGGAGAACGGAGCATTCACACGCAATGCCGACGGCAAGTATGTGGTCGACTTCGAGAAGGCTCCTTCCGTAATCGACGCATGGTCAAGCCTCATACTCGAGACTCAGGCGACCGGAAACTTCGAATTCGCACAGAAATATGCTGCCGAGCATGCCAGCATCTCCGAAGGTCTGGCAGCTGACATCGAAAAAGTGAACGGAGCAGGAATTCCTCGCGACATCGTCTTCGAATTCAACTGGTAAGAAAAAATACACAGATGAATGGGGTGGGAAAGGCATTTCCCGCCCCTTTTTCTGTCCTGTCAGGAATATTACGGAAAGGACTTTAAGGAATCAGGTACAAACAGTTGCAAATAAATGAGTTTTTCATTTGACGTGTTATTATTTTTAGTATCTTTGTAGCTAATTTTGAAACGACCCCACAGGCCGTTTCGAAATTCTTTTTTGACAGCCGCTCGGACAGGCTGTCAACAGATGTGTGTGAAAATAAATCTATAATCATAATTGAAATGAAAACAAAAATCATTTTGCTGTCATTCCTGATGCTGTTGGCCGCAGGTTACAGATGTGATGCTCAGAAGGTTTCAGTAAGTACTGACCTCGTTGACTGGGCATATCTCTGGACCATGAACGGCGAAGTAAATGTCAGTGTGGCTCAGCATGTAACAGTCCTTGCGGGTGGTAAGATCAACCCTTGGATGTATGACATGAAGAAGGCAGGAAAAGAACTTTATGACTGCCAGAACACGGTTTATGCCGGAGTACGCTATTGGCCATGGCACGTTTTCTCAGGCTGGTGGGTAGGTGGAAAACTTCAGTACTCGGACTTCAAGAGGACAGGACTGTTCAACACCAAGCTGAAGAAGGGAAAATCCATCGGAGCAGGAGTTTCAGCCGGTTACACATTCATGCTTAACGAACGACTTAACCTTGATCTCGGATTAGGTTTCTGGGGAGGACGCCATTTCAAGTACAGCGAATATGACACTCCACAGGCTGAGATGCCGACAATCAACGCACCGAAAAACTTCATCGCTGTAGATGAGCTCACAGTAGGACTCATGTACATTTTCTAAAAAACGGACTTACAATAATGAAGAACAGGATTCATATTTTAGCTCTGGCCATTCTTGCAATGATTGCAGTATCCTGCGCTACGCAGAAGAAGATCAAGGATCTGCATGAAGGAAAGATCGAGAATGTCCAGCTCTCACTCAGCAATGAAGTGAGCAACCTTCCGGAAATGAGGGTTCAGCAGATCACCCGAGACACTCTCATGATCAAGGATGACGACGGTTCGGAAATCCTTATCATGAAGGCTGTCAAGGACGAGGAGACCGGAGAAATGGTCGCACAGGACGTACTCGAGGCTGCAAAGGTTACAGCACGTTTCAGAAACGTTGCTGAAAGACGCGGTAAGATTGACCTTGCTTTCCAGATCACGGTACCTGAGTCAATGATGGACAGCAAGTGGCAGCTCCGTTTCTACCCTGACATGTTCATCATGGGCGACAGCACACGTCTCGACCCTGTGATCATCACAGGAGCACAGTACCGTAAGGCACAGCTCAGAGGATACCAGCAGTACGAGCGCTTCCTCTCAAAGATCATCCAGGACACCAGCATCTTCGTGAACGTCAAGGCTCTCGAGATCTTCCTCAAGAGAAACATTCCTGAAGTTTATGCATTCAAGAACGACACCACTTTCGTAAGTGACGAGTTGTTCTATTCTAAATACGGCGTAAGCGAGCAGGAAGCTGTAGACCACTACACCAACACTTTTGCAAAGTCCAGAAACGAAAGACGTATTGCAAGAAAGGGTGAGATGTACAAGAAGTACGTGAAGGCTCCTATAGTATCTGAAGGCCTCAGACTCGACACCATCATAGTCGAGCCTAACGGAGACTTCGTATACAACTACGTACAGACAATCAATACACGTCCTAAGCTCCGCAAGGTGGACATCGTGCTTTCGGGTGACATCTACGAACAGGATGTACGAGTATACCAGATGCCGCCGGTAGACCCTCTTACATTCTACATCAGCTCAATCTCCGCTTTCACCGACAATACGGAGCGTTACCTCACGAAGGTCATCGAAAGAAGGGCTTCAGCCAACACCGAGTGCAAGATCAACTTCGAGCTTGGAAAGGCTGACGTGAAGCTTGAGCTTGGCGACAACTTCTACGAGATCCAGAGGATCAAGCAGACTCTCGGTTCACTCCTCAACAATGAGGTATTCGACCTTGACTCTATCCTCGTAAGCGCAACTGCATCACCAGAGGGATCGGTACTCACCAACAGAAGACTGTCCAACAGGCGTTCAGAGTCTGTATCAAAGTATTTCAACACATTCATGAAGGAATACAGCGACTCACTTGTACAGGCAGGCGGTGTATCTATGGATATTGACGGCAAGTCTATGGAGTACACAACCAAGGTTCAGGAGATCAGGTTTACTCCTAGAAGTATTCCTGAGAACTGGGATGACCTCTACAAGTTCGTACAGAACGATACAGCTCTCACAACCGAGGACATCGAGTCATTCAACAAGATATTCGACGAGATCGAAGACCTTGACAAGAGGGAAAGGGCTCTTCAGGGTACAAGCTACTACAAGCATCTCAAGGACACTCTCTATCCAAGACTGCGTACCGTGAAGTTCAACTTCTTCCTCCATAGGAAGGGTATGATCAAGGATACGGTTCACACAACTGTAATCGACAGCACATACATGCGTGGTGTACAGGCCCTCAGGGATATGGACTATGAGGCAGCAGTAGCTCTCCTCGGCCCTTACCGTGACTACAACGCAGCTGTGGCATTCATGGGAATGGAGAGGAACATCAACGCCCTCGACATCCTCGAGAAGGAGTACAGGACACCACCGGTTGATTACCTGCTCGCAGTACTCTACTCACGTACAGGTGATCCTCAGAAGGCGGTTGAATGTTACCTCCGCGCTTGCAAGGCCGACAGGTCATACGTTTACCGAGGCAATCTCGACCCTGAGATTTCAGTACTGATCAAGACTTACGGATTGAATCAGGAACCTGAAGACGAATTCGACTACTAAATGTAAATAATACATCATTTAACCTCCTGGCCTTATGGTCAGGAGGTTTTTTTTGTCTATCTTTGCATCCTTTAGGAATTGAAGATTAAAACAATAGATATATGAAGAATTTTGTAGAGGAACTCAGATGGAGAGGCATGATTCAGGACATCATGCCGGGAACAGAAGAAAAGCTGATGGAAGGTTCGACAGCTGCATATGTCGGCATCGACCCTACTGCAGACTCTCTCCATATCGGACATATGGTAAGCATCATGATCCTGAAGCATTTCCAGAACTGCGGCCACAAACCTATCGCACTCGTGGGAGGTGCTACAGGAATGATCGGTGACCCTTCAATGAAATCACAGGAGCGCAATCTTCTTGATGAGCAGACCCTCAATCATAATGTAGCCTGCATAAAGGCGCAGCTCAGCAAATTCCTTGACTTCGAATCAGAGGCGGAGAACAAGGCAGAGCTTGTGAACAATTACGACTGGATGAAGAACTTCACTTTCCTTGATTTCGCACGCGAGATCGGTAAGCACATCACAGTCAACTATATGATGGCCAAGGATTCGGTAAAGAAGAGACTTTCTGGAGAGGCTCGTGACGGCATGTCATTCACAGAATTCACTTACCAGCTCCTTCAGGGATATGACTTCCTCTATCTCTACGAGCATAAGGGCTGCACACTCCAGATGGGTGGAGCAGACCAGTGGGGAAACATCACCACAGGTTCAGAGCTGATCCGTCGTATCCTCGGCAAAGAGGCTTTCGCTCTCACATGTCCTCTCATCACAAAGGCAGACGGAGGAAAGTTCGGCAAGACTGAAAAGGGCAACATCTGGCTTGATCCGGAGCGTACATCTCCATACCAGTTCTATCAGTTCTGGCTCAACGTATCTGATTCAGACGCAGAGAAATACATCAAGATCTTCACAATGCTTTCAAAGGAGGAAATCGATGCAGCCATCGCACAGCATACTGAGGCTCCTGAGCGTCGTGAACTTCAGAAGCTCCTTGCTAAGGAAGTGACTACGATGGTTCACGGGGCTGCAGAGTACGAGAATGCTGTAGCAGCATCCCAGATGCTCTTCGGAAATGCGACCAAAGACGCGCTCATGAATCTGGACGAGAAGACATTCCTCGCAGTGTTCGAAGGAGTGCCGACTTATGAGGTTGCTGCGGAAAAGTTCCCTCTTGGCATCATCGAACTTCTTGCCGGAGAGTCACAGGTATTCCCTTCAAAGGGAGAGTGCCGCAAGATGATCCAGGCAAACGGCGTGAGCATCAACAAGGAGAAGGTGGCGGACATCAATGCACAGATCGGCGAAGAATCGTTCATCAACGGAAAGTATATTCTGGCACAGAAGGGCAAGAAGAACTACTTTATCATAAAGATCGCTTAATATCACACGTTCAGTTGTGTGATATTCCGGAAACCCCCGCCCTCCCGATGGTCGGGCACCCCCTAGCCGGGGGTGGCATGTCGCCTCCACATATCACTACCTGATTCAGAAAAAGCGATAAATGATAAATTAATATGACGCATATGGAAAAGAATATTGAGAGTACAAGGCAGCTGAAGGTTGCGAAGGAAATACAGAAGGTGATGGCTGAGATCATCCGAAGCAAGGGTATGGCTACATTCGGCGGTGCTCTCGTTTCTGTCAGCGGAGTGAAGATCAGCCCAGACCTGTCCATTGCCAAGATTTATGTCAGCGTATTCCCGTCGGACAAGGCGGAGGCTATAATGGAAGCGCTTCGGGAGAACAGCAGGGCTCTCCGCGGCGAGCTTGGCAGCAAGGTTGCAAAGCAGCTTCGTATAGTTCCGGAGATCGCTTTCTACCTTGACAGTTCACTGGACTATGTAGAGCATATCGAGGAACTGCTTAGGAAATAGGTTTCACGACAGGCTCCCAATGCCTATCCTGGGAAACACAGGAAGTTACAATTGATTGAAGATGAGGCTGGCGTCATTCATAGCAGGAAGATACCTTATCGCAAAGAAATCACATAACGTGATCAACATAATCTCAGCGATAAGCGCTATCGGCATGGCGATAGGAACAGCTGCCCTCATCATCATTCTGTCCGTATATAACGGGTTCGACTCGCTCATCAGGTCAATGATGAGCAATGTCGAACCCGATCTTCTTATAACCCCGTCAAAAGGGAAGGTCTTCATTCCTGAAGGAGAACTATACGACTGGATATATGACCAGCCTGAGGTCCTGAACATGTGCTGCGTCCTTCAGGAAGATGTCTTCATAAGCTATGACGGAAAGCAAGGGCTTGCAAAAGCGAAAGGAGTGGACTGGATCTACGAAGAGGAATCACCTCTGCGGGAGCATATCTACGAGGGAGTCTTCCGTCTCCATAAAGGAGATGTCAGGCTTTCCGTGACAGGAGCACGACTCGCCTATGAAATGGGCATAAGCCCGAGGTTCCTCTCCCCTATCGAAATCTACTATCCTTCGAGGACAAGAAGGATTTCAATGAGCAACCCGGCAGCTGCACTGGAATCGGAAAAAGTATATCCGTCCGGTCTGTTCACGGTGAACGAAGATGTCGACAAGGAACTTATGATTGTCCCTATAGAGACGATGAGGGACCTCCTTGACTACGAGGAAGAGGTATCGGCCGTAGAGATAAGGGTGACGGAAGGGACCTCCAGAAAGGCCCTGAAACGGCTTCAGGAGGAGATTTCAGCCATGGCCGGCCCTGACTTTGAGGTAAAGGACAGATATCAGCAGAATGAATCGCTATACAAGATGATGAAGTACGAGAAGGCTGCGACATACATGATCCTCATATTTGTCATCATAATCATCGCATTCAACATATTCGGAAGTCTCACCATGCTGATAATAGAAAAGGAATCCGACATCCGCACATTACGCAGTCTTGGAGCACAGGAAAGCCTCATAAGAAGGATATTCATCCTGGAAGGCTGGATGATATCACTGACAGGACTGGCAGCCGGCCTGATTCTCGGAATCGGATTCGCACTGCTGCAGCAGCACTTCGGATTCATAAAAATGCCCGGACATTTCGTTGTCCAGGCATATCCGGTAATTCTGTCTTGGTCAGACATACTGCTGACAGTAATAGGTGTCGCATCCGTGGGCTATCTTATCGCCCTCCTTCCCGTACTGTTCAGGAAGCGGGATTCACAGGTGTGACGAGAGGGTCTGCAGTCATGACGATGACAAGCTTTTCCTTATTCCTGTAATAGCCTTCAGTCCAGCCTTGTCCCTCCTTGTACTTTACAAGTTCCACGACAGTGACCTTTGTCGTATATCTGCCGTTTTCCTCCTTATCGGTATCCATGCACCTTATCGTCGTCGTTTCTGCCGGTACACCTCCACCTCTTACTGAGAAGTTTCCATATTCATCGGTGGTGACGGACTCGGCGGACTCGGCATATATGGAAATGCCCGGTATGGGCTCCCCGTCTTCGTTTACCACCTTGCCTTCCACATCAAACCACATGAATATCAGGTCATCCGAATCATCGGCACCGCTGTTGCAGGCAGTCAAGGACAATGACAGCAGAAGCGGTGCGAAAAATATTTTAGCTAATCTTCTCATCTGAAATCTTTTCTCTGCAATAAGATGCATCCTCACGGCAATTCGTTGCAGGACTATCGGCCATGCTGGTGATCATGCTGATGGCCATGTCCATGCTGCTCATGCTGTCCCGGCTCTACCTTACCGCTGACAGGATAGCCGAGTTCCTCGATCGCTGCCTTAAGAGTCTGCTCAGATGTCTTGGCTGCATCGTACTTGATGGCTACTGTCTGGTCTTCGAGTGAAACTTCAAGTCCTTTGACTCCTTTCTCGAAAGCGATGTTTTCCTGAACCTTCTTCACACAGTTCTCGCAGTGAAGATGTACATTGAACTTCACATTCCTGATCTCGCCCTTCTTCTTAGGGCCGGCAGACATTGATACAGAGAAAACCATCAATGCTGCAATGACGATTGCAATTGTCTTTTTCATATCTGTTGCTTTATGTTTAGTCGTGAATTATCATGCTTTTTTCCAGAGTGTGAACCTGAAGCCCACATGCGCCTTTATGCCCATAAGAGGTCCCCAGATGCAGCTTGCATCAAACATAGGCTGGCCAGGATCGGAAGCACCGATGACAGGATTCTTCTGCCTGAAGTTCGTCAGGTTCTCGGCACCTATATACACATCCCAACCCTTGAAGCGGCGTGTCACCTGAGCATAGAGCATAGGATATACAGGTGTCCTTCCGTTCCTGTACATACGAGCCACACCCTCGACAGGCTGTGCTGTGAATGTTCCGTCCTCATTGAGCCTCTCCATGAAGTCATACACACGGCACGAACCGTTTACAGATGCAGTGAAGTCGAATATCCACTTGTTGAGGTTAGTGGCATACTGAAGGTTCAGCACACCTTTGAAACGGCTTGTCATCGGCTTCTCGACCAGTCCCCTTCCGGCAAGTTCGATCATTGCATTCGTATAACGGAACGTCGCGGTTATATTGAAACGCTCTACAGGATCGACGGAAAAGTCAAGCTGATAATTGTCGGTGAACGAACGGCTTCCGTCAAGAGGATAGAAGTGGATCTGGTTCATGATCATCTCGTAATCCACTACCATCTGCTGAACGAACTGCGTACGGAAATAATCGAAACTGAGGTATGTGTTCGAAGAAGCTCCGAAAGGCATGTAATAGGTGATGTTTCCTCCGAAAGTCCAGGCATCTTCGAGGATATGGTCATTGAAAGACCCCACAAATTCCTTTCCGGTAGAGAAGACACCGATATTGTCTATCATCGGAGTAGAATATCTGAGTCCGCGTCCTCCGTTTGCCCTGATCACTATCTCATCGACAGGCATATACTTGAGCGTCACACGAGGAGAGGCCTTGAATCCCTGGCCGTGGAACCAGTCGCCGCGAAGTCCTGCAATGGCCGAGAACTTCTCGCCTGCATGGAATGTATATTCTCCGAATACGCCGACATTTGCCAGATCTGTCACTCCGGAATATTCCACCGGCTTGACGATGCGCACCTGCCTCAAGAAATCCTCATCATACCTGTCGAAGGTTCCGTTCAGTCCGACAGTGAAACGATGTGAGTCATTTATGACATTCTGGTACAGGAGATTGGCATATGCCGAATGTTGTCCTGCCAGATACTTTGTCGCACCGAAATACGAATCCATGTCCTGATAGCTGTAATCGGCGATAAGGGCTATATTCTGCGAATTGTCCTCATTCAACGGAACACCCACCTTGAGATATCCGTTTATAGAACGGTTCAGGATGTCCGATCCCCATGGGTCCGTCTGATTCGGCTGAGGATAGAGAGTATAGGTATCCTTGTCATAGAACACGTGCTGCCCGTCGGCATCCGTAAGCATCTGACCGCCAAGTCTGCTGTCCTGAAGGGCGCGAACGCCGAAACGTACCTGCACACCGTTGTCGGCCTGGTATAGCCAACGGTTGGAAAGATTGAACTGCAGCTGCTTTGGTTCATCAAGGAAGCCGTCGCCATCCATATCGTGAGGAGCTATGTTTCCGGAAACGTGACCGAGTATGACAGTGCTCCAGTTATATCCCATCTGAAGGGACGAAGCTACATTGAGGTCCATCTTGGTATCGCTCATGACTGCGCCGTTGATGAAAAGAGGCTTTTCGTCAGTAGGCTTGCGATGTTCCATGTTGATCTGTCCGGTCATGCACTCCACACCGTTGATCACCGATGAGGAACCTTTTGCTATCTGGATGCTTTCAAGCCACTGTCCGGGCACATATGACAGGCCGAAAGGCGCTGAAAGTCCCCTCATTACAGGGCGGGTCTCATCAAGCATCTGGGTATATACTCCGGACAGGCCGAGAAGACGGATCTGCCGTGCTCCTGTCACGGCATCTGAATAGCCGACAGTCACACTTGCCGAATTCTCGAAACTCTCTGCAAGGTTGCAGCAGGCCATCTTGCAGAGTCCCGCGGCCGATATCACCTCAGTACGGATTTCCTTTCCCTTAGACAGGTAGTTTCCTGCCTGACGGGATACGAATACGGCAGCATCAAGGCTGTCCGCGCGTTCACCGTAGATGGCGGAGGTGTCCACTACATGTCCGTGCTCATCAACCACCTGAGCCGATACGGACACCGATGCGGCAATAGCCGCAAAGAATGATATTATAATCTTTTTCATGATTATTCTGTTTATCTGATTGAAAGTTCCGACTGCATTGCCATCATTGATGGAATGTCAAGGTATCATACACCTGTAATCTCCGAAAGATCCGGAGATGCTTCATATCAGATACGCCAGACTGCGTACAAAGGTTGGAAAGAATGAGGCCTGACATGTCTGCAGAACGGTCGCAGACAACAATCCTCCATATACGTTGAAACGGGAGATGAATCAGAGCAGACGGGAACCGCTGCCGTGATGCCGGCCAGAAGCAGGACCGCAGAAAGGTCCCTGCCTTCGTCACCGCTTACCATACCGGTAAGTTCGAGAACCTGATAATCATCCGAGCAACATGACAAAGGACCTATTCCGACACCGTGGTCAGGAGTGTCCTCACAATGATTTGCGCAACATGAATGTGGTTCACATTCATGCTCGGGATGGATGTCATCGCAGGAGAATCCGTCAAGGAAACTTACGACGAAACTATGGCCGCTTCCATTGCAAGTATGCACATCGAAACCTATGATACTCATGGAGTACCATATGGTCAGCAGTGCTGCAAGTATTCTTATCACCATATTCTTCATCTCAACCTGCAAAGTTACAAATTTGTGCCAAGATTCCAAATCAGAAGCATTTATTCGAAAGTATCACAATTTGTCAGGTTTTTGTAGTATATTTGCTATATCTGCGTCATATGTGCAGTAACGGACTTTAATAAAGACTAATTATGAAGGATTTTATCAAGATGACCCTTGCCACAATGGCGGGACTTTTCATTTTCGGCATCGCGGCCCTGTTCATATTCATAGGCATGGTCGGAGCCATGGCATCTTTAGGCAACAGTCAGCCAGTAATGCCCCGTGAGGGAGTTCTGCAGATCGACATGTCAGCAATGACACTGACCGAGCAGACAAAGGAAGCCGACCCGTTCGCAACACTTTCCGGAGCCGAGATGGTATCTCCTGTCGGCATCTACAGCGCCATCAATGCCATCAATGCAGCAGCGACAGACCCGGCTGTGAAATTCATATACATGAAGCCGGATGGAGCGACCGGAGGCATAGCGCAGATCGAGGAGTTCAGGACAGCTCTCAAGCACTTCAGGAACAGCGGCAAGGCCATCGTGTCCTATATCGAGAACCCGTCAAACGCGAGCTACTATCTCGCGTCGGTATCTGACAAGATATACATGACTTCGTATGAAGGAGGAATGAGCATGTTCAACGGTCTCTCTTCGCAGATGATATTCCTCAAGGACATCCTTGACAGACTCGGAGTGAACGTCCAGCTCATCAGACATGGAAAATACAAGTCTGCCGGTGAAATGTACATCAGGAACTCGGCAAGCAAGGAAAACCTCGAACAGAACGAGGCCATGATCAACTCCGTATGGGACAGCTGGGCGAAGGAAATAGCAGCATCAAGGGAAATATCGGTGGAAGACCTGAATGTAATGATCAACAACCTTGAGCTCAACTTCCCGTCAGACTTCCTTGAAAAAGGTCTTGTAGACGAACTTCTTACACGCGAGGAACTCCAGGCCAAGCTCTGCGACATTTATGTTGCCGAGCGCTTCGAGGACATCAAGGCCATCCAGCTTCCGGATTATGCACAGCTGAAGTCGACTGTAAACCTGAAGGCCAAAAAGAAGGTCGCAGTCATATATGCCGAAGGAAATATCGTTGACGGAGACGAAAAGCAGCAGGTTGCCGGCGACAGATTCGCGAACATAATTTCAAAAGTGAGGAAGGATTCGACAGTAAAGGCTGTAGTGCTTCGCGTAAACTCTCCGGGAGGAAGCGTTCTGGCTTCGGAGAAGATCAAGGCTGAGCTCGACCTGATACGTCAGAGAGGAGTTCCTGTGATTGCATCATACGGCGACTATGCGGCATCGGGAGGATACTGGATTTCTGCGAACTGCGACAAGATCTATACGAATGCGACCACCCTTACCGGTTCAATCGGAGTATTCAGCATGATACCTGACATCAGCGGTACTCTCGAGAACAAGCTTCATGTGAACATCACCCCTGTAAATTCAAACAGGCACGCCGACATGTACGGCATGATGAGACCTCTTGACAAGGCAGAAACAGATTATATGCAGGCTTCAGTAGAAGTCATCTATGACACATTCACAGCATTGGTTGCAGCAGGCAGAGGCATGACGGTACCGGCAGTGGACGAAATAGCTCAGGGAAGAGTATGGACTGGTGCGGAAGCGCTTCAGATCGGACTCGTGGACGAGATAGGAACAATCGAAGATGCCATCAGATATGCGGCATTGTCCATCGACGGCATCACCGACGTGAGCCAGGTCCATATTGCAGAATATCCTAAGCCGCTCACAACGATAGAGATGCTCATGGAATCATTCGGAGCAGGAGAATCGGTATTCGCAGGATCTTCTCTTGAAAATGTAGAGAAGGCTTTCAAGGGATGGACATCATCTGAAAGTGGAAAGGTCTACGCAAGAATGCCTTATGAAATCAGCATAAGATAAAGCATGTACAAATTTGAAATATGCGCCAATTCCGTAGCCAGCTGCATAGCTGCGCAGGATGGCGGAGCAGACAGGGTGGAGCTTTGCGCCGGTATACCGGAGGGAGGCACCACCCCTTCTGTAGGTATGATAAGGTGCGCACGCGAAAGCATCAGCATAGGTCTGAATGTGATAATCAGGCCACGCGGAGGGGACTTCCTATACTCGGAAAGCGAGATCAGGGAAATGGTCTATGACATCAAGGCAGCCAAGGGACTTGGCGTTGACGGCCTTGTATTCGGGTGTCTGTGTCCCGACGGTTCTGTCGACATGGAGAACATGAGGCTGCTGATGGAAGCAGCCGGAGATACCCCGGTAACCTTCCACAGGGCATTCGACCATACATCCGACCCGTTCAAGGCCCTGGAAGACATCATAGAACTCGGCTGCGCACGCATCCTCACATCAGGATGCAGACCTACAGCTGCGGAAGGAGCGCCGCTTCTGGCACAGCTTGTAGAAAAGGCCGGAGACAGGATAATCATCATGCCCGGATGCGGCGTCAACGAGGGCAACATAGCTGAAACAGCAAGGCTCTCCGGAGCAAGAGAATTCCATTTCTCCGCCAGAGAGCCCGTAGAAAGCGGCATGACCTTCCGTAATCAGGATGTGGTCATGGGCAGTGAAGAAGACCCATACGGAACCATGCAGACCACTGCCCGAAGGGTCGCCGCCACTATAGCGCCTTTGAGGTCTTGACAAGGCTTTCACCCAGTCCGATGCTGTATCCCTGAGAGAAGAACACGACCCGGTTGAATGTATCGGCAACCAATATCAGAGGCAGACGTCCTCCATTTTCAAGCTTCATCTCGGAAGCGATCATGTCCCTCATCCTTCCGTCGATGTCCACACCGAAGTGTACCGTTGACGGAAGCTTGAAGTCCTGCGCACGGAATTTACGGCAGTCATCCTCAGTTGCGAAGACCACCAGAAGCGGCCTTCCCCAGGCCTCAAGTTCTGAAGCGACAGCCGAAATGTCCATGAAAGCATGGTTCACAGGCTCAGTTCCATAGTCCACGAGGGCTACAGCGAAGTAGCCGCGGCCTGTGGTTTCGAGGACGGAGAGATCCTCACGTCGGGCTCCGCCCTCCTCAGGATGACAATATGAGTATTTCATCTCCGAATCGAAACTTCCGATAACGCGGAGCTGGTCCTTCATATCGCGCATCACGAGTTCACGGACCGTCGTCTTCCCCTCCTCGACAGTGAAGAATTCCACGTCTGTGAAGACATTTCCTCCAGACATCCTCGAACCGCTGACGAGCATGTAGTAGCCGCAGTCCATCGGTTGAGCCTCCTTGAAGAGCGAAGCCCATGTACCGGTGTAGTTCAGCAGCTGGAAGCCTCCGTCAACATATTTGGATATAGTGAAATGCGTCTTGTATTTTGGGTCGTCAAGAAGCGGGATATCATTGTAGGTCAGCTTGAGCCAGCCCTTAGGGGCCACGGTCTGCTCCTGAGCATCGAAATCCACATCATAGATCTTTAATTCTTCAGGATGAAGATACCGGACTACCCTTGTGACAGGGTCCATCCAGGCACAGACCTCGAAACTGCGGCACACAGCTACAAAGAAAATCTCACGCGAACCCTTGTCGGCAAGTCTTGTCTCCCATACTCTGCGCGGATCGAGCTGGACATATCTCAAGCTCATCCCGTCATGCAGGGTAAGGTTATCTCTGCACCAGGCCACGAACAGGGCCGGATCCTTATATAGAGAATCCACCAGACTTTTCGGGATATTCTTCTGGAAGTAAGCCCTGTACGGGGTCAGAAGTTCTGTATCCACCCTTGGGCAGACAATATGCTCGACAGAGCACTCTCCCGCAGGTGAGTTGTAGAGATGATCGTCAAGAACATATTTCGGAGTATCCCTGAGGTCCTTTTCCGTCAAGGATTCCAACAGAAACAACGCCGATGAAAGTCTGTCTTTCCGCGCCGCCTCCTCGATAAATGAGGTGATCTCCGGATGGTTTCCCCTCGAAGCCACCAGCAGATCCGCTATCCTCTCATCCTGGCCAGGCCATGAATGTTCCGATGAGCCGGTCCACTCCAATGCCTCCTGACGGTCGAAGAATGTCGCAACGTACTCATTCCGAAGGGAATCCTCATATTCCATGCGGCAGGTGTTCTCCGCCCTCTGTTCATCGGTAACATCCGGAAGCTGAGCGTTTTCCATCGGAGGCACTATCTCCATCTCAAGATGCGGGATTGCCGATCCCTCCTCGTATCCGAGCACGATCGACACAGCCTCGTCCTTGCCGTATGTTACCTTTTCAAATCCGAAGCGGCCGTCCTTGACCGCATATACAAGCATGTCTCCCAGACCGGCGGTAAGCGATGTCTGGCCCTGAGCATCCGTAACCTTGTAGGCAACGCTGTTGAACTCGGAATAGTTGTATATCTTGTAGTCTACCTTTGCACCCTCGACAGGGGCTCCGTCCTTATCCACGACTGTAACCAGAACGGAAACCGACTCCGGAGCATAATGCTCTATAACGTTGATCTCGGTATAGTTCGGGGTCTCACGGACGATCTCTTCCGGTCCGTCATATCTTCCGAATACATTGGTATGCATCAACATTCCCCTGCTGGCAGGAGCATTGAACCATCCGAGGTCAAGTACAGGTTCCGGCTCGCAGGCACCCAGGAAACGCCATTCCCCGTCCACCCATGCCTCGACCCACGCATGATTGCTGTCTGTATGAGCCCACCTCGGAGTATAGACCTGACGGGCAGGGATGCCTACAGACCTGAGAGCGGCCACAAGAAGTGTCGACTCCTCTCCGCAGCGGCCATACGCCGTCCTGACGGTAGCGAGAGGCGAACTTGTACGGCGGTCTGACGGCATATATACTGCCTTCTCATGACACCAGTGATTGACCTCAAGCACTGCATCCGCCATAGACAGACTCCTTACCCTCGGCGCAAGTTCCTCATAGAAGACATATCTAGCCGAATCGAGATTCTCGTTGTTCACGCGCACAGGAAGCACAAAATGACGGAATTCACGTTCAGGGACGGTGCTTCCCCATGGCATCTCCTCCAATGCTCTCAGCGCCATCCTGTAATGGTCCAGATAGAACTCCGGAGCCTTGTTGACTATGTCGCCCAGAGGCATATATGCATACATGAATTCCAGGGCTTCCTTCTCATCGGTCCCCAGTCCCATGACATCAAGATCCACTCCGGCCGCTGCAATTATCTCCATGCGGCCCGCATAGTCCTCAGCTACGGTTGCACGATAGTTCCTATCGCTTATGAAATGCCTGTCGCATGCTGAAAGGACAGCAAGGACAACAAGCAGAAACGAACATTTCCTCATATTGATATTCTTATTACTTTCCTTGTTTCCGGACCCACCTTGTATCTGTCATCGATACGCACGCCTGCAAGAGCGGCAATATGCTGATTTTCAGCCATTCCCTCAGTCATCGTATCTGCAACGACAACCGCATCCGCCTTCTGACGTACATCATATTTGAGATCGGTAAAGATATCGCTCACCTTCTTCCTTCCTTTCATGCCGAGAGGTATCATCCAGTCACCGGACCTCCAGCTTCGCAACACGAAAGGGAAACGCAAGCGTGATGCATCCATGACAATGATTCCCTCAGGCTGCCGTAACGGCATACCCGGATCCCAGTCGACTACTTCCACACGGACAGTCTTGCCGTTGAAATGATATGTACCGGCACATCTTACCGGCATTACCACATTTTCTACCGGTCCTGTCATCTTCCTGCATATCTTCAGTCCGTTCCTCTCCACATGAAGCACATGTCCCTCCGACTCGAAACGCTTGCCTGAAGCCGTCCGGTCGGAGACAAGAAGTGACTCCAATGATTCCAGGACAGCAGAATTGAAGCCGAAAGGCTCGAGAATATAATACAGAAGATAACGCCACTGCGGTATGGACAGCAGGGCAGCTGTATCGACGTAAGTTCCATCCTCGCCGCATACACTGCCGACATGGTCGCGGCACCACTGCTCCACAATATCGGAGGCATCTGAAAAATAACGGATTTCCCTGTTGAGAGTCCTCACATAAGAAGGGTTCATACGTTCGAAAAGCGGAAATATCTCATGGCGTATGCTGTTGCGCCTGTATTCCACCGATGAATTGGTGCTGTCATCACGATACGGGACCTTCCATGCAAAGACATGTCCGTCAATCTGCTTTCTGGTAAACGAGAGCATAGGACGCATTATCCTCCCCTTTCCATATGGTACAGGAGAGAGAGGCTTCATACCGGAAAGTCCCTTCATGCCGGTACCGCGGACGATGTTAAGGACAAGAGTCTCCGCATTGTCGTCAGCATGATGGGCGGTCACGACCGCATCATATCCGTATTCCTCACAGAGCCCTGCAAACCACCTGTACCGCAGTTCCCTGGCGGCCATTTCTATGCTCAGACCGTTTTCGGAAGCATAGGAACATGTATCGAACGAGACCTTATGCAGTTTAACGCCATGATTCTCCGCCCATTCCGTCACCAACGCTTCATCACCGTCGCTTTCAACGCCGCGAAGATTGAAGTTGCAATGTGCAAGAGCACAGGTCCCTGCACCGAAAGAACGCAGCCACAGGTCCGCAAGGCACATCGAATCCATACCTCCGCTGACAGCGAGCAGCATAATGCCTGAAGAGGCTGATCCGATTTCCTCATCGATCAGCCTCCTCAATTCTTCCACTTTCAGTACGAAACGCTTCTGCATCACTTCTTGCTTGCGATAGTGTAGGTGAATCCGAAAAGGAGAGATTCCTTGAACTGTACCCTTCTCTTTGTCTGACCGTCCTTCTCGCTGTAAATCCATACCTTGTCGTCATAGATCATATTTGTAGTAAAGGTAAGCGAGAAATATTTCGCAAGTTTCCAGTCGAACCTGTTATCCCAGTTCACACGGAGATTCTCCGGATGGGAAAGATAGTTCGAGAAGAGCACGAGCTGTGAAGTATACTTGAAGTTATCGTTCACATTGACCGCAATGTCAGCCTTTATCTGGGCACCGAACTCGAAACGTGCCGACCTGTAGAAGGCGCCAAGTTCTTCAGGAGTCACATCGCTCAGGTCCGTATCCTTGTACTGATCCTTCAGCTGCATTCCGTAGTTCTTCCTGAGAAGTTCATTCCTTACGATGACGACACCTCCGGTAAGAGGGGCGATATTGAGGGAAAGCCACTTGAAAGGCTTCACGTCGATACCGACAGCGAGATTGGTATATGCCGGAGCAAGGAAGCCTGACTTTACCTTACGCGCACCCTTCCACAACGCAACCTGGTCCTTATGCGGAAGGTCGTTGAGACCGGGAAGGTTTCCGTTTTCATCCGGCTGATACTTGTCTGCAGGAACGGAAGGGGTAAGATAGTCATATCCCGTATTGAACTGCGACTTGAAGTCATAGTTGACAGAGAGGGAGAAGTTCTTCATCTTCTCATTCTTGTATCCGAACTTGCTTTCAAAGTATATACGGTCGTCGCTCTTCTGGAGTATAGGCTTTGAAGAAGCATACACGAAACCGTAGTCAAGCTGAAGACGGTTATTCCAGAACAGGTCGTTCTTCTTATAGTTCGCATTGCCGTCGATGAAGGCCTGCATGGTCACAGTATTGTCACCACCGGCCGCCCAGTTGGTCAGCGAAGTCTGACCGAACTTTATGTTGGTGGTAAGCGATTCAGACCAATACTTGGGCTTCTGCACCTTCTGCTCAGCCTTAGGGGACTCCATCAATGCCTTTGCAGCCTCCGCAGCCGCATCCTGCACATTCTGTGCACCGGCAGCTAAATATATAAATATTGCAGATATTGAAATTACAATCCTTTTCATAGCTTTATCAGTAACCCGGAGCGACCGGGGATTATATTGTTATACTCCTGATTAATACGAGATTGCGAAAAGTACCCTCTGATGAGATGGCTTTCCGGAATAGATACATGTACCTTCCTCGACGCAGACAGCGCTGTCTACAGGGATGCATCGTATGGTAGCCTTGGTCTCCTCCTTGATCTTCTCCTCAGTCTCAGGAGTACCGTCCCAGTGGCAGAGAAGGAAGCCGCCCTTCGTTATCTCTTCCTTGAACTCCTCCCATGTGTCGACCTTGCGGATGCTGCCGTCACGGAACTTGAGGGCCTTTGCATATATGTTCTCCTGAATGTCGTCAAGCAGAGCGCTGATAACCTCCGCAATGCCTTCCTGAGGATATGAAGCCTTCTCGCATGTGTCACGGCGTGCAAGCTCTACAGTACCGTTCTCAAGGTCACGTCCACCCATTGCAAGACGTACAGGAACACCCTTGAGCTCCCACTCGGCGAACTTGAATCCTGGACGGAGCGTGTCACGGCTGTCGATCTTAACACTGATGCCCTTTGCCTCGAGCTCCTTCTTGAACGAATCCATCTTGTCAAGGATAGCATTGTTCACCGCCTCATCCTTGCCTGTGATAGGAACCATCACGACCTGGATAGGAGCGAGCTTCGGAGGAAGCACAAGACCGTTATCATCGCCATGAGCCATGATGAGGGCTCCCATAAGTCGGGTAGAAACTCCCCATGAAGTAGCCCAGACATACTCCTGCTTTCCCTCCTTGTTGGTGAACATCACGTCGAAAGCCTTTGCGAAGTTCTGTCCGAGGAAATGAGATGTACCGGCCTGAAGAGCCTTGCCGTCCTGCATAAGCGCCTCGATTGTCATTGTATCGAGTGCTCCCGCGAAACGCTCGTTAGGGCTCTTGTGTCCTACCACTACAGGTACAGCCATATAGTTGCGCGCGAAATCAGCATATACGTTCACCATCTTCATTGTCTCCTCTTCAGCCTCCTGACGGGTGGCGTGAGCAGTATGGCCCTCCTGCCAGAGGAACTCCGCAGTACGGAGGAAAAGGCGTGTACGCATCTCCCAGCGCACAACATTCGCCCACTGGTTGCAGAGGATCGGAAGGTCTCTCCATGAAGTCACCCAGTTCTTGTATGTATTCCAGATGATGGTCTCTGAAGTCGGACGTACGATGAGTTCCTCCTCAAGCTTTGCGGAAGGATCCACAACGACACCGTTTCCGTCAGGCGAAGCCATGAGTCTGTGATGTGTCACGACAGCACACTCCTTTGCGAAGCCCTCTACATGCTCGGCCTCACGGCTGAGGAATGACTTCGGAATGAAAAGCGGGAAATATGCATTCTGGTGTCCTGTATCCTTGAACATCTTGTCAAGAACATCCTGCATCTTCTCCCAAATCGCATATCCGTATGGCTTGATAACCATACATCCCCTGACCGCAGAACGTTCCGCAAGGTCAGCCTTAACTACAAGATTGTCATACCACTGAGAGTAGTTATCCTCTCTTCTGGTCACTTCTTTTGCCATTGTATTTTTGCTTTTTATTGTTTTTATCTCTATAATTGTATTTGAATGTGCAACTCTGCGTCGTTCAGAAACGGTACAGTTATTGCAAAACAATACAGGTTGCGAAGATACGAAATTATTACAAATAAATAAGGAGAAAGACTATGAAAATGAGAACACTGATGATGCTTGCTGCCTTCTGCATGCTCACATCATGCGGAACAGTGTCAAAACTCGCCTCCTCAGGCGACGGTCAGAAGTTTCAGGACGGAATCTACGGAAACACTCCTGATTTCAGGTCGAAAGCGGAAAAAGAGGAAAGCAAGGCGAAGACAGACGAACTCATTGCAAAGACAAAGGAGTCTCCGATCTATCTGTTCGGTGACAGGAAGGATACCGTAATGATTCCTGAAAATTACAAGGCCACGATAAAATACGACCAGCAGCTCGGAAACACCGTGGTAACGGTGGAGGAAAACCCATACGACTGGCGAAACAACCTCAACCCGTGGTCCTGGTACACGCCTTACAGCATAGGAAGTTCATGGTACTGGAGCAGGCACTACAACCCTTGGTATTCATGGGGTTACAGAGGCTGGTACGACCCGTGGTACTACGGCAGTTACTGGGGCAGCTGGTATGACCCATGGTATTACGGAGGATACTGGGGCTGGTACGACCCTTGGTATTACGGAGGCTATTGGGGCGGTTACCCTTGGTACGGCCATTATCATCCGTACTATTGCGGATGGTACGGAGGCTGGGGACCTATATGGGGACACCATCATCACCACGGCCCTATCTACGGAGGCGGAAGCGTCAGGGACCGCTGGTACGGCCCGAGACATGAGACCGAAAACGACAGCAGGGTCTTCACAAACAGGACCACAGCCCGCAGAGGCCTCGGCACAAGCAGCAGCGTAAGCAGGAACAGCGTCACAGGCACCTCACGTTCTTCATCTGTAAGCAGGGCATCGTCAAGCGCTTCGACCGTAAGAAGAGCGACCGCATCAAGAGGCTCGTCATCCGTAAGCACAAGCAAGACCAATACAGCTGAAAGAAACCCGGGCACGACTTCACCTACATACAGAAGGCCGTCGTCAGGCAGCAGCCAGTCCTACAGAGGAGGCACTTCGGGCACACAGAGCAGAGGAACGGTCGGAAGCGGTGCATCATCGGGCTACAACAGAGGATCCACCGTATCAAGAAGTTCTTCGACATATGACAGAAGCTCCTCATCGTCAGGCAGCTACAACAGAAGCTCCTCGTCATCAGGCAGCAGGTCGTCATACAGCTCAGGCAGCGGTGGAGGCTACAGCCGGGGCGGCTCATCGTCAGGAGGTGGCGGCGGATACAGCAGAGGCGGCTCGTCCGGCGGTTCATACGGCGGAGGAAGAAGATAGATTTTAACCCATTAAACAATTACGATTATGAGAAAGACGGCAATTACAATTTCACTGATGCTTGCAGCGATATGCGGATATGCACAGAGTGCGTACGACGGCCTGCTGTTCAGTGAAAACAATTATGAGGGGACAGCCAGATCGGTAGCGATGGGCAATGCCTTTACGGCTCTTGGCGGAGATCTCGGATCCGTAACGATAAACCCGGCAGGAAGTGCCGTGGCAGGATATTCTCAGATATCCTTCACTCCTGCACTCACATTCTCTGCAGCGACGGCACAGGGAGTATCCCCGTTCAGCGACGGCTCACTTCCATACTTCGAAAGGGCGATGAAAAGCAGCATGACACGATTCGCTCTTCCTAACGTAGGAATGACATTCAACTGGAACACGAACAGGACTTCAGGACTCAAGAACCTTACATTCGGTTTCGTAGCCAGCAAGACAGGAAGCTGGGACGACGACATCTATGCAAACGGAGTGAACTCAACAACTTCATACATGGGTGCCCTCGCATGGGAAACTGACGGGATAGACGTTGCCGACCTCGAAGGAAGCAAGGCATACGACTATAGTCCATGGAGTTCGGTCATCGGATACCAGAGCGGAATGATCAGCCCCTTCGGAGGTAATACCGACAGATATGTAGGCGCCAGCGAGCTCGTATTCGACAACGGAGACATCGTCCTCGGCGGAGCTCTCGACCAGACCTACGGAAGAAGGGTGACCGGTAACAAATACGATTATGTGTTCAATCTCGGAGGAAACGTATCCGACTTTATCTACTTCGGAGCCAACCTCGGAATCAGTACGCTCAACTACGGATACGACGAGTATTTCAAGGAAGCCGCGATAGATCCGGCAGACTTTGAAATAGGTCTTGACAACGGAGAGACAATGTACTTCAGTCAGATGAAGCACCGCTATTCCTATCAGGCCGACGGTTCGGGATTCTACGCAAAATTCGGAGTCATCGTGACACCGGGAGCAGGACTCCGAATCGGAGCAGCAGTCCAGACGCCTACCCTCAACACCATTACGGAAAGGTGGCAGGAAAACGGAGAGACCGAGTTCACCTCATCAAAGTACAATGGCTTCGCATCAAGTCCTGAAGGAGAATACAGATATACTTTCCGTTCACCGTTCAGAGCGAACTTCGGACTTGCCTACACTCTCGGAAACTTCGCGGTGATCAGTGCAGACTACGAACTCTGCAACTACGGACAGATGCAGTTCCGCACAGACGGCTCGGACAGAGACTACTTTGAAGACGTGAACAATGACATCAAGTCACGCTTCGGCACCTCCCACATGCTCAGAGCAGGAGCTGAGGTAAAGCTTGGGGCCCTCGCTGCAAGAGTCGGATACGGACTTACAAGTTCACCTGAAAAGATCAGTTCATGGGGCACAGAGATGCCTGTAACCTACAGACAGAACGTATCATTCGGTCTCGGCTACAGTTCTAAAGGCTCGTTCTTCGCCGACATTGCAGCAAGAACGACAATGGTCAGCGACGAATACTACATGCCTTACAGCGACTACATCCTCGATGATGAAGACAACATCCTCGACCCCGCTCCGGAGATCATGATCCACAGATCCAACTGGAAAGTCCTCCTCACCCTCGGCTGGAGGTTTTAGGACAAAAACATATGTCAACAAAGAAAGGGAGACCGGAATGATCCGGTCTCCCTTTCTTTCGTATGGAGCAACGCCTTAGAGCGTCCTCTTGATCTCTTCGATGGTGTAGGCCTCGACAACGTCACCGATCTTGATGTCGTTATATCCCTGGATGTTAAGACCGCAGTCCATACCGGTGAGCACCTCCTTCACATCGTCCTTGAATCTCTTGAGAGATCCGAGCTCTCCAGTATAGACAACGATACCGTCGCGGATCACGCGCACCTTCGCTGTCCTCTGGAGCTTACCCTCACGGACGATACATCCGGCGATAGTACCGACCTTGGATATCTTGAATGTCTCCTGGACCTCTGCAGTGGCAGTGACTGTCTCCTTCTGCTCAGGCTCGAGCATACCTTCGATACCGCTCTTGAGCTCGTTGATACAGTCGTAGATGACTGAGTAGAGACGGATTTCGATCTCCTCCTTCTCAGCAAGCTTTCTTGCAGAAGGCATAGGACGTACCTGGAAACCGATGATGATCGCATCCGAAGCCGCTGCGAGAAGGATATCCGACTCTGAAATCGCTCCGACCGCCTTGTGGATCACATTCACGCGAACCTCCTCGGTCGAAAGCTTGATGATAGAGTCTGAGAGAGCCTCCACTGAACCGTCCACGTCTCCCTTGACGATGACATTGAGTTCCTTGAAGTTTCCGATGGCGATACGGCGTCCGATCTCCTCGAGAGTCATATGCTTCTGGGTCTTGATGCCCTGGATACGGATGAGCTGTTCACGCTTGTTTGCAATATCCTTGGCCTCCTTCTCGTCTGCCATGATGTTGAATGTCTCACCGGCAGTTGGAGCGCCGTTAAGTCCGAGTACCGAAACCGGAGTCGACGGACCGGCCGCCTCAACCTTCTGGCCACGCTCATTGAACATAGCCTTCACACGACCTGTATAGCATCCTGAAAGCATCACGTCTCCCACCCTCATGGTTCCGTTCTGAACGAGGATTGTGGCGAGATAACCGCGACCCTTGTCAAGCGACGACTCGATGACTGCACCTGACGCCCTCCTGTTAGGGTTTGCCTTGAGCTCGAGCATCTCCGCCTCAAGAAGCACCTTCTCGAGAAGCAGGTCCACATTGATACCCTTCTTTGCAGAAATCTCCTGGCACTGGTATTTACCGCCCCAGTCCTCCACAAGGATGTTCATGTTAGAAAGCTGCTCACGTATCTTGTCAGGATTTGCACCTGGCTTATCGATCTTGTTGATCGCAAAGATCATAGGCACACCTGCCGCCTGCGCATGGTTGATAGCCTCAACTGTCTGAGGCATGATGCAGTCGTCGGCAGCGATAATGATGATGGCGACGTCCGTCATCTTCGCACCACGGGCACGCATCGCGGTAAACGCCTCATGACCAGGGGTATCGAGGAATGTTATCCTCTGTCCGTCAGGAAGCTTCACATTATATGCACCGATGTGCTGGGTAATACCACCGGCCTCACCTGCAATCACATTCGCCTTACGGATATAGTCGAGGAGCGAAGTCTTACCGTGGTCTACGTGTCCCATCACCGTGATCACCGGTGGACGAGGGAGAAGATCTTCCTCAGTATCCTCAGCCTCACCCTGAGCGATCGCATCCGTAAGGTTTGCAGTCACGAACTCGACCTCATATCCGAACTCTTCCGCAACGAGGACGAGTGTCTCCGCATCGAGACGCTGGTTGATGGACACCATCATTCCGAGACTCATGCAGGCACCGATCACCTTGGTCACAGGAGTATTGTTCATAAGGGTTGCAAGGTCGTTTACAGTAACGAACTCCGTCACCTTGAGGACCTTCTGCTCGAGTTCCTGCATCTCCATCTCCTCCTGCATCCTCTGCGATGCCAGCTCCCTCTTCTCCTTCCTATGCTTTGCTCCGAAGTTCGACTTCTTTCCTTCGTTCATGCGGGCATAAGTCTCCTTGATCTGCTTCTGGATCTCCTTCTGCATCTCCTCCTGCTCCGCCTCGGTCATAGGCTTGAACTTGTCACCGCCACGGTCGCGACGGTTCTTCTTCGCGTTCTTGCCCTGCTGAGCCGCATTGGCTCCAGGATGGTTCTTATTGTCCTTCTTATCCTTTCTGGCCGCATTGTTTGAAGCTTCAACCTTGGTCACATCCACCTTCTGGCTTCCGCCATCCTTTCCGATACGGTCTCTCTTCTTCTTTTTCTTCTTCTTGTCGAACTGGGACAAGTCGATCTTGTCAACAACCTTAGGACCTGCAAGCTTTTCAACCTCGATCTTCACCTCACGAGGTTCAGCAGGCGCTGGAGCCGGTGCCGGCTCAACCGCTGGGGTCGGGGCGGGAGCTGGCTTCTCCTCTGCTGCTGGCTCTGGTTCAGGCTTCTTCTCGACAGCCGGTGCAGGCTTCTTCTTGTCGAACTGAGACAGGTCGATCCTGTCAACGACCTTCGGGCCGGCAACAGTCACGGTCTTCTGCTCTTCAGGGGCTGGAGCTGGAGCCGGTGCAACCGGTACAGCAACAGGAGCAGGTGTCTCATTCTCGACAGGTTTCACTTCAGTTTCAGCAGGACGCACCTCCTTGGCCGTTTCAGTATTGAGCACATTGCTCTTGATGACGACCTCCTTCTCAGGAGCCTCCTCCTCTTCACGGCTCGGCTTCTTCTTCGATCCCATCTCAATGATCTCCTTGAGCTTGATCGTAACCTTCTCCGAGTCCTTCTTAAGTTTCTGGTCTTCACCGAACTTAGCCTCTATAGCCGGCAGATACTCATCCGAAATCTTGGCGTTCGGATTCATATCCACATTGGCTCCTTTCTCATTGAGGAAATCAACGAGACGGGCAAGTCCGATGCTGAATTGCTTTGTAAGTTTACTTAATCTGATTTCTGCCATATATTACCCCCTTGTAAATTATTATTCTTCGTCTTCAAACTCCGCACGGAGGATATCAAGGATCTCCGCAACGGTCTCATCTTCGAGGTCAGCCCTCTTGGCTATATCCTCTGCAGAAAGAGCAAGCACGCTCTTCGCTGTGTCGCAACCGATGCTCTGGAGCTTCTCAATGATCCACTCATCGATCACGTCGTTGAACTCTACGAGGAGTACATCTTCCTCCTCATCCTCAAGATCTTCCTTAGGAAGCTCCCTCCACACTTCAATCTCCTTTCCTACGAGCATTCCGGCGAGTCTGATGTTGCATCCGCCCTTACCGATACCCTTCTTCACTTCATCAGGAAGCATGTATACCTTGATCTTCTCCTCTTCAGGTCCGCCGAGAACTATAGAAGATATCTTTGCAGGATTGAGAGCCCTCTGGATGAGGAGCTGAGTATTGCCTGTCCACTGGAGCACGTCGATGTTCTCATTGCGGAGCTCACGTACGATTCCGATGATGCGGGCACCCTTCACGCCGATACATGCTCCGATTGGGTCAATCCTCTCGTCATATGACTCTACAGCCACCTTTGCACGCTCACCAGGGATACGTACAACCTTCTTAATGGTGATGAGGCCGTCATAGATTTCAGGAACCTCCTGCTCGAAGAGCTTCTCGAGGAACTCAGGAGTAGTTCTTGAAAGCACGATGTAAGGAGTGGTGTTGTTCTTCATCTCCACACTCTTGATGATAGCCCTCACAGTATCGTTCTTCTTGAAGTGCTCGCCAGGGATCTGCTCCGACTTAGGGAGTCTGAGCTCGTTGCCGTCCTCATCGAGGATAAGGACTTCCTTTGCCCAAGTCTGATAAACCTCACCGGTAAAGATCTCACCGATCTTACCTACATACTTATTGTAAAGGTTAGCCTTCTCTATGTCCATGATGCGGCCCTGAAGGTTCTGACGGATATTGAGGATACCACGGCGTCCGAAGTCCTTGAGTTCCACCTTCTTTGCAAAGGTCTCGCCGATTTCGTAGTCATCGCCGTCAGCATTGACTTCCTCGAGGGAGATCTCCGTGTTCGGATCCTCTACCTCCTCGACAACCTCCCTGTTCCAATAGATCTCGCAGTCTCCCTTGTCGATATTGATGATGATATCGAAATTGTCTGCAGAACCGTAGGTCTTGGTGATCTGAGTCCTGAACACATCTTCGAGCACACCCATCATCGTAGGCCTGTCGATATTCTTCTGGTTCTTGAACTCAGCAAAAGCGTCTTTAAGCTCAATCTTTTCCATTTTCTTTATTGTTATTTTTTATTAATTGAATTCAATGTATGGTCTTACGGCATTGACCTGGTCCATCGTGAAACGGTCCTCATGCTCCACAAGTTCCTTCTTCTTCTTTCCTTCGACAGCTTCCTTGACCGAATATTTCAAGGTAATGCTTTCCTCGTCAGCGTCCGACAGCAAGGCGACCATCTTCCGTCCTCCCTTCAAAGAAACTTCAACCTTCGTTCCCACAGCCTTCCTGAACTGCCTGTACACCTTGAAAGGCTGGTCAAGACCTGCGGAACTCACTGTCAGAGAGTAGTCCTCGGCCTCCCTGTCGAACTTCGTTTCGAAGTATCTGCTTATCGAAACGCAGTCGTCAAGCTCTATCCTTCCCTCTTCCGATTCCACAATAACGATAATATCGTTATCTTTGCTGACTGAAACATCAACAATGAAGCAACCGCGTGCAACGATTTCGTCACCGATTGCATCTATAATATCTGATACGTTCATTGCAATTCGTGTTAATGCATAAAATAAGGGGGCTTCCTAGCCCCCTGATCATTCTCACGGTGCAAATGTACGAATAAAATCAGAATAAACAAAATATTGAACCCGAACCTGCAACATCATGGAATTCAAAGCAAAGGAGATTGCTGAAATCCTCAACGGAACCATCGAGGGAAACCCGGATGCGACCGTAACCACATTCGCCCGCATCGAGAGCGGAAAACCAGGAGCGATATGCTTCTTCGCCAACCCTAAATACGAGCACTACGTCTACAAGTGCGAGGCGGACATCATAATCGTAAACAACACCTTCGAGCCTAAGGAGCCCGTATCGGCGACGATGATACGTGTCGAGAACGCATACGCTTCAGTCGCAGCCCTCCTGGACTACGTGACTGCACGCAAACGCTCCTACAGGAGATACCGCGGCCTCCGCAGCAGGGTACGCTGGAGCGCAAAGGTAGGCAGGAAGGTATACATCGGTGACTTCGCCTACGTCGGAAAGAACGCATGCATCGGAGACTTCACCAAGATATATGAGAACGTATACATCGGTGACGACGTGAAGATCGGCTCATACTGCACGATCTATCCGGGCGCAAGGATATACCCGGGCATGGTCATCGGCGACAGGGTCATCATCCACTCGAACGCTGTCATCGGAGCAGACGGTTTCGGATTCGCTCCCCTCGAAGACGGCACATGGAAGAAGATCGAGCATACCGGAAACGTCGTGATAGAAGACGACGTCGAGATAGGGGCGAACACCTGTGTGGACAAGTCCCAGATGGGCTCGACCGTGATCCGCAAGGGTGCGAAGATCGACGACCTCTGCATGATAGCCCACAACGTCGAGATAGGCCCGAATACGGTAATGGCCGCGATGTCCGGTGTGGCAGGGTCGACAAAGGTCGGAGAGCACTGCATCATGGCGGGACAGGTCGGAATAGCCGGACACCTGACAGTTGCCGACAACACGTCGTTCGCAGCCCAGACAGGACTTCAGTCGAGCGTGAAGCAGCCGGGCATGTCGTTCATGGGTACGCCTGCAATACCATACATGGACTACATGAGGAGCTACGCAATGTTCAAGAAAGCAGGTAAAAAATAGGGATATACAAATTTTTAGCTATCTTTGCAGGCTGAAATATACTGAAGGTCAGCCCATAGGGCATGACACGATAAATTAAGGAATGGGAAAGTGACACAATTGCAACAGACAGTTAGGAAAAGCTATTCGTTTGAAGGTAAGGGGCTACACACGGGAAAGGTAGCCGTAATGACGATAAAGCCGGCACCGGCAGACACAGGAATCCGTTTCAGAAGGACTGATCTTGGAGAGGACGCATATGTTGACGCATTGGCGGAAAACGTGTCCAACACAGCAAGAAGCACCACCATCTCGAACGGAGAGGCATCGGTCTCTACAATCGAGCACATCATGTCTGCACTTACCGGAATGGGTGTGGACAATGCCCTTATCGACATTGACAACGTCGAGGTTCCCATTCTCGACGGAAGTGCGAAACCTTACATCGAGGCGATCTGGAAGGACGGCTTCGAACAGCAGGAGGCTCCCCGCAGATATATCGAAATCAAGGAAACGATAGAGATCCGAAACGACGAGAAGGGATCCGTAGTCAGGATCGAACCTGCAGAAGAATTCTCTTATGAAATAAAGATAGACTTCAACTCCAGGGTTCTTGGAGTCCAGACGGCAAGCTGGTACGGTTCAATCTCTTATCCCGAAGAAATCGGAACCTGCAGGACTTTCGTATTCTTCCACGAACTGGAATTCCTTCTCAACAACGGACTGGTAAAGGGCGGAGACGTAGACAATGCAATCGTCATAGTCGAACATCCGGTGACAGAAGCGCAGGTAACACGCATGTCAGGCCTGTTCAAGGTCCCTGCGCTCAAGGTCAGGGAGGACGGATACCTCAGCAATCTCGTACTGAGATTCCCTAACGAATGTGCACGTCACAAGCTTCTTGACCTCATCGGTGACCTCAGGCTTGCAGGAGGATTCCTGAAGGCAAGGATCACGGCAGAGAAGTCAGGACACGGAATAAACACAACAGCAGCAAAACAGGTGAGAGCATCTCTCAGATAATCAGGAAAAACACAAATTATGGCAAATATACATCCACTCGCAACAGTACATCCGAACGCAAAGCTCGGTGAGAACGTAGAAGTCGGACCTTACGCATATATCGAGGAATATGTAGAGATCGGTGACGGCAGCAGAATTCTCCCGCATGCTACAATTTTCAATTATGTAAAGATGGGCAAGAACTGCTGCGTATTTCCGGGAGCGGTGATCGGAGCGGTACCTCAGGACCTCAAGTTCGACGGTGAGGTCACATACGTCGAGATCGGAGACAACGTAAACATCCGTGAATGTGCAACGATCAACCGTGGAACAAAGGCAAGCGGAAGAGGCGTGACCAAGATCGGCAACAATGTGCTTCTCATGTCATATACCCATGTTGCACATGACTGCATCGTAGGCAACAACTGTATCCTTGTAAGCTATGTGGGCATCGCCGGAGAGACAGACGTCGACGATTGGGCGACAATCGGAGGAAGCTCCGTAGCACATCAGTTCTCAAAGATCGGAAAGCACGCATTCATCGGCGGCGGCTGCAAGATCAACAAGGATGTTCCACCATATGTGCTCTGCGGACGCGACCCGCTCACATATGCCGGAGTAAACATCGTCGGTCTCCGCAGAAGAGGCTTCACATCTGACCAGATCCGCAACATCAAGGACATGTACGACATCATCTACAACAACGGAACAAATGTTTCCGACGCCCTTGCAAAGATCCAGTCAGGCTTCCCTCAGTCGGAGGAGAGGGATACGATCATCGAATTCATCAGAAATTCGAAGAGAGGCATCATCAGAGGCATGAACTCTGACGTGAAAGGCAACATCGACTAAGGTGGCCAAGCTTTTTTCAACAGCATACTTCCCTCCTGTATCATATCTTGCCGCAATGGCGGAGGATATGACGGGATTGACAGGCAGACGCAGCGACGGCAGTTCCATGGAATTGTCGCCATCTGTCGTTTATATGGAGACCTGTGAAAACTACCAGAAACAGTCGTACCGCAACAGATGCAGATTCTATGCTGCAGACGGAGTGCAGTCGCTCTCATTTCCCATCATACACACCGGCGGAACACACAAGCAGCCTATTTCAGAGACAATCATCGACTACTCGACTCCATGGCTGCAGCAGCATAAGAGGGCTATTATATCGGCCTACAGGACATCTGCGTATTTCGAATACTATCAGGACGAGCTTTTCGACATCCTCGACCGGAAACCGGCGCGTCTCATCGACCTGAACATGGACATCCTGCGCTTCTTCATCGAGAAGACAGGACTGTCTGTCGACCTCCGTACCACATCGGAATACTCACGTGAAGGCATAATTGCGGCAGAGGACGGCAGTCTGATCCGTTGCGAGGACCTTCGTGAGACAATCCATCCGAAACGTCCCAACTCAATACTCAAGGACCTGAATCTGGAAAAGCCGTATTTCCAGGTATTCTCCAGAAAATACGGCTTCAAATCCGATCTTTCCGTCATGGACCTCCTTTTCAACGAAGGTCCTGACAGCATATGTTACTTGAAGTAGTTCGGTACCTCGAACTTCATCGGCTCGTAATAATTTCCATCCGCATCCTTCAGGACTACGAAGACATCGTCAAGGACAACTCCCTCATCATCCAGACCTGCCGCATAGTGGTTCTCCATATGCAGAGCCTCGCCATTGTTCTCATAGATAAGCGGCTGGGCATTCTGATAATAAGGATAATATGCCTCGAAGAGATCCTGAGCCACCCTGTCGATCGTAGCCTGTGTCGTGCAGTAATTTCCTCTCGTATTCTTCACATAATCCTTGTAGTACTCCACAGAATGGCGCTTTGTGATATGGTTGAGGGCATACTGGTAGTTGCTGCAGGCTCCGTTATCCCATGAGGTGCAGTTTCCTTCACCATGCTGACCTGACGCAAAGTATGTCGCGAATCCGTTTGTAGGGAAACCGTGTACATAGAAGTCATATACGTTAAGAAGAGTACCGGTATGTGTCTCACCGTTGTCATCCACCCAGTCAGGCTCTGTCGCATACTGTCCGTCTGCACCGTAAACGACCCTGCCGGAATCATACTTGCGGCTGCACTGAGCCTCGATGTCGATGATCTTGTCCTCAACAGTCTGAGTATCCGGATTCTGAGCGAAATATTCTTCTGTCATACAGAGAATATATGCAGTAAGGTTGGTCGGACACTTGATTTCAAATGAATAATAGGCAGACATGTTTGAGTTTGCCGGAAGGCGGAAAGAGTCCTGATTCCAGGTGATTTCCACCTGACTCTTAGCAACATTCCATGTATCTGTTCCTTCCCTTACAATATCTCCGAGATCGACTGCGAGAGTCGTGAACTGAGTCGAACCGGCCACAGAATAACGTCCTTCAGCATCCTCAGCAAGAACAAGCACATGATATGTAGCTTCTCCTTTGAGATTTGTCATTGTAAGGACACCGTTCTCAAGCGGATATTCATACATCGCACGCTGAGCTTCTGAAGCATCTGGATAAAGGGCAAGATACTGCTGGACATTGGCCTTGCTCTTGCCATGGTCAAGCCAGAATTCTTCTGTGTCACGACCTGCCCAATAAACATAGCCTGCTGCATCGCCACCTGAAACGGTCACTGAAAGCTTTGCGATGTTCTGACCGACTTCAGAAGCGGTAACCGTAACTGAAAGGTCATTGTATACGAGTTCCTCTGTAGTATATTCCTTTACAAGGACTTCTCCGTATTTACCGTTTTCATCCACAGCCATTGCGAAGAGAACCATCCCGGTAGAAGGATTAAGCTCAGAGATCACAGCTTCTGCTGCAGATGCTTCCACAACAGTTCCATTCTTCAGGAGGTAAGAAGCCCTTGAAGATTCATCATATCTTCCTGCCGCACGAGAAGTCAGGAAAGCATAATAGATTCTCGAAGCCCCTTCAGATGAAAGAGACACCTCTATACTTACGCAATCTACAGCTGCATCACCGGCTGTTACTTCAAGGGATCCTCCCGCAGTGACACCGGAAAGGGTAAATTCCTTATAAATGATATTGTCAACCGTATAGTTGCCTTCCTCCTTCACTGGCACCACCCATGTAACATAAGTAGTCTCGGAAACCGGAGTCAGTCCCTCGTTTGCACCTTCGGCAGGAAAAGAAAAAGCTGATCCCCTGTAAGAAAGCGGCTCTGAATATGGCTCCAGCATATCATTGTTTATCCTATAGAGGATGTCATCAAAAAGAGTTTCGCTCTTGACAGCCGTACCGCCATAATATGAATCTGTTCCTTCAAGGCTGACAGCAATGACAGCATCATTGAAAAGCACTTCAGAGACAGCCACATTCACCGCGCTGCCACCGAAAGAATACTTACTGATAAGTCCTTCCCTTACGTAATATCCTGCGTTTTCTCCTTCCATCTCGTAGAAAGCAGGGATAGCCCACAGAACATAAGCTTCACCCGGAACAAGTTCCGAACCGAGAAGCTCCGAGAGCGCCACATTGATTCCGCTCTCCGCAACACCCTCGTCGTTTGCCGCAAGCATATCAGCAGCACCGGCAAAAATAGCGGCCTCGTCGAAATCCGCGAAACTTGAAAGTCCGTATAGATACTTGTCCACACCTGTGCGGTTATCTATGATGGCATTCGTCGCTGTGGCAGTAAACGTCCTGAAAGGCTCTGTAGTAAGTTCTAGTCTTGCTACCATGGCGCTGCCACCTTCGACAACGGCAACCACCTTGAGATCGCCGGAAGCTACCGCTGCACCAGCCTCAACGACTGCCTTTTCAGGTGCCGTGATGTTGATGTAAGTCTCATTCATGGCCTCATCGTACTCTTCCTTGACCCTCCATCCGTCAGGAATCTGCATCACATAATCAACGACTCCGTCAAGACCGGCGATGACCTGATAGCTCTCACCCGGATACACATAAAGGTCCTTGATGACCCTTGAACCTGCCATGGCACTTCCAAGGCGGAAAGAGAAACCCTTGTAATCAGCCATCGGAACAGTGAAGGAGAGTCCCTCCGAACCGAAAGTGAATGTTACGGAATAAATGTTACCGCTTTCATCCTTGTTGACGGTATAGTCCGTAATGATGGTCACATCATCCTCCTCGGTATATCCTGTCACGAACTCCTCATCACCGATCACAAGATAATAAACGCCATCACGAAGCTCAACTCTCGGTACATCGGCTGAAACAGGCATATTATTGCCTTCAGAGTTCTTCAAAGGGACAAGTACGCCGTCCGGTCCATATGCAGCCCAATAATTGACACCGTTGATCTCCATATAAGAGACAAGACCTGTCATGGTCTTTCCCTCAGGAAGAACGGTAAACTTCGTGCCGTTCGAAAGTGTGATCTGATATGAACCGTCATTGTTCTTCACACACTCGGCAATAGTGATGTCACCACCCTCAAGCAGGTCGTTCAGAGCCTTTATCTGACCGTTGAGCTGCTCCTGAAGCTTCTGGATATCACCTTTGATACCCTCGATCTCCTCCCAGAGAGCAGTGTCGTCATAGCACGAGACTGCCATCGGAGCCACGAGAGCAACACAGAGAAGCCCTTTCAGAAAAGCACTTCCTACTGATTTCCAATTTTTCATAAGAATTAAATTTAAAGATATTTTGTTATACGAAAATACTATTGAATAACTTACAAATATACAATTAATTTTCAATCAGAAGTCTGTCCGGAACAAAAAAAAGACAGCCTCAAAGGAGGCTGTCTTAGGAATCAAATAATTTTGATATTATTCAGCAACTTCAGCATAAGTGGAAAGATCCACAACCTGAGTTTCTGTCATTACTGTCACATTTCCAGCTTCATCAACATTATAAGCTGTGAAATATACATACTTATAAGCATAATATCCTGAAGTAGAATAGTTGTTATAAGTAATTGTAACCTTTCCGTCAACTACATCATGCTTTGAAAGCTGATAATGTCCCGGCTGAGTGAGAAGCTTAAGCTCCCAGTTTGAGACAGTGGCAGCTGCAGTAGAATATGCACATGACGCACCACTTGTACCGCCATAAACGGCAAGCTTAGATGCACCGGAAACCTCATATGTAACAGTTACCTGCTTTGCATTGTCTGCTGAAAACTCTACTGATGCAACAGATACTGAAAGTGCACCGGCGGTGTCATAAGGAAGCGCCTTTGTCGAATATGTAGCCTTTGCAAGCTGACCATACTTACCCTCTGAATCTATAGCCAATGCAGCAACAGTGTATTCTGTACCAAGAGAGAGTGAGTTGAATATCATATCAAACTCAGCATCCCCTGTCATATATACCTCATTGTCGAGGAGATAATCAAGGATCGCATCATCATTATCGAGACCGTAGTCAACAAGCTCATCAGCAGAGAAGGCATAATAGTAAACAACCTCACCAGTAGTGGAAGCTGGAACTGTAAGCCTATCATATGCTGCAACTGCATTGTCACCGAATGTAACTACAGCAGAACCATTTGGAAGAAGTTCTTCTGCAGAAACCTCATAAACAGTCACATCTGAAAGTCTGTAATCGTTCTTGTTATCCTTAGTAAGAGGGAGTACGAGAATTACCCAATCTGAACCAGGAGCTACCTCTGTCATATAACCCTCTTCCTCTGCACCGAATGTAGTGATCTTATCAGAGAAGCTTCCCTCAAAATATTTGAAAGGAGAATAGTGGAGCATACCAGGGAAGAACAGCTGCTCGAATCCGAAGCCCATACTTTCCCAGTTTGCAAGACCCTCTTCAGACCAGTATTCAGCGGCATAGCCTTCATACATTTCCTTAGGCATAACCATAGCGAATGACTCTTCCGCACCTTTCACATCTACAGAGAAAGAAATATCATTCCATGAAGGAGTTGCCTCTACTTCAACTGAAATCTTATTGATATATTCAAGTACGAAATCAGCTGTTGTAAGCTGAAGTCCTGCATCGTATCCTCTGAGGATAGCCCATACGACATAGCTGCCTGGAACAAATTCTCCACCAAGAAGTTCCGGAATAGTTGTTTCAACAGTATTAACGAAGTCCCAGCCAACATAGTTATTGAATGCTCCTTCCGGTGCCTGAGCCCATCCACACTGACTCATGGCATCAAGTATTGCCTGTGGATTATACTGGTCAACAGGGCATGCGCCGAATACGACGTCCATTAGCACTGCTTCATATGCGCCATACTCATCTTCAATGTTCACGGTAAGTCCGGTAACATTCAAGGTTACATTTTCTCCATCAACAGTAAGAGTGAACGGAGCTTCCTGAAGAGTTACGGCAAGTGTTCCAAGAAGAGTTGTACCGTTGTCTGTAAGAACCCAGATCTCAATTACTCCACCTTCTGCTGCGCCTTCAGCATCTTCCGCTGGTGCAGTAACCACTATTTCTGAATTCGAAACAGTGACATCCCAGCCCTTAGGAGAGTTAGCGAGGAACGAAGAAACCATGCCTACTGACTTAACCTTGAAAGTCTTTGTCTCTCCTGCAGTGAAGAATGCCTTACCTGACTGAATCTGGAAAACATTTGCAGAAACCTTAGGAAGGTTGTACTCGACTCCACCGATAGTGATTGTCACATAGTCCTCACCTTCAACCACACCGTTAACTATGCTGAACTGCTCGTCTGAAACGAAAGCACCTGTCTTCTCATAAGTCTCACCATCAAGTGAATAAAGGAGTTCCTTTGTATCAAGGTCAACCTTGAAAGTAAGCTTTGTGTCAGGATGAACTTCTGCATCGAGAACAGTTGTCTCTCCGTCTGCGCCGATAACTGCCCACTTGCCGTCAACTACAGTAACAAGACCTTCATTGTTGACATTTGCGTCAGCAGCAACCTCAAGCTCTGTACCGTCAGCAAAAGTAATGACTGCATTGCCATCAGCATTCTTTACAACCTTGGTTACGCCTAATTCAACCAATGCAGCTGCAACCTGAGCATCTACACCTTTGAGTTCTTCGTACTTGGTGTTCAAAGAAGTGGTAAGTTCTTCGATAGCTGCAACTATCTCCTCTTCCTTCGAATTGAGCTTGCCATCGATAGCTCCGTCAAGAGCATCAAGTTCAGACCTGAGTGATGAAATCTCATCAGCAAGCTTGCCGTCAAGAGCTGTGATTTTAGCTTCAAGAGCAGCCTTGAGATCAGCATCCGCCTTTGCAAATGCATCCTGAACGCCACCAAGCCTGTCATTCAGAGTAGCGACTTCACTGTTAAGCTTGGCCTCAAGAGCCTCGAGCTTAGCCTTAAGGTCGTCGATCTGACCCTGAACGTTGTCGAACTCGTCCCAGATCTTACCACAAGAAGACACTGCAAGAAGGGCAAGAGCCGCTGTGCAGAAAGTTAAAAATGTCTTTCTCATAATTTTAAGAATTTAGTTAATAATAATGTTATAGTAATTTGTGTTACTTTCTTAGAATGAAGCAGTAAGGCTTATGTTGGCTCCAGTATACGCCGGAATCGCACGGCAGACACCGCCCGAGCAGATGAATCCCGCCCTGTAGCGTCCGTAGCCTGCAGCTACGCGGAGATGTGCCATCGAGAAGCTCAGACCGGCATTGTAGTAATGGAGCTTTGTCGAACCGTGGTTCCACATATCGCTGGCAAATACACTCCAATGCGGCGCGAAGTTCACTTCAAGAAGTCCGGCCATCCAGTCGCCCTGATCGTCCTTGGTTGCCAGATACTGAAGTTCCATACGGGTAGAAAGCTTCGGAGTCCATTTATAAAGAAGGTCCGCGACTACTATGTGTGAAGTACCTATATACAGTCCTGTATTCTCATGATGCTTGTTATACTCCTGCATCGAGTACATCAGCACACTCTTGAACTTCTTTGTCCACTGTTTCTCAAGGTCGAAGCTGAAGTCGCGGAAAAGAAGTCCGCCGCCCTCTGTTCCGCCTGTCTCATTAAGGCCATAGTAAGTCGAGAAGTTCGCATGAACCTTCATTCCCCTCTTTCCTCCGATGGCCGTTCCGCGACGGAAGTTGTAGAAAGCGTCTATCTGACCACCGATCTCACCGGCCCTGATGACCTTGTCACCCACCTCAGGACTGTATGGATTGAGAGTCGTAAGCATGTAGGTATACTGCGTCGACATTGCTGGACGATACGAAAGCATGTTTGAAAGCGAACCATAACCGCTTTCAGTACCTGAGAATGAATATATCTTCTGGGTCATGCGGTCCATCCTTCGTCCGGTAACCGTCACACCAAGTCCGCGTCCGTTATATCCGAACTCGACCAGCTGCGCATTTCCGTTCACTGCAGCCCTCCCGTTCTGGGCGGCAGCAACACTTACGATCTGCTTGCCGGCATCTACATACTCTCCCTTGAGGAAGAATCCGTCCATGTCGAAATTCACTCGTCCGGACCAGCCGAGAGTATTTTCCTTACAGCCTGCTGCCTTCAGGAGATCGCCAAGAGCTTCATGCTTGTTGAGAAGGGAACCTTCAAGTGAAAGAGAAATGTCTTCCATGCCGAGAAGGCTTGAAAGCGACACACTGACGTCTGCACCCGCAACATGGACCTTGGTAAGTCCGAGACCGAAGAAAGCGTCTTCTGCACCCATCATGGCCGCGTTGTCGTCGATCTTTCCGAGACGAGGCACACCCCAGAAAGCCTTTACCGCCACCTTGTCTTCAAAATTATAGGTCGCCCTGGCGCCGAGAAGCGCATTGTTGAGTCCGAGCATGCGGTCCTCCCAGCTTCTGAAAAGGAGGCCGCTTCCGAACTGCTCATAGAATGTTCCTGCCGTTACGGAGTATGACTTATCCCTCCAAGAGACATAGAGGTTGCTGAGCGAAAGCTTGTTCTGCGCAACAGGATAGCCGACAAGGGTCGGAAAATATCCTTCCATCTGCAGTCCTGCGGAGAGACGTCCCTTGTAATAGTCAAGCTTGAGATAATCATTAGTGGCAAAAATGTTTCCGTCCTTGAGCTGAGGCTGGAAAGCAGGATCGAAGTTATTGCCCGCATCCTTGACATACACATGGTTGGTGGACTCCAGGCTACCGGTCAGATAGCCCCAGTCCTTCTTTTCCTTATCCTCGGAAAAAGCGGAAACGGCCGTCATCATGAAGGCCGTCAAAATCAGAATAGTCTTCTTCATCTTCTGCTGTTGTTAGCGCTATTTGCGGGATGCCTTCTTCACAGCCTCGAAAAGCTCGACTTCACCGCCCTGAACATAGGAAGTATGCGAGAATACTATCTTTCCTTTGGAATCGACCACGAACACGTGAGGGACCACTGAAACGTTCATAGCCCTCATGAAATCCTGATTCTTGTCGAAGAGGAGAGTGAAATCCTCGCCCCATCCGCGGCCCTCCGCAAAAGACTTTGCCTTTGCAAGAAGACGGTTGTCATCCGTCGATACCGCAACAACGCGGAAATCGACTTCGTCAAGCCAGTCAGGAAGGGACTCGTAGACAGCATCGAGCTCGCGTATGCAAGGCTTGCATGACGTCGACCAGAATGATATTATCATCGGAGTACCTTCTTCAAGAAGAACAGATGTATCAAATGACTCACCTTTCGAATTCTCAACGGTAACTGACGGAACCTGCGCTGCGGCAACAGCCGAAACGAACAACACAAGGCTTAAGAGGATCGATCTCATAATAAAATCCAGTTATTTACATAAATATTCCCCTCTGTACAAGGGCACTATAATCGACAAAAATAACTAATAATCTTTTTTTTACCAATTATTTTCAATGTTTTTGACAAGGAGATGTATTACAACGCACTCCAAGCCATTTTGTTATATAAACTTACAGTCTGTAAGGCAGGGGCGACATCATGAACTCTGAGAATATCCGCACCGTTCATCAAAGCGGCCATATGGATTGCCTGGGTAGCGGAAAGAGCCTCTTCCGGAAGAATACCCAAAGGCTTATATATCATACTTTTACGCGAAACCCCGACCAGAATTCTCGGAGTTGCCTTCCCATATGTCCTATGCAGCTTCTTAAGGTTTGAAAGCAGCTCATAATTCTGACCGACTGTCTTTGCAAATCCGAATCCGGGATCCAGAATCCAATTCTTCACCCCATGAAATTCCGATCTTTCTGAAAAAACATCAAAATATCGTATGACAGAGGCAGTAATATCGTCATAACAGGTCATCGACTGCATGGTTTCAGGAGTACCCCGCTTATGCATTGCAACATATTCGAGACCGAGACGGCCTACAGTGGGAAGCATCTCAGGATCATCCTCTCCGGCAGAAATGTCATTCACCAGGAAATCGCCGGTGACATCGTACACACGACGCACAACCTCAGCCCAATACGTATCTACGGAAATGCGTATGTCGGGAAACACACGTCTCACCTCCCCGAGCACAGGCAACAGCCTGCGACATTCCTCTTCCATTCCGACAGGAACAGAACCCGGACGCGTCGAACATGCACCGAAATCAATGATATCGGCTCCTTGTTCCAGCATCATCTCCACCCTTCGGAGCGCATCTTCAGTACCCGGACAGCGGCTCTCGGCAAAATAAGAGTCGTCCGTCAGGTTGACAATGCCCATTATTTCTATCTTCCTGTTCATTCCGGGAGGCAAAATTAGTAAAAAGATTTCTCGACTTCGCTCGAAATGACAGTTATTTGATTAACTTTGTAAGATAACCAAACACATCCATATGTTAGTAGTCCTTGAAGGCCTGGACGGAGCCGGAAAATCCACCCAGGTAAAGAAACTCAGAGCCTATCTTGAAAGCCTTTTCGGAGAAATCGAATACATACACTTCCCACGGTATGACGCTCCTATCTATGGAGAGCTCATCAGCCGTTTCCTTAGAGGTGATTTCGGCAGCAACGAGACCGTCCATCCCCAGCTGGTGGCACTTCTCTTTGCCGAAGACAGGCACGGTGCGGCTCCATCGATGAAGAACACATTGGCTGAAGGCCGTACTGTGCTTCTCGACAGGTATGTATATTCGAATATAGCCTATCAGTGCGCCAAACTTACAGATGAAGACGAAGCAGAAGGGCTCAGGAACTGGATATTCGACACCGAATACGGCAATTTCGGACTTCCTGTACCGGATCTCAACATCTTCCTGGACGTACCTATCGGCTTTGTGGAGTCAAAGCTCAAAAGCCATAGGGGCGGAGAAGACCGCAACTATCTGGAAGGAGCACAGGACATACACGAGGCCGACATAGAGTTCCAGAAGAGAGTCAGGTCCATATACAGAAGGCAATGCGAGCTTGACCCTAAGTTCATACGCATAGACTGCTCTGACGAATACGGGGAGATGCTTCCTCCGGGCGCAATCTTTGCCAAAGTGAAGGAAATCGTCGATTCAGCAATGAAATAGAGCAATGAGATATCTTCTTCTACGCATGAAGCGCTTCTGCGGCTTCATTACAGGCTTCGTTTTCGTCATAAGCGGAATCCTGAAACTTCTGGACCCGGTGGGTACGGGGCTCATCATGGACGGATACCTTGATTTCCTGCATCTGGGATTTCTCGGGTCACTTTCCAAGGTACTCGGTGTCACATTCGCTTTTGCGGAAACAGTCATCGGAACAGGACTCATCACCGGCATATGGAGAAAACCTTCCGCCATCGCAGCCATGGCACTTCAAGGCTTCTTCACTTTCCTGACGCTTCTTCTTGTAATCTTCAATCCCACAATGGATTGCGGATGCTTCGGGGAGGCGGTACACCTCACGCATATGCAGACGTTCATCAAGAACATCATCCTCTGCGTGCTGCTGGCCGCTTATTACTTCCCGCCGAAACTGCTCGGACACAACAAACGCCGTAAATATGTTTCATTTGCAGCCGTAACCGCATCCGTCCTTGCCTTCACGGTATATTCATGGATGTACATCCCTCTTGTAGACTTCACCGACTACAAGCCGGCAGCCTTCCTCTCTGCAGGTCACACATACGCCACATCCGACGAAGATGCATACGAGGCCGTATTCATCTATGAAAAGGACGGAGTGACCGAAAGATTCGGACTTGACGACATCCCTGATTCCACATGGACATTCGTTTCTGCGGAAACGGTTGAAAAGGATGGGGTCGAAGAGAAAGGGCTCACACATCTTCCGATATATGACGATACAGACGAACAGCTCGACACCCTTGCATCAGAAGGCAAAGTCATGATTGTATCCGTATACAAGCCTGAAATGAAGAAGGCAAGGTGGATCCAGACTGCAGATTTCCTTGAAAGAGCATCCGAAAACGGGTTCACAGCCCTTCTGCTGGCTGCTTCGACTCCGGAAGAGATGGACATCGCCCTGAAGCAGCTTACGGCAGAAACAAAGGCCATGCTCGAGAGCCACCTGTATTTCTCCGACTACAAGACCTTGCTCACGATGAACAGGTCCAACGCCGGAGTGACCTATTTCAGCGACGGCTATCTCATCAGCAAATGGGCAAGACGTACGATGCCGGACGCCGAGGCGCTAAAGCAAATTTACAACGGAGACGACACCGAAACCGTCATAGACAAGAGCACAAAAGGCAGCCTTACATTCCAGGGCTTCCTGCTTTACATCTTCGCCGTGATGCTGCTGCTATAGACCAGAGACACAGATACAAAAAATCCGGTTCAGAGGGTTCTGAACCGGATTTTTCATGATATATACCTGATTACTTGTAGTCGAACGGAGTCGGCTCATCTATAGGGCAATCGATGGCGTTGCATACGGAATATGAAATCCTTGAGCCTGTCTTGGCTCCGTATGAAACGAAAGCCGCAAGATGGAGGTTCTCGACCACCCACTTGCTCTTGACATCCATCACGAAAGTCTTGTCAACAGTCTGTCCAGCCTTGAGAGTTCCGAGAGGGAGACCGAAGTATGTTCCCTTATACTTCGAATCTGTTATACGCACGCAATTGTTATGATAGTCGTACGAGGTATCGCCAACGTTGTCATAATCTGACTGCTGGCCAAAGAGGTTGTCTTCAAGAAGCCATGCTCCTACATTGAAGATACCGTCCACTGCAGCCTTCACTGAAACCTTCAGGACGAGAGTTCCGTCATCATAAAGCTTCGGATTGACAGCGATTCCGGCCTTTGCGGCACCGGCTGTGCTCTGATTGATGAGTCCTTTGAGAGCGTCTTTGCCCTGTGTATGCGAGAAACCGTTCACTAGGTCAACATGAAGGAAAGGATAGTTGCTGACTGTAGGTCCTGAAATCTTGGCAGGGTCATTTGCATTGTAACCCGAATGAACGGCCGCAAGCACGGCATTTTCCGGAATGACATCCTCTGATGAAAGTTCCTTAAGGATCTTTATCATATAAGGGCAATAGCCACATCCCGTTCCAGTATACTGCACAAGAAACGCACGATGCTCGAACGAGGTGTTGTTCGGCTTAGGATCAGCCACAGCCTCAGGCACAGGGACTGAAATGGCCTTGATGGTGAACAGACCGTTATCATCATAGCTCTTGTCATATGTGCTCATGGTTCCGTAGGTCGCCCAGAACTTGTAGTCTCCGTCCTTTGTTGCAGTGAACTGACCGCCCGGAAGATTGACTACATCGTTGTTCACGTCATAGAAAACAGCTTCTGCTGTCACGTCCTTACCGCCGGCAATGACTTTGAGCGTTGCCACATCCTGTCCGTTAGACTGGATGACATCCTTGTCGGATACGATCATGATGTCACCTGAAGCATCAGTACCGCCTGTAGGATCACCGTTCTCTCCCCCGCAGGAGAAAAGCACCACCGCTGCTGCGAGCAGTGATGCTGTCTTGAATATATTCTTCATTATTTATTCTGGATTATGAATGTCTTTTCTACAAGCTTGTCAGCCCTTTCCCTGAACTGATCGACTCCGACCATCTCCATCTCGATCTTCTTAAGCTCCACTGATGAAGACACGTCAGTCATCTTCTTGTAAACGCCCTCAGGGAAGTCACCCTTAGCCTGAACATTACCGCTTGAACGGCGGACAGAGCTCTGGACGTTCGCGCTTTCCTCCTCAGTCCAGCCTCTCGTAAGGACGATCTCGGAGATTACCGGATTCTCGAGAAGAGTCTGCTGCATCATGTAGTCGATACCGATCATGTTAGGATAGTAGTTCACGCCTTCATGAACGAGAGGATGGATCGTTACCGTATTCCTGTCAGCCGAAACGGTAACAGGGAATGACGGAGTCCAGCCCTCGCCATAAGTAATGGTCATATATGCATCCTTCTCCATAGCGCCGAGATAGAACGGAACAGACCAGTTCGCCGCAGGCGGAAGGAAGTTAGCATCGATCGGAATAGAATATACAACATTGCCGTCCGCATCCTTGGATGTTTCGAGATACCACTTAGGACCGTAGTCGTTGTAGAGCGACGAAACGTCTACAGAGTTGTAGTCGGTAGCGATGAAGAGGTCGTATGGAGTACGTGCATCAAGACGGCCGTAGCTGTCTGCATCGAGCCAGCCGATACCGACAAGTCTGTTCTGGTTTCTGAGCCTTTCCTCGGTAATCTCCTCGGCAAGCTGCTTGAATTCATACCACATCGCGTCCACCTCTTCCTTGTCCTTTCCGTTCTTTCCTGTCTCCTCATAAATCTTGTAGATTTCATCGGAAAGAGTCTCAGGATAGTCGTAAAGGTCAGCGGCAAGGGTTATCTTTGAGCTGTGCTCGAATGTCTTCTCGCCCTTGGAATCGGTCAGCATCGCAGTTGCGGTCCAGTCTCCGACGAGGTCAAGATAAAGATCCTCATCGACATACGGCTTAGGATCGGTATATGGAGTGGTGCAGTCTGCAACAGCCGGACACTCCTCGATAAACTCATAGTTCAGGTCGTTAGGAGTGTACTCTTCGTTATATCCCACCACAACAAGTCTTGTAGTCTCGCCATCCACGGTAGGGATCCTGATTGTAAGACCCTCCTCAGAGTTGATTTCCTCAACCTCGTCAGCAGTGAAATAGCTGTAGGCCTTGTTTCCTGTAACGATTCCGAAATATGTCGAGCCTCCGTTGATGGCAAGAAGCCAGTCCCTGAGGTAGTTTGCAGCATAGTAGCACTCTGTGACAGGGATTCCCTTGGAAGCTGTAGTACACTTGATGTTGAAAACAGCCTCGTATGGAGTAACCTCATCCTCAACCTCCGTAACGATGATTTCAGGCTCGTCAAGCACCTTCTTTGTCGTCCTGAATGTGAACTTCTGGAAGCTCTGGCTTGTAGCAGCCGAGTTACCCATCGCGGTCACAAAGACATGGTAGTCGGTATCTTCCTTTATCGCATCCTGATAGTAGAATGTAGTAAGGTTAGCCTGCACAGGACCGGATGCAACCTTTGTTCCAAAAGTATAAGCGGCAAAATAAGACGTAACCATCCACTGCATGTAATCCTCGTTACCCTGAAGAAGTTCGAGAATCTGATTGTACATCGCATCATCGAACACACCGAATGCGTACTGGGTAACCTCATCGTCAGGCCAGAACTCGAATGTAAGGTCGATAGGGCTCGCAGCCGCAAGCTTCACTTCCACTCCAGCATCGAGAAGCTCAGGTTCCCTTACACGGAAATGCTTGCGCTGGAAAGCTCCGGTCCAGTAGTCATCCATCGGACGTGAGATTTCATAACCGTCGATTATGCCCATCGAGCTCTGCTTGTTGGCACCTGTCTCATAATAAAGGGTATCGAGCATAGGGATATAGTAGCCCGGATCCCAGCCTGAAGGATAGTCAAAGTAGCAGTCCTCGTACTCTTCGGTATCCTCCATCCATGCGAATTCACCGGCAACAAAGACTACCGGCTCACCTGGAGAAATAGGGTTATAGTAGGTATCCCAGTCGATTTCGCCGTCCGAGTCAGAATCCTGACCTGTCTGATACCAGTTCTCCTCCTCGGAATACAGCAATGTAGTATCATCAGTTATCCACCTTGCACCGTTGTAAAGCAGAGAAGAGTAGTCATCGCTGCCCGCCATGTAGTTGTACATCATGATACAGCACTGGTTGTAACGGATGGCGTTCCTTCTTTCCTTCGTATCATCCGGAACAGTGACACGCATCTGATAGCCGTCATAATCACGGCCTACGACTGTCAGCAGTTCATCGAAATCATAAGCGGTTGTCGTGAACGGCAAAGTATAGATATCAGAATAATTCTGGGCATCCAGCTTTGCGACAAGATAAAGCCAGTACTTGGTCTCTTCCTTAAGGTTCTTGTCAATCCTTATTACATCATCAGGCTTGACATTGACAACATCTCCCTTCGTAAACATCACAGCCGGATTGTTCATCAGCTGTTCCTTGGTATCGACGATATAAGCGATCTGGACAGGGTTCGGTGCAGTGACCTGCACTTCCACGTATCCCGGTCCCACCTCATGGATCTTCACCGAGAAAGGATTCTTATCCGTCGGCTTACATCCGGACATAATACTGCACATTACGGCGATAAGGCCGATCACAGGCAGTTTATTCAGAATTTTATTCATTAATTTATTATTTAGAATTTGGGTTATATACATCAAAATCGCGCAAATATAGATATTTCTGCATAAAAATCAGCAACTTAATCTGTAAAATTGTCCTTAACACTATTTTTATTATCTTTGTGCCGCAATCCTTAAAATGAACAAGATGGACAATCATTCACTGTTGGCGGTGTCGCCTATCGACGGACGTTATTCACGTCAGACAGAACCACTTAGAGAATATTTCAGCGAATACGCACTGATAAAGTACCGTGTCAGGGTGGAAATCGAATACTTCATAGCTCTATGCCGCATCCCGCTGCCGCAGCTCGCCGATTTCGATTCCTCGAAGTTCGAGGCGCTCAGAGACATCTACAGGAACATGACACCTGAAGATGCGGCAAAGGTGAAGGACATCGAAAAGGTGACAAACCACGACGTGAAGGCTGTCGAGTACTTCATAAAGGACCGCTTCAAGGAAATGGACATCATGAAATGGGGCGAATTCGTCCATTTCGGACTGACATCCCAGGACATCAACAATACGTCAGTGCCGCTTTCATTCAAGGAAGCGATAGAAGAAAGCTTCATGCCTCTCCTCAACGAGGTCCTCGGACTGATCAAAGGCATGGCGGAAGAATGGAAGGATATCCCTATGCTTGCAAAGACCCACGGTCAGCCTGCATCTCCTACAAGAGTCGGAAAGGAGTTCAATGTCTTTGCCGTACGTCTTGAAGAGCAGATCCGTCAGTTCAATCAGCTGACATATCCTGCAAAGTTCGGTGGAGCTACAGGCAACATGAATGCACACAAGGTAGCTTATCCTGAAGTGAACTGGATCGAGTTCGGCAATGAGTTCGTAGCATCACTGGGTCTCAAGAGATCGTTCCCTACGACTCAGATCGAGCACTATGACAACCTTGCATCGCTCTTCGACTGCCTCCGCCGAATCAACACAATTCTGATCGACTTCGCGCGCGACATATGGACATATATATCAATGGAATATTTCCGTCAGAAGGTGAAGGCAGGTGAAGTCGGATCATCAGCAATGCCTCACAAGGTAAACCCTATCGACTTCGAGAATGCCGAAGGAAACTTCGGCGTTGCGAACGCATTGTACACCCATCTTTCGATGAAGCTTCCGATCTCCCGTCTGCAGCGCGACCTTACGGACTCGACCGTACTCCGCAACATCGGCATGCCTCTCGCCCATTCGATGATATCGCTCAATTCATTGAAGAAGGGTCTCGGCAAGCTCATCCTCAACGAGGATGCCATCCGTGCCGATCTTGAAAGGAACTGGGCTGTCGTGGCTGAAGCCATACAGACGATACTCCGTAGAGAGAATTACCCGAATCCTTACGAAACGCTCAAGGCGCTCACACGTACAGGAGCGGGAATCAACCATGATGTGATAGCTGATTTCATCGAGACTCTTGAAGTGTCAGAATCAGTAAAGGAGGAACTCAGGGCCATCAGCCCTTGGACCTATACCGGTTTTTAGGGGGATTTCGTTCCGGACTTTCAGAGGAGCCTATTCCTCTACAATATAGACATCTTCGCCAGGGACAGCAAAATTGAAATGCTCTCTGGCGAATTTTTCCAATGTATCCCTGTCTGTCCTGAGCATGTCGATGCGGCGGTCCATCTCATCATTACGCCTCTGATACTCATCGATCAGCTTCTCCTGACGGCGTATCTCGATAGCAGCCTTCGCCCAATGGATCACGGTATTGCCGGGACCGACAATCCACAGGAATACAAACACTGATGTAGTGAAGAGCACAAACCATGCAAATATACGGTGAGGCCCCTTGAATATGCTTCTGATCTTGTTCAAAACACGAATTCGTATATGATGTTGATAAAAAACACCCGGTCCATATCGGATGTCTCGACAAAAATAGTTAATTTTGAAAGAATTTTGAAATAGGACTGACATATTTTAAAACATAAAACAACACAGACATGAAACCAACACTTCTGGTACTTGCTGCCGGCATGGGCAGCCGTTACGGCGGACTTAAGCAGATGGACGGACTTGGTCCTAACGGAGAAACCATCATCGACTATTCAATCTATGATGCAGTTCAGGCCGGTTTCGGAAAGGTAGTCTATATCGTCCGCGAGTACTTCAAAGAGCAGATGGAACAGCTCGTAAAGGAAAAATACAGCAATGTGAAATGCGTGGACGGAGAGCCACTCGAATTCCAGTTCGTGACACAGGAACTCTTCAAGATCCCGTCTCAGTTCACCCTGAATCCTGACCGTGAGAAGCCTTGGGGCACAGCTCATGCAGTACTTATGGGCAAAGGAGTCGTAAAGGAGCCTTTCGCCGTGATCAACGGTGACGACTATTACGGCAAAGAGTCTTTCCAGATTCTCGGAGACTGGCTCAGGGCTCATGAAGGCAAGACCGGAGAATACGCTCTCGTAGGCTTCGAACTTGACAACACTCTTTCCGAGTCAGGCGGCGTGTCAAGAGGCATCGGAACTGCGGACCGGACAGGTTTCCTCACCGACGTTGTGGAGCACCACAAGATCGCGATGGCCGAAGACGGAAAGATCTATGGAGAGAACAATGTCACTGGCGAGACAGTGGAGCTTGCACCTAAGGCATTGTGCTCGATGAACATGTGGGGATTCACTCCTGATTATTTCGACAAGAGCGAAGAGATCTTCACAAGATTCCTCGAGAAGAACATAGGTGAGCTTAAGGCCGAGTTCTACATTCCTTACGCAATAGACTGCATCATCAAGGACGGCTCAGGAAAATGCGAACTGCTGTCCACTCCTTCACGCTGGTTCGGCGTCACCTTCAAGGAAGACCGTCCAGGCGTAGTGGCAAAGTTCCAGGAATTCGCCGACAAGGGTGTATATCCGACTCCGCTTTATAAGAAATAAGGATATGGCAGGAAAATACATACGAAGACATACGGGAAGAGGTTCATACGACCTCTTCTCTAATTATGCGCACTATGTTCCCGGATATGGCGGCATGATGATGCTGTTCCTCATGTTCCTGCTCGGAGCGCTGCTCGGCAACATCGTCACCGGAGGGCTGACACTTGTTTCTCCGGAATTCGTGACAATGTACGGAATGGTCATATCTTATCCGCTGATGTTCGTCCCTGTATTGCTCTACGCCTCAGCCAACAGCAGGAGGAACGAATTCTTCGAGACGGGATACGCTGTGGACAGCAGGCATTTCGGCCAGCTGGGAGGATTCCGCATGGCTCTCATCGTCTCTGTAGCGACAATGGCCACAGCATTCGTTGCCGACAGCCTCAACCTTCTTCTTCCTGCTGTACCGGAGTGGTTTGAGCAGATAATGGACCAGATGATGACAGGCCCTGTATGGATAACACTCATCTCAGTCTCGGTATTCGCACCTCTGTTCGAAGAATGGCTCTGCCGGGGACTTGTCCTCAGAGGCCTCCTTCAGAAGACCCATCCGGCATCGGCAATAATGGTATCTGCAGCATTCTTTGCTATACTTCACATGAATCCATGGCAGGCGCTTCCGGCCTTCCTGCTCGGAATCCTGTTCGGATATGTCTACTACCGCACAGGCTCGCTCAAGCTGACCATGCTCATGCACTGCGTGAACAATACCATGGCAGTGGTATTCAGCAAGATACCTTCTCTTGCCGAGGCTGACAGCTTCAAGGATGTCATGAATCCATGGACTTATGCCGGCATCATCATCGCAAGCATAGCCTTCACGGCAGGCGCAGTCGTAGTACTCCGCAACATTCCTCTCGGAAAGGAGGGAGCACGCAGCAACTGCGACGAAATCCCGCCGATGAACATCTGACGGACCAATCTGACATAAATACAGACGGCACGGAAATCAGGATTCCGTGCCGTCTGTATTTAATGCCGTCCTATATCATGATATCGTCTTTCCGAAAGGGACAAGGGCGAGAAGAGCCATCTTGAAGTGCTGCAGGCCGAAAGGTATGCCGATGATGGTGATGCAGCAGATGACACCGAAAGTAAGGTGGGTCAGGGCGATCTCCACACCTCCGAAGATTATCCAGATCACATTCATGATGATAGCGAGGCATCCGCTGTCATTCGGTCCCGGAATCACCTCATGTCCGAACGGCCACAAGGCGAATGTACCGATCTTGAAAAGCTGCACACCGAACGGTATTCCGATGATGGTGATGCAGAAAAGCAGACCCATCAGATAATAATACAGGGCCACTATAAGTCCACCGAGGACAAGCCATAAAAGATTTCCTAAAAATTTCATATCAGTTCATTTTTAATTGTTCATACCATATTTTCGCTCCGGACGAATTCCTCCGCCGGACCCAAAGCATCCAGTTTGCCGACATCAAGAAGATGCAGGTCATCTGCGACAACACCATATATATTGTACAGATGACACATATCGATATAGAAGTCCACAATCGGGAAGCGCGGTTTATCAGTTGCAATATACATTCCTTTCCGCAAGGCATAGCCGTGCATGACCTCAAGGATCTCATCAGACATCACATGTATGCCGGAAAATGCAAGTTTCAGGCACTTGGTTTCGTCGACCCACGGGCCTGCAAGCCTCATCTCCCCCGTCTTTTCGTTGACCCATCCGACCATCCTCATTGTCTGAGGGTCGAACATCAGGTAACGGGATGATTTTCTTCTGCTTACAAGCAGAGTCGCCAGAGCCTCAGGACGCACCTGAGAGGCGAACCATGAGAGGTCGCAGTCAGACAGAATGTCGACGTTATGGATCAGGAAGCTTCCACATCCTTCCAGATACTGACGGGCATGAAGGACAGCACCACCTGTCTCAAGAAGACCGGTCCTTTCATCACTGATCTGGACCATCATCTTCCCTTCCGTCATATCAGCGGCATCGCGGCATATCCATCCCTGAGATCCGATCCATTCTTCCACTTTGTCGGCAAAGTGATGAACATTGACCACCGATTCCGTAATCCCGGCAGCCATCAGCTTATGCATGACATGCTCCATAAGAGGACGTCCGCACACAGGGACCAGCGCTTTTGGAAGCGTATCGGTAATGGGCTTGAGCCTTGTGCCGAGCCCTGCGGCAAATATCATGGCCTTCATTGTACTATGATTCGGATTCTCCGGCCTTGCCCAGAATTACAGATGACCAGCCTTGTTCCCTGTGGGTCAGCCGGACGATTATGTCAGGATATTTTTCGGCAAGACGGGCAGCCAGATGCTCTGCGCAATATACCGAACGATGCTGTCCTCCGGTGCAGCCAAAGCTTACCATAAGGCTTGTGAATCCACGGCGCGAATAAGTCTCGACGTGCGGTTCAACTACTCCATACACATGGTCCAGGAAGCGGATTATTTCCCCGTCGTCTTCCAGAAAGCGGATGACCGGCTCATCCCTGCCCGTCAGTTTCTTATAAGGGACATATCTTCCTGGATTATGGATGGAGCGGCAGTCAAAGACATATCCTCCCCCATTTCCGGTAAGGTCACGAGGTATACCTTTCTTATATGAAAAACTGCAGACCTTAACCTCCAGACGTCCGTCACCGGCAGATGATGCTGACAGAGACGGAAGTTCCGTCAGCCGGCGGAGGATTCCGCACAGATACGGATACTCCTCAAAAGGTTCGGAAACAAGGTCCCTCAGCTCCGCCAAAGCGGAAGGGATCGACTCCACGAAACGTGCCTTGCCCTCCATCAGACCACGGAAACCGTAGGCTCCCAGCACCTGAAGAAGACGGAAAAGCACAAAGATCCTCAGCCTGCTTCCGAATGTCTCGGCGTCTATGTCTGCATATGCAGAAAGGGCTTCCAGATATGCCTGAACCATCTTTTCCCTCAATTCCTTCGGATAGCCGGATCTGGCATGCCACACGAATGAAGCCACATCATAATGTATCGGTCCTCTTCTTCCACCCTGGAAATCTATGAAATACGGTTCTCCGTCACGTACCATGACGTTCCTGGACTGAAAATCCCTGTACATGAAGGTGTTTCCGACCGGGTGTCCATCGGACAGAAGGTCAGATGCCAGCTTGTCGAAATCATCCTGGAGCCTGATCTCATTGAATTCCAGACCGGAGGCCTTGAGGAAACAGTATTTGAAATAATTAAGGTCGAACATCACCGTCCTCATGCTGAATGACGGTTCCGGATAACATATGGAAAAATCCATCCCGTCCGCTCCCTCGAACTGTATCTTGGGCAGCAGGGACATCGTGCGGCAGAGCAGGTCGGGATCCGACGAACCGAAAAGATGGACGTCTCCAAGGTCTTCCTGAAGATATGTCATTCCGTCTTCACTGACAGCCAGCACTTCCGGCACAGGAATACCTTTTTTCCTGAAATGGGCCGCTATGGTCAGAAAGGCCTTGTTCTCAAGCGGATCCGTTCCCCGGACTCCTATGCATGAGACCCCGCGTCCCTGCATCCTGCAGTACTGTCTGTTGCTTCCGGATCCGGTCAGAGGAGTCGTCGTTTCAGGAGAAAAGCGGTATAATGTTTCGAACAGTTTTTCCATCCGGTCAATTTTTCGCGAATTTACAAAATTGTTCAAACAAAAAGATTACATTTGTATGATAAATAAAACAATTCAGAAATGCTCAACAATGCATACTGCTCGGACAAGTACCAGTACACCATGGGAAAATCCTTTTATGACAGCGGAATGAAAGACCAGGTGGCAGTGTTCAACCTCTTCTACAGAAAGGCCCCCGAGAACAACAACTGGGCTGTAGTAAGCGGAACTGACGAAGTTATCGAAATGGTGGAGAATCTCGGAAACATGGATCCGTCGTTCTTCGAGAAATTCCTGCCGGGCGAGGAATATGCCGAATTCAGAGGCTACCTTTCCGCCATGAAGTTCACGGGCACGATCTACGCGATGCGCGAAGGGGAGATAGTATTCCCTAATCAGCCGATCATCATCATAGAAGGTCCGCTGATCGAGGCCCAGGTGCTTGAGACACCGATGCTGTGCATAATGAACCATCAGATGGCCGTAGCGACCAAGGCATCGAGGGTATGCAGGGCGACAGACCGCCCTGTCAGCGAATTCGGTTCAAGAAGGGCACACGGTCCTTGGGCAGCCACCTACGGAGCGAAGGCGGCCGTCATAGCCGGATGCGCCAGCACATCCAACATCCTTGCCGGCGTAATGTTCGATTACGGCTCTACAGGAACTATGGCCCACAGCTTCGTCACAGCTTTCGGAAGCAGCGTGGCAGGTGAATTCAAGGCATTCGACACATACATCAAGACCCATAAGGACGAATCGATCATTCTCCTTATCGACACATATGACACACTCAGATGCGGCATCCTCAATGCAATAAAGGCCTATAAGGAAAACGGCATCGATGACAATTACGCACCTGGCTACGGAGTACGTCTCGACAGCGGAGACCTTGCATATCTTTCCATCGAATGTCGACGCATACTGGACGAGCACGGAATGAAGAAATGCAGGATATTCGCAACCAATTCTCTCGACGAATATCTCATCACCGACCTTGAGCGTCAGGGAGCATGCATCGACTCATACGGAGTCGGCGATGCCATAGCGACATCGAAGGCGGCACCTTGCTTCGGCAATGTATACAAGCTCGTGCAGATAGACGGAGAAGCCGTACTGAAGCGTTCGGAAGACAAGATCAAGCTCATAAACCCCGGTTTCCAGATCACATACAGGATTATGATCGACGACCCTTCAAAGGGTGAGATATTCAAGGTGGACGTCACCTGCCTCAGAGGAGACGGACTGAGCAGGAAAATCGAAGCCGGAGAGTCTTTCACAGTCTGCGACGAGTACGACAGGTACAAGAGCAAGACATTCGAAGCAGGACAATACAAAGCGCTCATAATGCAGCATAAGGTCATCGAAAACGGCAGAAGATGCGCTCCGGTACACACCCTTACGGAAAAGAAGGAGTACTACAACAGCACGCTCATGCATTTCAGTCCGAGCGAACGCCGTCTCATCAACCCGCACTATTACAAGGTAGACATTTCAGACGACCTCTACAATCTGAAGATGGGCATAATCAACAGAATCGTAACGGAGATAAAGGAATTCAAATTATGAAGAACCACGCACTTGTAGTCGTAGACATGCTCTATGACTTCATCGACGGAAGTCTCGCATGCAGGAATGCCGGAAATGCTGTCAGGAACACACTCGGCTTCATCGATTCACAGACAAAGGGACAGGGCGGAGATGACCATGAAATCCTGGACATGTTCCCTATCCTTTTCATCCGTGACCATCACCCCGCCGACCATTCTTCATTCACAAGCCAGGGAGGAATATGGCCTTCACACTGTGTTGCAGGCACTCACGGAGGAGAGATCCATGCAGACCTGATGCCTTACGTGACAGAGGAGCTCACATTTGACAAGGGCTGTGACAGGAATGTGGAGCAATATTCCGGATTCGAAGGCATGAACGACGCCGGACAGTCATTGGGAGAAATCCTCGAACTTCTTGATACTGAAGACGTCTATGTATGCGGCATCGCAACCGAATTCTGCGTAAGGAACACATGTGAAGACCTTCTCAAGGCAGGATTCAAGGTCCACCTGCTGTCGGAATGTATCGCATACGTGGATTACGACGGTCATGTCAAGGCACTGAAAGAGATGGAACAGGAGGGCATAAGTATTGAATAATAAATAATTATTCGTACCTTTGCCGTCTTGTTATGAAGGAAATAGTCGCAAAAATATGGGTTCCGGCCCTGCTCGTGATGATGGCTGCAGTGCAGTCATTCGGAGTCGATGCAGGCAGATCCGCCAGTCTCAGAAGGCTTGCGGATTCGCTTGTACTCGTACGTGAAGCGGATACGACAGCCATTGCCGACTCATTTGTAACAGCCGCAGACACCATAACAATCCCTGACTCCCTCAGGGAGACCGACCCTCTCAGATACAGATATTACATAGCCCTCAAGGATTCCACCATAAGATTCCAGATAAGGGATTCGCTCATCAATATCGGCGACACGCTTGAGCTGCACAGGCTTGACTCTCTGTATATCGTCGACTCCACGGAAGTGGCGACAGCGGAATTCAACAGATGGTATGCTTCCCTCACCCGCAAGGAAAGGAAGAGGTACGATGCCCAGCAGGCACTGCCCGGTCTCATCGCAGCCGCAAACCGCAAGCTCGAGATCAAGGACAGCATCAAGGCATACAGGGACAGCGTCAGACAGTCCATCCCGAGAGTACTTCAGGCCTATGCCATCCCGGACTCGATGTACTATAAGAGGATAATCACCTGGAAGCACGACAGAGACTTCCATAACCTCGTGGAGCTCAGGGACATGGAGGCCGACACATCATACAACCGAAGCTTCAACGACTATCCTTTCTTCAACGAGGACCTCAACGCATCATGGTTGGGAGTCAGCGGATCTCCGGTACAGCTATATGACTATTTCAAGAGACAGAACGAGGAGAATGTGATATTCTACACTCCATATCGTATCTGGAACTACTCTGCGGAAGACCTTCCGCAATATAACACGAAGACACCTTACACCGAGCTCGCCTACTACGGAACACTGTTCGCGAACAAGGAGAAGGAAGAATCAAACGTAAGGGTACTCACCACCCAGAACATCACTCCGGAACTCAATCTCACACTCGAGTTCAAGAGGTATGGCGGCAACGGTATGCTGAGGAGAGAGGATACCGGCAACAGGACATTCGTCGCAGCCACCAACTACACCGGGAAGAAGTACCTCATGCACGCAGGCTTCATCTACAACAAGGTCGAAAGAAGCGAAAACGGAGGAGTCGTCGATGAGTCATGGATAAGGGACACCGTCGTCGATTCACGTGAGATCGATGTCTACCTGCGTGACGCAAGCAACAAGATCAAGAGAAACACCGTTTTCCTTGATCAGACCTACAGGATCCCTTTCTCGTTCCTGAAGAACATGAAGGAACGCAAGGAAAGCAGAAGAAAGGAAGCAGTACGTGACAGCATCATGGCCAGCGGCGACTCCATCGCCATCGAAGCCATACTGGACGCAGAGCGTATAAAGGCTGCGGAAGAAGCGGCCAGACGCGACACCGTCATAACAGATACTGATGTCACGACTGCATTCATCGGCCACAGCAGCGAGTATTCCGTATTCAGAAAGACCTATACGGACAACATAACTGACGCTGCGGGAAAGGAATTCTACAATGACCGCTTTTATCTGAACCCGGCAAAGAGCAACGACTCGCTCAGGGTCATGAGACTGGAGAACAAGGTGTTCATAAGGCTCCAGCCATGGAAGGATGACGGCATAGTATCCAGACTGGATGTAGGTATCGGGGACAAGCTTGTGAACTATTTCAGCTTCAGACCTGCTGATTATCTGCAGGGAGGCACCAATGTCATCCAGAATTCCGTATATCTTTATGCCGGAGCGAACGGTCAGTACAAGAAGTACCTGAACTGGAGCGCAAAGGGAAAATACAATTTCCTCGGCTATGAGATAAACGATTTCAACGTTGAGGCCGACATGTCATTCAGCGCCTACCCTTTCAGGCGTGACAGGAAGAGTCCGCTTACCTTGAATCTCCATTTCGAGACAAGCCTCAAGGAACCGGATTATTATCAGCAGCGTCTCTACACTAACCACTTCAAATGGGAAAACGACTTCGGCAAGATATCTGACACCCGTCTTGAAGCTTCTCTCTCCATCCCGAGGTGGGATCTGGCGGCTTCATTCGGTTATGCCTTGCTGAGCAACAACATATATTATGACAACACCGGAACGGTTCAGCAGAACTCTTCTCCGATGAGTGTCATGACAGCCGTATTGAAAAAGAATTTCCGGATATGGAAGTTCCACCTCGACCACCAGGCTATGCTGCAGCTTTCCTCAGACAGGAACGTGCTGCCGCTGCCGCTTGTGGCCTTGAATTTCAGGTACTATCTGCAGTTCGATGTCGTAAAGAACGTCATGCAGATGCAGATCGGTGCCAACGGAACATACACGACAAGATGGTATGCACCCGCATACAACCCGGTCCTCGGTGTGTTCCACAATCAGAACGTCCGTGAATACGGAAACTGCCCTTACATCGATGCATTCGTCAACATCCAGTGGAAGAAGGCGAGCATCTTCATAAAGGCGGTAAACGTGAACATGGGATGGCCTAACAAGTCTGCGGACTACTTCTCCGCAGCCGGATACATTGCTCCGCAGAGGGCGATAAAGTTCGGAATAACCTGGCCATTCTGGGTAAGACCGGGCAAGATAAGTTCAACCAGCGGATCTGCAGGTTCCTCGACCGCGCGAGGCGGAAGGGACAGCAACGGCATGCCGGGAGGCACCGGAGCGAGAACCGGAGCTGGCGGAAGACCTGGGCCGGGAGGGCTCAGGACCGCAAGTCACACCCATTGACAGGCCGCTGAAAAGCATTTATGATGAGACTGAAGGAAAAAACAGAAAGAAGACTTAAATATGTGCTCGTATCACTGATGATCATATGCATAACCCCACTCTGTGAAAGAGGAAGGATGCTTAACGGAGCACATTCCAACGACGCATTTTCAGGCAAGGACATAACATGCGTCATCGATCTGGGAGATGACATGTACGGAGGACATGGACTCGAGACCGGATTCTGCTACGAACTGCTTGGAAGATTTGCAGAAGACAACAGATGCAATGTGAACATCATCACTTCCGGCAAGAACGACAACTACCTTGATTCGCTCAGGAACGGCAAGGTCGACATAGTCATCACACACATCGATGACATCCAGGACACGGAGGGAATCGAGCTTTCGAGAAAGTTCAATTCATGTTCGGCATGGGCCGTAGCTTCCGAAAGGGAGGCTGAACTCCGCCAGATGAACATATGGATAAGCCATATGACCGAATCTGCAGAATATGAGGGCATCGAAAGGAAGTATACAGGCTCATTCAATCCTATAAAAAGAGCCGAGAAAGGCATCAGGGCTAAGAATGTAAGCCCATACGATGACCTCCTGAAGAAATATGCCAAGGATCTCGGATGGGACTGGAGGATGCTTGCAGCCGTAGTATATCAGGAATCCAAGTTCTCCATCAATTCAAAGTCATTCAGAGGAGCTCAGGGCCTAATGCAGGTGATGCCGGGCACGGCCAGATATTATAATGTGGATGACCTTCTCGATCCGGAGAAGAATCTCCAGGCCGGTACAAGACATCTGAAGAGACTTCAGAAGCAGTTCAGCGGCGAGGGGCTCGACCAGATGGAAATGGTGAAGTTCACCCTGGCGGCATACAATGCAGGAGAAGGCCGTATCGCAGACTGCAGGAACTTTGCCGCATCTCAGCAGATAGACACCACCAGATGGGGTGAAATAGTCAGGATCATTCCGTTGATGAGGGAGGATTCGATTCTTGAAAACGAGAATGTGAAGCTGGGTAAGTTCCAGGGCTATGAGACCATAGCATATATCGACAGCATCATGGAACTCTATGATGCGATCTGCAGGATCTGTCCGGAAGCATAATCCCTACTTCACCCTTACCGTTTCAGCAGGATCCACCCTTGCAATAAACATGCAAGGTATAAGCAGAAGAAGCATTATCACTGCGAAAGAAATCAGGTCGGCCGACAATATCAGGCCGAAATCAACATTTACAGGCACAAAAGACACATAATAATTCTCAGGGTCAAGCTTGAGGATATGTGTCTTTTGCTGTATGATGCAGAACAGAAGAGCCAATGCATTGCCCCAGAGCATGCCCTTGGCCACCAGTACCGCCGAACTTGACAGGAAGACCTTCGATATTGACCTGTCAGTCATTCCGAGGGCTTTCAGAAGGCCGATTGTAGAAATATGCTCGAAGAGCATGATCAGCAGGCCTGATATCATGTTGAAACCGGCAACAATGGTCATGAGTACAAGTATGAACAGGACATTGAAGTCTATCAGGTCCAGCCAGCCGAAAAGCTGAGGAAAACGCGAGACCGTCGAAGTAGCTATCACAGTCTCTTCATCTTCCGAAGAATAGGCATTGACGGTAAATCCTATCTCCTCATTGGCCATCCTTATTGATTCCTCATCAGCATACCCCTCCTTGAGATGAATCTCAAGAGCAGATGCCTGGTCATCTTCCCATCCGTTGAGACGCTGGAGATCGGCCATTGAAGCATAAACGATGTGCCTTCCGTCCGTCTCGACCATGGAATCATATACAGAAGCCACATTGAACTGCCGTACCTTCAGCCTTTCACCTATGAAATATGTAAGCATCCTGTCTCCCACCTTTAGACCTGATTCAGAAGCCAGACGGGACGGGATGGAAACTCCCAAGGAAACGGTATCTGGCTGTACTCCTTCCGGAAGTCCCTTGAGAAGCACACCATGCATATTATCGCCATGCTTCACAATTCCTGCCCTGTATATGACGGGGACGACATCCTTGACTGCATCTATGGCCGACACCTGAGGAAGATATGAAGGATCCGCCTCTATGGGATGTCCTTCATCAAGTATGTTCATGTCCGGAGGCGTGATCTGTACATCACCGGATATGGCAGAAAGCCCGGAACGGATTTCACGCCTGTAGCCGGAAGACACGGAAACGGCTATTATCATTACAAGAAAACTTACCGCAATGCACACCATCGCGATCTTTCCCTTGAAACGAAGTTTCCGTGATATGAACAGAGAAGCATCCATCACTTATTTCATGTTCAGTCCCTCAAGACGGCCCTTTGCAAGACGGCTGTCCTTTTCCGAACCGTATCTTACCATCAGTTCGAGATATTTCTTTTCCTTCTTGATATTCTTCTGCTTGCGCGCGGCCAACATTCCGTTCATGATGGCCGTATTGTCATCAGGATGCATCTTCAGCACCTTGTCATAACATTTGTATGCATTCTTGTAATCATTCCTGGCGACAAGATGGTATGAGCCCATATTGTTCAGGAAGCTCATATTGTCAGGATATCTTGAGGCGAGCTTCGATGACAATGCATAGAATGCCTCATAGGAAGCCGGGGTCGCGATTCTGAAGAAACTGTAGCAGTATTCCTGCATGGCATCCTGAAAGAAATCCTCATCCTTTTCCTCCCCTTCATATGACCAGGGCTTCGAGCGGCCCGAGTTCTCGTCAATCAACGAACTGAGGTATGCAAAAGCCATATCCGGGCTTTCCTTCTCATAAGCGATATAAGCATTCGCCTTCATGAAGCGGAAGTCTATCCTGTCGGGCCATACGGCAATGGCCTTGTCGGCAGCCTTTACAGCCTCGGCATAAAGGGCGTCATCGAATACCGTCACCTGGAAATAATGGACATCGGCACCTGTACTGTCCTTGAGCGAAAGCACGGGCTCCATGCCCAGGTAGCGGTTTTCGCTCCTCTTGACCACCTGGGTCGACTGAGCCTTGGCGTAATAATAGCTGAAACGCCCCAGAAGCATCTTGGCATCGGTCGAGTCCACCTTGGCCCAATTGTCCAATACGGTCTGGACACCCACTCCTGCAGGTCCGAACTGTGACACGAGAAGGTCATACCTCTGCTCGAATCTTTCCGATTGCGCATAAACACCCATACAGACCGCCAAAGCAGCCAACATCACTATAATCCTTTTCATAATCTGATATCCATTCTTATGCGACGCGCCTGCGGATGCAGGTTATTGCATCTGTTTCCTAAATTCTTTACAAACCCCAGGGCCAGGCCATTGTACCTCACCACAAGATAACCTCTGTCCGCCTGCGGGAAGGCGACGGTATCCTTATGCAGGAAAGCCAGGGCAGTCTGTCTGTCCACCTCCACCGAAGTATATACATTGTCGTTGAACATGACAGACAAGGCAAGATCGGCATCCGGCACAAGGTCCTTTCCCTTGATGACACCGACAGCCGTTCCGGCAGCAATGACATGGAGCTGACTTTCCACATACGAAACATCTCCGGCTATGACCTCAGGCACAGCAGTGATGGTCTCCCCCTTGCAGCGGAACCTGACATCTGTCCGGAAAAGCCTGTTCAGATTGTCCGGGATCTGCACGGGAGTACGCACAGCCTTGCCTCCCCTTCCCTTAGGGGCATCACCATAAAAGGAGACGGCGTCCTCTCCTGTCTTCACAAGAGCCGCACAATACTGGCCTTCACCTTCGACAAGCCCCGGAACAAGGCTATAACCGGCAGCGGTAGCCACCACACCCTCAGGGCATGGCACGTCATTGAAAGGTGTCCGTACTTCCGCGCCGAGTTCCGCGGAAATCCAATCCACATTCAGGTCGTTCTCGAAACGGTTGAATGTACACGTAGAATATATCAGCACTCCGTCTTTCCTGAGGCATGGCCACATATCGGCAATTATCCTTTTCTGACGGGATGCACATAAAGACACGTTATCTTCGGACCATTGCCTCAACGCCTCCTCATCCTTCCTGAACATGCCCTCGCCCGAGCATGGGACATCAGCTACGACAATATCAAAAAAGCCCGGAAGTGCAGCAAAGGCACGAGGGTCGTCAGATGTGACCACCACATTCGGGTCTCCCCACAAGGCCATGTTGCCGGCCAGGACACCGGCCCTCTGCTTCATCACTTCGTTGGAGACAAGAAGGAAACGGTCACCGAAAGCCTCGCGCAACGATGCCGCGAGGTCGGTCGACTTACCTCCGGGAGCCGCACACAGATCCAACACCCTTATGACTCGTGAAGACGGGACCTCGACATGTGCAAGCATATCGCGGAAGACCTTTCCGACAAACATGGAAGAGGAATCCTGCACATAATATGCTCCTCCGTGGAACGACGGGTCCAAAGTAAAATTCGGCCTCTCGTCCAGAAGACAGCCGTAACGGTTCCAGGCCACGGGACGGCCTGTCATGCCATGACCGTTCTTGAACGGATTGGCTCTGACGGAAACGGCAGCAGGCTTGTCAAATGCAGAAAAAGCGACAAGGACATTCACGCTCCCTATCGCCTCTTCAAGATATGTTCTGAACGAGTCCGAAACTATCATCATTATGACATCTTTGAAGGGTCGAAACCCTCCGGATACATTGAAGGATCCACTCCTTCAGGCATACGTCCTTCAGACATGGCCACCAGGCCGTCCACGACCTTGTCGAGCGCATCCTTTATCTTACCTCCGAGAAGAGTCTTCATCATGAAGTTCAGGTCTGCATCAACTACAATGCCGAAATCCGTCCTGTAAGGATCCGATGCCGGATCGAAATGCATCTTGAGACGGAACTGGAAAGGAGCGCCGTCATCCGCAAACTCTATCTTGGAATAAGGAGTCCTGTCGACAACCTTCACGCCGATGCTGAAACCCTGAACCATGGCATGTATGGAGTCATAGTCGGCCGTCACATCCGCCTTCTTGTCCTCCGGCAGGAACTGGATGAAGTTCCTCATATCGACGAAAGCCATGTACAGCTCATAAGGAGCCTTTGAAACCACAGCCCTCTTGCTCTTGATCTCCATAACTATTCCTTCTTGCCCCAGGTCGAAGGCGAGAACCTCCAGTCCTTGAGAACATTGATATCCTCTTCCCTGATATAGCCTGTCTCATGAGCCACATTCACAAGCGCGTCATAGTTCGACAGAGTGGTGAGCTCCACATTCGCATCCTCAAAGGACTTGCGTGCCTGATTGAAGTTATATGAGAAGATCGCAACCATACCCATCACGTCAGCACCGGCGTTCACAAGAGCGTTCTTTGCCGCAAGGCTGCTCATACCGGTCGAGATAAGGTCCTCGACGATGACAACCTTAGCTCCCCTCTCGAGGATACCCTCGATCTGTGAACCCGTACCATGATCCTTCGGTTTCGGTCTGACATAGCAGAATGGCTTTCCGAGGATATGGGCGACGAGATATCCGTGGGCGATCGCACCTGTAGCCACACCGGCGATGACCTCTACGTCAGGATACTGCTTTCTGATGATGTCAGCCATCCATCCGCACACTTTCTCTCTTATCTCAGGGAATGACAAGATCCTTCTGTTGTCGCAATAAATAGGCGACAGCCAACCGGAAGCCCATACGAAAGGCTTATCCGGCCTCAACATGACAGCCTTGATGTCCATCAGAGACTTGGCAACTGCTTTCTCTACTGATTCCATATCACTTTCTTTTTGATTGTTTTTCGATTCTTCTGTATATCTTTGCAAGAGGATTAGACCTCCTGAAGCATACATCATGCAAATATAATAAAATTATAGGTCAAATGCACAAAATATACTTCGAAAAACGTTGCATAATAATCTGCAGCCCGGAAGACCAGACCCTCTCAGACCCCAATGTCATCATGTTCAGTCTGGGAGAGGACAACGACGTACACTCCCTGGTCGGCATGGTGGAGACATCGGATTCCCTGCAGCGCATATGCATTCCGACCGAAGACACAGAAAGGACCTACAGACGCATATGTGAGGAATTCGTAGAGGTCAACGCAGGAGGCGGACTGGTTTCGAACAGGCGCGGCGACTTCCTTCTGATCAGCAGGAACGGCCTTTGGGACCTTCCGAAAGGCCACCAGGATCCGGGAGAAGACATATCATGCACCGCATTGAGGGAAGTTGAGGAAGAGACCGGAATAGCCGACCTCGTCATCAGAGACCTTATATGCGTGACCGACCACTGCTACAGGAGGAACGGGATGTGGCACCTCAAGCACACCTGGTGGTACGACATGCTGCACACCGATCCGACCGACCTTACGCCACAGCGGGAAGAGGACATTTCAAGGGCCGCCTGGGTTGCAAAATCCAGCCTTCCCCCATTCCTTCTGAACACATATCCGTCGATAGTCGAGGTATTCAGAGAGGCCCGCATCTGACAAATTTTAATTTTTTCATAAAGCGTTGAAACAAAAATCAGAAAAAAACGTATAATAGATTGATTTTGCAGTAAATTTCAACGAAAGATATGAAACTCTCACAATTCCAGTTCAGCCTTCCGGCTGACAAGATAGCGACCGAGCCGCCGAGATGGCGCGACGAATGTAAGCTCATGGTCCTTGACCGCAAGACAGGGGAAATCGAGCACAAGCTTTTCAAGAACATCATCGATTATTTCGGAAAAGGCGACACATTCGTGCTCAACGATACCAAGGTTTTTCCTGCAAGACTCTACGGAAACAAGGAAAAGACAGGAGCCGACATCGAGGTGTTCCTTCTCAGGGAACTAAACCGTGAGCAGAGGCTCTGGGATGTCATCGTGGATCCGGCAAGAAAGATCCGTATCGGCAACAAGCTGTATTTCGGCGAAGACGAAAGCCTCGTCGCTGAAGTCATCGACAACACGACTTCAAGAGGAAGGACATTGAGATTCCTGTATGACGGAAGTTACGAAGACTTCAAGGACACCCTTTTCGGTCTCGGCCAGACTCCTATCCCTGACTGGGTAAAGAAAGAAGTGACAGAAGAGGATGCTGAAAACTTCCAGACAATCTTCGCAAAGCACGAGGGAGCCGTATCCGCTCCTGCCGCGGGACTCCATTTCAGCCGGGAGCTCTTCAACAGGATGATCCTTAAGGACATAAACAAGGCATTCATCACGCTGCACATGGGCATCGGCCACTTCAGGGAGGTGGACGTAGAGGATCTTTCCAAGCATAAGATGGATTCAGAAAGACTCATCATCACGGAAGAAGCAGCTGACCTCATCAACAGCACAAAGAAATCAGGACACAAGGTTCTCGCCGTCGGAATAACCGTCATCCGCGGACTTGAGACATACACGACCACAAACGACGAGGTGAACGCATATGACGGATGGACCAACAAGTTCATCTTCCCGCCGCACAGGTTCTCAGTTCCTGACGCAGTAGTGTCGAACTTCCATCGTCCGGGTTCTACGATGCTCATGTCGATAGCGGCTTTCGGAGGTTATGAAAACGTCATGAAGGCTTATAAGACAGCCCTTGAGATGGACTACAAGTTCGGTCCGTACGGTGATGCGCTCCTGATCATCTGATGACAGGAAGACGCAAAAACATAAAGAAAAAGAAAAAACGATAAAAAAGAGAAAAATCTTTCTTATCATCGGAACAAAACCGGCCTCAGAGACACTCTGGAGCCGGTTTTATTCATAACTTGCAGACATGAAACGATTTGAAGAAAACACATGTCTGTGCGCCTTGAACAAGATATTCGGATTCGATCCGAAAGCCGCACACTCCTTTCTGGCCAGGACCGGAAGCGCTGAAGAACTGTTCGGGATGAAGCAGGAGCACCGGGACGCCCTGCTCGGCCCGTACTCGAAATACCGGGGACTGGTGACGGAAAAATCCTATGAAGAAGCCGAACGCGAAATGGATGCGCTTTCGCGCGAGGGGATCAGGTTCTCGGGCTTCACGGGAGAGGATTTCCCTGACATGCTGAAAGAATGTCCCGACGCCCCTCTCGGTCTCTACATAAGAAGCTGCACTCCGCCCGGAGAACTGTTCAACCGGAGAAGGAACATTTCCGTAATAGGGACACGCGACCTTTCGTATTACGGAAGGGAATGGTGCGGAAAGATCGTCAGCCGTTTCTCAGAATCCGACGCAAGACCGGCAGTTGTGAGCGGTCTTGCCCTTGGTACGGACATATGCGCCCATGTGGCGGCACTCGATTCGGGCCTGCCTACGATAGCCGTAATGGCTACAGGACCGGAAAAGGTCTATCCGTACCGGCACAGGGAATTCGCAGAAAGGATAGCCTGCACGCCAGGATGCGCCCTCATCACCGATTATCCCCCGGGGACAGCTCCCCTTGCCATACATTTCCTCAGACGCAACCGCATAATCGCAGGCATGAGCGAGGCCACCGTACTGGTAGAGTCCAAGATAAAGGGAGGAGGAATGATGACTTCACGTCTCGCGTTCTCGTACGACAGGGACGTATACGCCCTTCCCGGAAGAGCAGACGACATAAGGTCCCAGGGATGCAACCTGCTGATAAAGGAAAAGATAGCGGAACCGATAATCTCCGTGGAAAGCCTCGCAGAAAGCCTGAACCTGAAGTCAAAGACCGGACGAAGGACCTTATCCGATGCGGAAAGGATAAGGATGAAGTTCTCGGGACATGCAGATGAAGAGGACATCAGGATGATGACAATCCTGATGGATGCAATACGAAATGAGCGCGGAATCTGTCTGGACGAACTCGGAGTCCTTGCCGGTCTTGAACATTCACGGCTGTCGCTCCTTGCCGGCATGCTCGAAATAGAAGGTTTCATACACGTAGACCTGTTGCGCCGATGCACTGCCTGCGTGAAGTGAGGGCACACCTCATTTTAGATGCGTTAGTCAGATAGGATTACGAATATTTTGATTAAATTTGCAGGATACGCAGACAATTGCAGACATGCTTGAATTCATAGACACACATGCCCACCTATACGACGAAGCCTTCGCCGGAGAGGAGGATTCCGCGATAGAGCGCTCCATCGGGGCGGGAGTAGGAAAGATAATATTCCCCGACATTGATTCCCTGACGCGCGAATCCATGTTTTCCATAGCTGAACGACACCAGGGCGTGGTATTCCCATGCCTGGGGCTGCATCCCACATCAGTGGGCGCCAACTGGGAAGAGGAGCTGGAAAAGGTCCACGGTTCATTGTCACGAAAGATATGGGCCATCGGAGAGATTGGCATGGACTGCTACTGGTCGAAGGAATTCGTGAAGGAGCAGGAAACAGTCATGAAGGAGCAGCTTGTGATGGCCGACCGCATGTCCCTGCCCGTCATAATCCATTCACGCGAATCCACCGAACTCATAATACGGATACTGAAAGACTGCAGACACCTCTCCCTCAGAGGCGTATTCCACGCATACAGCGGCAGCATGGAGACATTCCGCGAACTTCAGAAGCTTGGCGACTGGTACATAGGGATCGGCGGAGTGCTCACATACAAGAAGGCATCTATAGCGGAGACCGTAAAGCACATCCCTCTGGAGAGGATACTGCTGGAAACCGACTCCCCATACCTGACTCCTGTCCCATACAGGGGAAAGAGGAACGAAAGCGGATACATCCCGCACATCGCCACAAGGCTCGCCGAGCTAACGGGGAAGGAAATCGGCGAAATAGCCGCCGTCACCACTGAAAACGCACAAAAACTATTCAGTATATGAGGCCCGACCACATCAACAGCGACAGGTCATCCATCCTTCTGATATACACAGGAGGAACCATAGGAATGAAGGTAGACCCTGTACTACAGGCACTTACGCCATTTGACTTCAGCCAGATACTGGAAGAGGTCCCGGAACTCTCGAAATTCGCATACAGGATCGACTCCTACACCTTCGACCCGCTCATCGACTCATCAGACGTCGAGCCATCCTTATGGATAGCGCTTGCCGACCTGATTGAAGAAAGATACAGCGACTACGACGGATTCGTGATTCTGCACGGTACAGACACGATGGCATACTCGGCATCCGCACTGAGCTTCATGATCGAAGGACTTACGAAACCTGTGATATTCACAGGCAGCCAGCTGCCTATCGGCATTCCGCGTACAGACGGCAAGGAAAACCTGATTTCGGCAGTGGAGATTGCAGCAGCCAAAGACGACGAAGGACACGCTGTAGTGCCGGAGGTCTGCATCTGCTTCGACAATGTGCTGATAAGAGGCAACAGGAGCCGCAAGATCAATTCAGACAACTTCAGGGCCTTCCGCTCAGAAAACCATCCGCCGCTTGCCGAAGCGGGCATAAATATAAGGTATAACACCGCCCTGATCAGAAAGCCGGAAGACTGGACTTCAAAACCCGTATTCTGGAAATGTCTTGACACGAGGGTATCCATATTGAAGATACATCCGGGAATCACTCCTCAGGTGGTACGCAACATCCTGTGCGGGCCGGAGACCCGTGCCGTGATACTCGAGACATACGGAGCCGGAAACGCTCCCTCAAAAGACTGGTTCATCTCGATCGTCAGGGAAGCATCGGAAAAAGGCAAGATCCTTCTCAACGTGACGCAGTGCATCGCCGGCAGCGTGAACATGGACATATATGCCACCGGCAAAAGCCTGAAATCGGCCGGAGTAATCAACGGATACGACAGCACCACGGAGAGCGCTTTGGGCAAGCTTTTCCATCTTATGGGTAAAACAGAGTCGAATGAAGAGGTAAAAGCGGAACTCGAAAGAGATTTACGTGGCGAAATATCAAAATAATTATTGTCGTTTGGAAATTAATTGCTAAATTGCGCAGGATTTTGGGGATGGTGTATTATATCCTACCGAAATATTGATATTAACTAATAACAATTCAATAACTTAATTTAATCAAACACACAAAAACAATTATGAAAAAAATTTTCATGTTTTTGGCAGTAATGGGCGTTATGGCCTTTTCTGCACAGAACGCAGCAGCACAGAACGCAGCAGCTCAGGACGAGCAGGCTGCTGAAACAACAGCAACTGAGGTAGTAACTGAGACTACTGAGGAGGCTCTTCCAGAGGAAGTTCCTATGCACCAGGCCCTTAAGACCAAGTTCATCGAAGGTGGTGCCGGCTTCATGGCTCTCGTTATCGCCTGCCTTATCCTCGGTCTTGCACTCTGCATCGAGCGTATCCTTTACCTCGGATTCTCAAAGACAAACACCAAGAAGCTCCTTGCAAAGGTTGAGGACGCTCTCAAGAACGGTGGCGTAGAGGCTGCTACTGACGTATGCCGCAACACACGCGGTCCTGTAGCTGCAATCTTCACACAGGCACTTCTTCGTCTTGCTGACGGCCAGAGCCTTGAGGATGTCGAGAAGTCAGTTGTTTCTTACGGTGGCGTAGAGGCTAGCAAGATGGAGCAGAACCTTTCATGGATCTCTCTCTTCATCGCTATCGCTCCATCACTCGGATTCTTGGGAACCGTTATCGGTATGATCCAGGCATTCGACGCTATCCAGGTAGCAGGTGATATGTCTCCAAACGTTGTTGCAGGTGGTATGAAGGTCGCTTTGATCACTACTGTAGGTGGTTTGATCGTTGCCGTTATCCTCCAGATCTTCTACAACTATATCCTTTCACAGGTTGAATCCCTCACAATTGAAATGGAGGACGCTTCAATCTCATTGATGGATGTTTTGGTTAAATATCAGGAAAACAAATAATTGACCCTACAACACAATGAATTACAATAAAATAATCAAATGGGTCCTCGCGATTCTCTTCGTAGTGGGCGTCGTATTCAGTGTCTACGGCTTCATCGTAGGATGGCCTGCGACAGTGAATGATGCAACACTGCCTGTAGAGCTCGCTCTTGGATGCGCATATGCTTTCCTGCTGATTGCCATTCTGGCAGTTGTGCTCGGAGTAGTGGTGATCGGCGGTATCAACAACCCTAAGAGCCTTGTAAAGCTTCTTATCGGACTTGTCGTAATCGCAGCGATCATCGGAGTAGCATATATCCTCGCACCAGGAACACCAGCTGTAGGATACCTCGGTGAGCCTGTGTCAGATATGACACTCAAGCTTACAGATACAATGCTGAATCTTACTTATCTCCTTTGCGGAGGTGCTATCCTTTCACTTATTGTAGGAGCAATCGTTTCTGCAACACGTAAATAACAGACATCATGGGTAAGAAAACACCAGAAATCAATTCAAGTTCAACGGCGGACATTGCATTCCTCCTGCTCTGCTACTTCCTGATGACCACTACAATGGATCAGGATATGGGTCTGCAGCGTCGTTTGCCTCCAATGCCTGATCCAAATCAGAAAGTGGAGGACCAGAAGGTTAATCGCCGCAACATCATCGTTGTGAAGATCAACTCAGCCGACAGACTTCTCGCTGGTACTGAGCCTATGCACGTCAGCCAACTTAAGGATAAGATCAAAGAGTTCCTCACAAACCCTGCAAACGACCCTAACCTCCCTGAAAAGGAAGAGATCGAAATCGAAGGATATGGTCCATGCATGGTTTCAAAGGGTGTCATATCTCTCCAGAATGACCGCGGTACAAGCTACCAGGCATATATCGCTGTTCAGAACGAGCTTGTAAAGGCCGTCAATGAACTCCGCGACGAGTGGTCAATGGCAAACTTCGGAAAGAAGTATGCTAATCTGGATGAGGACCAGCAGGGAATCGCTAGAAAGGCTATTCCTCAGAACATATCTGAGGCTGAGCCTAAGGATGTTTCTAAGAAATAAAGGAGAATCAACGATATGTCAAGATTTAAAAACAAAGAGAAAAGGACAGTGCCACAGCCACCTTCTGGCTCACTTTCCGACATCGTGTTCATGCTGTTGTTCTTCTTTATGGTGACAACCACTATGCGTGAAACTGAAAACAAGGTCATGGTAAAGCTCCCTGAAGCATCTGAGGTAGCAAAACTTGAAAGAAAGGATTTGACTTCATACATCAACATCGGTACTCCTACAAGGAACCTTCAGGCTCAGTACGGTACTGATTCACGTATCCAGCTCAATGACTCATTCAAGACTGTTGACGAGATCCGTGACTTCATCGCTGCAGAGCGTGACGCCATGTCTGAGGCAGACAGATCTTTCATGACAGTTGCAATCAAAGCTGACGAGACAACTCGTATGGGTATCGTTACAGACGTTAAGCAGGAGCTTCGTAAGTGCTCTGCGCTTAAGATCATGTATACAGCAAGAAAACCTGCAGAAAACTAAAAAAGTTTCTACATATTTTAAAGAAGACAGCCTGACAGGCTGTCTTTTTTATTTATTAAAGTACTGATTATACGGGAATTTTGGTATTTTTGTATGATTAATGACCAAAACCATGAAACTGAGAACATTTGCAGCTCTGATCTGCGCTATCACATTCACGTTAGTGAACACCGGATGCACCGGAAACGTTGACAAGAACGAAGGAAAGGCAAAGTACATCTTCCTGTTTATCGGAGATGGAATGGGCAACTCACATGTTGCAGCAGCCGAATCCTACCTTTCATATAAGGCTGGCAAACTTGGAGGGGAACAGTTGACCATGACCACATTCCCTTACCTGGGCCTTGCAACTACTTATTCAGCGAGTCACAACATAACCTGCTCGTCAGCTGCAGGTACTGCCATAGCATGCGGTCAGAAGACAAACAACGGAATGGTAGGTGTAGACCCTGAAGGAAACAGGCTTGAAAGCATATCATTCGCTCTTCAGAAGGAAGGATATAAAGTAGGAATAATGTCTTCTGTTCCTATCAACCATGCAACACCAGCATCTTTCTACAGTCATAATAACAGCAGAAGCGCATATTACAGCATCAGCAAGGAGATTCCTGCCAGCGGTTTCGAATTCTTCGGAGGTGCCGGATTCCTCGGCTTCAACGGAGATGACGGAAATGAAGAAGATACAGACGTATATCTTGAAAACAACGGTTACAAAGTATGCTACGGATCCGAAGAGTTCAATAGTGCTGCAGACACCTGTGACAGGATAATATTATGCCAGGAAGGTAACAGAAAGTCAAGTGCAGGAAACTATGTGAGCGACGGAAGCGAGCCGGAAGAGATTTCTCTTGCACAAATGATGGAAATGGCGATAGGATACCTCGGTGATGAAAAGCCTTTCTTCATAATGTGCGAAGGCGGTGCCATCGACTGGTCGGCACATGACAACAAGACCATGTCGACAATCAACGAGACGCTCGAATTCGACGCAGCAATCAAGGTGGCATACGACTTCTACCTTGAGCACGCGGATGAAACAATAATCGTAGTGACCGCAGACCATGAGACAGGAGGAATCTCGTTAGGCTCAAGGATGGGTTCAAGCAACATCGACTGGGAGGCGCTCGAGGCTCAGTGGAACGAAAGCGGACAGAAGAGCACCCTTGAAAGCAAGGCGAACTGGGAACTCAACGAGAAAAGCTCTATAGGATGGACCACATTCGGTCATACAGGATCCCCAGTACCGGTCTATGCAATAGGCAAAGGTGCGGAGAAATTCTGCGGAAGATTGGACAACACCGAGATAAAAGGTAAAATTTTAGGTGAATAGGCCCAAATCGATTATCTTTGCAAAGTTTGTAAAAATCGTAATAATAAATGGAAACAGTCATCAGAACCAAAGTGAAGGACCTGCTCAAGAGCGAGCCGGGTAAGGAGGTTCTTGCCAAAGGATGGGTAAGAACAAAGAGAGGGAACAAGAATGTGGCGTTCATAGCCCTGAACGATGGTTCCACTATAAATAATATTCAGATTGTAGTTGACAAGACTCCTGAGAATGAGGCTGTACTTGCCAAGGTGACCACCGGAGCCTGCATCGCAGTGAAAGGTCATCTCGTGGAGTCTATGGGAGGCGGACAGGCGACAGAGATCCAGGCGACAGAGATCGAGATCTACGGAGAGTGCGACCCTATGCGCTATCCTCTCCAGAAGAAGGACACTTCTTTCGAATTCCTGAGGACAGTTGCACACCTTCGTCCAAGAACAAATACATTCGGAGCAATCTATCGCGTAAGAAGCAAGATGGCTTATGCAATCCATCAGTTCTTCAATGAAAAGGGATTCGTATACGTACACACACCACTCATCACAGCTTCTGACTGCGAGGGAGCAGGACAGATGTTCAGGGTGACGACTCTCGACATGGAGAACCTTCCACGCAACAAGAAGGGAGCGATCGACTATACAAAGGACTTCTTCGGCAAGGAGACGAGCCTCACGGTGAGCGGACAGCTCGAAGGCGAGCTCGGAGCAATGGCTCTCGGAGAGATCTATACCTTCGGTCCTACATTCCGCGCCGAGAATTCAAACACACCTCGCCACCTTGCAGAGTTCTGGATGATCGAGCCTGAAATGGCCTTCTATGAGATCAAGGACAATATGGATCTTGCAGAGGAGTTCATCAAGTATCTCGTGAAATATGCCCTCGACAACTGCTACGACGACATAAAGTTCCTCAATGACAGATATGACAACGAACTTCTCGAGCGTCTTGAAGGAGTTGCGGACACAGAGTTCGTACGCCTCACATACACAGAGGGAATCAAGATTCTTGAGGCTGCAGGCATAGAGTGGGAGTATCCTGTAAGCTGGGGTACCGACCTCCAGAGCGAGCATGAAAGATATCTCGTCGAGAAGCATTTCAAGAAGCCTGTCATCCTTACCGACTATCCTAAGGACATCAAGGCATTCTACATGAAGCAGAACGAGGACGGCAAGACCGTTCGTGCAATGGACGTCCTCTTCCCTAAGATCGGTGAGATCATCGGAGGTTCAGAGCGTGAGTCTTCACTCCAGAAGCTTGAGGAGCGCATTGAAGAGCTCGGAATGAGCCGCAAGGGTCTTGAGTGGTACCTCGATACACGCCGTTTCGGATCGGCACCACACAGCGGATTCGGCCTCGGATTCGAACGTCTCCTTCTTTTCGTTACAGGAATGAGCAACATACGTGACGTCATTCCTTTCCCAAGAACACCAAAGAACGCAGAATACTAATATGCTTATCATCGGAATAGCCGGAGGATCCGGATCAGGCAAGACCACAGTAGTCAAGGCAATCACAGAACAGCTCAAGGAGAATGTGGTGGTAATACCTCAGGACTCTTATTACAAAGACCTGAGTCACTACACAGAGGAGCAGAAAAGGGTTCACAACTTCGACCATCCCGATTCAATAGACTTCGACCTTCTCAGAGCGCAGCTCAAGGAGCTGCGCGAAGGAAGAGTCGTGGAACAGCCGGTATATTCATACATCACCTGCGGAAGATCAAAGACAGAGACGGTGACCGTAAAGCCGGCTGACGTGATTATTGTCGAAGGTATACTCATCTTCACGGATCCTAAGCTCCGCAAGCTTATGGATATCAAGATCTTCGTCGATGCAGACGACGATGACAGGCTTATGAGGGTAATGGCAAGAGATATCGTGGAAAGAGGCAAGACCGTGGAATGGGTCATTGAACGATATTCCAAGACGGTGAAGCCTATGTATCTCCAGTTCATAGAGCCAAGCAAGAGATATGCAGACATCATCATTCCGCAGGGAGGACACAACAAGGTGGCTATCGACGTGATATCAGCCACAATTGAAAAGTCCCTGGCCGGATGTAAGAAGAAATAGTCAGACATTCCTACATCAAGTGAAGAATCCCCTTAAGGAAAAGGAAAACAGAGCCGGACTCTATATCACCGTGATCTTCCATCTCACGGTGATTATTGTCTTGCTGCTGTATCAGATAGATTCGACACTGAGACGTGAAGAGAGTTTCGTCCTTGACTTTTCAAGACAGGAGGAGATCGAAAGGAAGGAGAAGGAGGAGATCTTCAAGGAAGACATCAGCCGGAAACTTGACGAAATGATCGCAGCTGCACAGAATTCGGGAGACCCGATCAGGAATATCGCCGTTGATGCAAGCAGAGCCCGTTTAAAGGACGACAGAGGCACTGACGCGGAGCAGTTGTACAAAGATGCCGAAAGACTTGCTCAAGACCTGAAAAACGGCCAGAAAGACGCCATAGAAGAAAATGCCGTCGACGAGACGGTGGAACTCCAGCACCAGCGCAAGCCGACGAAAGAAGAGCAGAAGGAATACAGCGGTCCTTCAGTCGTATCATATACTCTTGACGGACGAAAGGCCAGCCATCTCAAGATACCGGCATACAGATGCAACGGAGGAGGAGATGTCACGGTGATCATAACCGTAAACAACGCCGGACAGGTAGTAAACGCCAAGGTCATGGATTCCATTTCATCAGCCGACCAGTGCCTGCGCAGTTTCGCAGTCAGGGCAGCCCGCCTTTCAAGGTTCTCCGCATCACAAAATGCCCCGGCCAATCAGACCGGGGAAATCGTTTACAGATTCATAGCGCAATAAAGCGTCATCCGATAGTGCTCGGATTATTCAAGGCAGCCTGGACGGTATCGTCTATAGGCAGGTAGAATCTGTAGAAAGCTTCTTCATCGAGTTTCGAGAAGCGTCCCACAAGAGCCTTCAGCTGTGGCATCATATATGGCTCGGTCTTTTCCCACTCCCCTTCCGCAGGCCTTATTCCGTCGACACGTGCAGCATAATCAAGGAACTGAGTTCCCAGGTCGATATCGTCAAGGAAGCGTTCCAAAGTCTCGAAATCATCGATTCCTGAAAGGCTGTTCCTGTATTTGTCGAACATCGCCTGTGCAAAACGCATCTGCACGGTCTTCCTGTTACATTCTATATAGAATCTTGTCGCCAGAGTCGTATCAATAGGCACAAAGATATCCGGGATGATTCCACCTCCGCCATAGACCCTGCGGCCTTTTACGGTATAGAACACAGCAGTGGTATCGACCTTCATGCTGTCTGCCGAAGTCATTTCTCCATGAGCGTAACGCTCATATATGTCATATGCGTAATCCGCGTCATATGGTTTCTGGATACAGCGTCCTGAAGGAGTGAAGAAACGCGCCACGGTAAGACGGATTCCAGAACCGTCGGTGAAGTTTATAGGCTCCTGCACAAGACCCTTTCCGAAAGAGCGTCGTCCGACGATCACACCTCTGTCATTATCCTGGATGGCTCCCGAGAAGATTTCGCTCGAAGAAGCTGTTCCTTCGTCTATGAGAACCGATATCTCTATATCCTTGAGTGAACCTCTTCCGTCTGCATCATAGTCCTGACGAGGACGATGAAGGCCTTCCATATAGACGACGCCATCACCCTTCTGAAGGAACTCGTTTGCAAGAAGCCAGGACTGGTCGAAATAGCCTCCGGTATTGTCCCTGAGGTCGAATATAAGCCTCTTCATTCCCTGCTCTACAAGCGCGGAAGCGGCCGAAGTGAATTCAGAATAGGTCGTCCTGGTGAATTTCGAAAGCTTGATGTATCCCGTAGTATCGTTGATCATGAAGGATGCATCGACGCAATGGACAGGGATCTTATCCCTCACGATATCGAAAGGAATGATGGAACCGTCGCGATTGACCGTTATCTTCACCTTCGTACCTTTCGGGCCTTTCATGAGCCTTATCATGCTGTCCTGAGGCATCTTGACACCTGCCACGACCCTGTCGTCGACCTTTACGATCCTGTCGCCCTGAAGAAGACCTGCCTTCTCGGAAGGGCCGCCTGGCAACGGGTTAAGGACGATGGCCGTATCGTTCGGGACATTGAATGTAATGCCTATACCTTCGAAATTGCCTGCAAGCTCAGTCTCCGATTCGGTAAGTTCAACAGGAGGAAGATACACGGAATGAGGATCAAGCTTTGCCAACGCAGCCACGACAGCAGCATCCGTCATATTCTTCATATCGATGGTGTCCACATAATTCTTCTGGACCTCCTGAAGTATGAGGTTCAGTTTACGCCACCTGTTGTAGTCTCCGTCAAACTTCTTTTCAGGCAAGGCCTTTATGACAACTAAAGTAAGAAGCACTCCCAGGATGATTCCGAGGAGTGCGACAGTCAAAGTATTATCAAATCTCTTCATAATCAGTCAACCTGTTCAACCTCTATACCAGCACGTTTGAGAAGATCGATGCCGTCCGTCAGCCTATATGCATCCCGATACACGACCCTCCTGATTCCGGCCTGTATTATCAGCTTTGCACATTCGAGACAAGGAGAAGCCGTAACATACAGGGTGGCATCCTTGCTGTTGTTTCCTGACTTTGCCACTTTCGTAATGGCATTGGCTTCCGCATGAAGCACATAAGGCTTGGTCACACCGTTCTCATCTTCGCAGATGTTCTCGAAGCCGGAAGGAGTACCGTTGTAACCGTCCGAAATGATCATCCTGTCCTTGACAAGCAAGGCACCAACCTGACGCCTCTTGCAGTATGAGTTATGAGCCCATACTCCCGCCATTTCGATATAGCTGTGGTCGAACTTGTTCATGGTCGCTGATATTGATGTTTTAACCTCTCTGATACAGATATCTCTTGATGCTCTTCTTAGGAGTCCTTTCGAAATCCTCGGACATCACGACAATCTTCTTGAGTTTTGCATAATTAGGAAGCTCCTTGTTGAGTTCAGGAAGAGTGCCCTCGACAAACTTCACGAACTGGTCCTGATTCATTCCGTCCCTCGCACCAGCAGCAAAATCAGGATAGATGAGTGCCGTCAGTCCGCCGTTGTCCTCCACTACAAGTGAATCCACCACATAAGGCTGGCTGTTGAGCACGGTCTCCACTTCTTCAGGATAGATGTTCTGGCCGCTAGGACCGAGGATCATGCATTTGGTACGTCCCTTTATGAAAAGAGAGCCATCCTCGTCGAGAATACCCATGTCTCCGGTACGGAACCATCCGTCCGCCGTAAACGCCTCGCTTGTTGCTTCTTCATTCCTGTAATATCCGAGGAATACATTCGCACCCTTTACCTGGATCTCACCCGGTATAACAGCAGGATTGTCTGAATCGATCCTTATCTCCATGTTAGGAGCAGCCTTTCCGCATGAATAAAGTTTCTCCTCCTTCCAGTCATCGTATGAAATGATCGGAGAACATTCGGTCATGCCATAGCCCACTGTGAACGGGAAGCCCATCTTCTTGAAGAAGGACTCCACCTCCTTGTTGAAGGCCGCACCGCCGATGATGACCTCATAGAACTCTCCGCCGAACGCATTGATCAGCTCAGTCTTCACCTTATTGAGAACGACCTGATTGAGTCCGGGAACCTTCATGAGGAACTTGATGCCTTCCTTCTCAAGCACAGGCTGAACCTTTGACTTGTAGATCTTCTCGATGACGAGAGGAACGGCGATGACGATATTAGGCTTGACTTCCGAGAGAGCCTGCATGATGATCTTCGGGCTCGGGAGACGTGAAAGGAAGTGTACATGACATCCCACAGAAAGTTCATAAAGAACCTCGAACATCAGTCCGTACATATGGGCGCAAGGAAGCATTGACACGACTCTCGAAGTGTTTCCGAGCTGAGGGAGTACCTTTCTTGCGAACTCGATGTTCGAGAAGATCGCACGATACGGGATCATTACACCCTTTGAGAAGCCTGATGTTCCTGAAGTATAGTTGATCACTGCAAGTTCATCTGCAGAATCCTCATAATAATCGAGCATATGAGATTCGAAAGCCTCAGGATACTTCCTTCCGAAAAGCTCGTTGAGATGACTCTTCGCATCTACGATCTTCTGGTCCGCAGCATAGAGGATCTTGAAGTTGTTGACCTGGATGATGGCATGAAGATCCGGCATCTCGGACTCCGAAAGTCCTTCCCAGATCACATCGTCCACAAAGAGGATCTTTGCTTCCGAATGGTTTACCAGATGGTGGATGTTCGCTGACTTGAATTCATGAAGAAGAGGTACAGGAACTGCACCATAGGTCATTATCGCGAGAAAGGTGACAGCCCAGTTGGCCTGGTTTCTCGAACATAATGCCACCTTATGTCCTTTCTCAAGTCCGCACTCCTCAAACATGATGTGCAGTTTCTCCATTCGTCTCGCCACATCCTTGAAATGCAAGGTCTCGCCATGGTAATTCGAAATCGCCGGGCGATCCCAATTCTTTTTGAAGGACTCTTCAAAAATTTTGTTGACTGATGTAAATTCCATTTTTATTCAAAGTTAAAGTACATGTGTTTTCATCATTTCAGACTGACAGTCCTGTGCTTGCCGTCATAGCATACCACATCGGCAGAGGCTCCGTCGGTTACCTTCACCTCGCTGTCCGGTCTTATCATCTCGTCCCCTTCGAAGGTGGTCAGTGCATCGCCACCGTAGAAAGGATATATCAGTGTCCTGATAGAGGTCCTCACAACCCAGAATGACTTTCCGCCGGCCACAATCCTCTCTGGAAGAGACTTTATGGTCTCCGGCGCACGAATACCCTTCCATGAGGAAGGCTTATGTCCTTTAAGATTGTACATTTCCAGGGTATTGTCCTTGTGAAGGACCATGATGTTATATTTTTTGACTCCATTGAAATCATATACGTCGGGGCCGAGCAGTATATCCTTCTCAAGGCTCACCGGAAAACCGGAAACATAACGTCCAAGCCTGTCAATGATATATATATCCCGGCCTGCACCGAATATGATCTGAAGCTTTCCGTTAGCATAGTAATCGACATTATGTGCAGTACCGCACAAAGGCTTGTCGAAAGGTACGCCCCACAGGTCACGTCCCTCCTCGCTGAGACAGAGTGACAGATGTGAATTCTGATAGAACCTATTCATCTTGCCGGTTCCGGAATTCCTGACCTCGAAAGGCCCTCCAGGAACATTCACGACGGTATCACGTTCAAACACAGGAGCTTTTGTCTTCTGAAGCTCAAGCTTGAGGATTTCAGCCTTCAGCACTGCTTTCCCGTCTTTGTCCGGGGTCACAGAGATAACAGAAGGGCAGAAATCCGAATCTGACCAAAGGGAGCCGAAAGTCCTGAGGAATCCCGGCCTGAAGATGCCGTCAAGTCTCTCCGGTGCGGCAGTAAATGAAAAATAAGATACGAAGCTGTGCTTTCCGTCAGAAAGGATATCCTCCTTCGAAGCATCAGCCATATATTCCTTCAAAGTATATTCAAGAGCCCTGCCGCCGGCATATTCTTCAACAGCCTTCATGCTTCCGGAGATTATCCATCCGTTCATGAATGTGAAGCATGATTCGTCCTTCAGGCCGAAAAGGTTGCCGAAAACGGCTGAAGCGAAGCCTGAATATGGCCAGGAATGTACCTTCGGCTCATAGTCCTTCAGGGAGGTTACGTCCGTGCCCTTGAAGACAAGCTGCACATCCATATCGTCCACCTTCATGAGTACGACGGACTCAGTCGCATTTCCGACCATGAATGAAGCTGTTGCAATCTCCTTGAGGCCGATGGCCTGGAAGAATTCCACAGGAGCTATTCCCATCCTTCCGGCGAGTTCCTTCTTCCTTGCCATATTCTTCTGCATCATCTGCCTTGAATCAAGGTGGCTGCGGTAAGCCTCAGCATAAGGCTCGACTTCCTCCATAGGGAGTGAGGCCGCAAACAAAGTATATGACGGCAATATCTCGGAAACGGAAGACACTGCAGGAGATGATTTCCTGAGAACGTTGACAAAACGGGAGAGATCTCCGTCACCGACAAGGGCACCTTCGAACGATGTCCTGCCAGCCGAAGAAGCAACGTCGGCCACAGTCCAGTCTGCCACGCGGGTCACAAAACCCGAGTACGAAGAATAACGCTTCGCAAGCACCGAGGGCAGCAGCTGGTCTGCATGCACGTTTGAAAGAAATAGAAGATTGTCTCCATCCGCTGACGCACATGCCTCTGCAAATCCCGGTGAATCCATGATTGAGACGGATTTGGACAGATGGCGCATGGAAGACTTCAGCAAAGTCTCGGATGAGGAAGCGATGACCACGGAACGTCTTGATATCCTGCCTGCATCCTCATATCCCGCACAGTTCAGGAACTCATGCAGGAGACCGGCCTTGTCCAGCGAAGCAATGAGGGCGGCAGCATCCTCGGAAGGGACATCCGAAGCCGGGCCGGCATCGAAAATGTAAAGTGGCATGAGTCCGCCCGCATAATGCATCGAGACCACAGCCGGCGACTTGAGGACAGGATCCGGAACGTCAATGCCGGTAAAAGTGCCATAAACTGCATCTCCGGCCTTGACATAAGATGCCAGCAGAACCGCATCGGAAGGGACGGCAGCCAGAAGCATCTGACCGGTTCCGTCCGCAGAACGGGTCTCCTTACCGCCTTTACCCCCGTCGACACCGGAATAAAGAAACGCCACGGCTGTTCCGGTCACGATGACCAGAACGGCAAGAGCGGCAAGGCAAAGTATCAGAGACCTTCGGCTCATTATCTTACTGCAATCGCTTCGATCTCAACCTTTACGCCAAGAGGAAGAGCTGCAGCCTGATAGCATGCCCTTGCAGGCTTGTCACCTGTAAAGTATTCTGCATAAACCTCGTTCACTGCCTTGAAATCAGCAATATCCGCAAGAAGGACTGTCGTCTTCACCACATTGTCATAGCTCATTCCGGCCTCCTTGAGGATAGCCCCGATGTTCTTGAGGGACTGATGAGCGGCTGCAACGATGTCTTCCTGCACCTTTCCGTCGACCGGATTGACAGGAATCTGACCTGAGATATAAAGTGTACCGTTCACTTCGATAGCCTGCGAATACGGGCCGACTGCCTTAGGAGCGTCTGGAGTAGCAATTACCTTTTTCATGTGTATGTTCATTTGGTTAAACATACAAAGATAACCATTATTTGCTTATAAGCAAACCGGCACAAAAACAAAAAAGCCAGACCTTTCAGTCTGACTTTTTGTAGCCCCGAGCAGAATCGAACTGCTATCTAAAGTTTAGGAAACTTCCATTCTATCCGTTGAACTACAGGGCCATGAACCGAGACGAGAGACTACTCAGCCTTCTTCTCGATGATCTGACGACCTCTGTAGTAGCCGCACTCTGGGCATACTCTGTGGTACATGATAGTTGCACCACAATTTGAACATGTAGCGAGCGTAGGAACTACAGCCACGTCGTGTGTTCTTCTCTTGTCACGTCTCTGCTTAGAGACTTTGTGTTTTGGATGTGCCATTGTTCTATATTTTTAATTATTTGTAATCGTTTAAAGCAGGCTCTTCAATGCTGAAAAAGGATTGTCCCGAACGACATTTTCCGCCTCCGGACCATCTTCATTCCGTGGCCCATAGTACTTCATGACCGAAGGATTGCATTCACCTTCATCATGGGTACGCTGCATAGGAAGCGAGATGCACACATAGTCATAAATTATCTGACTCATGTCCAGCTCGGCACAGTCCTCAGGAACGAAAACGATCTCCCTATCGGTGTTCTGAAATTCCTCCGAAGGACTTTCCTCACCATACTTGACACTCAGACGTACATCGGCATCCACCGGTATGTCCAGCTCGTCAAGACACCTGTCACATTCCACGGTAACGGTTCCGGAAATCTCACAGTCCACGCCAATATAACGTCCTGACTTCTCCACCCTGACCTCCACATCAAGCTGAGCATCAAGGATTTCAGCATTTTCAAAACTTTCGAAGAACTCTCTGCCTATCTGCCACGAGAACACGTTCTCACCGGCAGTCAATCCATTTAAAGGTATGATAAATCTTTCACCCATATTGCCCCGTAAACAGATTTGAGCCCGCAAAGGTAACAAAAACTTTTATTATTAGCAATTGAAATCAGAACTTTTTCTCTTGCGCTCTATCTCATTAAGAATTATCTTCCTGAGTCTCATCGACTTAGGAGTAACCTCAACAAGCTCATCCTCCTGAATATACTCAAGAGCCTCCTCAAGAGAGAATACGATTGGCGGCGGAAGCATCACCTTGTCATCACTTCCGGACGCACGCATGTTCGTAAGCTTCTTGGTCTTGCAGATGTTGATGTTCAGGTCACGTTCCCTGGTATGCTCGCCGACAACCTGTCCCTCATATATGTCCACACCAGGCTCGATGAAGAAACGTCCTCTGTCCTGAAGCTTGTCCATCGAGTAAGCTACGGAAAGTCCTGTCTCGAGAGAAACGAGGGAACCGTTGGTACGGCGCTCAATGTCTCCCTTATACGGTTCATAACCCTTGAGGCGATGCGCGACGACAGCCTCACCCTGTGTAGCGGTAAGGAGATTGCTCCTCAATCCCATAAGTCCACGTGACGGAATGTCGAATTCGAGGTGGGTACGGTCTCCCCTGCCTTCCATCTGTATGAGCGCTCCCTTCCTGCGGGTCACCATCTCGATAGCCCTTCCTACAAACTCCTCCGGAAGATCGATCGTGAGCATTTCGATAGGCTCGCACCTCTGACCTCCGATGACCTTGTCGAGCACCTTAGGCTGGCCGACCTGAAGTTCGAATCCCTCGCGGCGCATTGTCTCGATGAGCACGGAAAGATGAAGGACACCGCGTCCGTAGACGATGAACGAGTCCGCATTAGGGCCCGGCTTCACCCTGAGGGCGAGGTTCTTCTCAAGTTCCTTCTCAAGACGCTCCTTGAGATGTCTTGAAGTAACGAACTTTCCTTCCTTACCGAAGAAAGGAGAGTTGTTGATACAGAAAAGCATGCTCATGGTAGGCTCGTCCACCTCGATAGGAGGAAGAGCTTCCGGATTCTCGAAATCGGCTACAGTATCTCCGATCTCGAATCCCTCGAGACCTACGACTGCACATATATCTCCGCACTTCACCTCATCCACCTTGGCCTTTCCGAGACCGTCGAAAACCATGAGTTCCTTTATCTTCTGCTTCTGCTGGATGTCATATCTCTTGCAGAGGGTAATGTTCATTCCGGTCTTAAGCGAACCGCGCGTCACCCTTCCGACCGCGATACGGCCTACGTAAGGAGAATATTCAAGCGACGAAATAAGCATCTGAGGAGTACCCTCCGCCACTTCGGGAGCAGGGATCACCTCGAGAATCGTATCGAGCAATGCCGTGATGTCGGATGCAGGCTGCCTCCAGTCATGCGACATCCAGCCCTGCTTCGCACTTCCGTAGACGGTACGGAAATCGAGCTGGTCTTCAGTAGCACCAAGAGAGAACATAAGGTCGAACACTTCTTCCTGGACTTCATCCGGCCTGCAGTTCAGCTTATCCACCTTGTTGATCACGAGGACCGGCTTCTTGCCCATCTCGATCGCTTTCTGAAGCACGAACCTTGTCTGCGGCATGCAGCCCTCGAAGGCATCCACAAGAAGAATGACACCGTCAGCCATGTTGAGCACACGCTCGACCTCACCGCCGAAATCGCTATGGCCCGGGGTATCGATCACATTGATCTTCACTCCCTTATACAATACCGATACATTCTTGGCAAGAATAGTGATGCCTCTTTCCCTTTCGAGGTCATTGTTATCAAGGATCAGCTCTCCCAGCTTCTCCTGCTCACGCGCCTGGCGTGCCTGATAGATCATCCTGTCCACGAGAGTTGTCTTTCCGTGGTCCACATGGGCAATGATCGCAATATTTCTGATATCCTGCATAAAAGTCCAATAATTAATCATTTGACAGCATACTGCTGTACGACCGGGAGTCCCGGTCGAAAAAGATTTGCAAAATTAGATATTTTTATAAAATATTTAAAACACTTTTTTTATTTTTGCGCCCGAAATAAAACGAAAGAAAAATGAAACAGGACATGATCGTAATTCTTGACCTCGGAAGCCACGAGAACACAGTGGTAGCCAGGGCAATCCGTGCATTGGGAGTTTACAGCGAAATTCACCCGCACGACATCACTGCTGAGGAGCTCAAGGCTCTTCCTAACGTAAAGGGTATCATCATCAATGGTGGACCTAACAATGTAATCGACGGAGTTGCGATCGATGTTCTCCCCGAAATCTATGAGGCAGGCTTCCCGGTAATGGCGGCAGGTCATGACAAGGCGCTCTGCGAAGTGAAGCTCGCTCAGTTCGGAAACGACGAGGAATTCATCAAGAACGCTGTCAGGGACTTCGTATTTGAAACATGCAAGGCTGAAGCCAACTGGAACATGAAGAACTTCGTTGCTGACCAGGTAGAGCTCATCCGTAAGCAGGTAGGAGACAGAAAGGTTCTCCTCGCGCTCTCAGGCGGAGTGGACAGCTCTGTCCTTGCAGCCCTCCTCCTCAAGGCAATCGGCGACAAGCTCTACTGCGTTCACGTAAACCACGGACTTATGCGTAAGGGCGAATCCGAGAACGTCGTAGAGGTATTCCGCAACCAGCTCAGCGCAAACCTCATCTATGTAGACGCAACAGACCGTTTCCTCGGCCTTCTCGAAGGCGTTGCAGATCCTGAGCAGAAGAGAAAGATCATCGGCGGAGAGTTCATCCGCGTTTTCGAGGAGGAAGCACGCAAACTCGACGGCATTGATTTCCTCGGACAGGGCACCATCTACCCTGACATTGCAGAAAGCGGTACAAAGACTGCAAAGGTAGTCAAGAGTCACCACAACGTGGGCGGTCTTCCTGAAGACCTTCAGTTCGAGCTTGTAGAGCCTCTCAAGCAGCTCTTCAAGGACGAAGTAAGAGCATGTGGAGTAGAGCTAGGCCTTCCATATGAGATGGTTTACCGCCAGCCGTTCCCAGGACCTGGTCTCGGCGTACGCTGTCTCGGAGCCATCACCCGTGACCGTCTCCACTCTCTCCGTGAGGCTGATGCAATCCTCCGCGAAGAGTTTGCAAAGGCTGGCCTCGACAAGAAGGTATGGCAGTACTTCACTGTCGTTCCTGACTTCAAGTCAGTTGGCGTACGCAACAACGCACGCTCATACGACTGGCCAGTAATCATCCGCGCCGTCAATACTATAGACGCAATGACAGCGAGCATCGAGCAGATCGAGTGGCCTGTCCTCATGAAGATCACAGACCGTATCCTCGCAGAGGTCCCTAACGTGAACCGAGTATGCTACGACCTCTCACCGAAGCCGTCAGCTACAATCGAGTGGGAGTAATCCGACAATGAAATAAAATCAAAGGAGGGCAGCCGGTAAAGCTGCCCTCCTTTATTATGCTTACATATATGTCAGATCACCTCAAGGTCAGCTGACGGGAGCCAGCCCTGACGGCCGTCTGCCAGTTCGACATTGTTCCAGCCGCCCACCTCATCGATTATCTTCACTTTCGTTCCCTCATGAAGGATGAAGAGGTCTGTAGAAGAACCTGATGCAGGAGAACTCTTGACAGATGTGACCGGACGCACGACCACTGCATCATCCATGTTCATGTAGTCCTGCTTCTGCCATAACGCGAAAAGCAGGGATGAAACGGCCAGGACCAGAGCGACGATTCCTGCAAAGAATCCCGTACGTCTTCCTCCCACAGAAGGAGAAAGGAAGAACAGGAGCAGCAGGGCAAGGAAGAAGGCAAGGAAAACGAAAAAGCATATTGTCCATGCATCGGAATCCATGATATAGCATACGTCACGGGCCCATACCTTCAGCACGAACTCAGGCACAGGGTCTATCCTGTCCTGGATCATCATGTTCATCAGCTCGAGGTTATATCTTGCATCCGAATAGGAAGGGTCAAGCTTCAGAGCCCTTTCATAGTACACTATAGCCATCGGTATGTCACCGTTCTTGAAGCATGCGTCCCCTGCATTGCAATATAGGGACGGGGATTCAAGACCCATAGAAGCAATCATCTCATAGTCCGAAACGGCATCAGCCCATCTTCCCTCAGCGTATGCGGCATTTGCCACATTCCACAAAGAATCCACATAAGCATCCTCCGCCGCAGACGCTGCAAATGGAGCAAGCGTCAGGAAGAGGAACATTATCATAGCTTTTGAAACCGGGGCCTTCTTTCCTTTCATGTTGGAGTCAATTGAAGATATCACATCTACGGCAGCATCATAATGGGCCGCCATAGCCTCATGTCCCGCATCAGGGGCATATCGTGCAAATTCGCAGGCATCGAGGATGCCGATGAAGGTATCGATACAAGCGGAATCGACATGTTCTGCAGCCAGATCTCCGGAGATCCTGTCACGGGAAAGTTCCGAAGCAGGGATATTGAGCTTATCGGATATGAATCCGAGCAGAGCCTTGTGAAGCTCCTCATAGAAAGCTGTATAAAGGTCCTGCTTAAGGAAGGTCGAGGCAAGATGCAGCCTCTTCAAAGCCATCTTCGTCGCCTTCCTGTTCTTTGTTCCCACAACATCCGCTCTTCTTGCAGCCACGTGACGGAAAGCCAGCCAGCATACTGCGGAAGCGATTACAAGCAGTATGGATATGATCCAGAATGTCAAAGAACCCACGAGGAATTTTCCTTTCTGCACGAGATGCGGTTCCTTCACATTTATATATCTGATATCGTTGGCAAGATTGCGGACATCCTTCTGGGAAGGTCCCGAAACCACAACGCCGCCAGGCTCGGAATCATTGCCGCGAAGGACTGTCAACGGAATCGGAGGAGTCTCCAGAGTCACGTAACGTCCCTGTCCGACATCATAATACGAATACTTTATCGGTTCTATCACGAAATCGCCATAGCTTCGCGGAATGAACGGGAATTCATATGTGCGGCTTCCTGAAAGGCCGTTCCTGTCGACCTTGTCGGACACCTTGGTATCATACGACTCCATATCAGGAGGGAAAGATACCTTTGGAGCCTCCAGAAGCGAAATGTTGCCGCGTCCTGAAACCGTCACGAGAAGAGACGCCGCCTCATGTGTCTTGAGCGTATCCCTGCTGAGGCGAGCCGATATTTCAAAGTTTCCGACTCCGCCGGCGAAAGATGCGGGAGCACCTGCAGGAAGCGGCGACACGCTGACGACTGCCGGACCTGTGGAAACCTTCTTCCTCACCGTCCTGTAGTCGTCGAAGAATCCGTCGAATATGCTCGTACCGCCAGATGAAACCCTTACATTCACAAGGCACACAAGCTCCGCCGGATCTATGGTGATCTGTCCCTGCTGCTGAGGGATAAGGACGAACTTTCTCAACAGAGCAGAGTTATATATCTGTCCGTCAAGCACTTCCCTGCTGAACTCAATATTTGTCGGAGCCTCGATCTCCTGGCTCCAGAAACCGTTGAAGGAAGGGAACGTCACATTCTCAAAGCCAGCGATATTGACCCTCTGGTAAAGCTTGAGCGTCACCATCACCGGTTCGCCCACAACAACCTTGGTACGGCTCAGGTCCATACGGAGGAATATGTCGTCGTCAGCAACCACACCTGCCTGCGTCTGCCTCTGTGAAGACTGGCCGCCAGAAGAAGGTCTGGAAGCCTGGCTTCCTGAAGATGCGGCACCGGCCTCGGCAACCTGGATGCTGACCGTAGCCGACGATATGTCCTTGCCCTTGACCTTTGCGGTCGCCTTGCCAATGGAGAATGTACCTGCCGCCTTGGGCCTCAGAACATATGTATATGTAGTCTGGACAGACTTGCTTCTCTTTCCGTTGATCACCTGTATGCTGGTGGAACGTCCTGACTGCGGTCCCCAAAGCACCTGGAAATCTTCACCTGATGCCCATTGGAAGTCCGTAGGATTGTCCTCTCCTTCGATGATGAATGTAATGTTGAACTGTTCGTCCGCCGCAACAACATTAGGCGCCTCGACCTTTATGTCAGTCTGGGCGGCCATCAAGGCTGCATACAAGCATGCCGATACAGTAAGAAATAATTTTCTCATATATCCTGTCACTGTTACCAATTCTTTTCCTTCTGTCTGGACTTGAGCGCTTCAGCCTTCTGCCTGTTCACCTTGTCCTGGGTCTCCTTTTCCTTTGCCTGGATAGCCTGGAGCATCTGCTGGGCAGCCTGAGGACTTATCTTAGGCTGCTGTCCCTGCTGAGGCTGTTCCTTTCTGTCCTGATTCTGATCCTGTTGATTGTCGTTCTGGTCCTGGTTCCGGTCTTTATTCTGATCCTTGTTCTGCTGATCCTGATTCTGGTTCTGATTCTGCTGATCGTCGTTCTGGTCCTGATTCTGATCCTGGTTCTGCTGGTTCTGCTGCTGATCCTTCAGCTTCTCCTTTGCATAGATATAGTTCTCCTTGGCCTCAAGGTCTCCGGGATTGATCAGCAGGGACTTGGCGAAGGCCTCGACGGCACCCTGCCAGTCCTGACGCGCAATGGCCACATCTCCTGCATTGAAATAATAATCCGCAGCGGACGCTGACGCCGGAGCCACATCCTTTATACGGTCAAGCACCTGTTTCGCCTGCTCCATATCACCATTGCGGTAAAGAGTGTTCGCAAGATTATAGTTGGCCGCAAGAGAAAGCGAATCCTTCACCAGAGCCTTCCTGTAATCGATGTCAGCCTCCTTGTAGTTCTCCTTGCGGAACTCCCTGTTGCCCTTGCGCACATCCTTCCTGTCCACCTGTCCATAGGCGGAAACCGCAGCAGAAAACATAAGCAATGTCAATATATATATACGTGTTCTCATCTACCTACCTCTTAAACAAATGTCTCCTTGGTCTTCTGTCTCCGACAAGCATCTCCACTACAAAGAAGAACAAGGCGATTCCAAGAAAATACATGAACTGCTCGTCGAATTCCTCAAAGACGATGGAATTGTACTTCTCGTCATCCATCCTCTTGATCTCATCAATGACAGGATTGAGTCCGAACTCGCTGTTTCCGGCACGCACATAAAGTCCTTTGCCGGCCTCAGCGACCTCCTGAAGCACCTTCTCATCAAGCCTTGAAACAACTATCTCCCCATCCTTGTCCTTGAGAAGCTCGCCGTTCAAAGGAACAGGCTTTCCTTCCGGAGAACCGACTCCGATGGCAAAGACCCTGACACCCATCTCGGCAGCCTGTGCGGCAGCAGCGACAGGATCGTCCTCATGATTCTCTCCGTCGGTTATGACCACGACAGCACGGCTCTTCTCGCTCTGGGCGCTGAAACTGCGCATTGCAGTGTTTATGGCATCTCCGATAGCCGTTCCCTGCACAGGAACCGACTCCGTCGAAATGGAATTCAGGAACATCTTCGCCGACACATAATCCGTGGTTATAGGAAGCTGGACGAAAGAATTTCCGGCAAAGACGATAAGTCCTATACGGTCGTCCCTGAGCTTGTCCACAAGCCTCGATATGGCCAGCTTGGCCCTCTCCAGCCTGTTAGGGGAATAATCTTCAGCAAGCATGGAATTGGACACGTCGAGCACTATCATTATCTCTGCACCCTTTGTCTCATGCTCCTTGAGCTTGGCACCTATCTGAGGGCGGGAAAGTCCGATGACGAAGAAGAAGAATCCGATAGCGAAAAGGGTCGTGCGCACCCACGGCCTGGCCGACGAATAAGACGGCATCAGCCTGGACACGAGAGCCTCGTCTCCCAGCTTCCTGACCCTGTTCCTCCTCATCCTCAGCACCAAAGCCTGCAGCACGAAGAACACCGGTATCAGAAGGAGAAGCAGCAGATATCGGGCATATGCAAAATTTAACATGGCAACCTCCTTATTACAAACCAGTTAAGCAAAAGTTCAAGAAGAAGTGCAAGCAATGCAAGAAGCGCATATGTGCCGAAGAGCTCCTTGTAGACAGGGAAACTGTCTACGGTCGTCCTCGCCTTCTCCATCTTGTTGATCTCGCTGTATATCTCAGCGAGCTTGGTATTGTCTGTAGCCCTGAAATAGCGTCCTCCCGTCGACTCAGCTATCTCGGAAAGCAAGGCCTCATCTATCTCCACCTTGACATTCTGTATCTCCACACCCCATGGCGTCATCACAGGATAAGGTGCCATACCTTCCTTTCCGACACCGATCGTATATACCCTCACTCCGTAGGTCTTGGCTATTTCTGCCGCCATCTGCGGAGATATCTCGCCCCTGTTGTTCACACCGTCGGTAAGAAGGATCACCACCCTGCTCTTCGCATCCGAATCCTTCATTCGGGCAACGGCGGTAGCAAGACCGTTTCCGATCGCCGTACCGTCCTCTATGAGGTCGGTCTGGACCTCCTTCATAAGGTTGATAAGAGTCGCCCTGTCGGTCGTCAGAGGACATTGCGTGAAGCTTTCTCCTGCAAAGACCACTATGCCCATCCTGTCGGACGGACGCTGCGAGATGAACTCTATGGCTATATCCTTCGACGCATTTATACGGTCTGGAGTAAGGTCACGAGCAAGCATGGAAGTTGAAACGTCCATGGCGAGGATTATGTCGATACCCTCGGTATCCACCCTCTCCATGTCCTGTGACGATCTCGGACGTGCCATGGCAATGACTATCAGCACGAGAGCCGCAATCCTCAAGACGAAAGGAACGTGACGCAGGACGGACATGAACGAGCGTCCGCGTATGGTCCACGGGGTTATCACAGACACCCTAAGGTGCGGACGTCGTCCCGAAAGTTCCACATACAGATAATGCAGCACCAGCAATGCCGGCACCGTCAGCAGCCACAACAGATCAGGATATTCAAAAAACATCACTCACCTCCTTCTTTTTCCGACGTATCGGCTTCGGCTTCGACCTCAGCCTGATATGTCTCAGTCACAAAGCGTACCGCAACCGGAAGAGCCGACGCATTATCTTCGTCTGAAGCGACATACTTCGCGAACTTCACGAAATCTGCCCTTTCAAACAGTTCCCTGGTCTCATCGAGAAGTTCTTTAGGAGCATCTGTATCCTTCAGCTGCGCGAAAATCTCCGCAGTCGTCATCTCCATGGCCCCGACACCATACCTTCCGGCCATGTATTCCCTCAAGGTATCAGTCACTCCGGAATAGAAAGCCTTCTGCTTCTCAGGCGCCCACATCCTGTTGCCACGATACTGGTCGAGCTTGCGGAGTGCCACGATATGAGCAGGATCCTTATGGACATATGCAGGGTCATTCTTCCTCCTGTGCATGATCACGAGACATACGGCAAGAATTATCAGTGCCGCAGAGAACCAGCCGAGAAGAAGCCATGGAAGGACTTCCCTGAAAGTGACCGGATAACGTATCTGTCCCTTGATGTCATGCGGAACGAAGGTAGCCGTATCCACGGGCATGGTCTTCACCTCAAGGCGCATCGGGTCGAACACCAGAGTGTCGGTCACACCGTCCTTGGAAAGTCTTCCCACCACGATCTGCGGAAGTTCATAAAGGCCCTCATCGAAGGAAGTGATGCGCAAGGCTCCCCTTATGTCCAGAAGGGACGGCTTTCCGTCCTTCTGCCTTGTGACCTTCACTGTATCCACCATCCACGAGCCGAGAGCCTGGACTCCGCCTCTCCCGTCATTCTTCCACTCCGGAAAAGCGAACATGGTCCCCTCCTCCACCTGCTTGAGCTCGAATCCATAGAGAAGCTGGTCGGCAATGAGTACGGAATCCCTTTCCTGAAGCTGCTGCAGAAAGGCCCCTTTCACCGGCACAACCTTTCCGACGCGGACCATCGCGGAATCCGTCACCCCAAGAGTATCCGCCTCCTGACCGTATGACACGGCACAGAAGAGCAGAAACATGTATATCAATGCATTACGCATATCATCATCTGTTTTTGAAAAGGCTCATAAGCCCCTTGACATAATCCTCATCAAGAGCTATGCTGACCTTGTCTACATTATATTTCATGAAAAGACGCGACGAGGTCTGTTCCACGTTGCGGAACCACTCCTCATACGCCAGCCTCACCTTCCTGTCGGAAGTGTTCACCCACGCAGTCCGTCCGGTCTCCGAATCCTTCACATTGACCAGTCCTACATCTGGGATATTCCTTTCACGAGGGTCATACACCTCTATCACGGACAGGTCGTGCCTGTTCACCGCAACTTTCAGCGCTTCCTCATAACGTGGGCTTCCATCCTGGTTCACATCGATCATGTCCGAAAGCAGGAAGGCCGTGCATTTCTTCTTGATCGCGTTGGTAAGATAGCGCAGAGCCTCGGAAATATCCGTACCGTCCGTCGACGGCTCGAACTCGATTATCTCCCTTATTATATGAAGAAGATGGCTTCGTCCCTTCTTCGGAGGTATGAATTTCTCGACCTTGTCGCTGAAGAACAAGGCACCCACCTTGTCATTGTTTATTATGGCGGAGAAGGACAGGACTGCCGCAATCTCGGCAAGCATATCCTTCCTGCTGCTGCCTACTGTTCCGAAAAGCCTCGAACGGCTCACGTCCACAAGCAGGACGACCGTGAGTTCCCTCTCCTCCTCAAAGACCTTGACATACGGAGAGCGCATGCGCGCAGTGACATTCCAGTCCATATTGCGCACATCATCGCCGTACTGATACTCACGCACCTCGCTGAAGGCCATACCGCGGCCCTTGAAGGCCGAATGATACTCTCCCGCGAATATCTGGTGCGAAAGCGCCCTGGTCTTTATCTCTATCTTCCTGACCTTCTTCAAAAGGTCATTTGCACTCATACCGTCCATTATGGAACTTCTACAGCATTGATTATTTCAGAAATTATCTGGTCTGTCGTCATGTTCTCGGCCTCGGCCTCATACGTAAGTCCGATACGGTGGCGGAGCACCTCGTAGCATACGGCACGCACATCTTCAGGAATCACATATCCCCTTCTCTTTATGAACGCATATGCCTTCGAGGCCATTGCAAGGGAAATGCTGGCACGCGGAGAGGCTCCGTACGAGATGAAGCCCGCGATCTTGCCGAGATTGTAATCCTTCGGAGTACGGGTCGCATATACTATATCCACGATGTATCTCTCGATCTTTTCATCCATATATACATCCTTGACAACCTCACGCGCCCTCACGATATCCTCAGGCTTGAGAACCGGCTGAGCCTTAGGGAAGGTGCCGCTGTTGTTCATGCGGATGATCTGACGTTCCTCGTCCTTCTTCGGATAGGTAACCACGACCTTGAGCATGAATCGGTCAAGCTGTGCTTCAGGGAGCGGATACGTACCCTCCTGCTCGATAGGGTTCTGGGTCGCCATTACGAGGAATGGCTGAGGAAGCGGGAATGTCTCGTCTCCGATAGTCACCTGACGCTCCTGCATGGCCTCGAGGAGTGCCGACTGCACCTTGGCAGGAGAACGGTTGATCTCATCCGCAAGGACGAAGTTAGCGAAGACAGGTCCCTTCTTGATCTGGAACTGCTCGCTCTTCTGTGAGTATATGAGGGTACCCAGAACGTCGGCAGGAAGAAGGTCCGGAGTGAACTGGATACGGCTGAACTTTGAATCCACAGCCTGAGACAACGTATTGATCGCCAATGTCTTTGCAAGACCAGGAACACCTTCAAGAAGGATGTGTCCGTTGGCGAGGAGACCGATCAGAAGATTCTCCACAAGCTGCTTCTGTCCGACAATCACCTTGTTCATCTCCATCGTCAGGATGTCCACAAACGAGCTCTCTCTCTGGATGCGGTCGTTCAATTCTTTGATGTTTATGCTCTCCATAAATATGTTTTTTGATATTTTTGCATTTCAAACTTACAAAATTACTCATTTTTTCGATATGCGATACAAACTAAGGCTTTCATATGACGGCAGCAGGTTCTGCGGCTGGCAGATCCAGAACAATGCCGTTACGGTACAGGGTGAACTCGAAAAGGCTCTTTCGACCTTGCTTGGAGCTCCCGTCCAGGTAACCGGAGCCGGCCGTACCGATACAGATGTCAACGCCATAAACTATATCGCCCACTTCGAAATCCCTGACGAAGTCAGGATCGACGCGGCGCATCTATGCTACAAATTAAATGCCATCCTGCCTCGCGAAACAGCAGTCCATGAGGTTTCCGCAACAGATTCAGACTTTCACGCCAGATTTGATGCCGTTTCAAGAGAATACAGATACTTCATCCATTTCACGAAGGACCCGTTCTGCGGGAAATATTCCTACAGGATGCGCTATCCGCTGGACCTGGAAAGGATGAACGAAGCGGCATCATACCTCATCGGAGAACACGATTTCAGCTGTTTCGAAAAGACAGGAGGCAACAATTCCACCTCGATATGCACCATCACGGAAGCCGTCTGGGAGACATACAGGCCGGACCACGCCGAGATGCTCGGATATCCGTATCGTGAAGGAGACTACATCGTATTCCGCATCAAGGCTAACCGCTTCCTCAGGAACATGGTAAGAGCCATCGTAGGCTCGCTGACCGAGGTCGGCAGAGGCAAGCGCGAACCTTCATGGATAAAGGATCTCATCAACGGAGGAACACGTTCCGACGCCGGCTCTTCCGTACCGGGCAACGCCCTGTTCTTCACAGGAGCATCGTACAAATAAATTTTAATATTCACGATTTTTTGCCTATTTTTGCATGATTATGCGCGTATAGCGTCTGACGGTAACCGGTGCAGACCTGCCACGCTTTGCAAAAAGAAAGACAAAAAGAATAAATAACTATGATTTTCAATCTTTTACAGGTAGTTGACACTACACTTGTCCAGGCTGCCCCAGTGCAGCAGGAGATGAAGCTGTCCCTCATTGACCTTGCTTCAAAGGGAGGCTGGCTCATGATCATCCTCCTCATCCTTTCGGTAATCGCAATCTACATCTTCGGCAACAAATGGTGGATGATCCACAAGGCCGGACAGATCGACAGGAACTTCATGAAGGATATCCACGACCTGATCCACGACGGAAAGATCAAGTCTGCGACAGAGCTCTGCCAGAGATATGACTCTCCGGTGGCAAGACTCGTCGAGAAAGGCATCGAGAGGATAGGAAGACCTCTCCAGGACATCCAGACAGCTGTGGAGAACATGGGCAACGTGGAAGTCGCAAGACTCGAGAAGGGTCTGCCTATGCTTGCCACAATCGCCGGAGGTGCGCCGATGATCGGTTTCCTCGGCACCGTGACAGGTATGATCGAGGCCTTCTTCAGAATGTCGACAGCAGGCAACAACATCGACATCACCCTCCTTTCAGGTGGTATCTATGAAGCGATGGTGACCACTGTAGGCGGACTTTTTGTAGGTATCATCGCATACTTCGGCTACAACTACCTCACATCACAGATCTCGAATCTGGTATTCAAGATGGAAAGCACGACCATCGAATTCATCGACATGCTCCATGAGCCTGCCGGCAAATAAAAAGGACAGACGAAATGGCAATTAAAAGAACAACAAGGGTCGATTCAGGATTCTCGATGTCGTCGATGACGGACATCGTGTTCCTGTTGCTCATCTTCTTCCTTGTGACCTCCACTCTGATCAACCCTAACGCCCTCAAGCTTCTTCTTCCGAAGAGCACGGGCCAGGTGTCGGCAAAGGCAACCGTAAGCGTATCGATCAAGCACTGGCAGGACACGGATTCCTTCTCATACCACATAAACGGAGACGAGACCCCGGTGAGGTTCGACCTCATCGAAGACGAGCTTGTGGAGCTCCTTCAGACAGAAGAGGACCCTACCTTCTCGATCTACGCTGACGAGACAGTTCCGATCAAGGAAGTCGTGGCTGTGATGAACATCGCGAAACGCAACCATTACAAGGTGATAATGGCGACATCGCCGGAATAGGAAAAGAAAAGGGACAGATCCGCTATGGCAGAACAATATCTTAGAGAAAGGGAAAGGCAGGAGAGCCGTTCGAGGGTGACAGGAGTCGCCCTTACGACGGTCATGCACCTGGCTGTTCTTGCCGGCTGTTTCCTTATGGGATTCACCTATCTCGATCCCCCGCCGCCCGAGCAGGAGCAGATCCTTATCGAATTCGACGAACCGGAGATCGCAAAGCCTAAGCAGACATGGAACGGCACGAGGCCGCAGGCTGTGGAGCCGGACAGGACAAAGCCTATAAACCTGGTACAGAAATCAGAGGCTCAGAACGTCGGAACCAAGAGCAACGAGGCACCGGAATCGGTCGTGGATGATTTCGGAGACGTGGACATAAAGGACCCAGCACCTAAGAAGGAGATCGACAGGAGGGCACTTTTCCGCGCTGCAGACAACAAGACGCAGAAAGATACGCTCGCAGCCCAGACGGCAAGAGAGGTCAGCGATGCACTGAAGGCAGGACATGCCCAGGGAAACACAAAGACCGGCGAGACATCCGGAGAGCCTAATGCGAAACTTCAGGGCAGAAGCATCAACGGAACCCTTCCTCGCCCGTCATATCCGGTACAGAAGTCAGGTACTGTCGTAGTAGAGATATGGGTGGACAATTACGGCAACGTGCAGAAGGCTGTAGCAGGAGTCGAAGGAACGACGGTAACGGACAAGACTCTCTGGCAGGAGGCAAGAAAGGCGGCGCTCGGAGCTCACTTCAACATGAGCGCAGACGCTCCGGCCCTGCAGAAGGGAACGATAACATACGTATTCAAACTGAAATAGACCGGCATGGCCGGACAGGAATATTGGCGTGAGCCAAAACAAACATTTATACAAACATTTAATCAGCCGGGAAGGCGCAATACAATGGAAGACAACAGAAGAGGCGGCAATGGCCGCAGGACAGAAGGCCGTAGAGAGTACGGAGAGAGAAAACATCACCAGAACAGCAACGGTGAGAGAAGAAGCTTCAGCATCGACAGACCTCGCAGGTCATATTCGGACAACGGCGAGAGAAGAAGCTACGGAAACAATGAGAGAAGGTCATTCGGCGAACATTCCGAGAGGAAGAGCTTCGGCGGTGACAGACCACGCAGGTCATTCTCTGACAACGGAGAGAGAAGAAGCTTCAGCAGTGACAGACCTCGCAGGTCATATTCGGACAACGGCGAGAGAAGAAGCTACGGAAACAATGAGAGAAGGTCATTCGGAGAGAACTCTGAAAGGAGAAGCTTCGGCGGCGACAGGCCACGCAGGTCATTCTCTGACAACGGAGAAAGAAGAAGCTACGGAAACAGAAATGAAAGAAGAGGCTTCGGTAACAGCGGCAGAAAGAGCTACAACAGGAAGGACCTCAACTACTTCCGCAACGAGGATGAAAGCGGAATCAGCAGAATGATAAGCAGAAGGCCTCAGGTGGACGGTGCAGAATATTCTGACAACGACATGGTGAAGACTCCTATCAAGGAGGAGATCCGTCTCAACAAGTTCATCGCCAACTCAGGCGTATGCTCAAGAAGAGAGGCCGACAACTTCATACTCGCAGGAGTGGTGACAGTGAACGGCGAGGTTGTGACAGAACTCGGAACAAAGGTCAACATCAAGACCGACGACATCAGGTTCAACGGCGAAAGGCTCAAGGGAGAGGACAAGGTATACATCGTGATGAACAAGCCTAAGGGCTATGTGACCACAGCAAGCGACCCTCACGCAGACAAGACAGTGATGGACCTCCTCAAGAACTGCAATTCAAGGGTATTCCCTGTGGGACGTCTCGACAAGAATACGACCGGAGTCCTCATGTTCACCAACGACGGAGAGATCGCAGAGAAGCTTACACACCCTTCATACGACAAGAAGAAGATATATCAGGTATCTCTTGACAGCAAGCTCAAGCAGGAGGACTATGAGAAGATCCTCAGCGGCGTGGAACTCAACGACGGCATCATCGCAGCCGACGAGCTCGAGTACATCGAGGAGGATGACCACCGCAAGCTCGGCATCGAGATCCACTCAGGCAAGAACCGCATCGTCCGCAGGATATTCGAATCTCTCGGATATGAGGTGAAGGCTCTTGACAGAGTATATTTCGCAGGTCTCACAAAGAAGGGACTGAAGAGAGGAGAGTGGAGATTCCTTACTGAGGGAGAGACCAACCTTCTCAAGATGGGAGCATACATTTAAAAGATTCCTCACCCGTTCATAACAGATTGATAATGAGCGAACAGACCAAAAGACATCGCGCTGGATTTGTCAACATAATCGGTAATCCGAATGTAGGCAAATCCACGCTTATGAATGCACTTGTAGGAGAGAAGCTGTCCATCGTGACTGCAAAGGCCCAGACGACCAGACACAGGATAATGGGCATAGTAAACGGCGATGACTATCAGATCGTATACTCCGACACACCTGGAATACTCAAGCCGAACTACAGGCTCCAGCAGAGCATGATGAATTTCGTGGACACTGCAATCGGCGATGCGGACATCATACTTTACGTGACCGACACCGTCGAGAAGGGTGACAAGAACGACGAGTACATAGCTAAGCTGAAGAAGGTCGGTTGTCCGGTGATCCTTGTCATCAACAAGATAGACATCAGCAGTCAGGAGCAGGTCATCGGGCTCATGAACTGGTGGAAGGAGCAGATTCCGAACGCAATTATCTTCCCTGCATCCGCTCAGGAGAAATTCAATCTTGACAACATCTTCGACGCCATTGTCGGAAACCTCCCAGTTGCACCGGCATGGTACGACAAGGATGTCTTCACAGACAAGAACCTCAGGTTCTTCGCATCCGAGATTGTAAGGGAAAAGATATTCCTGAACTACAAGGAGGAGATCCCTTACAGCTGCGAAGTGGTAGTCGAGGAATTCAAGGAAGGTTCTGAAAGGTACGACATCAGCGCAGTCATCTACGTGATGCGCGACACCCAGAAGGGCATCATCATAGGCAAGGGAGGCCAGTCCCTCAAGAAGGTCGGCACCCAGGCCAGGATCGAAATGGAGGATTTCTTCCAGAAGAAGGTCTTCCTCCGCCTGTTCGTGAAGGTGGACCCGGACTGGAGGGAAAGCAAGAAGGAACTTAGAAAATTCGGATACGAATATTAATATAGAAGAAGTGAGGTAAATATGAGTTTTGAGGAGATAGATCTTCCTGAAGAGGAAATCAATGACAGCAACGGCGAGGAGCAGGAGCTTGAAATGAGCGATGCCGCCCCGACAGGAAAGTTTGAGAAGTTGCTTGGAGAAGGCAGCAGGAAATACAAGCTTTCCGGTATGTTCAGGGAGTGGTATATAGACTACTCGTCCTATACCGTGCTCTACAGAGCCGTACCGCATCTTATCGACGGATTGAAACCGGTCCAGAGACGAGTGCTGCACGCCATGTGGAGGATGGATGACGGCAGCTATACCAAGGTGGCGAACATCGTCGGACAGGCCATGCAGTTCCATCCGCATGGAGACCAGTCCATCCTCGGCGCACTCGTATGGCTGGGACAGAGGAACTATCTCGTGGACTGTCAGGGAAACTGGGGTAACATCCTCACAGGAGACTCCAATGCCGCACCCCGATACATAGAGGCCCGCCTCAGCAAGTTCGGAAAGGAAGTCGTCTTCAACCCGAAGACCACCAACTGGATGACTTCATATGACGGAAGGAACCAGGAGCCGATCGAACTCCCTGTGAAGTTCCCTATACTTCTCGCTCAGGGAACGGAGGGTATCGGAGCTGGTTTCGCATCCAAGATACTTCCTCATAACTTCAACGAACTCATCGATGCTTCGATATCCATCCTTCAGGGCAAGGATTTCGAGATATTCCCGGACTTCCTGACAGGAGGTGCAGCCGACTGCTCGAAATACAGCAGCAGGCGCAAGGGCGGAAAGATCAAGATACGCGCAAAGATTGAGAAGATCGACAAGAACACTCTTGCCATCACAGAGGTTCCATACAGCAAGACCACTCCTGTTGTCATCGAATCCATCCTCAAGGCGAAGGAGACCGGCAAGATCAAGATCAAGAAGATCGACGACCTCACTACAGACAAGGTCAACATCATAATCCACCTTCCGAACGACGTTTCGCCGGACAAGACGATCGACGCTCTCTATGCGTTCACAGCCTGCGAGGTGTCGATAACGCCGAATACCTGCGTGATCCTCGACAACAGGCCACAGGTGCTCAGCGTGAACGACATGCTCCGCTACAGCACGGAACACACGAAGGACCTTCTCGGACAGGAGCTTTCTATCAGGCTCAGCGAGCTCGAGAATGACTGGCACTACAACTCTCTTGAAAAGATATTCTTCGAGAACAAGGTGTACAAGATCCTCGAGGGAGATGCAAAGACATGGGAAGCCCAGCTTCAGGAGGTGTTCGACGAGATGCTGAAGTACCAGAAGTTGCTCAAGAGACCGATACTGATGGAGGACATCCACAAGCTTGTGGAGAAGCCTGTACGCAAGATTTCGAAGTTCGATGTCAAGGCTGTAGATGAGAAGCTCCGCGGCATCGAGGCTGAAATGGAAGAGGTGCAGAACCATCTCGACCACCTCAACGACTTCGCCATCAACTATTTCAAGAACCTCAAGAAGAAGTACGGAAAGGCATATCCGAGACTCACGGAACTCGTCGAGTTCGAGAACATCGAGAGCACAAGGGTGGTAAGCAACAACGCGAAGCTCTACGCCAACAAGGCGGAAGGATTCGTCGGCCTTGCGCTCAAGAAGGAGGACAATGCGGAATTCATCTGCGACTGTTCGGACCTTTCAGAGATAATCGTCATCCACAAGGATGGAAAATACCGCGTCACAAAGGTGTCGGAGAAGGCGTTCTTCGGCAAGGACATCCTCTATGTCGGCCTGTTCGACAGGAATGACCAGAGGACGATTTACAACGTCATCTACCGCGAAGGAAAGACTGCCGTAAGCTACGCAAAACGCTTTGCGGTCACCAGCGTGACAAGGGACAAGGAGTATGACATAACCCAGGGAACACCGGGTTCACAGGTACTCTGGCTCACAGTGAACCACAACGGTGAGGCCGAAAGCGTGAAGATCTATTTCAGGCAGAGGGCAAAGCTCAAGAAGTTCATCGACGAATACGATTTCTCCCAGCTTGCCATCAAGGGAAGGGCTTCAAGAGGAAACCTTGTGTCAAAGAACCCTATCCAGAAGATCAACCTGAAGGCGAAAGGCGTTTCCACAATCGGAGGCAAGGACATCTGGTTCGACGAGGACATCCAGAGGCTCAATGAAGACGGAAGAGGTCTGCATCTGGGTCAGTTCAATACCGGCGACCACATCCTCGCCATCTTCAAGGACGGAACATACTATACCACGACATTCGACCTGAGCAACAGATATCAGGGAGAGCTCCTCAAGATAGAGAAGCTCGACCCGAACAAGGTGTACACAGCACTGTACTACGACAAGTCAGTGACTTCGTTCTACGTGAAGAGGTTCTCGTTCGACGTGAGCGACAACACTCCTGTAAGCTTCATATCCGATGCGAAAGGTTCATATCTGGTCGAGCTGAGCGATGACAGGCATCCGCAGTTCGAGATCACCTTCGGCGGCAAGAACGTGAACCGCGACCCGGAGAACGTGGACGCAGAGGAGTTCATCGCGAAGAAGGGCCTGCAGGCCAAGGGCAAGAAGGTCAGCGCGCTTGACGTGAAGTCAGTAAGGTTCATCGAGCCGCTTCACAAGGAGGGTGACGATGTCGTGCCGGAAGAGTCGGAGGCTGAGAACATTGCAGGAGAGATTGACAACAGCGATGTCGAGGATCCGATAGATATCGAACTTGATGAAGATACACAATTGACACTTTTCTGATGATCATATCATTGACAGGATTCATGGGATGCGGCAAGAGCAGCGTCGGGAGGAAACTCTCGGAACTGCTCTGCTGTCCTTTTATGGACCTGGATTCAGTGATTGAGGAGAGAGCAGGACGTACGATTCCTGAGATTTTCGCAAGCGAGGGTGAGGCGGAGTTCAGGAGGATGGAGGCAGAAGCGTTGGAAGCTGTAACAGGACAGCAGCCCAAGTGTTCCGGAGGCCCCCTCCCACTTCGTGGGCCCCTCCCCCTAGCCGGGGGTGGCAAAATGCCTCCTCCACACAATGGGCAGACTGTCTCCAGTCATGAAAACTCAGAAGGAAAAAGACGCGGGGTGTTGGCGCTGGGAGGAGGAGCGGTGATGACTCCGTCATGTGCAAAACTTGTACATGAGCATACACTGTGCATCTATCTGAGAGCATCCGTAGAGACCCTTCTGGCCCATCTTTCCGGCGAAGCCGACAAAAGGCCTCTGCTTCAGAACAACACCGACCAAACTACTTCTGATTGTCATTTCGACCGAGCAGCTTCTGATTGTCATTTCGACCGAGCAGCTTCTGATTGTCATTTCGACCGAGCGGAGCGAGTGGAGAAATCTCCCACCCTAAGACAACGCATAGAAACATTAATGTCCCTCCGTTCCTCCACATACGAAAAGACCGCCCATATCATCATAGATACGGACGGCAAATCCATTGACTCCATCTGTCAGGAGATCATTTCAACAGCAATATTACCCCGGCCTTAGATCATCTCGTCCCTTTCACGGAGATCCTTGACGCGGAGCTGGGTGTTGGCTGTGCCGCGGTAGTAGTTCTCGACTATCGAGTAGCAGACATCGATCGGGTTGCCGGCCTTTATATGGTCGAAGAAAGAGGCCATGTTGAAGGCTATGGCAGAGATATGATGGTACGGATGGGATTCCTGGATGAGTTCGAGCTTGAGATGACCTCCCTCTGCTCCAACCTTGCGTCCCATTCCGTTGTCATATACGTTTTCGGTAAGGAAGACAGGAGCGCTGTTTCCCGGGCCAAACGGCTGGAACTGCTTGAGTATGCGCAGGAATTTCGGCGTTATCTGTGAGAAGTTCAGTACGGCGTCGATGTCCACCACAGGGGTCTGCATTTCAGGTATTATGCTGTCGGATATGAATTTCTCTATCCTTTCGCAGAAAGACGGAAGGTTCTCTTCCTTCAAGGTGAGGCCGGCTGCATAGAGGTGGCCTCCGAAATTCTCAAGCAGGTCCGCGCAGCTTTCTATGGCATCATAAAGATCGAATCCATGTACGCTTCTTGCCGAGCCTGTGACGAGTCCGCCCTGTGACTGGGTGAAGACTATGGTAGGCTTGTAGAATGCTTCGACGAGCCTTGATGCGACGATTCCCACCACACCTTTATGCCACTGCGGATTATATACGATCGTAGCGTTGCCCGACGAAAGACAGTTGCCGGTACGCACCATTTCGAGAGCCTCCTGGGTGATGCGGCGGTCGATGTTCTTCCTTTCGTTGTTATGTTCGTTGATCTCGGTGCCGATACGGATGGCCTCCGCAGCATCGCACGCTGTAAGAAGTTCCACCGCCATACGGCCTGACTCCATTCTTCCTGCCGCATTGATGCGCGGTCCGATCTTGAATACTATGTCGTCGATGGTCAGATGGTTCGGCTCAAGTCCCGAAAGCTGGATCATGGCAAGCAGACCCTCGCGAGGATTGGTATTGAGCTGCTTGAGACCGAAATGGGCAAGTATACGGTTTTCACCGACAACCGACACAAGGTCGGAAGCGATGCTGACCACCAGAAGGTCCAGCAGAGGTATGAGGGTGTCGAACGGAATGTCGTAACGCTCCGAATAGGCCTGCACGAGCTTGAAGCCCACACCGCAGCCGGAAAGGTCGTCGAAAGGATAGTTGCAGTCCTCCCTTTTAGGGTCCAGGACGGCCACGGCAGCCGGAAGTTCGTTTTCCGGAAGGTGGTGGTCACAGATGATCATGTCGATGCCCTTGGCCTTTGCATAATCGACCTTTTCGTTGGCCTTGATGCCGCAGTCGAGGGTTATGATGAGGCTGAAGCCGTTCTCGTCTGCCCAGTCGATGCCTTTGTACGACACTCCATATCCTTCGTCGTATCTTTCAGGGATATAGAAGTCCACCTGACGGGTCAGTCTCCTGAGGAATGAATAGACAAGTGAGACGGCTGTCGTTCCGTCCACATCATAGTCTCCGTACACAAGAATCCTTTCACCGGAAACCACTGCCCTGCGTACCCTTTCCACAGCCTTGTCCATATCCTTCATAAGGAACGGATCGTGAAGATGCTGCAGGTCCGGACGGAAGAAAGACCTTGCCTGCTCGAAGGTATGCACACCACGCTGGACCAGGAGCTCGGCAAGCACCGGATCCACTCCTAGTTCAGACGAAAGCTGCCTGATGTTCTGCGCATCGGCACCTTCTCTCAGTTTCCATATCTTTTCTACCGCCATATCACACAAAGATAGAGATTTTTTTCTAATTTTGCGGGATGATTGAAAATAAACTATAAAAAGATATACTATGAGCATTATGGACCTCAACGAGCAGGAGCTTTTCAGAAGAGAATCACTTGCAAAGCTCAGAGAGCTCGGAATCGAGCCTTATCCGGCACCACTCTACCCTATCAACACATCTGCTGCGCAGGTGAAGGCTGAGTACGATGCTGAGAAAGGCAACTTCCAGGATGTGGTGATCGCCGGCCGCATCATGTCAAGGCGAATCATGGGAGCCGCATCATTCGGAGAACTTCAGGATGAGACCGGACGTATCCAGATCTACGTGAACCGTGACGAGATCTGCCCTGGAGAAGACAAGACAATGTACAACACAGTGTGGAAGAAGCTCCTCGACATCGGAGATATCATCGGAATCAAGGGATTCGCATTCATCACCAAGACAGGACAGCTTTCGATCCACGCCAAGGAGCTCACCCTCCTCAGCAAGTCTCTCCGTGTCCTCCCTATCGTGAAGGAGAAGGACGGCGAGGTGTTCGATGCTTTCTCGGATCCTGAGCTCAAGTACAGACAGAGATATGTAGACCTCATCGTGAACCCTCAGGTACGCGACACATTCATCAAGAGAAGCCAGATCGTGGCTACAATGCGTGAATATTTCACC
>JAFQAR010000103.1 GCA_017399905.1 Bacteroidales bacterium
ATCGAGCGTCTCGGAAAGGATGTAATCGCTGCAAGATACGGTAACCTCTTCCAGATGTATGAGAAGATCACCGATACAGATCCATATAAGGAGCCTATGATGATCTATCCTGCAATCCACTATACAATGGGTGGTATCTGGGTAGACTACAACCTCCAGACAACTGTTCCTGGTCTTTACGCAATCGGAGAGGCTAACTTCTCTGACCATGGTGGAAACCGTCTCGGTGCATCTGCACTCATGCAGGGTCTTGCCGACGGTTACTTCATCCTTCCTTACACTATCGGAGACTACCTTGCAAGCAAGTTCAAGGAGCCTAAGACTGACGTGAACGCACCAGAGTTCGCAGAGGCTGAAAAGGCTGTTACTGAAAAGATTGCAAAGCTTTTCGCTGTAAAGGGAAAGAGGTCTGTGGATTCATATCACAAGGAACTCGGTCTTATCATGTGGGACAACGTAGGTATGGCTCGTAATGAAGCCGGCCTTAAGGAAGCCATCGAGAAGATCCAGGCTCTCAAGGCTGATTTCTGGAAGAATGTATTCGTAGCCGGTGAGAACGGTGAGTTCAATCAGGAACTCGAGAAGGCTCTCCGCCTCGTTGACTTCTTCGAAATCGGTGAGCTCATGGCTCGTGACGCTCTCAACAGAAACGAGTCTTGCGGAGGTCACTTCCGTGAGGAAATGCAGACTGAAGAGGGTGAAACCAAGCGTGACGACGAAAACTACATGTATGTAGCAGCATGGGAGTACAAGGGTGAAGGTGTTGAGCCTGAACTCCATAAGGAGCCTCTCGTATATGAGAATATCAAGATCGCTACCAGAAACTATAAAGACTAATTGACATGGATTTGACATTGAAAGTATGGCGTCAGAAAAACGCCAAGGCAAAAGGACATTTTGAGACCTATAAGGTTAAGAATATTTCCTCTGACAGTTCATTCCTCGAGATGCTCGATATCCTCAATGAACAGCTTATCGCTGAGGGTGTAGATCCGGTAGCTGTCGAGAAGGGATGCAAGAGCAGTGGTCCGGTTTCATTCGACCACGACTGCCGCGAGGGTATCTGCGGTGCATGTTCACTCTACATCAACGGCCGTGCACACGGACCGGACGATGAAGTTACTACATGCCAGCTTCATATGCGCAAGTTCAAGGATGGAGATACAATCACCATCGAGCCTTGGAGAAGCGCTGGTTTCCCTATCATCAAGGACCTCGTTGTAGACCGCCAGGCATATGACAAGATCCTCCAGGCCGGTGGATTCGTATCTGTAGGTACCGGTGGCGTTCCTGATGGAAACGCTATTCCTATCCCTTACGAGCAGGCTGAGGAGTCTATGGACGGTGCTGCATGTATCGGTTGCGGTGCATGTGCAGCTACATGTAAGAATGGTTCCGCAATGCTTTTCGTTGCAGCTCGCGTGAGCTCTCTCGCTCTTCTCCCACAGGGTAAGGTCGAGGGTGCAAAACGTGCAAAGGCTATGGTTGCAAAGATGGACGAACTCGGTTTCGGTGCTTGTACCAACACCAAGGCTTGTGAGATGGAATGTCCTAAGCACATTACCGTAACTCACATCGCTCGTCTCAACCGCGAGTTCCTCTGTGCAAAGCTTAAGGACTAATATCTTGAATAATAAATAATTAAGGTGGTCATTCTTTTGAACGACCACCTTTTTTATGTGATATTTCATAGATAGTTGATTCCGTTGACCCCCGGCCCGCACCTGCGGTGCTTACCCACCCCCTAGCCGTGGGTGGCACGTCAACTCCATCAATCTATCTATAAAAAATAATTACCATAAGAAATTATCAAAAGGATAGCGTCCTGCATGGATTTCTGCTACCATTTTGTAGAGGTCTCCCCTGAGTTTATCTATGCCTATTTTTTCTCTTGCCGAGATGAATATGCATGGAGTGTTTTCCTTGGCTATCCAGCTGTTCTTGAACTCTTCCAGTGTGTAGTTTATCTGCTTTTTAGGCTCAAGAGAAAACTCGTCATATTCTTCGTATCTATATGCGTCTATCTTATTGAAAACGACGAATATAGGCTTGTCTATAGCCTTGATGTCCTTCAGAGTCTCTTCCACCACCCTTATATGATCCTCGAAGTTAGGATGTGATATATCTACCACATGCATGAGAATGTCCGCCTCGCGAACCTCGTCCAGCGTACTCTTGAAAGCCTCCACCAGCTGATGCGGCAGTTTTCTGATGAAACCTACCGTGTCACTGAGAAGGAACGGTACATTCTCGATCACTACTTTCCTTACCGTAGTGTCGAGAGTCGCAAACAGCTTGTTTTCCGCAAAAACGTCGCTTTTAGCCAATAAATTCATCAGGGTGCTCTTACCTACGTTTGTATATCCTACAAGCGAAATACGCACCAATGAACCCCTGTTTCCGCGCTGTGAAGCCATCTGCTTATCCACCTTCTTAAGCTGTTCCTTAAGTCTGGAAATCTTATCCTGGATTATTCGACGGTCGGTCTCTATCTGTGTCTCTCCCGGACCTCTCATACCGATACCTCCCTTCTGTCTTTCAAGGTGTGTCCACATCCTTGTAAGTCTCGGAAGAAGATATTGATACTGGGCAAGTTCGACCTGCATCTTCGCATATGCGGTCTTGGCTCTTTGAGCGAATATGTCGAGGATGAGGTTTGTCCTGTCAAGAATACGTATATTGAGTTCGCGCTCTATGTTTCTGAGCTGGGTAGGGGATAGTTCGTCATCGAATATAACCACTTCTATCTCGTTCTCCTCTATATATTCCTTTATCTCCAGAAGCTTTCCGCTCCTTATGTATGTCCTTGAATCAGGTCTGTCTACCTTCTGAATGAATTTCTTCACTCCTATGGCTCCTGCCGTCTCGGCAAGAAATTCGAGCTCGTCAAGATATTCCATTACCTGACGCTCATCGTCTCCCTGCTTTATCACACCGACAAAGACTGCTTTTTCATTATGTTGTTCTTCTGTGATCTTTGCCATCGTCTGCTTTATATAGTAATAGTCATAGAACAAGGCCGATCAAATTTGTTTGGTCGGCCTTGTAATTTATTTAAAATCAAATTATTATCTCAACTGGAAGATAACAGGGAAGGTATAGGTTACAGGAACCGCGCGGTCTCTCTGCTTTCCTGGCTTCCACTTTGGAGACATTGATACAACGCGTACAGCCTCCTTGTCGAGTGATGGGTCAACACCACGGAGAACCTTTACCTTTGTAACAGATCCGTCCTTCTCAACTGTAAACTGGAGAGTAACACGACCCTGAACACCGTTTTCCTTTGCAATCTCAGGATATACAAGTCTCTGGTTCACCCACTTTGAGAACTGGTTTGCATCACCGCCCTGGAATGAAGGCTTCTCCTCTACCAGCTGGAATGGGATAGCTTCCTCTTCAACAACTTCTTCTTCAACTTCAACGTAGTCCATGATCTCGACTCCGAGGCTTGCATCATCCTCAAGGTTCATGAACATATCGTCCTCGATCTCGATTTCGTCGTCAACGATGTCGATCTGGTCTGAAAGAACAGGAATCTTCGGTGCTGCTGGCGGAGGTGGAGGAGTATCCTGTGTAATAGGAATTATCTCCTCCTCAAGAACTACCTCAGTATTGTCCTCAAGAGTAGAAACTTTGGTTTCTTTACTTGTCCACTCGAAAGCAAAGAGTGTGATTCCCAACGCTATTACAAGTCCAATCTCCAAGAAAAGGAGCTTCTTGTTTTCCAAGTTGGCTTTTTCTGACTTTTTGATTTCCATATTGATTGTTAGTTTTTATTTTCCATTTTGCCCGGTAAAGTTAGAAATTAAATTTTTTATTTCAAACTTTTTGTACATTTTGTAGATTTGCAAAAAATATATGACCTATGATTTCGTATTTTTTTGAAGATACAGACTTTATTTTCAAGGGTAAGACGCTGAATAACCGTTGGCTCAGACTTGTTGCCGAAAGTGAAATCCGACGCATCGGAGACATTTCATTGATCTTCTGTTCAGATAATTATATACTCGATGTAAATCAGAAATATCTTCAGCATGATTATTTCACCGATATAATAACATTTGATTATTGTGAAGGTGACAAGTTGTCCGGAGACCTTTTCATAAGTGTTGATTCCGTAAGAGAAAATTCAATCGAGTATGGAACTGAATTTTCAGAAGAACTCAACAGGGTCATAGTTCATGGTATCCTTCATCTCATCGGCTATGATGATCATACTGAAGAAGACATCGCGGTCATGAGAAGCAAGGAGAATTATTATCTTTCATTAAGAAATCTACTCTGATATGCCGGTGACTTATGATGTAATAGTTGTAGGTGGAGGACATGCCGGTTGTGAGGCCGCCATGGCAGCTTCTCGCATGGGTTCATCTGTGCTGCTCATATCGATGGATATGAACAAATTTGCTCAGATGTCTTGTAATCCGGCTATCGGAGGTATAGCTAAAGGACAGATAATCAGAGAGATAGATGCTCTCGGAGGATATACTGGAATCATTACCGACGCTTCTACACTCCAGTTCCGTATGCTCAACAGGTCGAAAGGACCGGCCATGTGGAGTCCTCGTGCGCAGTGTGATAAGATACAGTTTTCTCTGTATTGGAGAAAAATACTCGAAAGTGCCTGTAAATTAGATATTTACCAAGATACAGTAACCGAATTTCTTTTCTCTGGTTCTAAAATTTCGGGTGTACGTACGACTACCGGAGCAATTTTCAATTCTCAGACGGTTATTCTTACTGCCGGAACATTCCTTGACGGCAGGCTCTTCATCGGAAAGAATATCTTCGAAGGCGGCAGGATAGGTGAGATGTCATCTCATGGTCTGACTGCCCAGCTTGTCGGTATGGGAATCAATACCGCAAGAATGAAGACAGGTACTCCTCCGAGAATTGACATATCCACAGTAAGGACTTCAGATCTTGTCCATCAGTATGGAGATGAGAAACCTGATAAGTTTTCTTACCTTCCTTTCCTCTCCACTGCTCAGAACGGTACTCCACAGATGCCATGCTTTATAGTACATACCAATCCGGAGGTGCATGATATTCTCAAATCAGGCTTTGCCGACTCTCCTTTGTTTTCAGGAATGATCACAGGTATAGGTCCGAGATATTGTCCGAGCATCGAAGATAAGCTGAGAACTTTCGCCGGCAAGGATGAACACCAGCTTTTCCTCGAGCCTGAGGGCAGGGGAACCAATGAATATTATCTTCAGGGTTTTTCTTCTTCTATGCCTCTTGACATCCAGATGGATGCTCTTCACTCCATCAAGGGACTTGAGGATGCGAAAGTATTCAGACCTGCATATGCGGTGGAATATGATTATTTCGATCCGACGCAATTGAAGCCTACTCTTGAACTCAAGAATATTGAAGGTCTCTTCCTGGCTGGTCAGGTAAACGGAACGACAGGATATGAGGAAGCGGCTGCCCAGGGTCTCATAGCCGGAATGAATGCCCATCTCAAGGTCTATGGAAAGGATCCGTTCATTCTCAAGAGAGATCAGGCTTATATAGGAGTGCTTATAGACGACCTTATAACGAAGGGTGTTGACGAGCCATACCGGATGTTTACTTCAAGAGCTGAATATCGTATTCTTCTTCGTCAGGATAATGCAGATCTCAGACTTACTCCTCTTTCATATGAATATGGCCTTGCAGATAAGTACAGATATGATTATACAATGAGGAAATATGATTCGATCGACAGATTGAAGAATTTCTTCGAAGATGCTTCCATCAAGCCGGAATATGTAAACTCCTATCTTGAAAATTCAGGTACTTCTGTCATTTCTTCAAGAAAGAGACTGTCCGATCTTATTTCAAGACCTCAGACAAAATTGAATGATATTATTGATTTAGTTCCACGTGGAACTTTTTCTAAATTCAATATAAATCTTGAAAAGGAATTTAGCTCTCCTTTATCCGATATTTTAAAGCCAGGAGTAGATTATAGCGATCTTCTCAAGTATGGAAATTATTCTTCATTGTCTGAGCTTATTGATGAAGAATACGTTTCTGGATCATTCAAGGATGCTTCCTATATTCTTAAATCCAATACAGAATATCCTGTTTCCCTGCTTGATGAATCCAATTTAAATAAGACAGTTGATGAAAATTACAGAAGGGAAATAATAGATTCTACAGAGATTTCCATCAAATATAAGGGATATATTCAGAGGGAACAGCAGATGGCGGATAAGATAATGCGCCTTGAGAATCTCTCAATTCCGGAAAATTTCGATTTCGACAAGGTGGAAAGCCTTTCAATCGAATGTAGACAGAAGCTGAAGAAGTACAGACCTTTGACTATAGCGCAGGCCTCCAGGATATCAGGAGTGTCTCCTGCAGATATTTCAGTACTTTTGGTATATTTCGGTAGATAAAATAAAAATAAGTTCCACGTGGAACCTATTTTTATTTTATGAATTACTTAAAGTCTTTTGAGTGCAAGCTTTATTATTTCTTCAAGCGATGCTCCAGGATGTTCTTTCAGAACTGCAGAAACTGCCTTGTTGACATTAGCTTTGGTGAATCCGAGCATTACAAGAGCTGTGGCTGCTTCGTCTGCCGCTCCTCCGGATGTGGCTGCAAACAGACTTGAATTGTCGCTTCCTACTCCCTTTACAACCTTGTCCTTCAGTTCAAGAATAAGCCTCTGGGCACTCTTCAGGCCTATTCCTTTAATGCTTTTTATTTTGTTTATGTCTTCTGACAATATGGCGTTCCTTATTTCGTCTGATGTAAGTGAAGACAACATCATCCTTGCTGTAGAGGCTCCTATTCCGGATACTCCTATCAGCAGCCTGAACAATTCCCTTTCGTCTTTTGTAGAGAATCCGTAGTAAAGTTCCTCGTCTTCCCTCAGATAATGGTGGATGTAGGCGAGAGCTTCGTTCTTGCCGTTTAATCCTTCGTATGTCTGGAGGGAAATGAGGATTCTGTATCCTATTCCATAACATTCCAGGACAAGGTCGGTAGGTGTCAGTTCAATTATACTGCCTTTGATGTAGTCTATCATTTTTCCTTACTTTTTCTATCTCATGCAAAATTATGATAAAATCCTGTAAAAGAAAGATTGTTTTTGTTAAATTTGCGAGTTATTTGCACATAGGCAAATCAAAGATTTGAGGTATATGGATGTCAATTACATAAGATCGATGTTTCCTGCGCTTTCCAGAAAGGTGTATGGGAAGGATCTTGTGTATTTCGATAATGCCGCAACTAGCCAGAGGGTTCAGTCTGTCATTGACGAGTGGAACAGGATAAGTGCAGAATCCAATGCTAATATCCATAGAGCCGTGCATCGTCTGGCTGATGAGGCTACACAGGCTTACGAGCAGGCCAGGGATGCTGTAAGAGGTTTTCTCAATGCCGGTTCAAGGGAAGAGATTGTGTTCACAAGCGGTACCACCGCTGCAATCAATCTTGTTGCTTTTTCATACGGAGAGGCTTTCGTCAGTGAAGGGGATGAGGTTATAGTGACAGAAGCCGAGCATCATTCCAACATTGTTCCGTGGCAGTTGATGTGCAGACGCAAAGGAGCCGTGCTCAAGGTTCTTCCGGTGGATGACAACGGCTGTCTCGAAACGGATAAGCTCGATGATCTGATATCTCCGAGGACAAAGATTATGGCTGTGACTCATATCTCCAATGTCCTTGGTATTGTGAATCCTGTCAGGGATATTGTCAGGAAGTGCCACGAAAAGGGAGTTCCGGTGCTTGTTGATGGTGCCCAGGGTGCTGTCCATTGCAAGGTAGACGTTCAGGATCTGGATTGTGATTTCTATGTATTTTCAGGTCACAAGCTTTATGCTGCGACAGGTACCGGAGTGCTTTACGGAAAGAAAAGATGGCTGGATGCGATGCCTCCGTATATGGGTGGCGGCGAGATGGTCGGTACGGTCACATTCGCTGAGACGACCTTTGCTCCCCTCCCTATGAAATTCGAAGCCGGTACGCAGAATTTCGCATCTGCGGCGACGCTGAAACAGGCTATAAAATTTATTAACTTATTGAATGATAATAAGTTAGAAGAATATTACAACGGTATCAGGGATTATCTTCTCGATACATTGACGAGCGACTCCAGGATAAGGCTGTATGGTGTTCCTTGTGGAACAAATGAAGAGAAGATTCCTCTTTTCTCATTCTCCGTGGATGGTGTTCATCATGAGGATCTGGCTTTGATTCTTGATAAGATGGGTATAGCCGTGAGGTCCGGACAGATGTGTGCGGAGCCGCTTATGGACCGTTTCGGAGTAACCGGAATGTTGAGGGTCTCTGTCGCTCCGTACAATACGATGGAGGAGGCCGAATATTTTGTGAAATGCCTTAATAAGGCGATTGAAATGTTATCATGAGTTTACAGGAAGCGGAAAATGCCATCATCGAGGAATTCTCGATGTATGAGGAATGGCTTGACAAATATGAATATCTGATCGAGCTCGGAAAGTCCCTTAAGGATTATCCGGAGTCGGAGAAGACTGATGATAAGCTTATAAAGGGCTGTCAGTCAAGGGTATGGCTGAGTCATAAGGTGGAGGATGGAATCATTCGTTTCAATGCAGACAGTGACGCCATAATCACGAAAGGAATAATATCCCTGCTTATAGGTCTTTATTCCGGAAGAACGGCTCAGGAGATACTTTCGTCAGACTTCTCTGTTGTGGAGAAGATAGGGCTTAAGGAGAATCTGTCGCCTACAAGGGCAAACGGACTCGTGTCCATGATAGGCAGGATCAGAGATATCGCGAAGTGTAATTTATAGAGACTCCTCGGTAAGTCTTGGAGGAATCTGTATGGGACTGAAGGATTGGTTTAAAAGCAGGTCTGCAGAGATTGCAGAAGAAGATAAGGAAAGAAAGATGAGACTTGAAAGAGATATAATCATGGCTCTCAGGCAGGTTTATGATCCTGAGATACCTGTGAATGTGTACGATCTTGGACTTATATACGAAGTGAAGGTCGACGATGACCACAATGTATATATCCAGATGACGCTGACGGCTCCTAATTGCCCTATGGCGGATTATGTGGTGGATCAGGTGAAGACGGCCGTCGAGGATGTTCCGGGTGTCGTGAGTGTGATGATAGATCTTGTTTTCGAGCCTGTATGGGATAGGAGCAGGATGTCCGAGGAGGCTTTGGTGGAGCTCGGACTTGACGATTGAAGAGCAGAGGATCCGGCTCCGGTGCGGAAGGATCCGAAAAATAAGGAAAAGGTGGAACTTTATCTTTCTCTCGGGTCGAATCAAGGCGACAGAAGGCGCAATCTGGAAGCTGCCATATCAATGCTCAATATTGAGCTTGGAACTCCTTACAAGGCCGTTTCCAGCTTTATTGAGACGGAACCGTGGGGTTTTGAGTCTTCCGGTAAGTTCATCAACGCTGTTGTGATGTATGAACTTGAACTGCCGGAGAATTTCAATGCGGAGGCGGAAGGACTGATGATCCTCGAAATATGCAAGGGTATAGAGGAGAGGCTTGGAAGGACTCAAGGTCCACAGTATGATGAGAGAGGGGAGAGGATATATTCGGACCGTCCGATAGATATAGATATTCTGCTTTTGGGTGACTGCAGGATTGATTGTCCCGAACTGACGGTTCCTCATAAACTTATGTATGAGAGGGATTTCGTGATGATTCCGCTGAGGGAGATTCTCACGGCTTCTGAGAAGCCTCAGAATGACGTAAGAAATATCTCAGAATGATGTAAGATGTGTCTTGGAATGAACTAAGATATGATATATGTTGCAGCAATTTTGAGGAAACATACAGACTCCATGTCATTGCGAGAAGCGAAGCGACGTGGCAATCTGCAAAGGATAAAAGGATTGCTGTAATCAGCACAGAAATGATTAAATTTGAATTAAAACTATAAAATTATTATGACACAGGAAGAACTTTTTAAGATTCTCGTAGCTCACTGCAAGGAGTACGGATTCATTTTCCCTTCAAGTGAGATTTATGATGGTCTCGGTGCCGTATATGATTATGGCCAGCTCGGTTCTGAGCTCAAGAATAATATCAAGAGATATTGGTGGGAGGCTATGACAAGACTCCATGAAAATATCGTAGGTATCGATTCAGCAATCTTCATGCATCCTAAGATCTGGGAGGCTTCAGGCCATGTAGGCGCTTTCAACGATCCTCTTATCGACAACAAGGATTCAAAGAAGAGATATCGTGCGGACGTGCTCATAGAGGACTATATCGGCAAGCTCGAGGAAAAGATCGAGAAGGACGTGGAGAAAGGACGCAGGAAATTCGGCGAGGCTTTCGACGAGGCTCAGTTCAAGGCTACCAACCCTAACGTGCTCCGCAACCAGACGAAGATCGATGCAGTACGCAAGAGAATGGCGGATGCGCTTAATGCAAACGACCTTGCTGAACTCCGACAGATCATCATCGACTGCGAGATAGCATGTCCTATTTCAGGTACCAAGAACTGGACAGACGTACGTCAGTTCAACCTTATGTTCTCCACACAGCTTGGAAGCGTTTCAGGTGAGGCTAACATCATCTATCTCCGTCCTGAGACTGCACAGGGTATTTTCGTGAACTATCTCAACGTGCAGAAGACCGGCCGCATGAAGATTCCTTTCGGTATCGCTCAGATCGGTAAGGCCTTCAGAAACGAGATCGTCGCACGCCAGTTCATCTTCCGCATGAGGGAGTTCGAGCAGATGGAGATGCAGTTCTTCATCAAGCCAGGTACGGAGCTCGACTGGTTCGCAAAATGGAAGGAGAACCGTATGGCTTGGCACAAGGCACTCGGAATGGGTGACGACAACTATCGTTTCCACGACCATGACAAGCTTGCACACTATGCAAATGCAGCTACAGACATCGAATTCCGCTTCCCGTTCGGCTTCAAGGAGCTTGAGGGTATCCACTCGCGTACAGACTTCGACCTTGGCAACCATCAGAAGTTCTCAGGAAAGAAGATCCAGTATTTCGACCCTGAACTCGGAGAAAACTATGTTCCTTACGTGGTGGAGACATCCATCGGTGTGGACCGTATGTTCCTTGCTGTACTTTCCAATTCTTACAAGGAGGAGCAGCTTGAGAACGGTGAGAGCCGCGTAGTCCTCAGCATCCCGGCTCCGCTTGCTCCGGTAAAGGTTGCAGTGCTTCCTCTCATCAAGAAGGACGGTCTTCCAGAGCTCGCAAGAGAAATCATGGATGAACTCAAATATGATTTCAACTGCCAGTATGACGAGAAGGATTCAATTGGCAAGAGATATCGTCGTCAGGATGCGATAGGTACTCCGTTCTGCGTAACTGTCGACCACGATTCACTCAATGACCGTTGCGTGACCATCCGTCATCGTGACTCGATGCAGCAGGAGCGTGTGAAGATAGAGGATCTCCATGCGGTGATCGCTAAGGAAGTAAACCTCAGCAATATCCTTAAGAAACTTAAATAATCAACACATAAACACATTTTATCATGAAAAAAGTATTTACACTTATCGTGGCAATGGCTGCATTCATCGCAGCTGAGAACACTGCTGATGCACAGTTTCTCAAGAACCTTCTCAACAAGGTAAAGGGTACTACTACTGAGACCACTACGACTGCAACTGAGACAGCTGTAACAGCTGCCACTACAAACGGTCAGGCTGCAGGTGCTGCCCTCAAGTCTCTCTACTCACAGTACAAGGCTGACGGAAAGCTTGACATGAGCAACCTCAACAACCTTCTGAACCTTACTACTCTTGCAACAAACGTAAAGGATCTCAAGGGTCAGACAAACAAGACTGCTTTCTACAAGGACTTTGCAGCAGGACTCGTTACAGGTTCAAACAACCTCGTGAACTCTACAAACTCTTCATCAATCATGAGCGGTCTTCAGAATCTCGTAAGCAACGTTGACCTTTCAGGACTTACAGAGAAGGCTGAGACTACAGCTTCAAGCCTCGCAGAGAAGCTTACATCTGCTTCTGGAAAGGCTACTACAGCTGTCGAGAACGCAAACGAGATCGCTACATCAGTTACAAGCATCCTCAATCTCTTCAAATAATTGAACAACAGATTGTCATAAAAACAAAAAATCCTGGCTTTCATGAAAGTCAGGATTTTTTGTTTCTGCATATCTCATTTCCTGTAGGTCTTCCTGTACTGGAAAGGAGTCATGCCGGTGATGTTCTTGAACCAGCGTGAGAAATTGTAGCTTTCAGGTATTCCTATTTCTATTCCTACAGCCTCCAGCGACTTCTTTTCGGAATTAACAAGTATACTCTTGCTCTCCTCTATCCTCAAAGTGTTCAGCCATGTCTGGAAGGTCATGTTCAGGTGTGAGTTCAGGTAGACTGAGAGATAGTTCTGGTTTGTTCCAATCTCCGAAGCCACATCCTTAATGTTCAGGTCCAGCCTGCAGTATGCTTTGGACTGTACCCATTCATCAACTTTATGACCTATCTTTTCAGGAATATCGGTATTCTTTCTTTTCTTAGGTTCCGGCTTTATGTCAAGATTTTCGTTCTTCTTCCTCATCCTCTCTATCTTCGCCGGAGCAAAATTCACGAACTTGAAGGTCATGTAAGTGAATATGACAGGAGATATTATGTCAAACACCATGTGGACGGAAGGAAATATGATGGCTATCACCATACCTACCGACAGGAACAATGATATCCATATAAGCCTCTTTATCCATGAAATGTCGAGGATGTCGTCATAATAGTTGTCTATCTCCTTTTCGCACTTCCTGTACTCCTTTACACATATGAAGAACATATATGTGGTCTTTACGAAATAGATGAGTATGAGCAGGACTATTATTTCTTTCTGCAGTATCTTGAATATATATCCTGACAGTCCGAGAATGAGCATGATTGTCACAGGGATGACACCGTCAACGAATATATGTCTGAGCTTGAATTTTGCCGAATTCAATATGAGCATCAGCGAAGAATACTGCATCCATGAGAATGCCATTGAAAAGGTAAGTAAAGTCCATAGATTCGTATAATTGTATGAACTCTTTACGAATATTCTTATGATGCAGTAGCTTGCCATCATGAAGAAAGCGCCTGAAAGAACTTTTCTTGCTTTCAGATAATTTCTGAATTCCTCGTTCTTCGGTACATGCGTGAACAAGGTGAATACTCCCAATAGAGCGAATATGAAGATATATGCAAGATTAAATACTAACTCTTCCATTACCTTTTATCTCAAATAACAATACACACAATTCGTAACAAATATACATAATAAAAATGAAAAATTGTGTATGCATGAAAAATTGTTTATTAAAAAAATTTTTTTGCGTTTGCATAAATAACGTAATGCAAAAATTGTGTAGAAAATACTAAGGAATAATTTTGCATTCCGGCTGAACGTAATGACTGGCGGACATTCTCTCCGTTCGGTAGTATAGATAGTCCTGATGTCCTCTTTCTTCAGCTGTAGAATGTTATCCACTAACGTAAGATCTGCTGATGAAACGCTATCTGACAATTGCAGTCCTCTTTCTTCTCGCCTTTGCCGGCACTGCCTCTGCGCAGAAGGTAGGCGTGAAGACAAATGCTCTATATTGGGCAACTGCAACCCCTAATGTGGGCTTTGAATTTGCAATGGGCAACCGCTGGACCTTTGAAATCGCAGGAGGATACAATCCTTGGACCTTGAACGTTGAAGATAATGTTAAAGCCAAGCATTTCCTTGTTACCCCTGAAATCCGTTACTGGTTCTGCGAAAGCTTCCAGGGTCATTTCATTGGTGTAAGCGGAAAATATACCCAGTTCAATGTAGGCGGCATCCATGTCCCGAAGGTATTCCATGAAGTGGAGTCTTCGGGATATTTTATCAATGACCTCCTCAATGCGCGCAGCGAAGGCTGGGCTGTGGGAGCCGGCCTGACTTACGGTTATGCATGGCCTATCAGCCGCCGCTGGAACATGGAGCTTACCGTCGGTGCAGGATGGTGGTACACGGAGTATGACAGATATGAAAGCCGCAAATGCGGACTTTTCCAGAAGTCGGTGAGCAAGCATGTGATAGGCCTGACCGACATAGGTCTGTCTTTCATCTATTTGATAAAGTAAGGAGGGTAGAGATATGAAGAAGTTTTTTGTTTTTGCTTTAATGATCCTGGCCGGCACTGCAATGGACGCACAGACGGTCATCAGCAACGAGTCCCTCACTCATGACGGAACGAATGTAACGGTTTCATTCGATATAGATACTGACGTAAAGGGTATTCCTTCGCGCCGCAAGGAAGTCATCATCCCTTATATATACAACGATAAGGATACCGTCTATCTCGATGTTGTCGAAGTCTACGGAAAGGGACGTTACAAGAGGGAGAGGCAGGAGAACCATATAGCCGGCGACAAGGATTGGGAACTCGATGAAAATCAGACGCTTAAAGGCGACATATACAACTATAGGGCCCAGACTCCTCTCAAAAGATGGATGAAGCCGGCAAATCTCGGCATCAGGAGGCAGCTTGTAGGCTGTGCATGTGAAAAGGACAGGGCTGACGAGAACCTGGCTGAGGCATCTCTCTTCGAAGAGCCGGCTCTTCCTCCACGCAGAACACCTGCATATGTCCTTGCGGATGCAGCACGCGAATGGGATTTCGGACAGGATGAGCTCGAAATCATCTTCAAGGTTTCGAAGATAGAGATTGATTCGTCGGTATTCAACAACGAGGTCACTTTCGGAAAGATCCTCGCCGCTGTGGACAAGATATTCTCGGATCCTAAATACAAGATGGACAAAATCGAGGTAGCCGGTTACGCATCGCCTGAGGGAACCATGAACTTCAACAGATGGCTGGGTATAAACCGTGCGAAGGCCCTCATCAATTACATCATCGAGCAGCGTCCGCAGTACGGACTTACCGAGGATGACTTCATGATCCGCAACGGAGAAGAGAACTGGCCTGGCCTCAAGAGAATCATCAAGGATTCTGACATGTCTGAAAAGCAGACGGTGATCGACATCATCGACAGCGACGCCACCAACGACCAGAAGAAGCTCGCCATCAAGTCTCTCGATGAAGGAAAGGTATGGAAGAAGATGCTCGACGACATCTATCCTCACCTCAGAAGCGCGCGTTATCTTGCGGTTTATTACGATTCGACAAGTGACGAGGCTGTGGATGTGATAAACGCGGCAAACGACCTTATCGACGAAGGAAAATATGCCGAGGCATATGACCTTGTAAAGCCTTACGATGACGATATGAGGGCATACAACACCGTGGGCGTGGCCCTTATGATGCAGGGTGAGTTCGAGAAGGCGATGCCTTGGTTCAGGAAGGCTCTGGAAGGCAACTGCCCGAGCGCCCAGCAGAACATTGACGCAATCAACGCCGAATATGAATTCGAGGCAGAGCAGAAGAGACTGCTGGATGAATATCTTAAGAAATACGAATAAATACAATCAATTCATAAACCCTTAATAAATAACAGTTATGAAACTTTCTAAATTGATGTTGTCTGCTTCTTTAGCAGCTATCGCGCTTGTTTCATGTAACAAGCAGGACACAACTCCTGAATCAAAGCGTCTCAGGTCAGTTGACATCTCTATCGAGAACATCGTCATCACAAAGGCCGCTGCCGGTGATAAGATCAATGCAGGTGACGCTGTTGTCGTGAATGATTTCCAGATCTTCCTTACCGACGCTTCAAACAACGAGTACACAGGTAAGGTGAAGGACGGTTCAGCAGCAGCTCAGTCTTACTGGGATGCAGCCGATCTTTCAGAAGGTGCAATTAATGCAGAGTTCCACTATGTGGACCCTAACTGTACCAAGGTTGTCGCTATTGCAAACATGGGCAAGCAGCTTACTTTTGCAGAGTATCAGGCAGTGACTGAAACTAAGATAAGCATTGACGACCAGCAGGATACAAAGAACCTCGTTCTCTATGATGCAAAGGATCTCGTAGCAACCGGTAATCAGCATCCTGATGAAAACATTGACGGAATAACATATGTCTCTGACGTATTCAAGGCTGATCTCGTGATGACTCCACGCGTTTCACGTTTCGAGGTTGACGGCTTCACCGTCAAGTTCAACGAAGAGCCTAAGTATCAGAATATCAACATCACTCAGATCGCTTTCCAGAACTACTATCCTTACACAACTGTTGTAGACGGAACAGAGTCAGATAATCCTGTAATCCACATGGATAACTTCGCAAACCAGGCAGATGTTTACGGCTGGCTTGACGAGACAGACCCAGCATTGAAGCCTGCAGCATGGTATTGGGACACATTCGACGTTACCATCACTCCTGAGGCTCCTACAGCCGACATCAAGGACGCTGACGGCAACAAAGCTCCTCTCGCATACCACATCTTCTCATGCGACCTTGTACCTGTAATGGTCATCAAGCTCACAGCTGACGGCCAGCCTGCATACCTCTACTCAAAGGGCTTCTACAAGGATGCAGATACTCCTGTCACAACATTCGAAGAAGGAAAGATCTACCGTATGAGCGCAAAGGGCGAGGTTGAGAACGACGGTTCTATTCCAATCGACGAGGACGACATCGATCCTATGGACAGGTGCCTTGAGATCACTGTCGATGTGGTTGACTGGGCTGTAGAGCTCGTATACCCTGAGTTCTAGACACAGGCTTCATACTTGAAAAACTTTAAGCAACATCAATAAATGGCGGGCAGGGGCCTGACCGGCCGGAAAGGCCCCTCCCAATATTTATAAACCCTAACAACTTACTCAAAAACATACAATTATGAAATTCAGATCCATTGCTTTATGCCTTATGCTGGCCGGAGGACTCTCCACCTCCTGCATACGTGAGGACTTCAGCGAATGTCATAATATATATTGCCTTGCCTTGAGCTATACGGGCGACGGCGATACAGAAATCTTCCCTGAGAAGATAGACCGCGTGCATATGTATGTTTTTGACGAACAGAACAATTGCGTGGTCTCGGAGCAGCTGTCTGACGCTGACGTTGAGGCTCGCCTTACGACTCTCCCTCCTCTGGAGCCGGGAGATTACAGGATTGTGTGTGTCGGAAATGCCTATGAGACAGAAGTGGAGAATCTGTCATCAGGAGATTTCGGGCAGGTTACCTTTGCCGACAAGGATCATGTATCCGGAAATGTCGTCACAGGCAATGACCCTCTATACTGGTCCTCTATAGATTATCCTATCGCTCCTTACGATTCTAAGAAGCAGATAGAGACCAGGACCACTTATTTCGCCAGCTCGCACTACGACATCTATGTGGAAGTCGTAGGAGTTCCGGCACTGACCAGAGCCGCAGGCTACCCTTCAATCGAACTTGCAGGAGTCTCGCCTTATACCGATTTCAACAACGTGGCGAAAGGTCAGTCAACAACTTACGTGATGGAGTCCTCTCATGACGGCGACAGAACCCTCATGGCAAAGAACAACATCATGAGACACAAAAACCATGGAGAAGTATATCTCAGGCTTGTCGATTCCGGCGGAGCTTCCCTTGTTGAAGTCAATTTTGCCGAGCATATCGCCGCCAATGATATAGATGTGACAAAGCACGAATGTATAATTCCATTCAGGATAGTATTCTCTTCTGCTGAAATCACCGTCACAGTTCCTTCATGGTTCATTGAAAACATTTATCCTGAATGGTAATAATCATCATGTCTATGCGTAAAGTCAACAACATAATACTAAATACTGCCATCTGCATGCTTGCTGCGGTCATGTCTGTCAGCTGTCAGCTGGAGAAGGATAATCTGTCGGCTGAAAGGCGGAACGTGATGATAGAGCTCAGCGTGAAGGCTGCCGAAATGACAAAGGCCCCGACTGCCACCGAGGCACCTCTGGAATCGGAAATGACGATAAATTCGCTCCATGTCTATGCCTTCTGCAACGGCAGGCTTGCAGGATACGCCCACAAGGTTTCAGGACTTGAAAGATTCTTCATCGACCTTGAACTTCCGGAATCGGGTGTGCACGATGTGGAATTCCATCTCGTTGCCAACGAAAACGAGATGACCTATCAGAATGTCCCTGTGACCCTTGACAGGAATACGACCAAGGCTCAGCTGCAAGCTCTGAAATTCACAAGTCTCGCTACGGTAAATGCTCTTCCTATGTACTGCGTCCAGACAGAACCTCTTGACGTCGACGCCCTCAGGGAACTCGCAAACGACGAGGCAGGTCATGAAGGACATTTCGTGCTCTCGCAGACCCTTACTTTCATGCTTCAGCGTCCGCTTGCAAAGCTGGAGGTCTATGCGGCAAAGGAAAGCGGAGCCACTGCGGTTCCGCAGATCATCGGAGTGACGATGCTTCATGGCGGAACAAGGGAATACAGCTACCTTTTCGAGCAGACTGACGAAACCCTCAATGCCATCAATCCGAGGGCAAACGACCGCGTCGTGGTTTCCAATAGCGTAAGCGTTACCGACGCCGTCGTGAAAGGTTCTGAAGAGGCTCTGGATCCTGATAATTATACCGAGGTGACGACTGCACCGATATATCTTTCGGAAGTCACCTATGGTTCGGACGTATGGAACGAACATTCAGGAAACGAAAAGGCTGTGGTCCTTCACGTGGAGTATGCCCTTGAACAAGGCGGCGAGCGTAAGAATGCATACATCTACATGCCTCCGATCGTCAGGAACACGATATACAAGGTCTGCATATTCATCAGCGCAGAAGGCCAGATAATCATCAATTATGTGGTTGCCGACTGGACTGACGGAGTCATGTGGGAGAACGGTCTCGACTTCAACTATCCTACCCACTCATACCTCAGGCACAACATACCTGTATCGGCTGAAGACACCAGGACAGCTCCGGACTCGCCGGCCACAATGTCGGATACGGAGCCTTTCACCGGATATTTCCAGATGACTGCCCCTGCAGAAGAGTACTGGACTCCGACCCTGATGGGTCTGGAAGCATCGGACTGCTCGATCCATGTCTATTCACAGGACGGAACGGAAGAGATATATGACAGACCTATCAAGGCTGATCAGGCCTGGTACATCATCAAGGTGGTTCCTTCTCCGGGAAAGGTCGATATCGGCGATGAAGTTAGGCTCGCTATAACCTACAAGCCTATATGGTCGGATGTTTCGGAATTCCTGATGATCAACGGAACTGACGGAAACTTCTATTGGCCGTATTCGGGATCATATGAGCAGGATGCGAATTATGTCATAATAACAATGGTAAACTAAGATGAAGATGAAAGGAATCATAAAATCTCTAACATGTCTTGCGGTTCTGCTGACGGCTTTCTCCTGCCAGGAGAGAGGAGGACTCGATGTTCCTGTCAATGAGAGCATAATCCTTCAGCTTTCATCTGGTCTTGCAAAGGCTGCCGACACCGACGCCGAGTCTTATGTGCATCATGTGGATGTGCTTATCTTCAACGTCGGAAACGATGCCGCGCCTGCCGAGAAGGTTGCACATGAAAGATTTTCAGTGGACAACTCTTCAAGCGTGACCCTTAAGACGAAGAGGACATCGTTCACGGCAGGAGGCAAGTATTTCGTATATCTTGTGGCCAACAGCACTTTTGACGAGTCTGTCTTTGCAGGAATGGCGGATTACGCATCGCTCATGGACAAGAAGCAGGAAGACCTGAACCTCCATCTGACGTCCCTTACGGTGGAAAATGCACCGAAATACTTCCTCATGGACGCCATAGCTGAAGATGAGAACGGCAGTTCTCCGGTAGTACTCTATGACGGAGATCCCGTAAAGAACACCATCCTCAGCGCGACCCTTAACCGTGCTGCGGCAAAGGTCGTAGTGAACATTACTGCAAGCGAATCCATCCGTTTCGCTTCATTCAGCATGGCTGAAGGTTCGGAAGGAGGACTCTATTACGTCAGGAACCTGCCTTATGACACCTTCCTTCTTGCGGAAGCGAAGGATGCGGAAGACATAACCGCCAAGGTTGCGAACACATCGAAAGGAAACAATGCGTACTTCTCATGGAATCCATCGGAATCGCCGAGAAACGTATCGATTACAGCATATGCATACCCTCATCACTGGGACAATGCCAGCATTCTCCAGCATGAGACATGCATAATAGTGAATCTTCCGCTTGTCCACACCTATACCGATGCAAACGGCAACATCGTCGAGACGAACCACTACAACAGCTGGTATAAGATCCCGATGACAGCAGACAAGAAGTTTGAGAGGAACCATTATTACGAAGTGAATATCGTGATCAACCGCCCTGGAGCGACATCGGAATCCACACCTGTAGTCCTCGATGACATCTACTATTCCGTTGAGGACTGGACGACTCAGACCATCCAGGTGGGAGGAGACGAAAACTCTCCTAAATATCTGATGGTCAACAGGACAGAGATGGAAATGCACAATATAGCACAGGATGCCAAGACTCTTGAGTTCTCATCATCGTCGCCTGTTACCGTGACCCTCAAGACCGTAGTAGTGAACGGACAGACCGTCCCTGACGTATATTTCTACGACAAGTTCAATGATAAGACATATGTCGGAGCGGAAATCACCGGCCAGATTAACGGAGTTCCTGACGAAGGAATCGCCGGAGGCATCACGGTCAACAGTCCTGTTCCTACAAACAACGTCATCCGCTACTTTACTCTCGTGGTGACGAATGAAGACGGCATATCGAAGGAAGTGACTGTAGCGCAGTATCCTCTCGAGTACATCACCAACGTCCACAGCTGGTATTCGTACAGAGACGACTTCATCGGCAGCGGCAGCAGTGTCCCTACCACATATGAGAACCTCAGCTCAACGAACAATGTCGTAGGTGTTTCGTACAACTTCACCACGAACCGATACACTTACAACACCTCATCGACCGGTTTCTTCCGTTCGAAGGTGGCAAGGTCACAGCTGAATACGGGATACTCGAACATAGATTATTATCGCTGGAACAACAGGTCTGTCAGCTACACCGACGCTGAAAACGGCAATGCCAGGATCTACCATATCAGGATCACAGCCTCTTCAGGAACATATATTCTCGGAAGGCCGAAGATGGTCACAAAGGACGACGGCTACAGCTACACCGATCCGGGTGAAGATAACAAGATGCTCGTTTCTCCATCCTTCATGATCGCTTCCCGACTGGGATTCATCAACACCGGAAACGGAGGAATCTCCCTTTCCGACAATCAGGAGAGCCTTGATGTGGCGGCCAACCACTGCGCAAGATATGTGGAGGTTCATAATGATCCGGAAACAGGGGAGAAGGTTGTCTATGACGACTGGAGGCTTCCGACCGAGGAAGAAATCAACATCATCCTCAGGTTCCAGGGAGCTCAGAACGAAGACGCCGATGCCATCGACTATCTCCTCAATGCAGGTTATTATTTCAGCGCCAGCGGCCCTGTGGCCAATGACAAGACCACATCTGACGGTATTTCGATGCGATGCATCCGTGACGCTTATTAGAACAACAAGTCCAATCAAGAAACAAAGACAAGATTATGAAGAATACAATGAAATATATGCTTCTTGCCATAGCGGCCATCGCGCTCGGCGTCTCATGTCAGAGAGAGGACTTGCTGCAGCCTGAAGGAGGTAAGGTTCCAGAGGGCTACAGAAAGATAAGCTTCGTGGCTCAGGTCCCTGAAATGGACATGGTGCGTACGCGCGCCGTCGATCCTGACGGAGCCGGAGTGCAGCAGATGACCGTATTCTGCTTCGACGCAAACAGCTTCTTCATCACCACCGTGACCGCAGACCTTTCTCCGGATGCCGGCAATCCTTCGCTCAGCGGAACTTTCGACGTAAACGTGCCTGAGCACACTGCAGTGCTCCAGCTGGTAGGAAACCAGAACCTCACATATTTCCGTGAGGACAACTACCGAGGCATGTCGGAAGTGGATGTGATGGCTGCCCTTGAGGCCTCTCCGGGCCGAATGATCTATTGGGCAAGGGAGACCATCGAAAGCATCGTCACCCACAACTCGGCTGCAACAGCTGTAAAGCTTCTCCGCAACCAGGCGAAGATTACCCTCGAAGTGGATGCTTCAAAGACCGACTTCGTCCAGAAGGGATGGGTTGTCGTGAACTCGAACTCTTTCGGAACCATAGCTCCTTACAGCCCTGAACATGGCGGTTTCGTGGCTCCGACCCTCGATACTCCTTTCATCACCCTTCCTGAGAACAAGGCCAAGCTCGGCGACTACATCGACGTCAGGGACTATGACGAGGACTACATCTTCGAGACGGAAAACTCAGTTGCCGACCCTATCGACTTTATCGTCAAGGGATCGCACGGCGGAGGGGAGGACCTCTATTACAGAATCTCCCTTATCGACGAGAACGGTGATAACGTCCTGATAATGAGGAACCACCACTATATAGTCAATATCGTCGGCCAGCTCAATTACGGACGTGCAACATTCGAAGAGGCCCTCAAGGCTCCCGCTACGAACAACGTATGGGTATCCGTATCCGACAATATCGCTGAAGTGGCGGACAACGACTACAGGCTTGCCGTAGACAAGACTTCCGTAGTGATAGGAGAGAATGAATTCACCGATCCGAACACATACTACCTGTACTATACGCTCGAAAGCCTCAGCGGCGGAGACCTTTCCGCTGCGACGGTGACATGGATGGACGGCAACAATGTGGCCGCTTCCTCATTCACCCACACATTCGACGCTTCTACAGGAAGAGGTACGATTGCGGTATCGTTGAACGACATGGGCAGCCTCATGCACCGCGAAGGAACCCTCATAGTAAAGCACGGCCGTCTTTCAAGAAAGATCAAGGTCGTTACGGTGAAGGAGCAGAACTTCGAGCCTGCATGGGTCACCACCAACATCTACGGAGGCCAGACCGGCGAACACGTGACCATGATGTTCACCATCCCTGAAGACTGTCCTGACGCTCTCTTCCCTATGGAGGTGCTCATTTCGGTGGACGCCCTCAACGTCAGGAACGAATCGGGAATGGTGCTTCCTGTAAGGAACAAGGAATCCGAAGGATATGGCGAGGACAACGGCATAGGCTACAAATATGTGCTTACAGTCAATTCTCCAGGCGTACACCGCATCTATCTGGAGACCATCCTCAACAATGCTTCCGGCGGAAATGCAGACATCATGATCGAGGCCAGACATTTCCAGTCGCTGACCAAGACATACAGTTATACGGCAAACCCTTATGACCTCCAGATAGCATTGGACAATGTACGCTCATACTCTGCCGTAAATCAGGGGGATCCTCAGGATGAGGTCATCTACTACTACCTCGTTCCTCAGAAGATAAATGCTCCTGTGGACATAGAGTCGCATATCGACCAGATCACATACAATGCTGACGGAACATCTGTAAAGACCGTATTCACTCCTGAATATACCGATGAGTTCCTCTTCTATTCGAGGAACCTCGACCACAGGGAGGAAGTGGATTTCGTATTCAGACCTATCAATGAATCCGATTGGGATACAGGCGGAAGAGTGCACGGATTCACCCTGAAGGAAGGAACTGTGCTCGGCGACGGAGCCGTCTACAGGATGAAGACGAATGTGGCGAAGAGCGCGGAAGTTGTCAGGATCGCTTCAAACCAGACCGGACATCCTTCGATAACGGGAACCGGCACCTACAGCGGAAACCTGTTCAGGTCGGTGGTGTTCGAACTTGCAAACTATCATCCTTTCCACTTTGCCGCGACTGTGAACGGAGCAGGAACGACAGTAACCGGCAATGCTGAAGAGAAGGAGGACAACGTATACTTCAGCTATCTCCCGGGTCAGGATGTGACCATAGAGTTCGATGTGACATCGTTCACATCCGAAATCGAAGGTGTGGCTGCTGCAGACCAGGTGTCGGTAGATCCGTTCGGAACGGGATTCGACATCTACATCGATGCCCCTATGCTCGAAATCGACAAGACAAGCAGCCTCTACACAAGCGGAAAGATAACGGAAGATCCTTCTGTCGAAGGCAGGTTCATCTACCACGTGGCGGCGGACAGAGCTTCCGAGAAGTCCGGTACCCTTGCGGCTGCAGTGACCGACAGCAAGGCGGCGGTAAGCCAGGATGGCGAAAGAAAGAGCATACCTTTCCTTACAAAGGATATCGTGAGTGCAGGAGAGATAAGGATCAGTTCCGACATTTCGAAGGTCGTTTATTTCGAGAAGGTCTTCAAGGTGCACAACAGCTCGCTTACAGGAAGGCTCCAGTACCGTTCGGCTTCAACCGACCAGGTGACCGACATCCCTGAAGACTCCTTCGTTCCTTTCGAAGTACTTCCTACGTACAACAGAATAGGTACGACAACGATAGGCACCGGCGGACAGTTCGAGATCCGTCTCAGAAACGAGTATGAATTCGACTGGCTGACCGACGACGTCAAGTTCCAGTTCACGGATGCTGACGGTGTGATATACGAGAAGACATATGCGAGTCTCAATTCTCTGTATTCATCGCTTTCAAGTCCGATAATACTTGAGCCAAGGCCGTAAATTCAGCCTGATTTCTACAATACTACGTTCACCGCAACCACCCATAGGCTGAGTCTTATGACGGGTGGTTGCTTTTTTGTTGTCCTTTTGAAATAATAATCTTATTTTTGACAGAATTTATCCCCTTCGGAAATACAAAAACATCATCAATATGGACATCACAAGAGAACTTTGGGGCAAGTCTGCCTGCGGAAAGGAGATTTATCTCTATACACTTACCAACGCAAACGGCGCATATGTGAAACTTTCGAATCTCGGTGCGGCCATCGTGTCCGTAGTCGTTCCTGACAAGGACGGAAACATGGCTGACGTAGTTCTGGGCTATCCTGAGGCGGCAAGCTATTTCGGTGACGGTCCATGTGCCGGAAAGGTACCGGGAAGATATGCCAACCGCATAGCCCTCGGAAAGTTCACTTTGGACGGCAAGGAATACTCTCTTCCTATAAACAACGGCCCGAACAGCCTCCACGGCGGTCCTGAAGGCTTCCAGAACAAGGTTTGGGAAAGCCGAGAGAACGAAGGCGGCGTGGAATTCCTCTACTATTCCGAGGACGGAGAGCAGGGCTATCCCGGAGCTGTGAAGACAGTGGCGCGCTATGACTGGAGCGAGGAGAACGAGCTCCGTCTGACCCTCACTGCAGAGTCTGACGCTCCTACGGTGATCAACCTCACCAACCACGCATATTTCAACCTCAACGGCGAAGGAAACGGTGACATCCTCGGCCATATCCTGACACTCAATGCATCGGAATACCTTCCTACAGACCAGACACAGATCCCTCTCGGCGAGAGCGAGCCTGTAGCCGGCACTCCTATGGATTTCGTAAGCGGCAAGCCTATAGGACAGGACATCAACGCCGACTTCGAGCCTCTCAAGATAGGAAAGGGATATGACCACTGCTGGGTCATCGACGGCGCAGAGCCGGGACAGCTTCAGTTCTGCGGCGAGCTCTATGCTCCTGAAAGCGGCAGAAAGATGGAAGTCTATACAACTCAGCCGGGCGTCCAGGTTTATACCGGAAACTGGCTCTCAGGCTGCCCTCAGGGCAAGAACGGCCACGTTTACGAAGACTATACAGGCGTAGCGATAGAGTGTCAGAACTACCCTGACGCACCTAACAAGCCTGATTATCCTTCATGTGTCCTCCGTCCGGGAGAAGTTTACGAACAGGCGATCATCTTCACATTTTCTGTAAAATAGAACCTCCCACGTCATTGCGAGGAACGGAGTGACGTGGCAATCCCCATAATCATGAAACAATACTTAGACCTCCTTCGTCACATCCGTGAAAACGGCGTCATGAAATCCGACCGCACCGGTACCGGTACACAGAGCGTGTTCGGCTATCAGATGCGCTTCGACCTCAGCGAAGGCTTCCCCCTCCTCACCACGAAGAAAGTCCACCTCAAATCCATAATCCATGAGCTCCTGTGGTTCATCGCAGGCGACACCAACATCAAGTACCTCAAGGACAACGGTGTCTCCATCTGGGACGAATGGGCGGACGAAAACGGCGACCTCGGCCCTGTCTACGGCCATCAGTGGCGCAGCTGGCCGACTCCGGACGGAGGCACGATCGACCAGCTCGCGAATGTCGTGAACATGATCCGCAACAACCCGGATTCGCGAAGGATGATCGTTTCCGCGTGGAATGTGGCCGAAGTCGAGAAGATGGCCCTTCCTCCATGCCATTCGCTCTTCCAGTTCTATGTGGCTGACGGAAAGCTCTCCTGCCAGCTGTATCAGCGCAGTGCGGACGTCTTCCTCGGTGTGCCTTTCAATATCGCATCCTACGCCCTTCTGACCATGATGATCGCACAGGTCTGCGGTCTTCAGCCGGGCGAATTCGTGCATACGACCGGCGATACCCACATCTATGTGAACCATTTCGAGCAGGTCGCGACCCAGCTCGGCCGTGAGCCGCGCAAGCTGCCGAAGATGAAGATCAATCCTGAAGTGAAGGATATCTTTGCCTTCAGGTATGAGGATTTCGAGCTCGTGGACTACGACCCGTATCCACGCATCCCTGCACCGGTGGCAGTATAGTGTCATGCCCGACCTGATCGGGCATCCAAAACAATGTTTCCATGGAAAAATGCATAATAGTAGCGATAGCGGACAATAATGCCATAGGCAGGGACAACGCCCTCCTATGGCATATTTCCGAAGACCTGAAGTTCTTCAAGCGCACGACTTCGGGCTGTCCCGTGATCATGGGACGAAAGACCTTCGAATCCATCGGCCGTCCACTCCCGAAACGCACGAATATCGTCGTTTCCCGCGGCTTTGACGCTCCGGAAGGGGTTGTGACCGTTCCGTCCCTCGAAGCGGCTTATTCTGCCGCTTCTGCCGCTCTGGAGGCCTCTGATGCCGCGGAATCCCGCTGCTTCGTCATCGGCGGCGGCCAGATCTACGCCCAGGCCCTCGCCTCTGCCGACCGCCTCATCGTGACCCACGTCCATACGGTCATCGAAAATGCCGACACCTTCTTTCCCGCAATAGACCCGGCCCTCTGGAAAGTCACTGACCGCTCCGAAATGCAGACCGACCCCGAGACCGGCTACACCTTCGAATTCGTGACTTATGAAAAGAGATAGTTTCGGCAGCCGTTTCGGCGCGCTGGTGGCGATGGCAGGCTCTGCAGTGGGCCTTGGAAACCTATGGCGTTTCCCATATCTGGTAGGGGAGAACGGCGGTGCCGCCTTCATCATCGTGTATATAGCGATGAGTTTCCTTATATGTCTTCCGATATTCATATCGGAGTTCGTGATCGGACGACGCAGCCAGAAGAATGCCTATGCGGCCTTCCGTGACCTTTCCGGCGGTTCCGCATGGCGCTGGGTGGGTCTTATGACGGTGATAGTGCCATTGATAGTACTCTCGTATTACAGCGTCATCGGCGGCTGGTCCATCGACTATATGCTCAAGTCCTTTTCCTTCTCCTTCACCGGAGAGTCTTCAAGGAGTACCTTCAGCACCATGTTCACGGACTTCGTTTCCTCTCCGTGGTCTTCGCTGGCCGCCCATACGGCTTTCCTGCTCGCAACGACCCTCATCGTAGTGGTAGGCATCAAGGACGGTATCGAGAGGTTCAGCAAGGTGATGATGCCGATACTCTTCTTCATAGTGCTTGGAATCGCAGTGTATTCGCTGACCCTTCCGGGAGCTGGATCCGGAGTGGATTATCTCTTCCGTCCTGATTTCTCGAAGATAGATGCGAAAGCATTTGCAGCCGCTCTGGGCCAGGCCTTCTTCTCGCTTTCTCTGGGCTTCGGAACCATAATGACCTATGCCTCATATGTGTCAAAGAAGGAAAACATCATGACTCAGAGTGTGGCGACAGCCGTTTCCGACCTTATGTTCGCCATGATTGCGGGAGTGGCCATAATGCCGGCGGTATTCGCCTTCGGACTCGATCCGCAGTCAGGCCCCGGCCTTGTCTTCGAGACCCTTCCGTATGTGTTCGGACAGATGCCTGCAGGCGGATTCGTGGCCATACTTTTCTTCGTGGCACTTCTTGTAGCTGCGCTCACTTCGTCAATATCGATGCTGGAGGTGGCTGTGGCCTTCCTTGTTGAGGAAAGGAACATGTCCAGAAAGGCAGCTTGCTTCGTTCTCTTTGCCGTATGCTGGGTGATAGGAGCCCTCTGTGCGCTTTCTTTCGGACCGCTCTCGGACGTGCAGATCGCCGGACGCAGCATCTTCGACTTCTTCGATAACCTTTCGTCGAACATACTGATGACCCTCGGAAGCCTTCTGACCGTCCTCTTCGTGGGCTGGCGCCTCAAGAAGACGGATATCTATGACGAATTCACGAACGGAGGCAGCATCTCCGCCAATGCGAAGATGTTCGGAGTCCTCTGGTTCCTGATCCGTTATGTGGCTCCTGTGGCCATCATCGCGGTCTTCGTCAGCGGACTGATAGGATAAGGTGTCTGATTTGATTACTCCTTTCTGCGGGAAAATACCGCCATTACTGCTGCGGAACCTATCAGCAGCAGGATGAGGAGGATGGAGCTTGCACGCGATACCTTCTCGCCGATCTTGTACGATTCCGGCTCGAACCTCATTATCAGCCGACCTTCTCCTTCCGGCAGGACTGCTCCTCGGAGCATCCAGTCCGCCCGGAAGAGGTCCGCAGGCTTTCCGTCGCCTGTCGGCTGGTACCTGCCTCCGCGTACTTCACCGTACGCTCCGGCCGGCTCTATCCACGCCTTCCAGCCTTTCGGATAATAGATTTCGCTGAAGACGGCCGCACGCTCCGAATCCGTGCTGAACGAGTATCTGAGCTCGTTCGGAGCATAATGAGTAAGGGTGATGGAAGGAGATTTCTCGACTTCGCTCGAAATGACAGCAGGGAACCCTGCAAATGCTTCCTGAGCCCATTTGAAGTCGTCCCCGATGACTGCAGTGGTCTTCAGGTCTGTCGATGCGATAAGGGCGATTTCGTCGTCCGGAGTGGCTGCAGGCACGAAACCGGACACGAACCACGCATTGCCGTAGGCATGGGTGTTCACTACCGGAGGATATTCGCCGCCGAGGATGATGTATCTGCCGTTCAGCATTGATATGACCTTCAGTTCGGGCATGTTTTCCTGCACCTGACTCACGGTCTCGGCGTTTTCGATGACATCATAGAAATGATGTATTTCTCCTGTGATGTATCTTTCTATGAGGTCCTGGTAGCGCTGGAGCTTGACAGGACTGTATCCGCCGATGGTCTTGTGGTGGTAGCTCGGGATGGAGCTGTTGAAGGTGTTGACGCTGATGTCCAGAACCCTGTAGTCCAGGTCCTTGTCTTCGAGGATCATCTCGTCCACAGGTCTCGGCTCATATTGCGCGGAGAAGTCCTTCCTGGTCACGAAATGCTCCTTGTTGAGGTATCTCTTGCCCACCGGCATGAGGTCCAGTGACACGAGGATGACCATTGCAACTGCCACGATGCCCATCCTTCCTTTGCGGACGAACGAGCCTTCCTTGCCGACGGCATCCCTCTTAGGGGTGCGGAAGGCCCACATGAGCAGGGCCGCAGTGACGGATATCATCCAGAACGAGGTCCATGCGTCCTTCTTCAGGAGGGCCTGCCTGTCAGCGGCCAGGGCATTCGTGAGAATGTCCGGCTGGCCGGCGTCGGCTGCGCCCGTGAAGCTGCCGGCTATGCCCGGCACAAGGGCGCAGGCCAGGCAGAAGACTCCCGTCAGGAGGTAGGCAGGCAGAGCTGCCTTGCCGAACTCCTTTGCTGTGTATTTCTCCTTGAGGATCCTGTCAAGGGTGTAGAATCCGAGGAGAGGGATCGTGACCTGGAGCACGATCAGGGCCATTGACACTGTCCTGAACTTGTTGTACATAGGTGCATAGTCGAACCAGAGCTTGGTGAACCACATGAAATGGCTTCCCCATGAAAGCAGGACCGCAATCACAGTCGCCGCAAGCATCCACCATTTCTCCCTGCCCTTGCAGAGGAAAAGTCCGAGGACGAAAAGGAACACCGAAATCGCTCCCATGTACATCGGACCGGCTGTGAAAGGCTGAGGTCCCCAGTACAGAGGCATATGCCTGATGACCTGACGCAGATTAGGCTGTCCGGCCCTCTTGAGCAGCTTTGCTGTCTCGGAACTCATGCTGAGCTCCCCAGATGACGAACCTCCGTTGAAGTTGGGTATCAGGAGGTTAGGCATCTCCTCGATGCCGTATGACCATGCTGTGGCATATTCAAGGTCAAGACCCGAATCGCTGTGTCCCGTGCCGCTGCCGGAAAGTTCCGAACCTCCGCGCATCGTGTATTCCGTATATTCGTATGTAGGGATCAGCTTGTTTGCATTTGTCGCGATTCCGACGATTCCTATCGCAAGAAGAAGAGCCGATGCGACGAAGAACCTGCCGATCAGGGCCCTCTTCTCCTTATTGCAGCAGAGGCTTATGAAAAGTGCAATCACATATACGGCAATCACGATGGCCAGATAATATGTGATCTGTACATGGTTGGCCTTTATCTGCATGCTGAGGGCGAATGCGAACAGGGTGGCTCCCAGCACGGTCTTCGGGAGCCATGCGGAGAGATTGCCGCGTCGTGTGCTGTCGAGGAGTCTGAGTGCAGAGCGGTAAGTGAAGATCACTCCGGCAAGTACCCATGGGAAATATGCTATGGCCTGCATCTTCGTGTTGTGGCCTACCTGGATTATCTGCATGTTGTACGAGCAGAAGGCGATCGCAATGGCTCCTGCTACTGCCACTATGCCGTTTATTCCCATTGAAAGCATCAGAAGGAAGCCTCCCACGAGAGCAAGGAAAAGATAAGTCGCAGGTCTGCGGCCGGTCAGAAGAAAATCATAGATCTTGTCCGTCCAGTCTCCCTCGAAACTGTCGATGGTGGCTGTGGTAGGCATGCCTCCGAACATCGAATTGGTCCAGGCCGTCGGATCCTCAGGATGTGCCTCGTTGTGGGTCATGGCCTCGTTTGCCATTCCTTTCCATGATGCTATGTCGCTCTGATTCACTATCTTGCCGCTCAAGACCTCCGGCACGAAGCCGTATGATATCACGAGAAAGAGCAGGATTATTCCCGCATAGACCAGTATCTTCTTTACAAGTTCCTTATTCATAGTCGTTTCATTTTCTTTCTTTGTTTTCGCACAGTTCTTCGAACAGCTTCACCATCTTTACGGTAAGGTTTCTTCTTGTGAACTGCGATATGTCTGCGTCATCCACATCCAGACGGCCTTCCAGATGGTTCTTCCAGCAGAGTTCGATGAATCTCGCCACGGACTTCCTGTCGTTCCAGTCAAATACCACACCTGTCTTTGTGGTGTTGAGGATCATGGACATGGCTCCGTCAGGCTGGCCTATTCCGAGAACAGGCCTCCAGGATGCCAGATATTCGAAAAGCTTTCCGGGGAGAACGGCCTTGTACTCCGGCTCCTTCCTCAGAGGCAGGATCAGGAGGGATGCCTTCCTCTGCTCTTCCACTGCGGCTGAGTGAGGCTGATACCCCATGTCGATGAGGTTTTCTTCCAGGCCTGCAGCCTTGACCGATTCCTTTATCCTTTCATCTGTCTTTCCTATAAGCTTGATCTTCAGGTGTTTCCTGAAGTCTGCGTCTTTCGCGCATTTGTCCGACAGCACATCCCACAGCACGGTAGGGTCGCCGTCTGCAGCGAACAGGCCGGTATGGGTTATGACAAAGTCCCGTTCAGGCCCGCCGTATGCTTCCATGCATTTTTCTGCCGCAAAGTCACATTCGTCATATCCGTTGGTTATGAGTTCCACTGGAGTCTGTGTAATGGCCTGGAAATCCTGCTGCACGAGAGGGGATACCGCCACAACGGCCGTAGCGTTGTCGAGGACCTTCTTTTCCATTCTGTGATGCCATCTTTCCGTCATCTTCGTCATGGACAGATGCTTGAAATAGAAGATCTTCGTCCACGGGTCACGGAAATCGGCTATCCACGGGAGTCCGGTGGCCTTTGACAGTTTCATGCCTATGATGTGCATCGACTGCGGAGGTCCGGTGCTGACGATGATGTCTACGGGATGTTCCTTCAGATATTTCTTCAGGAACCTTACGGACGGTCCGATCCACATGCAGCGGGGATCCGGGCGGAAGAAATTGCCTCTGACCCACATCGCAGCCTTCTGCAGGAAGGTTTTTTCCTGCGCGTTCACCGGATTCACCTCCACAGCTCCGCTGCTGTGGCCCGATTTCTTCAGGAATTTCCTGTAAAGCGCATATGGTTCGGTTATATGCGTACGGATGACCTCCGCCTCAGCCGGAATCTCCGCCTCCAGGGAGGCGTCTACCGCCAGCTGCTCCGGATTCGCCGGGGTATAAACCACCGGCTGCCATCCTTCCGCAGGCAGATACTTCGCGAACTTCACCCAGCGCTGGACACCGGAACCGCCTGTAGGCGGCCAGTAGTAGGATATGATAAGCACCCTTTTCATCAACTGACAAAGATAAGGTTATTTTCAGAATAAAATTTCGTAAATTTGCCTTGATATAACAGAAACTGAAAATGGCAGAGAAAAGACCGACCGAAACACCTATGATGAAGCAGTATTTCGCCGTGAAGGCGGAACATCCCGAAGCGGTGCTTCTGTTCAGGTGCGGCGATTTCTACGAAACATACGGCGAAGATGCCCTTACGGCCAGCAAGGTGCTTGGAATCGTGCTTACAAAGCGTTCCAGCGCCATTCCGGGTGCAATCCCGATGGCCGGATTCCCGCATCATTCCCTTGACACATACCTTCCGAGACTTGTCCGTGCCGGCTATAAGGTGGCCGTGTGCGACCAGCTTGAAGACCCTAAGCTTACCAAGAAGATAGTCAGGAGGGGAGTGACGGAACTCGTCACTCCTGGCGTGGCCTTCAACGAGCAGCTTCTCGAGCAGAAGGAACATAACTACATTGCCGGACTTACCTTCTTCAAGGATAAGTGCGGAGTCGCTTTCCTGGATGTCTCGACAGGTACCTTCCATGTGGCGGAAGGCTCCCTGGACTATGTCGGGACCCTTCTTTCCTCATTCGCTCCGAAGGAACTTCTTGTCCCGCGCGGTTATGAAAAGGGTGTCCGCGAGAAGTTCGGTGACAACTGGTACATCTCCACTCTCGAGGAGTGGGCTTTCGTTTACGACAGTTCCGTAGAAAAGCTAAAGAGACAGCTCAAGGTGGACTCCCTGAAAGGCTTTGCGATCGACAGCTTCTCTCTTGGAGTGACTTCGGCCGGAGCTCTTCTGATATATCTCGAACAGACGCAGCATGCAGGGCTGACCAACATATGCTCGATTTCCAGGATAGATGAGGGTTCGTTCGTGTGGATGGACCGCTTCACATTCAGAAACCTCGAGATATTCGCTTCCACGGCAGGCAAGGACGGCACTTCCCTGGTGGATGTGATGGACAGGTGCTCTTCTCCTATGGGAGCCCGTCTTCTCCGCACCTGGCTTTCGATGCCTGTGATGGACCTGCAGGAGCTTGAGGACCGTTATTCGGTAGTCGGACATTTCACCGGCAGACAGGACGACCTTATGCGTCTGCAGGCCATGATCGGTGACATCGGAGACCTCGAAAGGATAATTTCACGCGCTGCAGCCGGCAAGATCATGCCACGTGAGGTCATGCAGCTGAAGAGAGGCCTCGGCCAGACGGCGCCGATCTCGAAGCTCTGCACTGGTCAGGGTACGGAAGCCCTCGACAGGATGATGTCTTCCCTGAGCGACTGCGGGGCTCTTCTCGAGCACCTCGAGCGCACAATGCATCCTGAGACGGCAGCGGCTGTCGGAAAAGGCGACGTCATAGCTTCAGGCGTGTCGGCGGAGCTGGACGAACTCAGGAATATCGCAAGAAACGGAAAGGATTACCTTCTCGATATCCAGAAGCGTGAAATCGAACGTACCGGCATTTCCTCGCTCAAGATAGGATTCAACAACGTGTTCGGCTACTACCTTGAGGTCCGCAATGCATATAAGGACGCCGTCCCTGAGGAATGGATCAGAAAGCAGACCCTCGTCAATGCGGAAAGATACATAACCGAAGAACTCAAGGAATATGAGCAGAAGATCCTCGGTGCGGAGGAAAGGATATATGTTCTTGAGTCTCAGATATATGCGGAGCTGGTATCCCGTATCCAGGCCAATATTTCGGCAATCCAGAAGAACTGCCGCATCCTGGCGCGGCTCGATGTGCTCTCAGGATTCGCTTCGCTTGCCCTCGAGCACGGCTACTGCTGTCCGCAGATGAACGACGGCAACGTCATCGACATCAGACAGGGCCGTCATCCGGTCATCGAGACCATGATGCCTGCGGGGGAGGAATTCGTACCTAACGATGTCTATCTCGACAACGAAAGCCAGCAGATCATCATCCTTACGGGTCCGAATATGGCCGGTAAGTCCGCCCTCCTTCGCCAGACAGCACTGATCGTGCTCATGGCTCAGGTCGGCTCCTTCGTCCCTGCAGCCTCGGCCTCCATCGGATATTGCGACAAGATATTCACGCGTGTAGGTGCCTCGGACAACATTTCCCGCGGAGAATCCACATTCATGGTGGAGATGCTGGAGACCTCGATGATCCTCCACAACCTCTCTTCACGCTCGCTTGTGCTGCTCGACGAGATCGGCCGCGGTACATCGACATACGACGGAATGTCGATCGCAAGGGCCATCGTGGAATATGTCCATGAATACGGCAAAGGCGCCAAGACCCTTTTCGCGACACATTATCATGAACTCAACGACCTTGAAGAAATATATCCGCGCGTGAGGAATTTCCACATTTCCGTAAAGGAAGTGGGCAAGAACGTCATCTTCCTCAGGAAGCTCGTCGAGGGCGGTGTAGCCCACAGCTTCGGTCTGCATGTGGCCAGGATGGCAGGTATGCCGAAGCAGGTACTCGAGTCTGCGGAGAAGACGCTTGCCGCTTTGGAGAAGGGAGGCTCAGACACACCGTCACGTCCTAAGGGCGGCAAGGGCAGGATGACCAGGCCTTATAATATAAAGGAAGGACGCGTCGAAAGTGACGGCTCCCTCCAGCTTTCCTTCTTCCAGCTGGAAGATCCTCTGCTTTCTTCCCTCAAGGAAGACCTCGATGCGGTGGACCTTAACAACCTTACTCCTCTTCAGGCCTTCGATGTCCTTCGTAGCATGAAGGAAAAAATGGGATTGAATTAGAATGATTTACTGTAATTGATTTACAATTTGTGTAATTACGTGTTTTGTATTACATTTGTGGAAAATAGGTGATAAACTATAATGGAAACCCCTTTTGACAACATAAAAGCCTCTGTAAATCAATATTTTGTGGGAAGAAAGGAGGAATTGTCCCGCTTGTCGGCAGATTTTTCCTTCATGACCAATACTGTCGTGATCTCTCCCCAGGGATGGGGCAAGACTTCGCTGGTATCCAAGGCTGCTGAAATTGCCTCGGCAAGGGATCCCAAGCTTAGATTCTGCTTTGTGGACATGTTCAACATCAGAGTTGAGGAAGATTTTTACGTTTCGCTTTTGCAGAATGTAATAAAGTCAGTATCTTCGGGTGTCGAAGATGCGGTAGGTCTGTTTTCTTCCGTTTTTGCTGAAGTGAAGCCGAGGATTGAGTTCGGGGCGGGACTTCCGGATCTCAGGATAGGGCTGGACCGCGATACGGTGAGGAGGTACAGGGACCTGATTCTGGATCTTCCCCAGAAGCTGGCTGATGAAAGGGATGTGAAGCTGGTCGTATGTGTGGACGATTTCCATATGGCTGAGCTTTTCGATGAAACGGATGATTTCCTGCACAGGCTGGATACCCGTTGGGCTGCCCATGAGAAGGCTGCCTACTGCCTTTGCTCTTCACCGAACGGAATGGTGGAGAAATTCGCGCAGAAGTCGATAACCTTCCATATTTACGGACAGGTGATGAACCTGGGAAAGATGGACGAGAAGGATCTTGTCACCATGCTTCGCGACAGGTTCATGGATTCCGGAAAATATCTGGATGACGAAAAGGCTCTGATGATGATTGAACTGGCTGGCGGCTGTCCGTATTACGTGCATCAGATAGCCAACCTGTCCTGGATGAGGACGTCTGTAGTGTGCTCGGAGGATGTTATATATGAATCGCATGCGTCTCTGGTTGACCAGAGTTCGCTTGTATTCGCCATGCTCACTGCCGGCCTGACTGAACAGCAGGTGTGCTATCTCCGTGCGGTGGTGTCTGGAGAGACGGTCATAAGTTCGGCGGAAGTGCTTCACAGGCACAACATAACGTCTGCGACATCAGCCTCCCGTTCGAAGGCGGCCCTGCTGCACAAGGGTATCGTCTGCAATGTCGGCGACAGGGTTTCTGTCACCGACCCGATATATGCCTATTGGTTGAAACATAAATATTTTGACATATGAAAAAGTTGATTCCCGTTATTCTGGCCATTTTCGCTGCCGCAGCGGCACAGGCCATGACTCTTGAGCTAAAGTCTCCTGACGGAAAGCTCGTCGTTCAGGTAGAGACAGGCGCAGGCGTCTACTATACGCTCAGCCATGGCGGAGACCGTATCCTTTACAAGTCTCCGGTAGCAATGCACATGACCGACGGAACCGTTTTCGGTGGTGACGAGTCGTTGTCCAAGATCAACCGCAGAAGTGTGAGACAGTCTTTCGAGGCAGCTCTCTACAAGAAATCCGAAGTAAAGGATGAATTCAACGAGATGACCCTCAACTTCAGGAAGTATATGCTCATTTTCAGAGCTTACAACGACGGTATGGCATACCGCTTCGTTTCAAAGATGGGCAAGTCTTTTGAGGTGGAGAACGAGGTGGCCGAATTCAATTTCGCAAAGGACTGGAACATGTGGGCTGCCTATGTGAGCCAGAACACACAGTCTCTCGAGACCCAGTTCTTCAACTCTCATGAGAGCCAGTACACATACACTCCGATTTCGCAGTGGAACAAGGAAAGGATGGCCTTCCTTCCTCTTATGGTGGACGGTCCTAACGGCAAGAAGGTGGTGATCAGCGAGTCTGACCTTATGGATTATCCCGGTATGTTCCTTTACAACGGCAAGGGTTCGAAGGGCATTTCCGCTGTTTTCGCGAAGCGTCCGTCAAAAGTCCGTCAGGGCGGTCATAACAACCTTCAGATGCTCGTAGAAGAGACTGAGGACTATATTTCCGCAAACAAGGGCAAGGTTGCCTTCCCTTGGAGAATCATCTCTGTTTCCGAGAAGGATGCTCAGATGGCCGACAACGACATGGTTTATCGTCTTGCATCGCCTTCGGATCCTAATACAGACTGGAGCTGGATCCTCCCGGGCAAGGTTGCATGGGAATGGTGGAACGACTGGAACCTCAAGGATGTTGCCTTCAAGCCGGGTGTCAACACAGAGACCTATAAGTATTATATAGACTTCGCATGCAAGTACGGAATCGAGTATGTGATCCTCGACGAGGGATGGTCGGTGAACGGTGAGGCGGATCTTTTCAAGGTCGTTCCTGAGATCGACCTCGAGGAGCTGGTATCATATGCTGAAAAGAGAAGTGTGGGAATCATTCTCTGGGCTGGATATCAGGCCTTCGACAGGGATATGGAAGCTGTCTGCAGACATTATTCGCAGATGGGTGTGAAGGGATTCAAGATCGACTTCATGGACCGTGCGGACCAGTATATGGTCAATTTCCACAAGCGTGCCGCAGAGACTGCCGCAAGATACCGTATGGTTGTGGATTTCCACGGAACATACAAGCCTACAGGCCTCAACAGGACATATCCTAACGTCCTCAACTATGAGGGTGTATTCGGCCTCGAGAACATGAAGTGGTGCGCTCCTGATGTGGACCAGATGGAATATGACGTTACAGTGCCTTATATCCGCATGATGGCCGGTCCTATGGACTATACCCAGGGTGCAATGAAGAATGCCACAAGGGAAACTTACCGTCCGAACCATCATGAGCCTATGAGCCAGGGAACACGCTGCCACCAGCTTGGTGCATACGTTGTGTTCGAGTCTCCGCTCAACATGCTCTGCGACACTCCTTCGCATTATCTTCAGGAGAAGGAAAGCACTTCGTTCATCTCTGCTGTCCCTACCGTATGGGATGAGACCGTTGCCCTCGACGGAAAGGTGGGCGACTACATCGCTATGGCAAGAAGAGCTGACAACGTATGGTATGTGGGTGCCATGACAGACTGGAACGAGCGTACCATCGAGCTCGACCTCAGCTTCCTTCCTGACGGACAGTATGAGATGGAAGTGTTCAAGGATGGTCCTTCGGCACATGTCACAGCTACCGACTACGTACGCGAGACCGTGAAGGTTCCTGCTGACCGCAAGGTCCAGGTCAAGATGGCTCCGGGTGGCGGATATGCTGCAAGAATTACGAAAATCGTAAGAAAATAACACTATAAACATTCATTAAAATTATTGATAATCATGGAATTACCTTTTGCAGAATCGTGGAAGATCAAGATGGTCGAGCCACTTCGCGTAAGCACACGAGCTGAGCGTGAACAGTGGATTAAGGAGGCTGACTATAACCTTTTCAACCTCAAGTCGGATCAGGTGTATATCGATTGTCTCACAGACTCGGGAACTGGCGCGATGAGCGACCGTCAGTGGGCTGCCATGATGATGGGCGACGAGAGCTATGCGGGTTCGTCATCATTCTTCCAGCTTAAGGAAACAATCACAAGAATTACAGGTTTCGAGTACGTCATCCCTACCCATCAGGGCCGTGCTGCGGAGAACGTCCTCTTCAGCCACCTCGTGACACCGGGAGCTGTAGTGCCTGGAAATTCACACTTCGACACCACAAAGGGTCATATCGAGAGCCGCAAGGCCTTTGCGGTAGACTGCACCGTGGACGAGGCGAAGGACACCCAGCTTGAGGTGCCTTTCAAGGGTAACGTCGATCCGAAGAAGCTCGAGAAGGTGCTTGCAGAAAAGGCTGAGCTTGTTCCTTTCATCATCGTCACCATTACAAACAACACTGCAGGCGGACAGCCTGTATCAATGCAGAATCTCCGCGAGGTACGTGCAATCGCCGACAAGTATGGAAAGAGGGTTATCTTCGATTCTGCCCGTTTCGTCGAGAACGCATATTTCATCCGCACACGCGAGGAAGGATACGGCGACAAGCCGATCAAGGAAATCTGCAAGGAAATGTTCTCATATGCAGACGGTATGACTATGTCTTCAAAGAAGGACGGTCTCGTAAACATGGGTGGCTTCATCGCTACACGTCATGAGGACTGGTATGAAGGCGCAAAGAGATTCTGCATCCCGTTCGAGGGCTTCCTTACATATGGAGGTATGAACGGCCGTGATATGGCTGCCCTTGCCGTTGGTCTTGACGAGAATACTGAGCTCGAGACCATCGAGACACGTATACGCCAGGTGCAGTATCTTGCTGCGAAGCTTGACGAGTACGGAATCCCTTACCAGCGTCCTGTCGGAGGTCATGCCCTCTTCATTGACGCAGACAAGGTTCTCGACCAGATTCCTAAGGAGGAGTTCCCTGCCCAGACACTCGCCATCGAGCTTTACATCGAGGCAGGTGTACGTGGCTGTGAGATCGGATACATCCTTGCGGACCGTGATCCTGTGACCCGTGAGAACCGTTTCGGAGGCCTTGACCTTCTACGTCTCTGCATCGCACGCCGTGTCTATACTAACAACCACATGGATGTGATCGCAGCGGCTCTCAAGAACGTATATGACCGTCGTCACGAGATCACACGCGGTGTGAAGATCGTTTGGGAGACAGAGCTCATGCGCCACTTCACTGTCAAGCTCGAGAGACTCTGAGCATAAGTTTCCGAACAGGAGAAAGATGACCGGCTAAAAGAGATTTTAGCCGGTTTCTTTATTTCACGAAGCTTTTGTCAGCCCATCTGAAGCTGTTCCAGCGGCGGACGAAGATGAGGCCGCGGATGTTCTCGTCCAGAGCGAAGATGGCCCACATTACGATGATGCCGACTATGACAGGATAGTATATGTCCCCGGCGCTTCTGAGGGAGTTGACTCCGAAGAAATTGAGGGCGCGTCCGTTTTCAAGAAGCACCTCTATCCACAGTATGGTGGCTCCTGTGGATATTATCCACGGGTCTGAGGTGAGCATGGACAGTATGCTCCTGCCGAAGAGGCCAGCTGACGGCTCAGTCTTCCGAAACGCATAAGCTGAATTACAAGAAAACGGTCGGGATCATTCTATTTCAGCGCGGAAGGTGGAGGCGGGGAGGGAGGCACCGTTGACGAGGTTGGCGCGGGTGAACGGCTGCCATGCATATCTGACATGACGCGGGTTCATTCCGTCCGTTTCCAAAATCACCTTGTTGCCTTCGATTCTGGCCGCCACAGGGCGGAAGATGCCGTTTTCATCTCCGATTTCGAAACACCTGAGTGCCTCTCCGTCGGAGGTCTTCAGACCTTCTGCGTGTGTGAATTCCACAATGACGATATCCTTTTTGCCGGTAGCCTTGAGGAAGAGAGGGCCGGAAGGGACTGTCTTGAAGCCGTATTCGTTATGGAGAGCTATCCGTCCGAGTCTTTCACCGACCGGCTTCTTCTGGCGAGGATGTACGTCCAGCGAGTCGCCGACATCGCTGCTGACGGCCATTCCGCAGTGTGGAATGGTCTCGGAGAGCCTTCTCTGGCTGTCTCTGAACCATGTCCATGACGGTCTGTCAAGACTTGAAAGCTGTACGAAATGGAACGGCATCTGCGGGTTGTCCCAATAGGCTCTCCAGCTGTCCGTGAGCAGGGTGAAAAGCTTTTCGTGAGCCTCGGGATTGTGGGCGTTGGACTCTCCCTGATACCATATTACACCTTTTACAGGATATCTTTCCAGAGGCATGATGCCGCTTTCGAAGAGATAGCAAGGCTCGTACGGGTGCCTTGTGGCTCCGGATTCGGGATAGCCGATGTTCCTGGCCGCACGTCCCCTTGCCCAGTCCTGGATGAAGTCATTGCCAAGCCAGTTGTTGAAGATGGCAGGGAATTCTCTCTCAAGGGTCTTCCTGTCGGTCCAGGATTCTGTGGTCGAACCTCCTATGGCATTGCATATGAGGCCTACAGGCACGTCCAGGCTGTCTCTGAGCATTTTTCCGAAATGGTAAGCTACGGCTGAGAATGTCCTGACGTTCTCTCCGTCACATGCCTTCCAGGTGGCGGGACGGTAGTATTCGAGCCTTTGAACGGAGTCTATGGCCTCGTCGCTCCATCGGACATTATCGGTCTTCCATCTTGCCTTCATGTCGAAGAGGCGGAGGTCCGGGTCGGCCGGAGTGTCTCCCGCGTCCGAAGATTCGCAGACCATGAAGGCCATGTTGGACTGGCCGGAGCATACCCATACTTCTCCTGAGGCCACGTCTTCATAGACGAGCTTCCTTCCGCCTCCCGCGATGGTGAGGGTGATGCCGGTGGCGGCCTTCAGCGGCCGGACCGTGATCTCCCATTGTCCGGAAGCAGGTGTCAGGGTATGGGCCCTTATCCTGCGGAAGGGGCCTTCCATTGTCAGGTTTATTTCTGTTCCGGCATCTGCCAGACCTCTGAAAGTCAAAGGTATGCCTCTCTGCAGGACCATGCCGTCCGAATAGACGGAAGGCATCTGCAGTCCGCCGTGGTCTCCGGTTATTGCGGAATATACCGTTGAGGCGAGGATGCCTGCTCCTTCAGCGGTCGGATGGATGGAATCCGGGAGAAGGTCTGGACGCCGGTGGAGTTCCGGATGGAAATCGATCAGTTCAGTTCCTGCGGCCCGGGCTACGTCTTCTATAGCTTTCCGGATGTCTGCATGCCACTGCCTGGTGCCCGAAATGAATCTGTGATGCTTCGGTGTAATCGGACTTAATCCGGCGATGATCACTCTGACGTGCGGATTCGCTTTGCGTACGGAGTCGATGAGCGCCAGATAGTCTCCCACGAAATCATCCCTGTAATTCGGCCAGTTGCGCGGGTCGGTGTCGTTGAGGCCCAGGTGGATGACGGCGATGTCGCCGGCGAAATCGAGGGCCTCGGAGAATTCGGGCTGCTGCATGTACGGCCTGTGGCCTTTCCGCAGCAGCGTCGCGCCCGGACGGCCGAAATTGCCGACCTCATACCCGTCTCCCAGCATCCGCTGGAGCTGCGACGGATATGAGTCGTTGTCCCGGTCTTCGATGCCGGTGCCGTATGTGACGCTGTCACCGATGCAGGCGACCTTCACGACCTTCTGCTGTGCGAAACCCGAAAGCACGCTTCCGGCAAGCAGGAGAAGGACCGCAAGTAATCCTGATCTTTTCATTATTTCAATATTGATGCAAGCTTCTCTGCCAGAGCTATGAACGCAAGTCCGTCCGGACGGCTTGAAAGCGCGGCCGGCTCTCCGCTGTCACCGCCTTCGCGGATGCTCTGTACGATAGGGATCTGACCGAGAAGAGGAATGTCGTATTTTTCGGCCATGCGCTGTCCGCCTCCCTGACCGAAGATGTGGTATCTTTCGTCAGGATGTTCGGCAGGAGTGAACCATGCCATGTTCTCCACAAGACCGAATATAGGCTTCTTGACGCTGTCGTTCCTGAACATGTTTACTCCTTTCTCCACATCTGCCAGTGCCACATCCTGAGGGGTGCTCACGATCACGGCACCCTCCATAGGAATGTCGTGGACGAGGCTGATATGGATGTCTCCCGTTCCCGGAGGCATGTCGATGAGAAGGAAGTCGAGCTCTCCCCATCGTACCTGCAGTATCATCTGTTTCAATGCGTTGCATGCCATAGGGCCACGCCAGATAAGTGCCTGCTCCGGCTTTGCGAAATAGCCTATTGACATCCACTTGACACCGTATTTCTCCAGAGGGAGGATTACCTCCTTTTCTCCTTCAAGAATTGCGTCGGGAAGGGCTCCTTCGGTGGCGGTCATCTTCGGCACGGAAGGTCCGTAGACGTCGGCGTCGGCGAGTCCGACCCTGTAGCCGAGACGCGCAAGCGCAGTCGCGAGGTTCACGGAAACGGTCGATTTTCCGACGCCTCCCTTGCCGGACGCGATGCCGATGACATGCCTTACGCCGGCGAGCTCCTCGAATCCCAGGTCAAGACCCGGCTTCTTCTTCGGAGCCGCCTCTTCCTTTATGACGGTCTTCACCTCCACTTCGGTTCCAGCCGGTGAATTCCTGATTATCGCAGCCTTCGCGCTGCCTATAAGATATTCCGCAAGAGGGTCGCGGTGCTTCGAAAAGGCAAGCGTCACGCTTACCTTTCCTTCGCTGACCTCCACATTCTCCACCATTCCCAGCTCCACGATGTTCCTGTCGCCTTTTGCCGGGTGCTCCACTTCAAGGAGCCATCTGTTCACTTCGTTTACCTTCATGTCTATCTCACTATATCCATTTCGTCAATGAGCCACTTGGCGCCGCCGAACTTCTCCACGATGAAGAGGACGTATCTGATGTCCACGTTTATGCATCGCTGAAGTTCAGGTTCGAACATCACGTCGCTGCTCATGGACTCCCAGTTGCCGTCGAAGGCAAGTCCTATGAGTTCGCCGTTTGCGTTGAGCACAGGACTGCCGGAATTACCTCCGGTGATGTCGTTGTTGCTGAGGAAGGCTACAGGCATCTTTCCGTCCTTCATCGCATATTTTCCGAAATCCCTTGTCTTCCAGAGATGCTTGAGCTTCTCCGGAACCACGAATTCCCAGTTGTCCGGATCTTCCTTCTCCATCACTCCGTCGAGGGTGGTGTAGTGCTTGTAGATCACGGCGTCCTTAGGAGAGTATCCGCCCACGGTACCGTATGTGAGTCGCATTGTGAAGTTGGCGTCAGGATATGACGGTTCTCCCTTCTTCCACTCCAGAAGGCCTGCGGTGTAGGTCTTTCTTGCCGCAGCGAGGTCTTCCGCAGATTTTGACGCCCTTACGTTGGCAGCGAGGGTCTGTGCAAAGATGGACTTGCCCACTGCGCATGCAGGGTCCTCGAATATTCCTGTTCCCTTTTCAGCGACGGCCTTCTCCAGCTTTTCCTTCGATGTGAAGTCGCTGCTGTCGAAGAGGTTGTCGACGAAGGCGTCGATGTCCATGGTCGCGAAGTCTTCGGACAGTCCGGCCGGGTAGTTCTCCGGAGCCGCATTCTCCCTGTAGAACTTCATCATCGCCTTGGCCACCTTCCTGTCTGTTGCCACAGAATAGTCGTTGTATGCTGCAGTAACGGCCTTCAGGGCGTCATTGAGCGCAGCGACGCTGTCTTTTCCCGCAACGACATTGCGGCTGAACATGTTGCTGAGGCTGAGTGCGAACGTGGTGAGCTCTATCTTGAAGATGGACTCATATGCAGTGGTGAAGGCGAGGTTGTCCTTCCTTCCTGCCGCAACACCGTTCGCGAGGTCGTCGAGGGCGGTTTCATATTTAGCCTTGCGCTTGTCATTTTCGTTCACCCAGCGTGAGAAAGCGTTCTCTTCCTGCTCGGCTCTTCCGATGATGTTGAGCTTGTCGAAAGCGAGCTTCATTCCCTGCCACTTCTTCCATCCGTTGGTAGAGCTGGAATACTTGCTTGCATACTGGATCTTCACCTTAGGGTCTGCGAGCATGTCCGCAAGCATCACTTCCTGACGTACGGTGCGTGCGGCGATGCGGATGTCGTTCTGCTCGATCTGGAACTTGAGCTCAGGCGAGGTCTGGAAGCGTGTGGTGCGTCCCGGATAACCCATTATCATGGTGTAGTCGCCTTCTTCGATGCCGGCGATAGAGATCTTCAGATGGCTGTTCCTTGTCCTGAGAGGGACGTTTGCAGGAGAATATTCCGCAGGCTTGTTGTTCTTGCCGGCGTATACGCGGAACATGGAGAAGTCTCCAGTGTGGCGAGGCCACATCCAGTTGTCCGTGTCTGCACCGAACTTTCCGATCGATGAAGGCGGTGCTCCGACGAAACGGACGTCCTTATATTCCTTTGAGACAATGAGATAGATGACGTTGTCGTTGTAGAAAGGCACTATGTCGACATTGCAGTCAGGATTGCGCTTCTTTGCGTCGGCAACCATCTCTTCGATGGCTTTCTCCGCAGCCTTCGCCGCCAGTTCCTCGACATTCGTGCTGTCGCGGTATTTCTTCATGGCCTTCTTCGATGCCTTCTCTATCGATTCGGTCACGTCCTTCATGTATTCGAGGAAGGTTACGGTCAGGCCTTCGCAAGGGAGCTCCTCGCTGCGGTTCATGGCCCAATAACCGTCCTTGAGGTAGTCGTGCTCGACGCTGCTGAGCTTCTGGATGCTGCCGTATCCGCAGTGGTGGTTGGTGATGAGGAGTCCGTCGCTCGAGATGATCTCGCCGGTACATCCGCCTCCGAACTGCACGATCGCGTCCTTGAGCGAACTGTTGTTCATGTCGTAGATCTGTTTTGCCGAGAGCTTGCAGCCGAGATCCTTCATGGCCTTGCTGTTCATCTTCTGAAGGAGAGGGAGCATCCACATTCCTTCGTCAGCCCTTACGCTGCCTGCAAATACTGCGACGGCAGCGAGAATGCATAGGATTTTCTTCATATCTTCAAGTTGTTTTGTTTGTCCGGTCAATCAGAAAAGCGTGGGTTCCAGCTGCTTGAGGTGGAAGCTTTTCCTGTGGTGGGGTGTATATCCGTGTCCGATGATGGCGTCTATATGCTCCTTCGTCGGATATCCCATGTTGCGCTCCCAGCCGTACTGAGGGTATTCCTGCGCAAGTCTGCGCATATATTCGTCCCTGTAGGTCTTCGCCAGTACGGAAGCGGCCGCTATCGATGCGAACTTTGCGTCACCCTTGACCACGCATTGGTACGGGTAGCCGTCGAAGGGCTTGAAGCGGTTGCCGTCGATGAGCAGGAATTCCGGCTTCACGCCCAGTTTCCGTACCGCCCTCTGCATGCCTGTGATGGATGCGTTGAGTATGTTGATGGCGTCGATTTCTTCGGCGCTGACCTCTTCCACGGCCCATGCCACCGCCTCCCTCTCTATTATGGGACGCAGTGTCTCCCTTGCCTTTTCCGTCATCTTCTTGGAGTCATTCAGCAGAGGATGGTGGAAGTCCTTGGGAAGAATCACGGCAGCGGCGAACACCGGACCGGCCAGCGGGCCTCTTCCGGCTTCGTCGCAGCCTGCCTCCGTCAGGTCTGCATGAAGATAGCTCAAAAGGTGTGGTTCATTGCGCATTGTGCAAAAATACACAATCTATTTGTCCTCACCAAGCGAATTCTTGAGCATTGTGATGATTTCGTTCTTGCTTTTTATGGTTTCTTCGAGTGAAGCTACCAGTTTCTTCAGGTCTTCGACCCTTGTTTCAAGTATGGTGATCTGTCCTCCGTATTCCTGCCTTACGTCTTCAAGGAAAGGACCGTCTGACTGTTCCGGAGCGTAGCCCAGCAGGATTTCCTCCACCGAAGTTCCGAGTATCTCAGCCGCATGCGGAATGTGCGGGCTGATCATGGCTGTCTCACCCTTCTCGAAGTCTCTGTAAGAGGTAAGGGACATGCCCATCTTATGCGCCATCTCCTCTTGCGTGAGGTTGCGGTTCCTGCGCAGGTTCCTTATGTTGTTCTTGATAGAAGTGTTGTCCATTCTTGTCCCGAAATAATGATAGGTCGGTGACAAAAGTATGCCTTAAAGCAACGCGCTATAAACAGGAAAATCCGACGAATGACCGGTAATTCCGGCTAAAAAAGAGAAAAGATGATAAAAAAAAGAAAAATATGACGTGATTTCCCGCCATTTCGTCACAAAAAGTTGGTTTTTCCGTTTGTGACTGTCAGATTTGCAGAAAACAGATGCGTACTATGGAAAAATGTTATGAGAGCCTGTGCAGGCTCATGAACGACGGCAGGGTGATCAGGAGCCGTACCGCTGACTTCTCTTCCCTTTGCAGGAGCGTAGGGGCTGACGAGACCGGATTGTCGAACATGCTCTACAGGGATTTCGGAATGTCCGGGGATGAGATTCTTGAGGCTTTCAGGACCGGTCATGTGAAAAAATGATTCAAATATATGGGCGGATTTATTGATATTGCAACATAAATTCATTAGATTTGCGAGGATGTGTCTTATGTTGACACTGACTGAACATAATTACAAACACAATAACACAAGAACTGATGAAAGCTTATTCAACCAAAAACATCCGTAATGTGGTTCTGCTTGGTAGCACCAAGTCAGGTAAGACCACGTTATCTGAAGCGATGCTTTACGAAGGTAAGGTCATTGACAGAAGAGGTACAGTAGAGGCAAAGAACACTGTTTCTGACAATGCCGAGATCGAGCAGATCAACCAGAGATCGATCTATGCGACTCCGCTCTATGCCGAGTTCATGGATACGAAATTCAATATCATCGACACTCCGGGCGCGGACGACTTCGTAGGTGGAGCGGTATCTGCCTTCAAGGTTTGCGACACAGGTGTGCTCGTTGTCAATGCACAGCAGGGCGTCGAGGTAGGTACGCAGATCTACTCACGCTATGCGAAGGAATACGGAATTCCTCTTATCGTTGCCGTCAACCAGCTTGACGGAGAGAAGGCTTCATGGGAGACGACGCTCGAATCCATGAAGGAGGCCTTCGGAAACAAGCCTGTCGTGGTCCAGTATCCTGTAAACGTGGGACCTGCTTTCGACGGCTTCGTTGACGTACTCAAGATGAAGTATTATCGTTTTGCAGGAGATACAGGAAAGCGTGAAGACCTCGAGATCCCTGCAGAATATGCCGATGAGGCGGAAGAGCTCAGAAACGAGCTCATCGAGCGTGCTGCAGAATATGACGACACTCTCATGGAGACTTTCTTCGAGCAGGGTTCGCTTTCTGAGGATGAGATCAGAAAGGGTCTCGGAATCGGTATCCGTGAAGGTGCGGTAATGCCTGTATTCTGTCTTTCCGCAAAGAAGGATATCGGTGTGAAGCGTCTCATGGAGTTCACTATCCGCACAGCTGCATCCCCTGCAGAGCGCGTGGGCGTGACAAAGGATGGAAAAGAGATCGAGTGCAAGCAGGAGGCTCCTGTATCACTCTTCATATATAAGACGGCTGTGGAGCAGCATCTCGGTGAAGTCGCATACTTCAAGGTGATGTCAGGAGAACTCACTGAAGGCATGGACCTCGAGAATCCTGAGACCGGCGACAAGGAGAGGATTTCCGCTATCTATGCCGTTGCAGGAAAGAAGAAGGAGAAGGTGACCGACCTCCATGCAGGTGATATCGGATGTACCGTCAAGCTCCGTGCAGCAAAGACAAACGTGACCCTCTGCACTCCAGGTACGGACATCTGCTACAAGGAGATCGTATTCCCTCACTACAAGTACCGCTGCGCCGTGAAGGCAAAGGATGCGAAGGATGAGGAGAAGGTAAGCGAGGCTATGGCCAAGATCGCAGCCGAGGACCCTACATACATCATCGAATACCACAAGGAGATGAAGCAGACCATCCTCAAGGGTCAGGGCGAACAGCATGTGAACACTCTCAAGTGGAGACTCCAGAACGAGAACAAGCTCGAGATCGAATTCTCTGCACCTAAGATATCTTATCGTGAGACCATCACGAAGGTTGCATGCGCAGACTACCGTCACAAGAAGCAGTCGGGTGGTGCCGGCCAGTTCGGTGAGGTTCACCTTCTCATCGCTCCTTATCAGGAGGGCGTGGATCCGGGCAACCGCTTCAAGGTTGACGGAAAGGAAGTTGTCCTCAACATCAAGGGCAAGGAAGAGTATGACCTTCCATGGGGCGGTAAGCTCGAGTACTACAACTGCGTGGTCGGCGGTGCGATCGATGCACGCTTCATGCCTGCCATCCTCAAGGGTATCAACGAGAAGATGAGCGAAGGCCCTCTTACCGGTTCCCTCGCGCGCGACATCCGCGTATATGTATATGACGGTAAGATGCATCCGGTAGATTCAAATGAAATCTCTTTCGTTCTTGCATCACGCAACGCCTTCAAGGAGGCTTTCCGTATCGCAGGTCCGAAGATCATGGAGCCTATCTACAACGTAGAGGTCCTCACTCCTACAGAGTACATGGGCGCATGTATGTCAGACCTCCAGAACCGTCGTGCAATCATCGAGGGAATGGGTACTGACAAGGGATTCGACACTATCAAGGCACGAGTTCCTCTCGCAGAGCTCTACCGCTATTCTACAACTCTCAGCTCTCTCTCATCAGGAAGCGCAACCTTCACAATGGACTTCGCGGACTATCAGCCTGTACCGGGCGACGTTCAGGAGAAGCTCCTGAAGGCTTATCTCGAGGAAGAGAAGGAAGACTGATAATTGATGTCCGATATGTCAAGGGCGGCTTGTGTGAAGCCGCCCTTGTTTTCTCTATATTTTCAATTTTGATTCATTTCTTGCAGATTTGATACTTTGGGTCGAGTGTTTGGGGCATATTTTTAACAGGTGTTTCAATTTTAAATACATTTGTTTCAAAAATACATAATCCAAGACCCTTCATTTGTTAAATTTGTTTGTTTGAAAATAATTACTAACCAACTCCCTAACGGGAAACACTAAATTTAACCCAACCATGATGAAAAGGAAAACTCTTGCTCATCTGTTCGGACTTATGGCGTTTCTGCTCCTTACGTCCGTACAATCTTTCGCTCAGAACCTGAACGTTTCAGGTAGGGTTCTGGATGAAAATGGGGAAGGTCTGATCGGTGCCGGCGTGGTGATCCAAGGAACCACGAAAGGTACGATTACGGACATAGATGGAAATTACGAACTTTCCGTTCCCCAGGGTGCTACGCTCGAATTTTCTTGCGTGGGCTATGCGACACAGTCGGTCGAGGTCACTGGTTCTCGACTTGATGTGACTCTGGCTCCTGACAAGAGATTGATTGACGAGTCTGTAGTCATCGCCTATGGTTCGCAGAACAAGGTCACCATCACGGGTGCCGTTACTGCAGTCAGTGGTGAATCTCTCATGAAATCACCTGTTGCAAACGTTGCGAACGCGCTTCAGGGTAACCTCCCGGGCGTTTCTGCCGTACAGCCATCAGGTATGCCTGGTGCCGATGAACCGGTCATCAGAATCCGTGGCGTCGGATCCCTCAACAGCGCGGAACCTCTCGTTCTCGTCGACGGTGTGGAGCGTCCGTTCTCGCAGCTCGATCCTAACGAAATCGAGAGTATCTCAGTGCTCAAGGATGCTTCAGCAACTGCCGTATTCGGTGTGCGTGGTGCGAACGGTGTCATCCTCGTGACTACAAAGCGTGGTGAAGTCGGAAAGGCTTCCGTGACTGCTTCCTTAAGTGCGGCTATGCAGAGCATCTCGCAGTTCGTGGAGTTCACAGACTCATATACATATGGCCAGATGTGGAACTATATGGCCATAACCGATGCCCGTCCTATGAGCGAGTGGCCTGGAACGGTGAATATTTCGGACTATACTCCTTATGCAAACGACGGTATACGATTCAGTCAGGAGGTAATGGAACATTTCCGTCTCGGAGATATGCCTCAGACCTTCCCAAGCATGAACTGGATCGACTATATAATGAATGATACAGCATGGCAGGAGCAGGCCAATGTGAATGTAAGCGGTGGTACTGACAGAGTAAGATATTTCGTTTCTGCCGGTTTCCTCAATCAGAATTCACTCTTCAAGACCTTCTCAAGCAATAAGAACGAGACATTTGACTATCAGCGTCTTAACTATCGTGCGAACCTTGATATCGATATCTCGAAATACAGCCAGCTGAACCTTACTCTCGGAGGCCGTATGCAGGACCGCAACACCATGGGTGGCGGTGAGGGTTTCCTCTTCCGTTATCTTCAGGGCGCGACTCCATATGCAGGAGCAGGAATCGACGAGCAGGGACGCCATATCGTTTCGGATCCTTCTATTGTCGGACCTTTTGACCGTTCTGCTCTCTCGAACTACTACAACCTCGGTTATGTGAACGAGAGTACGAATGTCCTCAACTTCGACATTCAGTACAAGCTTGACATGAGCTTCCTTACCAAGGGTCTGGATTTCAAGGTGAAGGCATCTTACAACTCTGAATATACGGCACAGAAGAACCGTCAGAACGGTTTCGGTACAGGTGTCCAGTATATCGCTACCCTCGTAAACGGCGAAGAAGTCCTCAGAAAGGAGGATGTGACCTGGCCTATTCCTTACAATGAAGCTAAATGGGGAAGCCGTAACTGGTATGCTGAGGCAAGTTTCAACTATGCCCGCAGATTCGGCAAGCATAATGTAGGCGCCCTCCTTCTCTACAACCAGAGCAAGAGCTATTATCCTTGGGATTCTGACAACAGTCTCTATCAGTCCATCCCTAAGGGTTATGTAGGTCTTGTAGGACGCGTGACTTACGACTATGATACCAAGTATCTCCTTGACTTCAACATCGGTTATAACGGTTCCGAAAACTTTGCTCCAGGCAAGCGTTATGGTCTCTTCCCTTCAGTCTCTGTAGGTTGGATTCCTTCGCAGGAAAAGTGGTGGGAGCCGGTCAAGAACGTTGTCAGCTACCTTAAGTTCCGTGCTTCATACGGTCTTGTAGGTAATGATAGTACAAACGGTGCGCGTTTCCTTTATCTGCCAGGTGCATGGCAGTTCTATCAGGGATCGATGACAGTGAATCCTCAGGATCGTGGAACCAACTTCGGTACAAACGGAAACTGGCTCCAGGCTGTAAAGGAACTTACTGCAGGTAACCCTAATGTGACCTGGGAAAAGGCGACCAAGATCAATGTCGGTGTGGATGCGGGATTCTTCAAGGATCAGCTCCATGCATATGTGGACTTCTTCTGGGAAGACCGTAAGGACATCCTCGTGTCAAACGCATCTACACTTTCTGCGGTTACATCACTTCCTTCAAGCTATGTGAACGAAGGACGCGTGAAGAACCACGGTTTCGAGGTTACATTGAACTGGGAGCAGAAGTTCGGAGATTTCCGTTACTCTATCTCTCCTAACTTTGCATTTGCGAAGAATAAAGTTATCGAGATGCTTGAGGTGAAGCCTATGTATGACTATCTGAGCCACACTGGACTTCCTGTAGGACAGCGTTTCGGTTATGACCTCTTCGAGTTCTATCAGGAGGGTACCGAGGAGCGTTATTATGAGAAGTATGGCGTTGAGATGCCTGATCAGAATATTGAACTCAAATACGGTGACTGTGTCTATGTTGACCTGAATGACGACGGAATCATTGACCAGAACGACCAGAAGCCTCTCGGCTATACCGACAACCCTGAGATCACATATTCGGTGAACTTCAACTTCCAGTGGAAGGGTCTCGACTTCTCTATGCTGTGGATCGGTGCCGACCACGTGAGCCGTTCATTGAACGGATACTTCCGTGCTCAGTTCGGTTCTACAAACACGTCTGCCCTCACTCAGTGGGTTGCCGACAACTCATGGACAGAAGATAATCCTGATGCGATCCTGCCTCGTATATCCATCACAAACCGTGTACACAACAACCGTGATTCACAGGCATGGATCATTGATTCGAAGTATGTACGTCTGAAGAACGTAGAGCTCGGTTATACATTTACCCCTAAGAAGAAGTCGTTCTTCAATTATATAAGGGTATATGCTTCCGGAAACAACCTTCTCACTTTCGCGGACTTCAAGGGTAACGACCCTGAAGCTCCTGGATCAGGACTTGACTATGGTATGCGATATCCGATGACACGTCTCTTCAACATTGGAGCGCAGTTTAACTTCTAATCGCTATACGAAATGAAAAAGATATTGAATAATATACTTGTTCTGGGAATCTGTGCAGCCTTCTTCAGCACATCGTGCGTTGAGAAGTTTGCTGTAGGTGATGCCTTTCTTGAGAAGGCTCCAGGCGTTGATGTCAATATAGATACCGTATTCACGAATGCTGAATACACCCGTAACTTCCTGTGGGGTGCATACGGACAGATATATTGTACATATACTTCCGGAAACATGATGAACGGTGCGCCTATCGACGCCCTTTCTGACTCATATCATTGTTACTGCGGCTGGGGTGGCCCTATCCAGAGCTACTATCCTGGCGGACTTACTGAAGATGCCCAGGATACCGAAGACGGTAACTTCCAGGGTAAATTCTCTTATTCGACAATAACAGGAGGTCTTAACTCTGATTCTGGCGGACGAGTATCGATATATGAGACCGTGCGTAAGTGCTGGCAGCTTATCGAGAACATCGACAGGGTTCCGGACATGTCGGATGACGAGAAGAGCCGTCTCCGTGGTGAGGCCTACACCATCATGGCAAGCCGTTATTTCGACGCCTTCCGTAATTTCGGTGGTCTCTGCCTCGCAAAGAAGGCATATGCGGTAGGTGAGAATTTCGAGGACGGACGTGCAACCGCATGGGAGACCGTAGAGTTCATCGACTCTCTCATCGTATGTGCAATTGATGAGCCTGGTTTCATCTGGAATATTCCTGATGCAGATCAGGGACAGTGGTCAGGCCGTCTTACAAAGGCTTCTGCAATGGCACTCCGTGCAAAGGTGTGGATGTTCGCTGCGTCGCCTCTCTTCAACAACGACAAGCCATATATGGAGTACAATCCTCTTAAGGTGAACGAGTTCACAAACATCGAGCATGTATGGTTCGGAAAAGAGGATCCTACTCTCTGGAACCGTTGTCTTGAATATTGCAACGACTTTTTTGAGGAAAATGCTGCAAACGGCGACTATTATCAGCTGATTCAGCCTGCAACGCAGGATGAGGGCGGTTACCGTATGGCTTACAGAAGGGCTTACAGATATCGCAATGACGCTACAAATCATGAGAAGCTTTTTGATGCTCACCCTACACAGTGGATTTCAAGTACCGGTGCAGACGGTGTCATTACAGAAAACGGCTGGGGCTGGGGCTGGAGAGGCTTCGCTCTTGACTGTCTGCGTCAGGGAGGAGCAGTTCCTACAAACGAGCTGATGGAATGTTTCGGCATGCAGGACGGACGTAATTTCCCATATGCTGACATTTATGGTGCCGGTAACAATCCTGACGGTATAGATATGTTTGCAGACCGTGACCCTCGTCTGTATGAGACCGTGGTTGTTCCAAGGGAATCTTTCCCTTCTGGTGTAGTAGGTGACTACTTGGGACAGACATATATCGATACATGGGTGAACGGTGGCATGGCCAAGAATTCAACATATGCAATCAATGCTGATGATATAGCTACACACTATAAGAAATTCAAGTGGCTGCTCGATTATGACGGTGGAAAGATGGATGACGAGTTCATCGGCGTGTCTTATATCCGTCTTGCAGAGATGTATCTCATCCGTGCTGAGGCCCGTGCTGAAACAAATGACCCTCAAGGTGCTCTTGATGACCTTCATGTTGTCCGCAGCCGCGTAGGCCTTGGAAGACTTGAGACAATGAATCCAACCCTGAACCTCAAAGTAAACAAGGAGAATCTGATCAATGAGATTCTTCGTGAAAGAAACTGTGAGATCGGTGCAGAGTGCGGTGACCGTGTATATGATATGGTTCGCCGTATGCGTAAGGATCTTTTCACCAAGCCTCTCCATGAGATCAGAGTATATCGTCTCGATGAGAACGGCAACCGTATGGAAGGTGATGATACTAAATGGGATCCTTCTACTCCTTGGCCAGATTTCGAATACGAGAAGATAAGGATTTCTGTTGGTGCTCGTGCGTGGTGGAATGAAGGATATTGGACAAACAAATGGTATCTTGATCCACTTTCCCGTATTGAGATTCAGAAAGGATATGGTCTTACTCAGAACCCTGGTTGGTAACAATTAGAACTTATCATTATGAAATTACGTAATATATTTATTTACAGCCTGTTGGGATTCTGTCTGGCTCCTATGACTGCCAATGCTCAGGATAGTCTCGACGACAAGAAGTCGCAGAAGATCGATCTGGGTTACGGTGTCGAGAGTTCGGAATTCCATACGACAGCTGCTGCCTACACCATTACCGCCGAAGAGCTCAGCCATACTTCTGCCATTAGTCTTGCTGATGCGCTTTATGGCAAGCTGCTCGGACTTACTGCAGTGCAGAATACCGGTTTCAAAGGTGAAGAGGGCAGAGGTGCAACATTCAATATCCGTGGCGTCCAGACCACCGGTGAGACAGACATTCTTGTTCTTGTGGACGGTATAGAACGTCCTATCGACAGGATTACCGTAGAAGAAGTTGAAAGCGTCACTGTCCTCAAGGATGCTGCTGCCGTGGCACTTTACGGACATGAGGCCATAAACGGAGTGCTCCTCGTGAAGACAAAGCGCGGACAGGCAGGAAGCGGATTCAACCTTAAGGTAGGTGCTTCTCACAAGCTTCAGTTTGATCCTGATTATGCGGACATGGTAAGTGCATACGACTATGCGAATGCTCTTAACATCGCAAGAGTGAATGACGGCAATTCTGTCATGTATTCGGAGGCTGAACTTCAGAAGTTCCTTGACGGCAGCGATCCGTATGTTTATCCAAACGTAAACTGGAAGGATGAGGTCTTCAAGAATACTGCACATGAAACCAACGCATACATCTCGATGTATGGAGGCTCCGACAGGGTACAGTATTATTCTCAGCTCGATTATACCGATGCACGTGGACTCTATGCAAATCCTGATCAGGGTGACTGGAACTCACAGCTCAAGTATTCAAAGGCTAATATCCGTACCAATATTGACTTTGAGGTGACCAAGTCTACCAGGGTGAAGACCAATATTCTTGCGATCTTCATGGAGACAAACGGCGTCCCTAACATCAATTCCAACGATGCATGGTGGCATCTTTACAAGGTTCCTGCATCGGCTTTCCCTATAAAGACAGAGAATGGAGTATGGGGTGGTAGCCAGACATATGGCGACTTCAACCTCCTTGCAAAGACTCAGGGTACAGGTTTCTCTAAGACTCACCAGCGTCAGATCTGGGCGGACATCACTTTGGAGCAGGATCTCGACTTCATCCTCAAGGGCCTCCAGTTCTATGCAGGCGGATCATACGACAATGCATCCAACACAATTGAGAGACGTAGCAAGGGTTACCAGTACGGATGGAACTATTATGATGCTTCAGGCAATATGCAGGAGGCTGTCATGGGTACTGTGGAAGACAAGCTCGTGTTCAATCACTGGGTGGATTCACAGTGGCGTGTCGGAACTCTCAAGGCAGGTTTCAAGTATGCTACCCAGTTTAAGAACGGTGACAACTTCGCTGCTAACCTGAACTACAACATGAAGAGTGAGGTTCGTGACGGACGAAGCAATACATGGTATCGCCAGAATGTAAATCTCGCAGCTCACTATGACCATGCGGACAAGTTCATGGCTGACCTCGTCCTTGCAGCTAACGGTTCGAACAGGTCGTATCCTGCAAAGTGGGCGTTCTCTCCTACTTTGGGTCTCGGATGGGTATATGCAAACAATCCTGAATCAGACTTCCTGAATTTCGGTAAGCTCCGCTTCTCTGCAGGTATCCAGCATACTGATTATGTACCTGCTGCAGGCCTGTGGCTTGAGAACTGGAGCGGTTCACACGGTGAATTCATTTATGGTACCAACTTCGGCAGCTCATGGGGCGCATTCATGACCCAGTTCCCTACTACAGATTTCAGGCAGGAGGCAGCTTATAAGGTCAATCTCGGTACTGACCTCAAGCTCGCAAGCTGTGTTGACGTGATTGCAGACGTATTCTATCAGCAGAGACGCAATATCCTTGTAAGCGCAAATGAACTGAACTCGGCTGTAGTCGGAATCCAGTCCGCTTACGATGACAAGGGTGCTGTGGCAAGTTATGGAGCAGAGCTCGGTTTCCGTATTTCGAAGACTTTCGCAAATGGTATCAGACTTACTGCAAGCGAATTCTTCACAGCTACAAGAAACAAGGTTCTTGAGTGGATCGAGACACCTGTATATCCTAACCTTGCGGTTGTAGGTTCTTCAGCAGATGCTGCGCGCGGACTTGTTGCTCTCGGATTCTTCAAGAGCCAGCAGGAGATCGACAACAGCCCGCTTCAGGAGTTCGGACAGGTGAAGGTAGGTGACATCAAGTATAAGGATATCAATGGTGACAATGTCATCAATGAGAATGACTACGTGGCTTTTGACTATGGTACTACTTTCCCTGCAATGAACTTTGCATTCAATATAGGACTCGAATACAAGGGTATCGGATTCAATGCAACAGTACAGTATGGCGGAAACCAGATCAAGAGCCTCCAGTATGTTGACGGCGTATGGGGTGCACTTTCAGACAACAGGAACATGTCGCAGGAATATTACAACAACTGCTACGACCTGGCTGGCGACAAGGCTTTGTATCCTCGTCTCTCGACTGCAAACGTTGCAAACAATGCTCAGGCTTCTACCATCTGGTACCGCAATGTATCATGGATCAAGCTGCGTGACTGCGAGCTTTATTACAGGTTCCCTGCAAGGCTTCTTGAACGTGCCAAGATTTCGGATGCCAAGGTGTTCGTTCAGGGACAGAACCTTCTGTCATTCGACAACATCGGTGTCATGGATGCTGAGAACCTCAACACAGGTTATCCTGTGCTGAAGGCTGTTAACTTTGGACTTTCTGTAGTATTCTAATAAAGAACGACTTATGAAACTTGATAAAATAAGCTTATTCATTTTCACCTGTCTCTTTACGGTGTCGTGTGCGGACCTCAACTACACTGAGGAAAACACACGAGATGAGGCATGGACCTACGAATACTTTGGTGAAGGTATCAAGAACATGGTATTCGATGTTTACGCACAGGTGTATTCCGGTGAGTTTGATTCCAATAGTGCATATTTCCTTGCAGGTGCTACAGATGAGGCCCAGTACGCATTGGAGACAGGTGCAATCAACAACTATGTAAATGGTGGTTGGAGTCCGGCAAACCCTTATTCAAACACCTGGGTTAAATCCTATAGAGCGATTTCAGAGGTACATATGTATCTTGAGAAGATCAATCAGGCTGACCTTTCGGAGTGGGAGCACAACGCCGACTACGAAATCTGGAGCCAGCAGCTGGAAATATTCCCTTATGAACTCCGTTTCCTCAGGGCTTACTTCTATTTCGAGCTTTTCAAGACCTATGGTGACGTTCCGCTTGTGACCACCACTCTTACAAACGCTCAGGCAAATTCGGTGACACGTACCCCTGCTGAAGAGGTAGTCAAGTTCATCGTTGACGAACTTGATGCCATCGCGCCATATCTCCCTGTTTCCTATGCAACGGAAAAAGGTGCTGAGATAGGACGCGCAACACGTGTCGCTGCATTTGCTCTCAAGGCACGTACTCTCCTTTATGCAGCTTCACCTCTGCATAATAAGACAAATGACAAGGCAAAATGGGCTGAGGCTGCCGAGGCTTGCAAATATATTCTTGACAATGCGGCTACATGGGGCTTGAAGCTCAGTTCTTACGGCTCTCTTTGGGGAAATGATGCTTTCTTCAATTCGGAGATCATCTTCGGTATTGGAAGAAATGCAAGCAATGCCTTCGAGATGGCTCATTATCCTATCGGTGTAGAGAACGGATCTTCAGGAAACTGTCCAACCCAGAGCTTTGTTGACCAGTACGAGTATCAGGCTGACGGTGTGACTTTCGGCGAGCGTTATCCTGGCAGCATCGACCTCAATTCGGTAGATCCTTATGCGGGTCTGGATCCACGCTTCGCCCTTACAGTCGTGAAGAACGGTGACGAGTGGCCAAGCAACGGTGCTCAGAAGAAGGTCATCGAGACATTCATGGGAGGTTTCAATGCCGCTCCTAAGTATGGTGCAACTCCTACGGGATATTATCTTAAGAAATATGTTGACGGCTCATGTGTGACTACTGCCGACAATCAGAAGACAAGCCGTCATACATGGATCATCTTCCGCCTTGGAGAGTTCTATCTCAACTATGCTGAGGCTGTTTACAATGCTACCGAAAGCGCAAACGATGCCACTTACGGTATGACTGCAAACGAGGCCATCAACGTTCTCCGCGGCCGTTCAGATGTTCAGATGCCTGAATTCACTGAAGACGGTGAGGCATGGGTAGAGCGTTATGAGCGTGAGCGTCTTGTGGAGCTTGCTTTCGAGAACCATCGTTTCTGGGATGTACGCCGCTGGAAGAAGGCTGACCAGTATTTCAAGACTGTTCAGGTTGCGGAAATCAGCGCTTCAAAACAGCTTACCAGAACGACTGTGAACCGTCAGTGGAACGACAAGTACTACTTCTATCCTATTCCACAGACCGAAGTTAAGAAGAACCCTGCCCTTGGACAGAATCCAGGATGGTAATAATTAATAAGGAGTTCAATTATGAAGAATATATTTAAGCTTTTCGTTGCATTTCTGGCAGTTTTCTTCACAGCTTCTCTGACAGGTTGTGTTGAGGAACAGTTGGATTCTGCAGATGTCGGATTGCACATCAAGGTGTTCTTCCCGACAAAGGTGGTTGCAGGGCAGCCGATTACCATCAATGGTTCCGGCTTCTCTGAGGCAACTGAGATTGTGTTCCCAAGTGATGTCGTTGTCAGTAATTTCGAGATCATCAGCAATGACATGATCAGGGTGAATGCTCCGGCTGGCATTTCTGCTGAAGGTGGACATGTAGTCGTGCGTACTGCTGAGGATGATGCTGAATCACCTCTCCCTCTCACTCTTGGAAAAACAGTCATTTCAGGATATTCACTCCAGTCTGGTGAATCGATTCAGGGTGGACAGCAGATGACTATCTATGGAACAGACCTCGAATTCATCACTTCCATTGAGCTTATTGACGCTGATGGCAATCCGCTGATCATCGATCATAAGGACTTTTACCGCAAGGGTACAAGCTTTATAGTATTCACAGTACCTCAGAACATTTACACAGGTACATTTGCCGGTAAGGTTTCCACTTATGACAATCAGACATTCACGATGCCTGAGATCGCCTACGAGCCTGCTCCTACAGGTTACTGGGAGACTGTCAAGACCATTATCTGGAAGAATGAAGATCCTGCTGGTAATGGTGCAATCAGCTGGAGCGGTAAGTATCGTTTCGGACTTGAAGGCACTGACGGTAATAACGAGTGTATCGCTCAGATTCCTGCCGAGACTTGGGAAAAGATGAAGACCGGTACATTCTATATGGGCTATGCTGATAATGATCCGCAGATCCGTGTAACTACCGGTTGGTGGAGCACTACATGGACTGGCAACGATATCTTCCCAGGAAATGAACTGATTACCGACAACGGTGACGGTACATATGCTTTGGCTGTTACTCTTGCAGGCGATCCTCTCCTTGATCTTATCGATCAGCAGCACCTCCTCTTCACTGGTGACCGCTATACTCCTCTTGAACTTTACTTCCTTGAAGAAGTTTGGGTTGAGTTCGGTTCAGGTCCGGAAGAAGTTGTGATGTGGGAGAATGATGGTTCAACAGGCGAGACTGGCTGGAGTGGAACATACCGTTTCGGTCTTGAGGGAACAGATGGAAATAATGAATGTATTGCAGAACTGCCTGCTGATTATTGGGAAGTGATCAAGACAGGTACTTTCTATCTGCAGTTCCAGGGTAGTGACTGGATCGATATGAAGATTACCACCGGTTGGTGGAGTGGCGACTGGAGTGGAGGTAATATCCAGAGCGGCGACGAGCGTTTTGTCGATAATGGTGATGGAACATACACCATAGAAATTGTTCTTGCCGGAGATCCTGTCGCAGATCTTGTCGATCAGCAGCATCTGCTCTTCACAGGTGGCGGTTACACTCCGTTGAAGCTGTACTACATGGAATAGTTATGAGACTATGATATATCAATCAAGGCTGGTCATTGACCAGCCTTGATTATTTTCCGGGATTTCCTATCAGGCAGATATTATCTGATGAAATTGGTCATTACCGGTTTTTCCTTGACAGGGTCAGGGATTCCTGCAGCGCGTCCGGCCTCGATGCATTTGAGCAGCCAGGCCATGTTGCGGCCGAGTTCGCGCATCACCTGCATGCCTTCCTCGTCCTGACGCACCTGGTCAGGGGTGTTGCCATGCACCATGTTCCAGTATTTTGAAGAGACCACAGGCATTGACGAGATCGTGAAATACTTGTTGATCTGATCGAAGGCTGCCGTGGTGCCGCCTCTGCGGGCGCTTACGATGCCCGCTGCCGGCTTGTAGCGGAAGATCTTGCCCTTGCCGTAGAAGGCGCGGTCCATGAATGATGTGAGGGCTCCCGAAAGGGCCGCATAATGCACAGGGCTTCCGAATACGAAACCGTCCGCCTTCTCCGCCTTGTCAAGGAATCCGTTGACCGGATCGTTCATGAAGCAGCGCAGCGACGCCGGCTCTCCATTGGGCCCTCTCTTTATGCACTGCGCGCATCCGAGACATCCGGAAATAGGCTTCACTCCCAGCCAGATGATCTCCGTCTCCACTCCTGCCGCGTTAAGTTCCTTCTCGACCTCTGTCAGGGCCGTGTATGTACATCCCTCCTTATGAGGACTTCCGTTTACTAAGAGTACTTTCATGGTATCAAGCTAATTTTAATGTCAGGGAAAAGATTGTTTCGATATTTCAAAGTTAGGGAATTATTGTAAATCTTACAAATGGTCGGGTTTCATAAAATTTTGTGCTAATTATAGTATGTTGATATCAATAAGCCGCATTTGTAACTTTGTGATTGTAAACAATTATAATATAAAGACTTGTATGTATAAGGAACCTATTCTTGTGAGATTCGGGAAGAGAATTCAAGATTGTCGTAAAGAAAGACAATTGTCTCAGGAGCAGTTGGCTGAACTTGCCGGTTTCCATCGTACTTATATCGGTATGATAGAAAGGGCAGAAAGGAATATTACACTTTGCAATATTGAGAAGCTTGCTAAAGCTCTTCAAATCGATATATGTGATCTGCTTAAATAAAGGTTATGTTTTTCTTTTTTGATAGAGCGGAGGAGGATCGTCAATCTGTTGCCGGCAGATACTTCAGGATTCATGGCGATAATATTGTCGAATGTGAAAGGACGTTAGAACTTATAAGAGATGCGTATTCCGGAGTACTTACGTTACAGGAATCACCTTTATATAAACCCAAGTATATTCTTTCTTTCAATTCAGGATGCTACGTAATAGAACTCTTGTCCGGTCATAACAGGTGGGGTGTAGATGTTGTGTCCGTTATGCAGGAAAATGGTGGAATTATTCACGAAGGTGCGGATTCATACGTCACGGAGCTCATAGGAGAGGAGGAATATGTAATCTTTGCTTTGGAATACTGTTCCGCTTTGCCTGCTGGAAATAATGCATGGCAAAGAAGCGGTAGAGCGTTATCTTCTGTTATGGCAGGGGTTCCATACCTTTATTTTACAGAAATAGGAGGTGTGGAATTGGATGAGGAAAGGAATGTTAAAGCTCCAAGATTTCCTAATCCAGTGGTTCCTTTTTCATATGTTTCTACTTCAGAACGATATAAATGTTGCTGTATACCTGTATATAAACCACATCCTTCCATTACTCAGGAAACCTATGATAAGTATGAAAAGATCATAGGGCTAAAACAAAGTCTGGAGATTGTAAAGGGATTAATGGAAAAGGAGGATATAAGTCAGCAACTTGAGATCCTTACAAGAAAAAATATAGAGCTGGTGAAACTGTTGTCATACAGCAGACGATTGAATGATACATTAAGAAACGAAGACTGGACGAATTTTTTGTATGCTGACAATCCGGTTCAGTGGCTGGTGGAAAATACGGCAGATTTAAAATGGAAAAAGAAATCGGCAGGTAAAGTTCGTGTATCAGAGTCATACAGGCAATTGATATCATTTGTTAATGATTGTCAGTACAAGACAATCGGAAGCAAGGATCTTCCTATATGTATAGTTCCTCAGGATTGCATCAGCCGGTTTGAGGATGAGCTGCACATGATATATCCGGATCTGGAGATACATTTTGATGGAAGCAGGCCTCTTGCAATTGCATGGATAACCGGTTTTAAACCGCGTGGAGATGATTCGCGTCCTGATAGAGGCTTGGTTCCATTAGCTCGGATGACGATAGGGGCCGATGTTGATTTGATGTCTGTGGTTTCAGGCCCGGCTAAAGCTATTACATGGCAAAAGATGGAGAGCTCCATTGATGAGCTTTGTGCTGAAAATGGACTTTGGAGAGCTATCTTTAAATTAAGTAACCATATTCTGATCGATAGTGCGACTATTGATAAACCAAGATTTTATTCTCAAAAGATTGCAATAAAAACAAATAGAGATGCCTTGACCTTTCCTTTGGCTAAGGATCCGAAAGAGTTTACAGAGGATGATACTGACTGTGCTATACATCAGATTTTTGCTCATAAGGAAAATATGGGAATCCTGGAGGGAATGTGTAATCCTCCAGGAGGAGACTGGTCTGGAGTCAGTTGTTTAGGGAGTGATATTGAATATAGATGGACATCTTTACCGAGAGTGTCAAGAAATCAAGGAAAGAGACCTGACCATGTGATTCAGATTATTCAAGATGAAGTGGATTTGTTCTTTATCATTGAATCAAAAGAAATTGCAAGAGATCTGGAGGACAATGTCGGACAACACCTTGCTGCGTATCTGCATGAACTGTTCTTAAGCATGCCGACAGCTAAAAAGAATGAGAAAGGAGAATGGCGCAGTATGGAGGATGATATTCCAGTACTCAAGCCCCGAAAAATGATATCTATAGGGGCATTTATGTATAGTGATTCCGATGAAATGGAAGAACATCGTACGCGTGGAGGCTTGGATGCCGTCATAGCGTTTCAGTTAGGACAAGAATCAATAGTTCATGTCTTGGATAGATCTTTGGATAGGTCTGTGGAGAGTGTGCTGTTACAGATCGAACAGGTTATGGCAGGGTTTGAAGTTCAAGTATACTGATTCTTGAATAGTCTCTTTTTTTGAGTCCATTACTTTCTTGAAGCTGGAATTACCGGTATAGATTTCAAATTTATGCCGGTAGAGATCTTGAGGGGGAGCATAGGCATATTGTCTGTCTCCTGCGGTGCCGTCAAATGTAAGCATCCAATTTGCTCCAATGCTGTTAAGCCTTTCTAATTCAGAATAGAAATCTGATAAACAGAAAGGAGTGTGGGTGTATCTGTCTTTTGTCCCTCCGTAAGGGGGATCAAGAAAAACAAAGTCACCTTTTTTCACTTCAGATAATAACTCTCTATAATCACAGTTCCTAAATGTGAATTTTGCTATAGCTGCGCTCCATTGCTCTATGATATTGCGTAATGAATCCGGGTTTATGCCAGGCCGCGACAAGTGGAAGGAGTTGTTGAAATTTCCCTCAGAATTGTAACGGATCATGCCGTTTACGCAGGTTCTGGTAAGGAAAAGAAAGTCGTGGCAATTCCTGCTCTTGTTGAACCTGTCGCGGATCTTATAATATACGTCAGGTCCGTTTAACTGAAGATCTTCCCAGCGGATCTGATATTCATCAGCAACAAGATAGGGTTCATTTTTAATGGCGTTCCATAAATCTATAAGTTCGGGAATAATATCCCCGGCCATACCTTTATCACATAAAGAGTATGGCAACATCGCACCACCTCCAACGAAGGGTTCGAAATAAGTTTCCCCATAAGAGATGTATGAAGCAAGTTGTTTTGCAACAGGTCGTTTGCTGCCAGACCACTTTATAACAGCTGGATATGATTTCATTTAATACAACAATCTTGTCGATTTTTCTAAATAGTGTTTCAATCTTTTACAAGCCAGTTCATAAAAATCTGGGTTTATCTCAAAACCATAAACAGTCATTCCATATTCGAGACCTGCAATCATTTCTGTGCCGGAACCGGCAAACGGAACTAAAAGTTTACCTCCTTTCACTCCTGCAATTGTTAATATTCTTTCCGCAACACGTAATGGTTTTTGTGTAGGGTGTGTTCCGAACATCAACTCTTCTTTGGTCTTGTTGTTAGGAATATCCCAAACTGTCCTCATCTGTTTCCCGGGTTCTTTCAGGAGGTCGGAAGAACTGAAATAAGCTTTTGAATCTTCATAGTTGAATGTATATTTCCGGTTCTTTTCTCCTCCTTTATGAACCCAAAGAATCGTTTCATGACTGGCTGTCAGTCTTCTTCCTGATAAGTTGGGGAAGGAATTCCTTTTATACCAGACAACTTCGTTTATTATTTCTAAACCTAATAATTGGCAACAAACATTGACAAAGCCGGAGTTGTGATAGGTTGAGTGAATCCAGATGGATCCGGTTGGTTTAATGATTCGTTTGAGTTCTTTAAGCCAGAAATAGGTGCCTGTAAAAGAGTCATTTTGAGATAACAGGTCCCATGCTTCATTTGTAAGTTTCCATTCACCTCCAAAACCTTTTAATTTTTCCTTATTCCCATAACTCCAACTTTTCGTACTTGATGCACCATATGGAGGATCTACTATACATAGGTCAAAGGAGTCATTCTCCAATTTGGGAAGTCCCATGTAAGTGTCTGCAAGATTAAGGTTTATGGTGTTGGTTATCATTAAATTCAAATTTATATGGAAATTTCCATGAATAGCTTATACTGATTTACCTGTAATCAGCAGATACAATCTTTGCAAAAGTAAGAAAAAAGAATCACTTTGCATTAAAAAGATAGATACGGACTCCTATCTTACCATCATGAGAGTTTGAGGGTAAGGGCGATGAAGTCTTCGACGCTGAGGCGCTCGGGGCGGAGTTCGAAGACCGGGTCGGCGACAAAGGCGGCGAGCTGCTCGTCGCTCCAGGCCTCGCGGTCCGCCTTGGCGCGGATGAGCGGCTTGAGCGAGTTGCGCAGCGTCTTGCGGCGCTGGTTGAATCCGGTCTTCACGACGGTCTTGAAGAGAGCTTCATCACATCCCAGTTCGGAACGCCGGTTGCGGACAAGCCTGATGACTGCCGACTTGACTTTCGGAGGCGGATTGAATGCCCCTTCGCCGACGGTGATCAGATATTCTATGTCATACCAGGCCTGGAGAAGCACGGAGAGGATGCCGTATGTCTTTGTTCCGGGCTTTTCCGCTATGCGCTCGGCGACCTCCTTCTGTATCATGCACACCACCTGCGGCACCTGTTCCTTGTAGTCGAGGATCTTGAAGAATATCTGCGACGATATGTTGTAAGGGAAATTACCGATCACGCAGAATCTGCCGTCGAAGAAGTTCTCCAGCCTGAGCTTCAGAAAATCGGCCTCGATGAGCCTTCCGTTCACCTGAGGGAAGTGCATGAGCAGGTAGTCTACCGACTCTGTGTCGATCTCCACCATCCGCAGGTCGACTTCCGGTCTCTGCAGCAGATACTGTGTCAGCACGCCCATTCCCGGGCCGACCTCCAGCGTCGGCATGGTGACTCCGTCAGGTACCGTAAGTGCTTCCGCTATCCTCTGTGCAATCGACAGATCTGTCAAGAAATGCTGGCCCAAGGCCTTCTTAGCTCTAACTTCCATATCGGTATGAATAAATGGATAAAACAACCGGCAATGCTGCAGGAATCAGCTGAAGTATGCAGCATTGTCATGCAAATATAATGGCTTTCATGTTAATAAGCCAAATTTCGGCTGGGAGTATTGAATAAATTCATTTATCTTTACTTTCTAAAACCTTTGAATTATGAAACATGGATTTTTTTATGCGGTTATGGCGGCGTTGACATTATTTCTGTCTTCTTGTGCCTCAGAAGAAGCAAAGCCACTTGTACTGTATTATTCCCAGACAGGTGCTACCGAGGCTGTTGTAATGGAACTTCAGCGCGTCCTGGGTGCTGATGTCGAATCAGTGGAACTGAAGAACCCTTATTCCGGTACATATGGTGAGACGATCGCCAGAGTAAGTCAGGAAAGGCAGGACGGCGTTCTTCCTGAACTGAACCCATTGAAATCGGACCTTTCGAAGTATGATGTCGTATTTCTCGCTTATCCGATCTGGTTCGGTTCATATGCACCTCCGATCGCTTCCTTGGTGAAGGAATATGATTTTGCCGGCAAGAAGGTCGTTACTCTATGTACATTCGGAAGCGGCGGACTGGAACAGGCTGTGCAGGATCTGAAGAAGGCTCTCCCAAAGGCTGAAATCGCAGAAAACCATTTCGGTATCCGTAATGCCCGCATCGGCTCGGCTGCAAAGGAACTGAACAGGTTTCTCATTGAGAATTCATATATCGAAGGTGAGGTGGCCGCTCTTCCGGAATATTCGGAGATGGCACCTGTGACAGAAGAGGAGAAGCAGATCTTCGACGCAGCATGTGGAAGCTATCAGTTCCCGTTGGGTACTCCTGTACGTGCTGGAAAGCGAGTTACAGAGGATTCTGTAGATTATGTCTATGAGGTAGAGAGTAATGGTGGAGCCTGCACGATCTATGTGACCGTGGTCAATGGTGCTGAACCGGAATTCACAAGAGTAGTGCGGTAATATGGCCTTACCGGACATCTGTCCGTACATCATTTCTCAATATAATGATCCCGACGTTTACTATTGTTCGTCGGGATCTTTGTATTCTTAAGTAATTAAGCGCGTAAATGGTTGCAAAATGGTGCGAATTGATTATATTTGCAACCAAACAATATTGCATATGGCACAGACTGCATTTACAGTAAGGATGGATTCGGAAGTCAAAAGCAGGTTTGATGAACTTTGCAAGGACTTCGGTATGAGTGCAAATACAGCATTCAATATTTTTGCGCGTGCGGTAATAAAGCAGGAGCGGATACCGTTTGAGGTGGAGTCGGAGAGGCAGGTTTCCATTGCAAAGGCCTGGGAGACCATCGAGCGCATCCGCATGGCATCGGTCGAGAACGGAACTTCCGACATGTCGATGGAAGAAATCGATGAGGAGATCCGAAAGTGTAGGGAAGAAAGGCGTCAACATAAAAATAAGGAGGGGAAGGCATGATATTGCATGCTGTAATAGATACAAATGTAATTGTGTCAGGCCTTCTGACGAAAAATAACGAGTCTCCTACGAGAGTGATTCTGGATAATGTGTTTTCGGATAAAATCATTCCATTGCTCAATTCTGAAATAATGATGGAGTATACGGATGTTCTTTCCAGAGGAAAGTTCAGATTGAGTGAGCAGGAAATCCGTACGATAATTGATATGTTTTCCGTCAAAGGAGAGACTTGTCCTCGATGCCCTACAGGTGTTTCATTACCGGACCCCGATGATCTTGTGTTTTATGAAACATATGCATCTTGCGAAAACTACTATTTGATTACCGGAAACAAGAAGCATTTTCCTTCTGAAGGCAAGATAGTATCACCTGCAGAGATGGTACAGATTCTTCATCAGATGGAGCAGCATGCCTCAGGAATTCTTTCAGAGCCTCAAAGAATGTATATATCAGAAGAAAAGGCAGCGCTCATTGCAAAGGCCTGGGAGACCATCGAGCGCATCCGCATGGCCTCGGTCGAGAACGGAACTTCCGACATGTCGATGGAAGAAATCGATGAGGAGATCCGAAAGTGTCGCAGAGGTTAGCGCCTTTTGATATTTATTTTTATCTTTGTCAGTTTTTAGACGGGATCGGAAAAAATATAAAACAACAAACATATATGTACAGAACACATACCTGCGGAGAGCTCCGCATAGAGAATGTCGGCCAGACAGTTACACTGGCAGGTTGGGTGCAGAAGTCAAGGAAGCTTGGCGGAATGACCTTCGTGGACCTTCGTGACCGCTACGGAATAACCCAGCTTGTTGTCGATGCACATGCAGATGCCGCACTTGTCGAGACTGCTGCCAGCCTCGGACGTGAGTGGGTGCTTCAGGTGACCGGCGAGGTCATCGAGCGTCAGAGCAAGAACCCTAAGATGCCTACGGGTGACATCGAGATCAGCCTCAGCGCTATCAGGATCCTCAACAAGGCCAATACTCCTCCTTTCACAATCGAGGATGACAGCGACGGCGGTGAGGAACTCCGTGCTAAATACCGTTATCTCGACCTTCGCCGCGGCCCTCTCCAGAGAGCTCTCAAGATCCGTCATCAGATCGCACACGAGGTGCGCAACTATCTTGACGGACAGGGATTCCTTGAGATCGAGACTCCTTATCTCATCAAGTCGACTCCGGAGGGAGCACGCGACTTCGTCGTGCCTTCACGCATGAACCCCGGTCAGTTCTACGCACTCCCGCAGTCTCCTCAGACATTCAAGCAGCTCCTCATGGTGGCCGGTTATGACCGTTACTTCCAGATCGTGCGCTGCTTCCGCGACGAGGACCTCCGTGCCGACCGTCAGCCTGAGTTCACCCAGATCGACTGCGAGATGTCGTTCGTGGAGCAGGAGGATGTGCTCAATACATTCGAGGGAATGATGAGGACCCTCTTCAAGAATGTCCTCAATGTGGAGATCGCCGAGCGCATCCCTCGCATGAGCTGGTATGACGCGATGGATTTCTATGGCTCGGACAAGCCGGATATCCGTTTCGACATGAAGATCCATGAGATCACCGACCTCGTGAAGGGCTTCGGCTTCGCAGTGTTCGACGGTGTGGACTATATCGGCGCCATCAATGTGGAGGGTGCCGCAGCATATACCCGCAAGCAGATCGACGAGCTCACTGAGTGGGTTAAGAGACCTCAGGTGGGTGCAAAGGGACTCGTTTACATCAAGCTCAACGAGGACGGAAGCATCAAGTCTTCAATCGACAAGTTCTACACTCCTGAGCAGCTCCAGGCTGTCGCTGACCGTCTCGGCGCAAAGAAGGGTGACATGATGCTCGTTCTCTGCGGTGCGAAGAGGAAGACGCAGAACATGCTCGGCGTGCTCCGTATAGAGATGGGTAACCGCCTCGGTCTCCGCGATCCGTTCAACTTCGCACCTCTCTGGGTGGTGGATTTCCCTCTCGTGGAGTGGGACGACGAGACCCAGCGTTTCTATGCGATGCACCATCCGTTCACAGCTCCTAAGCCTGAGCATGTGGAACTCTTCTACAGCGACAGGAAGGAAGACCTTGAGAAGGTATGCGCCAATGCATATGACTTCGTCCTCAACGGAACGGAGCTCGGCGGCGGATCGATCCGTATCCATGAAGCGGCAATGCAGGAGCGTATGTTCGAGGTTCTCGGCATCAGCAAGGAGGATGCGGACTACAAGTTCGGCTTCATCATAAACGCCTTCAAGTTCGGTGCGCCTCCTCACGGCGGTCTTGCCTTCGGTTTCGACCGCGTATGTTCGCTCTTCGGCGGACAGGAGACCATCCGCGACTACATCGCATTCCCTAAGAACAACCAGGGCCGCGACGTGATGATCGATTCCCCTTCATATATCGATCAGGAGCAGATGGAGGAACTTTTCCTCGAATCAAAAGCCGAGCGTAAGGAATAAGAGGTACGCGACCGATAGAATCAGACCGGAAATGTATCGAAGCGACATGCCACCCACGGCTAGGGGGTGCCTGCCTTGGCAGGCGGGGGTCGCTGGAATACATTTCCGGTCTGATTCTGTATGAGATCCTTTAACAAAATCCCCTGACCTGCGTCCTTATTGTCGGGTACCCTGAATAAGTATAATATAAAAACGGACTTTGTAATATGAAAAGAATCATTTTTGCAGTGCTGATGCTGACATTCCTGATGCCGTCCGCATCGGCCGGAGAAAGAAAATTCAAGACACGGGATGTAATAAGACTTGTGAACGAGTTCAAGTCGGAAGAAGGCTTTGACGTAGTCTCTGTGGGAAGCTTCGGACTGGGACTGGTGAAGATGGTCGCAAAACTGGAAGCCGATGATGAAGAGGACAGGCAGGCCCTCAAGCTTCTGGACAATATAAACAAGGTGGTTGTCGTGGAGTATGAAGAAGCCTCTGACGCTTCCAGAAAGGCCTTTGACTCAAGGCTCGGGCATATCCTGGAAAATGCCGAAAAGGTGCTTGAAGTAAAGGAGGACGGCGAAAATCTGAACATCTACGGAACCTCGGCGGATGACGGAGGTTCGATAGATGACCTTATGATCTATGTGCAGGAAGATTGCACGCTCATATGCATATTGGGAAGCGTAAGCATGGAGGATATCGCCTCTCTGGTGGAAATGACGAATGAATGACATCAATGACATATGGATTCCTCTTGCGGACAGGTTCTACCGCGTGGCCTATCATCTTCTTGAATCCAGGGAGGATGCCGAAGATGCCGTGCAGGAGCTGTATCTGAAGATCCTGTCATCAGGAAAGGACCTTTCGTCCGTGCAGAATCCGGCCGCATACGGAATAACCCTTCTGAAGAACATCTGCATAGACAGGATAAGGAGGCGTAAGGTTAGGATGACGGTACAGATAGAGGAATACATGATGTCGGATGCTTCCGGGCCTGAAAAGTCAGCCGTCGACAAGGACAGGCTCGGCAGGCTGATGGAAGAGATCGGAAGGCTTCCGGAGCGGCAGGCCGTCGTGCTTCGGATGAGGACGCTCGAAGGACTCGAATACGAAGAGATCGCGAAGCGGACAGGCCTGTCTCAGATAAATGTAAGGGTGCTGACAAGCATGGCAAGGAAAACTTTGAAAAAGCGGATGGAAAAATGAAATCGATAAGGGACATAGAACTCATGACGACTGAGGAGCTCGAGCAGATCTCTCTTGATGAGGGCATCGAGGTGCCTCGGGGCCTTTCCTCAAGGGTGGTGGCTGCCGTAAAGGCGTCTCTCTTCAGGAAAAGGATGTTCAGGACCGCAGGCATAGCTGCAGCGGTGGCCGTTCTGGCAGGTGCAGGTTTCGGCATCGCCGGTTTTCAGAATGAGCCGGAAGATACGTTCGACGATCCGTACCTTGCCTATGCTGAAGTCGAAAAGGCCTTCGCCCGCATGTCGGAAGGCATGAAGAAGGGCATGGACATGGCCGGGGAATCGGAAGCAATGATAAACAGGACCATAGAAATATTAAAATAATCATTGAAAATATGAAAAGAATCATCGCGGCTGCGGCCATGATCATCATGGCGACTGCGGCATATGCTCAGGAAGGAAGGAGCATATACAACAGATATTCAGGCGGAGAAGGCGTTTCGGCCGTATACATATCTCCGGCAATGTTCAAGCTTATAGGAAATCTTCCGGATCTGGATGTTGAAGTGGGAGATGACGAATCTGTAAACATAGCGCCGCTGATCAGGACCTTCCAGGGCTTCTACATGCTGGATATTTCCGATGCTTCCGTGAAGGAATCCCTGATGAAGGATGTCAGGGCAATGATAGGCAAGGGGAGGTATGAACTTCTTATGGAAGTGAAGGAAGATGGGGAAGATCTGCATATCTATACTGCCGGAGACGACAAGATCGTCGAGAGCTTTGTTTTCATAGCCTCGGATGGAGACGATGTGCAGTTCATATGCATCGATGGGGCGATGAACAGGTCGGACATCGAGGAGATCATAGGAAAAGCCGTCCGTTAGGATGGCTTTTTTCATATGCATATAAAAAGAAAAAAGCCGACCTTAGTAAAGGACGACCTGCATATAATTGTACCTCGTCAGGTGATTCAAAATTTAAGTCAGCATTTCTGCTGACTCTTGGAGCGGAAAACGAGACTCGAACTCGCGACCCCAACCTTGGCAAGGTTGTGCTCTACCAACTGAGCTATTTCCGCATTTTCCTCAAACGGGATTGCAAAGGTACGAAGTTTTTTCAAACCTCCAAACTTTTTTGCGTAAATTTTTGGAAAAACATCAAAAAATGTAAAAACAGGGCCGGAATCAATCATTTCCGGCCCTGTCCTTCGGTTATCTCATCTCTGTGTAAGGGATTTCGTCCTTGTCCCCGTAATTCAGGTTCTCTCCTCCCATGCCCCATATGAACATGTAGTTGCTTGTTCCTGCAGCCGCGTGGATCGACCACTCCGGTGAAGTGATGGCCTGCTCGTTGTGCATCCACACGAGACGCTGCTGCTTCGGCTCTCCCATGAGGTGGCATATTGCGTTGCCTTCCGGTACGTTGAAATAGAAATATGCCTCCATGCGGCGTGTGTGGGTATGTGCCGGCATCGTGTTCCATACAGAGCCTGGCTTGAGTTCAGTCAGACCCATCTGGAGCTGGTTTGTGCCGCCGCCCTTCTTCTTGCTGAGCACCGAGCTCACGATGAGCTGGTTCACGACGCGGTCGTTGCTGTCCTCCATCTTTCCGTATTTGTCTGACTGTGCGATCGCGTACTTCTTAGGATCTGCGTTCTGGTCCGTTGTGATGAGCTGAGTCACATACTCCTTGTATGCAGGAGTGGAGTTGATGTAGAATTTGGCAGGATTGGCAGGGTCTACGCTTCTGAATGTGACCTCCTTCTTGCCGCAGCCCACGTAAAGTCCTTCCTTGAAGCTCATCGGATATTCCTTCCCGTCCACAGTGACTACGCCGTCACCGCCCACGTTGATGACTCCGAGTTCGCGTCTGTCAAGGAAATGCTCGGCCTTGAGCTCGTCGAACGTTTCAAGGACGAGTACCTTGCCGACAGGCATTGCGCCTCCGTAGATGAGGCGGTCATAAAGTGTGTAGGTCAGGTTGATTTCGTCCGGAGACATCACCTTCTCCATCAGGAAGGCGCTGCGCAGACGCTCTGTGTCGTAGTGTTTCACGTCATCGGGATGACATGCTGTCTGAACCGTGTAGTTCAGCTGTGCGGAAGCTGCAATTGTCATAAGTGTCAATGCTGTAGTTAAAATGGTTTTCTTCATATTTATTCTGTTTTGTTTTCATTGTTTTCAGCCTGCGGCTCTGCGGCAGGTGCGTTCTGGTAGCGGATGATGGCGCGTCTGTTGAGGAACATCAGGAACGCTGTCACAAGCACCAGGACGGTCACCCCTATCCATTTGCATGAATGTGTGAGGTGGAAGATGACCCAGGCCAGAGGGTTGGATGCAAAGTCAAGTGATCCGCCTTCGAATCCTGCCGGAATAGCTACGGCTGCGTCGCCAGTGCTGGCGTATACGTCCTTGGCAGCCTGAGTGAAATAAGGAGCCAGGTCGGTCACGAAATAAAGGCCGACGAGCATGAGCAGGAGACCTATTATGAAGGTCTTAGGTATGTTGCCCTTGGTTATCGGAAGGATGAGAGGGAACACATAGAACATTCCTGCGAGGGATGCCAGAGGAAGGAATTCGTTGCCCGGAAGCACCACGGCGAGGATGAGTGTTGCCGGGATGAGCAGGAGCGATACGACGAGGGTGGCCGGATGCCCGATCACGAGGGCCGGGCTCATTCCGATGTTGAGGCCCTTGGCTCCCTTGAATTTCCTGTCGATCAGTTCCCTTGTGGCGTCCGAGATAGGCTTGAGTCCTTCTATGAAGAGGGAAGTGATGCGCGGGATGAGCTCCATCACGGCTCCCATCTTTATGCCGAGTCCGAGGATGTAAGGAACCTTTTCCGCCACTTCCTTCCAGCTGTCGCATGAAAGGGCTCCGATGATGATTCCGACTATCACTCCGAGGAAAAGCGGCTCTCCGAGAAGGCCGAACTTCTTCTTCATTCCCTCAGCGTCGATGTCGATCCTGTTTATTCCCGGAATCTTGTCCAGTCCCTTGTTCAGGACCTCGGCGACAGGCACGAATCCCTGACAGAAAGGCTGTGGGATGGATATTCCTTCCATCTTGTCGTAGAATCCCTGGAAACGGTCAGCAGTGTAGTCTGCCAGTATCAGGGTGATGATGTAGCATATGATGGCCGCGAAGAATCCCCACCAGATGTTGTCGGATGCGAAATATACGATGGCGCCGATGAAGGCGAAATGCCAGTAGTTCCACAGGTCGATGTTCACGGTCCTTGTGGTCTTTGTCAGGAGCATTAGGATGTTGACTCCCAGACATATCGGGATGATGAAGGCTCCTACTGACGTGTTGTATGCCACAGAGGCCGCTGCAGGCCATCCCATGTCGAAGACCTTGAGCTGGAGCCCGTAGATTTCCACGACTCTTGCCAGGGCCGGTCCGAGGGTGCTTGTCAGCAGCGATGTGATGACGGACAGTCCGACGAAGCCTACTCCCACCAGAAGTCCGCTCTTGAGGGCCTTGCTGAACCTGATGCCGATGCAGACGCCGAGGATCGTGAAGATTATTGGCATCATCACGGCTGCGCCGAGTCCGATGATATAGCTGAATACCTGTTCCATATGTTATTTAGGCTGTTTTCCGATGTATGCGAGGATACCGCCGTCGACATAGAGCACATGTCCGTTGACGAAGTCCGAAGCCTCCGAAGCGAGGAACACCACAGGTCCCATGAGGTCTTCAGGGGTGCCCCAGCGCTCTGCAGGAGTCTTTGCCACGATGAACGAGTCGAACGGGTGGCGGCTGCCGTCAGCCTGGCGCTCGCGGAGCGGAGCGGTCTGTGGGGTGGCGATGTATCCCGGACCGATGCCGTTGCACTGGATGTTGTACTGGCCGTATTCGGATGCGATGTTTCTTGTGAGCATCTTCAGTCCTCCCTTTGCGGAAGCATAGGCGGAAACGGTCTCACGGCCGAGTTCGGACATCATCGAGCATATGTTGATGATCTTTCCGGCCTTCTTCTCCATCATTCCCGGAAGTACCGCCTTCGCGCAGATGTAAGGAGCGACGAGGTCGATGTCCACCACCTGACGGAACTCTTCGGCAGCCATCTCGTGCATAGGGATGCGCTTGATGATGCCTGCGTTGTTCACAAGGATGTCGACAGGTCCGAGAGTGGCGGCGATGTCGGCCACCATTGCCTTTACGCCTTCCTCGTCGGTGCAGTCGCAGATGTATCCTTTTGCGTCTATTCCGAGGGCCTTGTAGTCTTCAAGAGCCTTGTCCATGTTTGCCTGTGTGCGGCAGTTGAATGCGATCCTTGCACCGGCCTCGGCAAGAGCGCGGGCCATTGCGAATCCTATTCCGTAGGCTGCTCCGGTAACGAGAGCCACCTTACCTTCAAGAGAAAAGTTGACCATATCAGTTTTCTGTTTTCAATTGTTAATTCTTGTCATTCCGTTATATTTATCCAGTCGGCCTGGACCCATCCGCTGTCGTTCTTCGAAGCCGAGCGGTTGCAGTAGAGGCCGAATTTTGCGCCTATCCATCTGCCCGGCTTCCCTATGAACGGCTTTTCCGTGAGTTCCGTCCATTTCCTGCCGTCAAGGCTGTAGAAGAATCTTGCCGTGAGGTCGGGAACGTTGCCCTTCCTCTCCTGCGGCCTTACATCCATCCTTATGAACACGTCGGTCGCCATATAGGCCGAAGGTGCCGCAGGAGGGACTGTAGTGGACATGTATGAACCTGAATACGGCTTCGGGAGCGGTACAGACTGCATGGGGATGGTCTTCATTATCTGCTCAGGCCTTCCTTTGAGGGCTTCGCTGCACTCTACATACTGCAGCATCACGCCTTCGCGGGTGTCGGCAAGCCTTACTGTCGCATAGTCCTGTCCCATGAGGACGAATCCGCAGTATTCTCCCTTCTCCTTCAGCTGAGGGTTAGGGATGAAGCGGAGCTTTGCCGTAACGGAGAACCTGTCGGCCGGTGTCTTCTGAAGCAGAAGGTTCGGCGAATCTCCGAGGTTGCGCCAGCTTTCCGTCTGGTCGACGGAGTAAAGTCTCAGGGCTCCGGTTCCGTCAGTATGGGTTTCCCGGGCTGCTGTGTCCATGTAATACCAGTATGGCGAAGGAATCCCGTGCCACTGCCATTGCAGGCCGGGTTCGAGACTGGTGAAGGTGTCGCTTTCTGCCGGCTGGAACACTCCGGAGCCCTTCAGTGCAGGTTTCCTGTACTTTTCCACAGGCTCACCGACTCCGTCACCGTCCTTGTCGATGCCGATCACCGGCCAACCTTCGTCGGTCCATGTCATAGGCTGCAGATGCACTACGCGTCCGTATGCGTCCTTGTCCTGGAAATGCATGAACCAGTGTCCGCTGCCGTCCGGCGTGTCCACCCATGCCCCCTGGTGCGGGCCGTTTGTAAGGGATTTTCCCTGTGCCATCACGACGCGCTCTTCGTATGGTCCCCAGGGGCTGTCAGACCTCAGCACCACCTGCCATCCGGTAGGGACGCCTCCTGCAGGTGAGAATATGTAGTATCTTCCGTCGTGCCTGTAGAACTTCGTGCCTTCGATTGTAGGCTGCGTCTCATGTCCGTCATAGACTATGCGGCTCCTGCCGAGCAGCTTCGTTCCGTCCGGGGACATCGGTGCCACGAAGAGCACGCTTTTGTGGCCGGCGCGGCTTCCCGCACATCCGTGCGACAGATAAGCCTTTCCGTCCTCGTCCCACAGCGGACACGGGTCTATGTATCCCTTGGCCTTCACGACCCATACCGGGTCTTCCCATCGGCCGCGGGGGTCGTCGGTCTTCACCATGAATATGCCTCTGTCAGGGTCTCCGCAGTAGATGTAGAATTCCCCTTCGTGCCAGCGGATCGCGGGCGCCCAGACTCCGTTGCCGTGCTGGGGGACCGTCCTCCATTCCTGAGGCCCCGGAGGGTTGACGGCCGGTGTGTCCAGGTCCTGTCCGAGTGTCTCCCACGGCCTCTCGTCAGACCAGCCCGGTCCCGGATAGTCGGTAAGTGCGGCCCCGATGATCTCCCAGTTCACAAGATCCGTGGAGTGCAGTATCTGCAGACCGGGAAAACATGCGAAGGATGAAGACGTCATGTAGTAGTCGTCCCCGACCCTGCAGATGTCAGGGTCCGAGTAGTCTGCATTCAGTACCGGATTGACGTAGTGGGTCCCCCTGTCGGGATTCCAGCTCCGTGACGGCTGCCGGTCAGTGGCGGAAGCGTAAGGTGCTGCACAGGCCATCGCGATCATCGCTGATATGACTTGCAGTATGTCGAGAACCGGTTTTTTCATCAGGGTTTCAATAAAGCATTATGTACAAATATAAATCTAAAAAAGGAGAAGAAGATGCCCTTCAATTATTTTTACATGTTTTGTGATAAAATATCCCCCTGAAAGCGGCCTTTTCTTATGAAGAATAGACGTGTGGACCATACCGGACTTGCATAATTATTGTTATCTTTACGGAAGTTTCAAATATAAGACGTCATGGAAAAAGGAAGATTCTTCAGCGGCCTTTTCATAATGGCCGGTCTTGTGGTCCTCGGCCTGATGATTCCGAGGGCTGTGGACAAGTACCGTTCGTACGACCGCACCGTCAATGTCAAGGGCCTGTGCGAAAAGGAAGTGATGGCCGACAAGGTCATCTGGCCTATCGTCTATAAGGTGATGTCCAATGACATCCAGTCCATCTATGACCAGACCGACAGGAACAATGAGGTCATCAGGTCCTTCCTGGAGGAGGGCGGTCTGACGGAAGGCGAGATATCTGTGTCCGTTCCCCAGATATCCGACAAGTTCGCCAATGAATACGGAAGCAACGACAGGGCTTTCCGATACATCGCGACGAATGTCGTGACCGTATATACCGCAGATGTGGAGAAGGTCCTCGCCCTCATGTCGAAGCAGTCGGATCTTCTGAAGAAGGGTATCGTCACCGGAGGCAACAGCTGGGAGAATCCTGTCGAATTCAAATACGAGGGTCTGAATGACATAAAGCCGGAAATGATAGAGGAGGCCACCAGGAATGCCCGTGAGGCCGCACAGAAGTTCGCAAAGGATTCCGACAGCCGTCTGGGCAAGATCAGGACAGCCAACCAGGGAACATTCACGATAGAGAACCGTGACAGCAACACGCCTTACATCAAGAAGGTCCGTGTGGTCACTTCCGTAACATATTATCTGAAAAACTGAATTTAAATTCATTAAGCTATGAAGAGACTGACTTTATTGCTGCTTCTTGCGGTCATTGCCGCATCTCCTTCCTTTTCTCAGGAAAAGAAGACAGAAAGAGAACTCAGGAGAGAACTTCGCCGTATGGAACGTGCGGTCAAGGATTCCCTCAGAGCCAGGACCTTTGCCGAGGACTCCGTAAATGTCGGTTACGGGTATGTGAAGAAATCCCATCTTGTCAATTCCGTATCGACCGTGAAGGTGAACAAGAACGAGGTCGCGTCCTATACCGACATCGGGGAATATCTGCAGGGACGTGTGCCGGGTCTGCAGGTCATAAAGAACGGTGACAGCTACCGCTATATCATCCGTGGAATAAATACGATAAATGCATCTACGGATCCGCTTCTGGTAGTGGACGGATGTGAGGTGAACGACATCAGCTACCTGAACCCGCGTGACATAAAGTCCGTGGAGGTGCTCAAGGACGCATCTGCGTCAATTTACGGTACCCGGGGCGGCTGCGGCGTCATCCTCATCACTACGAACAGAGCGGACGGCGAATGATGTCCGAAACCTGGTTTTTACACCTTTAATAACACTGAACAGCTATGAAAGTAAAGTTATTCGCAGCCCTTCTCTGCGTTTCCTTTTCTGTTGCCATGAGCGCACAGGTGAAGGAAGCCCCAATGCCTGAACTGGTCAGACATCAGGATGGCCAGTATGCACTGTACGTTGACGCCAAGCCGTTCTTCATCCTTGGCGGACAATCGGGAAATTCCAATAACTGGCCTGCGATGCATCCTCAGCTTTTCGATACTATGCGGGCGATGAATGCGAACACTCTTGAAGTTCCCATCTATTGGGAGGCGATAGAACCGGTGCAGGGACAGTATGACTTCTCTTCGGTAAAGACAATCATCGACGAAGCGCGCAGGAACGATATACGTCTGGTCCTTCTGTGGTTCGCGACATGGAAGAACGGCAGCGGGCACTACATGCCGGAGTGGATGAAGCTCGATTCGAATAAATACTATAATGTGGTGGGAGCACAGGGACAGCCTGTCGATTCTCCGTCACCTCACTGCAAGGCTGCGATGGAGCTTGATGCCAAGGCTTTTGCCGCCGTGATGGAATTCATCCGTGATTATGACCCTTGCAGGACTGTCATCATGATGCAGGTCCAGAATGAGCCGGGCACATGGGGAAGCGTACGTGATTATTCCAAGTCGGTGGACAAGCTCTTCCGTTCAGATGTCCCTGCAGCCCTGCTGAAGCCGGAGATACTTGCCGAGCTCGGAGCCGGCGCCAAGGAAGGCTCGTGGACCGAGGTGTTCGGTGAAAGGGCGGACGAGTATTTCCATGCATGGCATGTGGCAAGCTATATCGAATATGTGGCGGCTGCGGGAAAGGCGGTGTATCCGCTTCCTATGTACGTCAATGCTGCCTTGAGAAGTCCTTTCGGCAATCCTCCTGCCACGCAGTATGAGAGCGGCGGACCTACGGACAATGTCATATGCATATACAAGGCTGCCGCCCCAAGCATCGATCTGGTAGCTCCTGACATCTATCAGAGAGGAGACAAGGATTATATGGAGTCAATCAGGCTTTATACTCGTCCGGACAACTGTCTGATGGTGCCTGAGACCATATCTGCATCGAAATATCTTTATGAAGTCGTTTCAAGGGGCATAGGCTTCTCTCCGTTCGGTGTTGACGGAGGCAGGAGGATAGGACCTCTTGCCGACGAGTACAGGATGCTCGCCCCGATAGTCGACAAGCTCGCACAGTGGAGGCTTGAAGGCCGTATCTACACAGCCTTTGAGCCGGAAGACCATGCAGTAAGATATGTGGATCTCGGAAAATGGCAGGCCATCCTTACCTTCGGCCGCCCGAACAGGAGCAATGTCCAGGGCGCGGTTGCGGCGGGTGAACCTCAGCCTGCTGACGGCCATGCCATGCTTGTGAAGCTGTCTGACAATGAATTCTATGCCTTCGGAACAAATGTACGCTATACCTTCCAGCCTCTCGGCAAGGATAAGGGTAAAGCTTGGCATTTCCTGCGTGTCGAGGAAGGATTCTTCAATGAAGACGGTGAATGGGAGATGATAAGGGTCCTCAATGGAGACCAGACGGACTGGACAGGCCCGTATGTGGGCAAGCAGCCTACCGTCCTCCGTATCAAACTGTATGTTCGTGAACCTAGAAAATAACATATTATGAAGAAATCATTGTTTCTGGCAGCTTTGGCTGCGTGCTCCCTTCTTGTGTCATGCGGTGGAGGAAAGACTTCCGGATGTGACGGGCAGCAGCTTTTCATAGGCGAGGATATCGCCGTGGCCAATACCGTATACGGCAAGGTAAGGGGATATATCCTGAGGGATATCTATAACTTCAAGGGAATACCATATGGAGCAAGCACGGCAGGAAAGAACCGTTTCATGCCTCCGCAGAAACCTGAACCTTGGGAAGGCGTGAGGTTGGCTCTGAACTATGGCGACATGGCTCCGCAGCCTATACCTTATGACAAGAATCCCGAGTCGCCTTCGGCTTTTGTGGATGACTGGAACTATTTCGATGCAAGCGAGGACTGCCTCCGTCTGAACGTATGGACTCCTGCGCTGGACGGCAGGAAGCGTCCGGTGCTGGTATGGTTCCATGGCGGCGGCTTCTCGAACGGAAACGCCATCGAGCAGGACGGATACTGCGGTGAGAACCTGGCACGTTACGGCGACGTGGTCGTATGTTCCGTGAACCATCGTCTCAATGCCTTTGGATATACCGATCTGGCCAAGGTGGGCGGTGAAAAATACACACATTCCGGAAATGTGGGAATACTCGACCTCATAGCTTCGCTGGAGTGGGTCAATGAAAACATCGGGAATTTCGGAGGCGATCCGGACAATGTCACCATCATGGGACAGTCGGGCGGCGGTTCGAAGGTGAGCATAGTTGCGGCCATGCCTGCTGCGAAGGGACTCGTGCATAAGGCTGTGGCCCTCAGCGGCAACACCACCTCTGCCGCAGACAAGGAGTACGCCGAGGCTCTTGGCGAAGAGATCGTGAAGGCGGCCGGACTCAAGCCGTCCGAGGTTGACAAGCTTCAGGATATGCCTTGGGAGGAATATTATGCTCTCGCTCATCGCGTGGCGAGGAATTTCGCCATGGAAAACAAAGGCAACAGCCGCAGGGGATTCAGTCCTGTGGGTGACGATGTCGATGTCCCTTCAGGCAGGTTCTTCGATCCGGAAAATACGGAGATTCCGGACATACCTATGCTTTATTGTACCGTCCAGCAGGAATGGAACCCCAACAGGGACAATCCGGAACTGGAGGACATCACGTTCGAGGGAGTGGTGGAAAAGCTCACTCCAAGATACGGAGAGGAAACTAAGGATATCGTTGAGGCATATTCGGCCCTCTATCCGGATTTCCGTCCGATAGAGATATGGGCTCTCCTTGCAAGCACACGTGTCAATGTCGTGCGCAGCGCAAATGTCAAGGCCGCGCAGAAATCCCCTGTGTACATGGCTTGGTTCACATGGCAGCCTCCTATGTTTGACGGCCGCCAGCGTGCTTTCCACTGCATCGACATCTGCTTCTGGCTCCACAATACCGACCTCATGGTTACGCATACAGGCGGCGGAAAGCGTCCTCGTGCCCTTTCCGACAGGATGTCTGATGCTCTCCTTGCTTTCATGAGGACAGGAAATCCTAACTGCGTATCTCTTCCTGAATGGCCTGAATATACCGTTGAAAACGGCGAGGTCATGATTCTGGATGATGTGTGCGAAGTGATGAACGACCCGGACCGTCCTGCAAGGCAGCTTATCGAGAAGTCAGTCAGATAATCTGGCAGGTTTTGTAAAACAGAAGAAAAACCGTAAGTTTACATTCCGGACAACAAGGATAAACGATAATATGAACATTCTTTTTTCATTTCTGACTGCCCTCATGCTTTCGGGGGCGGTCACTTCTGCCGATGCGGACGGAAAGTATATTCCTTCTGAAGAAAACATCAAGGCCCGCGAGGCCTTCGAGGACAACAGGTTCGGCGTATTCATCCATTGGGGCATCTACAGCATGTTCGCCCAGGGCGAATGGTATATGAACAAGGGCATAGATGCCCAGGAATATGCAAAGGCTGCAGGCGGTTTCTATCCTGCATCGTTCGACGCACGTGAATGGGTGAGGGCCATAAAGGATGCAGGAGCGAAATATATCTGCTTCACGACGAGACATCATGACGGATTCTCGATGTTCGACACCGCTGTTTCCGATTATGACATCATGGATGCGTCGCCGTTCAGGAGGGATATTGTAGGCGAATTGGCGGAAGCCTGCAGGGAGGAAGGCATAGCCCTTCATTTCTATTATTCCCTTCTTGACTGGACCAGGGAAGACTACCCCGTAGGCCGTACAGGCCGCGGAACCGGCAGGAAAGGTGATTCGCAGGACTATGACAGCTATATCGCTTTCATGAAGGCCCAGCTGACTGAGCTGCTTACGAATTACGGAAAGATCGGCGCCATATGGTTTGACGGTGACTGGGACCACGACAGCGACCCTCAGCCGTTTGACTGGCGGTATCCTGAAATATATTCGCATATCCACGGGATCGACCCTTCATGCCTTATCGGAAACAATCATCATCTCACTCCTTTCGAAGGAGAGGATTTCCAGATGTTCGAACGTGACCTTCCGGGTGAGAATACGACCGGATGGGCTTCGGGTCAGACCGTAAGTTCGCTTCCGCTTGAGATGTGCCAGACGATGAACGGCATGTGGGGCTACAAGGTAGAGGACCAGAACTACAAGCCGGTGGATGAACTCGTCCGTCTTATAGTGCGTGCCGCTTCGAAAGGTTCGAACCTGCTGCTGAACGTAGGTCCTCAGCCTGACGGCAATCTTCCGGCTGCAGCGGTGGAGCGTCTTGCCGGAATAGGCAAGTGGATGAAGGTCTATGGTGAATCTGTCTACGGAACATCGGCTACAGGCATCCCTGAGCAGAGCTGGGGCGTGACGACGATGAACGGTCAGCGTCTTTTCCTGCATCTGATCGAGCCTCTGGAAGGTGTAGATGTCATTTCCGTTCCTTTGGATCCTTCGATGAAGAAGGTGAAGTCGGTCAGGGCCATGAAAGATGGAGCACCTTTGAAATACAAGGTGTCTGACGGACGGCTTCTCATCACTCTCGGAGACGTGCCTTCCGTAGCGGATCATGTGGTGGAGGTCGTTTTCCAGAACTGACCGGACACTGTCATGCAAGCGCCAGTTCCAGATTTATCAGAATGCGCTTGAGTTCCTTTCCCAGGGCATATTCCCCGAAGTCGATGGAACTTTCATTCAATATGCTGCTTATGCAGAGGTCATCACCCTTGAATATGGTGGCCTCTGCTTTCTTATGTATTTCCCGGATCCTGTCGATGGATTCCTTGGGAACCACGAGGTGGCAGGGGATTATCACCGAGACAGGGTTCAGGCCTATGGCGTGGGCGACAGCACGTACGCCGGCCCTGTTCTGACATAGGTCAGCGAAATCGCTGTAGCAGATGAGCCTTGGACTGCCTTCCTTAGCCGGCTGTCCTGTCACGTTCTCCTGTCCTTCCGCCGGTGTGCCGTCATGAGTCAGCTCCCAGAGCTTCCTCCATACCCTCTTCTGGAAGTCCGTTCCGAACAGCATGAGGTCTTCCCATTTTACGGACTTCCTCATTTCCCAGACCTCTTCAAGGCTGAGTGTGACGGCTGTAATCTCGCCGAACAGCCGTGGTTGGATTCCGGTCTTCCTTTTGCCGGAATCTGCCTTTGCCTTGTCTCTGTCCGCCTTTTTCTGGTCCAGACCCTTGCCGTAGCTCATCTCGGCAAGACGTCTGGTCAAGGCTGCCAGCTGTCTGTAATCTGTGGAAATGGAGGCTATCTTTCCGTCAATGCGGACGACAACCCATCTGCGGTCGGTTTCCATGATTCAGTTTGTTTAGGATTCTTCAGGTTGGTTAATGATATCTGCCCTGCAACTTCCAAATATACAAAAACTTATGGAATTTCTGAAGTGCTGCGGCTGTTTTTGCCGGAAAAGTCTTTTGTTGTAAAGGAAGGGATATACTATAATATTTATAAAAATTCTATAATTAGTTTGATAATATAGAATAATTATGTATGTTTGCAGTATATAAAACCATGATATGATAGGGAAAAATAAGAAATACACAGCGATGAATGTTCCTGTGGAGTTGCTGTCGAAACTGAAGGCGCTGAAGAAAGCGAATCTGGCTGCATATGAGAAAAGCATGTCATATGAAGAAATCATCGAGATTCTGATAGAGGGAGTAAGATTCTTTGATTCAAAGTTATATAAGTATTATAAGATGATCTTTGAGACTGAATTTCAGATGGATGCCAAAGAAGACAGTGGTGAAAAGGTTGAGGTAATTGTGCGGAAGAACTGTAATACTCTTCACGAGGCGATTGTTGAGGTTCTGGAGGCGGCAGGCTGCCCGATGACTGTTATGGATATTACAGATGCAGTTCGGAAAAACGGCCTTTATCAAAGGTCGGATGGACTTCCGCTTCCTCCCAATCAAGTCTCGGCGCGCATAAAGAATTATCCGAATCTGTTTTCTGTTGACAGAAGTGTCAGCCCGAAAATGGTTTCGTTGAAAGATACAGGTACTGATGGTAAAAACAAGTAGTATATGAAGCTGGTTCAATTGAAGCTTATGGTTCAGGATAGTCTTGCATCAAGAGGACTTAAGGATCCTGCTGTCAGGCAGAATGCGATGGAAAATATTTATAAGTTCATGAAAGCTGACGGAGGTGTTTTTCTGGATGAAAACGGAGATGTCAGACTCCCTTCCGATGCGATCGTGATAAGGAATGCTTACAGGAAATATAAAGGCTATGAACTGAACAGTGCGGAAAAGTCCGTGATAAATGAAATGTATCGTTTCGTGTAGGTGTTTATAGTCGGAAGACTTCTTTTGATACTTATTTGGTTGATATGAAGGCAAATAAAGAACCTGACGGATGTGCGGTACTGTTCATTCTGGCCGGTATTGTTGTCGCAGCATTTGTCATAAGCGAAACCACACCTTACATAGGGATCGGCAGACAACCGGCTGGAAATACTTTGCGCGGTAAGGATGTTGAACCGGAATTATGTGCCGACACGTCATATGATTCTGACACTAAGGTCTTGTATGATAAAATTAGGACTATAGATGCAGGAATGAGTGATGAAGAGATAATAAACCAACTTTCTGTTGATTATCAGGATTTATATGATTATTATGGAGGAGCGGAAGAATTGTATTGAAGAATTCGGTGATATGGTTTTTACCGGGTTTTCGTCTGTCGGCAGTTTTAAGGAATCTTCTGCATTGAGACAGATTCCGGATGTTTCGGGAGTATACCTTGTCTTGCGTGTTTCGGATGAGGCTCCGGTGTTTATTGAATCTGGTACCGGAGGATTTTTCAAAGGAAGGAATCCCAATGTACCTCTTTGCAAACTGGAGGCTGATTGGGTTGAAGATACGACAGTCCTTTATGTAGGCAAGGCAACCTCCTTGCGTAAACGCTTAGGACAGTATATCCGTTTTGGGCAAGGGAAGCCGGTCGGACATTGGGGCGGAAGGTACATATGGCAATTGGCGGATTCCGGGAATCTCCTTTTGTGTTGGAAAACAACAAAGAAGGAAGAAGATCCGGATGCTTTAGAGACGGAACTCATAAACCGATTCAGAAGTTGCCATGGCTGTCGTCCGTTTGCCAATCTTGCAAAGTAGACTTACGATCGGTTGAATTCTGTCGTACCGCTGTCCTGGTTCTTGAGGACAGCAATATCCACACGTCATTCCTGAAATATGAGACAGCGTCGTATCTGCGGTTCGCTGATGTGGCGAACCCTATAAAGATATTCGGCGATGGACTGCTTCTCTTTCAATGTCAGCTGATACACGGATTGCCTGCCGTACCTGTTGCGGGCCAGCGCATCCAGTTCCGTGCAAAGATCTATATCTGACATGTTCCTGTAGTCTGCCTTCCCGCTTTCGAATATCAGCATCTTGGATTCGTCATGCATGTTGACTCCGCTCTCAATGCTGAGCAGATTGATGGGAGGCATGCCGTTGGCGTCTTTCTTTTGTTCCGCTTCCCACTC
>JAFQAR010000104.1 GCA_017399905.1 Bacteroidales bacterium
CAAGATCAGCCTGTCCGCGCTCCGCAATGCCTGCGCCGTCGGCCTCGGTTCCAAAATCGAAGGTGATGCCGCTGACGTTCTGGAATCTCTGCCTACGGAAGCCGTGGGCATAGGCCCGTACCTCTGCATCGTGGATGAATATGCCGCCATCGTGACACCCGGTTTCGAGGTCGTTCTCACTCAGGGACGCGGTCTCGGCATTGCCGCCATCGTCGCCAGTCAGGACTACGCCGGTATTCTTGAAGCTGACAAAAAAGGCGCACAGCAGATGGTAGCTAACACGTCCATCAAAGTATTCATGAAAATGCAGGACGCGGAGAAGACGTGGGAACTTATCAAAGGGCTGTCCGGGCAGAGTACCGTACTCCGTGCAGGCGGCTACAAGGTCGATTCCGAAGTCAGCTCCTTCTACCGCGACAATCTGACCACATCCATCGAGCAGGAAGACCGCGTTGTCCTGCGCGACCTTCAAGAGCAGATCGAAGGCGAAGCTCACTTTCTCTTCGGTGGGCAGGTCGTGCGCGGCGACACCTTCTTTGCCAATCCTCCTCTCAAGAACGCTCAGCTTCGCGTTCCTCAACTCCTTCAACTCCGACACTGACGAGGTTATTATGCTTCTTCGTTCTCTTGCTTTCCTTTGTCTGGCTCTCCTGCCGCAGTTCGCCCACGCTTCTTCCGAGCCCCTTGCCGAGAATGTCATGGCAGAAGTTATGAAAGACCTGTCCGCCCCGTACACGCCGCAGGAAAAGCTTGCCGGAAAAATGTGCCTTAACGGTGCATCCGTGGACGGCTTCCAAGGCGACATCATCGAATACTGGGCCAATCTCGAATGCCCGTACTGTGACATCAAGGAGCCGCTTGCCGCCCAGCGGGACAATCCCAACCTGTGCATCGTGGTACGGCACAGTCCCTCTGCCAGCTATGGCGAGTCGGTCAAGAAGTCGCTCGTCTATGAAACCCTGATGCAGCTTTCTCCCAACGCGGCACATCAGTTCTGGGCCGACATTCTGCCTGAAAAGGGTAAAGGCGTTCCTGTTCCGTATGAGGCTGCCTTGCAGAAAGCTCTGGACAGCGCGGCTATCTCTACGGACAGCTTTGTGGCCACACTCAAGAATCAGGCTGAAACCGTCAGTAAGGACATCGTGGAAGCCCAGAACCTCATCAGCACCACTCCTACCTATATCATGGAAGGGATACGGCTTCCGGCCTGTGACTTCACCGCTAAGGAAATCCCCTCGGCTCTTGCTCTGGCAAAACGCATCCGAAGTCATAAGGATGATACCATCCATGAACTTATTGAAATCATAGTCAAAAATATCACCGAAGACGGAACAGTCTGAATTTTTCGGCAGACGGGCTTGACGATATTTCCCGGGCCTCCTATTCTATAGGTAAGAAATTTCTTACTTATAAGAATAATCTTACCAAAGAGGAACACATGGAAATCGTCAAGCTCACCTCCCGCTGTCAGCTCGTTCTCCCCGCCGAAGTCCGCAAAAAGCTCAACGTCAAGGCTGGGGACAAGATCGTCTTCTACGAAGAAAACGGACGAATCGTCATCGACAACGCCGCCAAACTGAGGATCGTCCACGAAGAACCCATCGGCACGAAGGAAAACTGACCGCGCTACTCGCAGCCATGACCTTCACCGAGGCGGCGAAGGAATATTTCATGGCGCGACGCCGCAAACAGACCTACGACCCCAGACAGCTCACTCTGTTCGACTTCATGGCCGATAAGATTGAGCAGATACGCGAAGAAAATATTCAGACCGACCTTCAGGAGCAGGGAGCTTCGAAGCCCGAACCGTCCCCTGTGGCCGCTCCTGCTCCTGAATCTATACCTGAATCCAGGCCTGCTCCTCGAAGAAGCTCCGTCAGCGATCTTCTCTCTGACGAGCCGCCCCGTCCTCTTGGAAAGAACGCACAGGGCATGACCGTTTATGCCATGCCCAGCGGCGCACGGATGTACAGCCGCAATCTCAATCTGATGCAGTTCATGGACGGCGACGGTTTCTCCCCTGAGGAGCTGTTCGCTCAGAATCGCTACGAGTTCCTGACCGTTCAGGAGCTGGCCGCTTTCACTCATAATGCCCAGAAGGAGGCACAAGATGTTCGACAGACAGACCGCACCGCTGACCATAGCCATGACCGTACTGACTCCCGAAACCATCCGAGACGTGAAGAGCTGGGGCTACACCAGCCGAGCCTTCTCGATTCTCGACCGCTGGGCGATGAACAGCCCCGAAGAGCTGAAGAAGCTGGAATCGCAGGGCGGAATAGCCTTCGACCTGAGACTGTACGAACAGCAGCAGAAGGAAACGCAAGTCCTGAACAGCGAGACGGCGAGACTGGCGAGGATGAGGGGGATGAGCGACTGGGAGATCTTGGAGAACTCCGGCATCGAGACGCAGCTCAGAATTTCCGCATAACTCCTGACGTAAACCTCGGCTCCGGCGGCCCCAAGGCAAAATATGCCGACAATATCGCCGCCATCTGCCTTCTCAAACAGCTTCAGAAAAACGGTGCAAAGACGGCCACCCCGGACGAACAGCGCATCCTTGTGCGCTATGTCGGCTGGGGTGGTCTTCCTCAGGTCTTTGACGCTAAAAACGAAAAGTGGAGCGCAGAATTTCAGGAACTTCAGGGCCTGCTGACTCCTGACGAATATGCCGCCGCAAGGCGTTCCACGCAGGACGCGCACTTCACCTCTGAGACCGTTATCAGAGGGATGTATGAAGGGCTGGCCAGACTCGGCTTAGGCAAGGGCGATAGCCTCCGTGTGCTTGAGCCTTCCGCCGGTATCGGCAACTTCATCGGCCTTTGTCCCGAAGACTTCAAGGCCAGCTTTCTGGCGGTAGAGCTTGATCCGGTCACGTCTGCCATAGCGCAGTATCTCTACCCCGAAGAGACACATCGCAACGCCGGTTTTCAGAACAGTCAGATCAGGCCCGGCGGCATCGACCTCGTGGTAGGCAATCCTCCGTTCGGCACTCAGTCGCTGTACGATCCTGAGTTTCCCGAACTCAAGAAGTTCTCCATCCACAACTATTTTCTGTCCAAGTCCATCAGTCTGCTCCGCGAGGGAGGCGTAGCCGCCTTTGTGGTGAGCCGCTACTTCATGGATACCGTGGACAGCTCCGTCCGTGAGCATATCGCAGAACAGGCTGACTTTCTGGGTGCGATTCGTCTGCCGGATTTCGCCTTTCGGCAGAACGCGCTCACCGATGTCACCACGGACATCGTCTTCTTTCAGAAGAACTCCGGCGAAAAGAAGCACGGCAGGGAGTGGCTCAACGTCCGTTCCGTCATGGTGGATGACCATATAGACGGCGGCCAGCGTTCAGCTATCATCAACGGCTATTTTGCCAGCCATCCCGAACAGATTGTCGGAAAGATGGCGTACAGCAGAAGCCAGTATGATGGACGGCTGGACTGTATTGCCGATTTTCCACCCAATGAACTTGGTTCAGCCATCTCGGAACGCCTTTCCGTTCTTCCTGAAAACATCTTTGTTCCTCGTCTTAAGCAGATCGGCAAGGAAGAGGAAAAGAAGAACCACTCTTTCATCGAATCCGACTATTTCAAGGGATTGAAACAGGGCGCACTCTGTGTTGAACCGCAGAGCAGAAAGGTGGTCTGCAAGGTGGCGGGGGAGTTCGGAGCGGAGGATTATGCTCCGTTTCCGGTAAAGAACGACACAGCCCGCCTGCGCCTCATTTCCATGATTCAGATACGCGATACTCTGCGTGAGCTTCTCGATGCCGAGAAGTCTGACGCGGAGCCTTTGGTCATGGAAAGACTGCGAGCCTCGTTGAACAGTCAGTACGACACCTTTGTCCGACGCTATGGACATCTGAACTCCCAGACCAATCGCGGCCTCATGCGTGAGGATCCCGAACATTCTCTACTGGAGTCGCTCGAAAGTGAATACGACAAGGGCGTTTCTCCTGAAGTCGCCAGAAAACAGGGAAGACCGCCTCGGCCTGCCTCCGCCAAAAAAGCCGCCATTTTTCACCAGAGAGTACTGCGCCCCGCTCAGACTGCTGACCATGTGGACAGCTCCAAGGACGCGCTCATCATCTCTCTGCGTGAGACCGGCAAGGTGGACTTCAGCCGAATGAGTCAGCTTCTTGGCCGTCCGGTCGATGACGTACAGAAGGAACTCAGGGAACAGGGACTGATCTTCCTCAATCCCAGTAACGAGGCGTGGGAAATACGCGACAAGTATCTTACCGGCAACGTCAGAGCCAAGCTCAATCAGGCGAAGATCGCCGCCGCGAATGACTCCCGCTTCGCTCCCAACGTGGAAGCTCTTACTGCCGCCATGCCGCCCGACATCGAAGCTGTGGACATCGGCATCAAGTTCGGCTCCACATGGGTTCCTGCCGATGTCATGGATGAATTCGTGGAACATCTGCATAAGGGACGCGGTATGCAGCAGATCCAGTATTTCCCGTCCATCGGTCACTGGCAGGCCAACGTCCGCATCTGGGATGATGCCTTGAACACCAGTGTCTGGGGAACGCCGGAATACTCGGCAGGCAAGCTCATCGAATCCCTGCTCATCAATCGCCCTATCAAGGTGGAAGTGGACAGCGGAAGCCGCGATGACCAGGGCAGGCCCATTATGGTTGTGGATCAGGAACTAACTGCCGCCGCCATGCAGAAGGCCGATGAAATCAAGCAGGCTTTTCTTGACTGGGTATGGGTGGACGACGACAGGCGCGAAAGGCTGACCAAGCTCTACAACGAACGATTCAATACGCACGTTCCGCCGACCTATGACGGTTCCCATGTGGAGCTGGTCGGGGCGTCCTCGGAAGTTCAGCTTCGCCCGCATCAGAAAAATGCGGTCTGGCGGGCTATTCAGGAAGGCACGGCCCTCTTTGACCATGTGGTGGGGGCAGGCAAAACAATGGCCTGCATCGCTACCATCATGGAATCCAAGCGCATGGGTTTTGTCCACAAGCCTATGGTGGTCGTGCCCAACCATCTTCTGCACCAGTGGCGCGATGAGTTCTACAAGCTCTATCCCGGTGCGAATATCCTCGTAGCCGATAAAACCGACTTCACCAAACAGAACCGCGAGAGGCTTTTCAGCCGCATCGCCACCGGCGACTGGGATGCCGTCATAGTGGCGCATAGCTCTTTTGCCAAAATAGATATGCCCCATGACGTTCAGCAGGAGATTCTTCAGGAACAGATTGACGCTGTGATTGAGGCCATCGCCGCTGCCAAGGAAGCGGACGGCGGACGCGCCACCATCAAACAGCTCGAAAAACAGCGCGAGAAAATGGAAGCCCGGTATGAAAAGCTCATTGCCGGTGTAGGCCAGAAAGACCGCTCTGTGGATTTCAGCGACCTCGGTGTGGATGCTCTCTTCGTGGACGAAAGTCACGAGTTCAAGAACCTTGCCTACGCTACCACCATGAACGTCTCCGGTCTCGGCAACGTGACCGGTTCAGCCAAGGCTCTCGACCTCTTCATCAAGTGTCGCTACCTCCAGCGGGAGCATGATGGACGCGGTGTGTATTTCATGACCGGCACTCCCATCAGCAACACTATCGCAGAGGTTTATACCCTCCAGAGGTATATGCAGTACGAGGAGCTGAAGGAAAAGGAGATAGACCATTTCGATGCCTGGGCCTCCAGCTTCGGGCAGATTACCAACGGCTGGGAACTGGACGCTACCGGTGTGAACTACAAGCTGAAGAGCCGCTTTGCCAGCTTTCAGAATGTTCCGGAACTTCTGTCCATGTACCGCACCTTTGCCGATGTCATCACCAAGAAGGATCTGGATGAACAGGC
>JAFQAR010000105.1 GCA_017399905.1 Bacteroidales bacterium
AAGATCAAGCATCCGTCAGAGCTTGTAGCAGCCGGCGACGCTATCGAGGTTGTTATCCTTGACTTCGACGAGGAGAACCACAAGCTTTCACTCGGCCGCAAGCAGCTCCTTCCTAACCCATGGGATGAGGTTGAGGCTAAGTACGCTGTAGGTACTGTAGTTGAGGCTAAGGTTGCTTCTGTAAACGAGAAGGGTGCTGTCGTTGAGCTCGAAGGTGATGTTGACGCATTCTGCTTCAACCGTGAGCTTGCTAAGGAAGACGGCACAATGCCTGTAGCTGGCGAGAAGCTTTCATTCAAGGTTACTGAGCTTAAGAGAAGCGCTAAGAAGGTTACCCTTTCACATGCCAAGACTTATGCTGCAGCAGTAGAGGAGAGAGCTCAGAAGGCAGCAGCTGAGGCTGACAGCACTAAGAAGGCTGTGAAGAAGATCAACTCGAACATCGAGAAGACTACTCTCGGTGACCTCGATGCTCTCGCAGCTCTCAAGAGCCAGCTCGAAGGAAAGTAATATCCTATGAATTTCACTCTTAATGTTCTGGGCACGGCTTCGGCCCTGCCCATGACAGAAAGATATCCAAGCGCCCAGGTACTTGACGTACGTGGGCGCTTGTTTATGATAGACTGCGGAGAGGGAGCGCAGATGAGGCTGCGTGCCGCAGGAATATCCTTTCTCAAGATAGAGCATATCTGCTTGAGCCATATACATGGAGACCATGTCTTCGGTCTGTTCGGCCTGCTTTCCACAATGGGGCTGCTCGGAAGGACGTCACCGCTGAACATATATGCTCCGGAATCATTCGGACCCATTCTTGATTTCTTCAGGAGCCATTTCGGAGAAGGGCTTCTCTTTGAAATCAATTTCGTGAAACTGACCATGTCGGAACCGTCTCTGCTCTACGAGAACAGGTCGGTAGAGCTTCTCGCTTTCCCGTTGAACCATAGAGTGGATACCTTCGGGTTCATCATCAGGGAAAAGATGCCGTCGCGTAACGTCTATAAGTCCGCGATTGCCCGCCACGGACTTACATTGGCGGAAATCGGAGCTCTCAAGAGAGGAGAGGATGTCGTGAGGCATAAGGACGGGTGTCAGGAGGTCATCAGAAACGATGAGGCTTCATATGTTCCATATGTGCCGCGCAGTTATGCCTACTGCAGCGATACCGCTCCTTTTCCGGAACTTCCGGACTGGGTCCGTGGCGTGACTCTCCTTTATCATGAGGCGACATTCCCGGAGGAAATGAGTGCCATGGCGGAAAAGACATTTCATTCGACTACACTGCAGGCTGCACGTACAGCTTTGGACGCCGGTGCAGGCCGGCTTCTTGTCGGTCATTATTCTTCAAGGTTTCCGTCAGTAGACTTCTTCCTTGATGAATTACGCTCTGTTTTTCCGGATTCGTATCTGGCATATGACGGCCTCCGTATGGAAATCCCTCTTGTGAAACATGACGGCGAAGAGCCTGTGCGTTAGAATTATTTGCTATCTTCGCGATATGAAGAGATATTTGACCTTATTATTGTCCTTGCTGTGCCTTTGGGTTTCTTCAGTCGAGACCTCGGCACAGAAGAAATCCCCTCAGGATATATATATCGAGAAATACTCGGCGCTCGCCGTCGAGGAGATGATACGTACAGGCGTGCCTGCCAGCATCACGCTTGCCCAAGGCCTTCTCGAGTCCGGCTACGGTCTTTCGGAACTTGCCGTAAAGGGAAACAATCATTTCGGAATCAAATGCCACAATACATGGAAAGGTGCCAAGGTTTTCCATGATGATGACAGGAAAGGGGAATGTTTCAGGAAGTATGACTCTCCCGAGCAGTCTTACCGCGATCATTCGGATTTCCTGAGATACAGGGACAGGTACAGATTCCTGTTTGATTATAAGGTAACGGATTATAAGTCATGGGCTTATGGGTTGAGTAAGGCTGGCTACGCGACCGACCCTTCCTACCCGGCGAAGCTCATCAGGCTGATAGAGGAGTATGCCCTTCATGAGTATGACATGAAGCCTGTCCGTTTCGCAAAGGAGGATCTGCCACCTCCGCCGGCACAGATCGAGAAGGTCACTGTATATCCCAAGATGCAGAAGAAGGATTTTCATTTCAAGGTATCCCGTGAAGTGTATGTGAGGAACGGCGTGCCGTTTGTCTATTCCGAGGAAGGAGATACATATGAAAGCATAGCTGCATCGTATGACCTCTTCAAGAAGGAGATACTCAGATTCAACGACCTGCAGACCTCTCTTCCTCTTGCTCCGGGCACAGTGGTGTACATACATGCCAAGAAAGGCAAGGCTGCCAAGGGACTTGACAAGCATGTCGTGGAGGCAGGGGAGTCGATGAGGGATATAGCACAGAGATATGGTGTGAAACTCAAGAAACTGTATAAGATCAACGGAATGACGGACATCGACGTACCGTCAGAAGGTGATATGATAAAACTTAGAAAGTAGAGGAAGTATGACGAAACGAACAAGGATAATATGCGTGGCGGCTACTGTTTGCTCGGTGCTTGCCGGAATAGCGGCTTTCGTCCTGGGGCGATATTATGTGGATAACAAGAAGCCTAACTTCACGGAAAAGTACGTGCTTTACGTCCGTCCGGAGACTACAGTGCAGGAGGTGCTGGATTCTCTTGAAGCCAATGCGGGTGTGCTCAGGACCGGCAGCGTGAAGCGTTGCTTCGATGAGATGGATGTAATGGAGAGGATGCAGCCGGGACGCTATGTCATTGATACTGCATCTACCAGCATATATGTGGCAAGAATGCTTGTTTTCGGATGGCAGACCCCTCAGATGATGACCATGTCGGGAACCATGAGGACGAAGGGACGGATAGCTAAGAAGATCAGCACGCAGATGATGGTGGATTCCGCTTCCATAGCCGATGCCCTCGACGATGAGGCTTTTCTGAAGGAGTACGGCTTTACTCCGGAAAATGTCTTTGCCATGATACTTCCTGATACATATGAAATGTATTGGACGGCATCTGTCAAGGATATATTCGACCGCTTCAAGAAGGAATATGACGCCTTCTGGACGGAAGACCGTCTGGCCAAGGCAAAGGCACAGGGCCTGAGCCGTATGCAGGTTGCGGTGATGGCGTCCATCGTAAGCGGTGAGACTCTCAAGGATTTTGAATATCCGGTGATTGCTGGCGTGTATCTCAACCGTTACAGGAAGGGAATGAAGCTGCAGGCCGACCCGACCATCGCGTATATACATGAATATAAGCTGGACCGTATCCTCAGGAAACATCTCAAGGTCGATTCTCCGTACAATACATACATGTATGCCGGTTTACCTCCTGCTCCAATCAATGTCCCTCCTAAGGCATGCCTGGATGCAGTCCTCAATCCGTCGAAGCACAATTACATCTACTTCTGCGCAAACCCTGCTTTTGACGGCACCCATAAGTTTGCCGTGACTTACAGCGAACATCTCAGGAATGCACGTGAATTCCATCGGGCCCTGACAGCCCGCAACAAGGCCAAGGCGCAAGGAAAATGATGACGTCTTATCAGATCTTTACACCGTGATAATGCGGTCCGAACCGTTCGAAAGCTGCACGGTCCAGACTTTCCTGATGGTCAGGATGGGCTATGCTGATGAGAAGCTTGGCTCGTTCCTGAAGGGATTTTCCGTAAAGGTCCACGGCTCCGAACTCTGTGACGACATAATGTACATGCGGGCGGGTAGTGACGACTCCGCCTCCTTCTATGATGACAGGAGCTATCTTGCTTCCACCCTTGTTTGTGCATGATGGCATGGCTATGATGGCCTTTCCTCCCTGTGAAAGCGATGCTCCATATATGAAGTCCACCTGTCCTCCGACGCCGGAGTAGAACTTTGTACCTATGGAGTCTGCGCACACCTGGCCGGTGAGGTCTATCTGTACTGCTGAGTTGATTGCTGTCATCTTCGGATTGCGGGCTATCACATATGGGTCGTTCGTGTAACCTACATCCATCATCGCTACCATAGGGTTGTCGTCTATGAAGTCATATACCTTCTTCGAGCCCATGAGGAAGGTCGAAACGAGCTTTCCCTTGTCTATGGCCTTGTTCGATCCGTTGATGATACCTCTGTCCACAAGGTCGAGGACACCGTCTGCGAACATCTCGGTATGGACTCCGAGATTCTTATGGTTTCCGAGCTGTGCGAGAACTGCGTTCGGTATGGCTCCTATGCCCATCTGCAGGCATGCGCCATCATCGATGAGTGCTGCGCAATGTTTTCCTATTGCCGTTTCCACCTCGTTCGGTTCGCTGAAATGAGCCGGCTCAAGAGGCTCGTTGCCTTCCACGAATATGTCGATCATGTCCATAGGGATCATGGCGTCTCCCCAGGCGCGTGGTACGTTAGGGTTGACTACTGCAATTACTGTCTTTGCACATTCGATTGCGGCAAGTGTGGCGTCTACGGACGTGCCCAATGAGACAAAACCGTGCTTGTCCGGAGGACAGACCTGGATCATGGCCACGTCGCAACGAAGCGCTCCGCATCTGTAAAGCTTCTGAGTCTCGCTGAGAAATACAGGTATGTAATCCGCGTAGCCCGCCTGCACTCCCTTTCTCACATTGCCTCCGACAAAGAAGGCCTGATGAAAGAATACTCCGTCAAAGCGAGGCTCCGAATATGGTGCCGGACCTTCGGTGTGGAGATGATGGATGCGTACATCCTGAAGTTCCCCTCTCTCACCGCGTGCGCACAATGCGTCTATCAGCTGACGTGGTGCACTTGCTACACTGCTGAAATGTATGTGGTCTCCTGACTTTACGACCTTGACGGCTTCTTCTGCCGAAACGAATCTGATCTCTTTGCGCATAATTATGTGATTATCCTGCCAAAGATAGTTATTTTTTATAGAATTGCTAACTTTGCATTGACACTGTATGGTGTCGTCCTGCGCATGACCGTGGGACATGTCAAGATAAATGGATGGTTTATGCATACGCGTGAAGAGAAATTGCAGACATTCGGAAGGATTCTGGATGTGTTGGATGAATTGAGGGAGAAATGCCCTTGGGACCGCAAGCAGACAAATGAGTCTCTGCGTCCGCAGACGATAGAAGAGGTCTATGAATTAAGTGACGCTATACTCAAAGGAGAGGAACGCGAACTGTCAAAGGAATTGGGAGATGTGCTTCTGCATGTCCTTTTCTATGCCAAGATAGGTGAGGAGAAGCGGCATTTTGATGTTGTGGATGTCATCAATTTACTTTGTGACAAGCTGATATACCGTCATCCGCATGTCTTTTCAAGCGCTCAGGTCGGAGATGCTGAAGATGTCATCAAGCAGTGGGAGATGCTCAAGACCACGGAGAAGGACGGCAACAAGAGAGTCCTTTCCGGTGTTCCGGACGGCCTTCCGCCGCTTCTGAAGGCATACCGTATGCAGGACAAGGCTCGTGGTGTAGGCTTTGACTGGGAAAAGAAGGAAGATGTGTGGGAGAAGGTAAAGGAGGAACTTGGCGAGTACCAGGCCGAGCTTGATGCGATGGATGTGGCGCAGACGGATGAAGAACGTGCCGCGGCTTATGACCGTGCCGAGGACGAATTGGGCGATTTCCTCTTTGCGACCGTCAACGCGGCGAGACTTTACGGCTTGAATCCGGATACGGCTCTTGAACGTACCTGCGCCAAGTTCAGGAGACGTTTTACTTATCTTGAGGAGCAGACCATACGCAAAGGACGCAAGCTGACTGACATGACTCTGGCCGAGATGGATGCCATCTGGGATGAAGGAAAGGCTAAGGGATTATGATGTACGCCTGGCAGGAAAGGACCGCTATGCTGGTCGGTGAGGAAATGCTCGACCATTTCCGTAATTCCACGGTTGCCGTCATCGGCGTCGGCGGCGTCGGTGGTTATGCTGCGGAAATGATAGTGCGTGCCGGAATCGGCCACCTGATAATCCTTGACAGCGATGATGTGTCGGAAACAAACAAGAACCGTCAGCTTCTTGCCTTGGATTCTACAGTGGGCAAGCCTAAGTGCGATGTGCTTTCCGCACGTCTCAAGGATATAAATCCGGAGCTGGACCTGGTCGTGATCAAGGAATATCTTGAGGCGGAGAAGGCTGGTGAGGTGCTCGGGAAATACAGCATAGACTTCCTGGTCGATGCCATTGACACACTTTCTCCGAAGCTTCATCTCATCAAGTACTGCATGGACAGCGGTATCCCTCTTGTCTCCTCTATGGGCGCAGGTGCGAAGTTCGATGCCACCAAGGTCAGGCTAACTGATGTGTCCAGATCCTTCAACTGCCCTCTGGCCTATATCGTGCGCAAGAGGTTGAGGCATATGGGTATAAAGAACGGCTTCAAGGTCGTGTTTTCCGAGGAGCTGCCGGACAAGGATTCCATCGTTCCTTGCGAAGACAGGAACAAGAAGTCTCAGGTTGGTACGGTCTCATATATCCCTGCCGTATTCGGTTGCGTGTGCGCGCAGGCTGCGGTCACACATCTGATGTCCACCTTGAAGGCTAAAGAAGATACTCAGACTATATAATCCAATGTTTTTATTATCTTTGCAGATTGTTGTAATGTAATGCTCGTTATGAGGTATAATGTCCGTGAAGTCATATCCCGCAGGGATCTGATGAGATTCATCAGATTTCCCGAGTCCTTGTATAAAGGATGCGCGCAATATGTACCACCTTTGCATAAGGGACAGGAACATGAACTGATGCACGCTGCTCCGCTCAGGTATTGCGAGCGGAAGATGTGGCTGGCAGAAAATGAGGCAGGAGACGTAGTGGGAAGGATATGTGCCGTCATCAATCCGCGCTATAATGAGAAATACGGTACAAGACGTGTACGTTTCGGATGGTTTGACCTGATAGATGACATCGAGGTTGCAAAGGCGCTTTTTGACGCCGCGGAATCATGGGCCAGGTCGAAAGGCATGGATGAGATTCATGGCCCTCTGTATTACAATACGCTGGGAAGACAGGGAATGTTGGTCGAAGGATTTGACAAGCTTGCTCCTTTCTCATGCCTGTACAACCACAGCTATTATGTGGACCTGATGGAAAAGCTCGGGTTCGAGAAGGAGTGTGACTGGATACAGTATATGATGCCTGCAGATCAGGGAGTCGATGAACGTCTGAAAGCCATTTCCGAAAGGATAATGGAGAAGAACAGGCTCCATGTAGCGGACTTCGACGCCTTGAAGAAGGACAGGAACATGGTCCGCAAGTTCTTCAAGACATACAATGAGTGCTACGACGGTACGGTATATAACTTCATACCGTTTACTGAGGAAGAGATCGAGGAGGAGATAGACCAGATCATGGGGCAGCTTGACAGCCGTCTCTGCTGCGTGGTCATGGATGAGGATGATGAGGTGGCGGCTTTCGGAATCGCTATTCCATGCCTTTCAAAGGCTATGCAGAAGGCAAAGGGAAGCCTGTTTCCTTTCGGATGGTATCATGTGCTGAAGGCGAAGAATGATTTCACCCATCTCGACCTGATGCTTGAAGGGGCTGCACCGAAATGGCAGAATACGGGTATATCTGCGGTTTTTCATGGAATGATGGCCCGACAGTTCAAGGAATGTGGGGCAAGATGGGCCTTGGCGAACCCTCAGATCGAAACAAATACTGCGGTGAATGTGTGGGGCAGATATGAACATGAACTTTGGCTTCGCCGCCGATGCTGGATAAGAAAGATAAAGTAAATACATATGGCAGACAATTCATTATTGGAGAAGGTTTTGGGCCTTCAGGAGAAATATGAGGCGCTTCAGGCACAGCTGTCTGATCCTGAAGTGATTTCCGACATGAAGAAATTCGTGCAGCTCAACAAGGAGTATAAGGAACTTACCCCTATCATTGAGGCTGGAAACGAGTTCAAGAAGATTCTTGAGAATTATGAGATGGCAAAGGAAATCCTTGCTGTAGAGAAGGATGAAGATCTTCGTGAGATGGCTAAGGAAGAGATTGCAGAGATCGAACCTACGCTCCCTGAATGGGAAGAGAAGATCAAGCTTCTTCTCATTCCTGCTGATCCTCAGGACAGCAAGAACGCGATTCTTGAGATACGTGGCGGTTCTGGAGGAGACGAGGCTGCCATCTTTGCCGGTGACCTTTTCCGCATGTACTCAAAATTCATCGAGACACGTGGCTGGAGAATGGAAATAACCAGCCAGGCAGAAGGTGCTGCAGGCGGATTCAAGGAAATCATATGCAAAGTTTCAGGTGACGGCGTTTATGGCGTGCTCAAGTATGAGTCAGGTGTTCATCGTGTACAGCGCGTGCCTCAGACCGAGACACAGGGCCGTGTGCATACATCGGCAGCTTCTGTGGCAGTGCTTCCTGAGGCGGATGAGTTCGATATTGAACTGAATATGAACGATATCCGTAAGGATACCTTCTGTTCGTCCGGCCCTGGCGGACAGTCAGTGAACACCACATATTCGGCGATCCGTCTTACCCATATCCCTTCAGGTCTGGTAGTACAGTGCCAGGACGAGAAGTCGCAGCTCAAGAACTTCGACAAGGCTCTCGCCGAACTCCGTACGCGACTCTACAATCTCGAGTATGAGAAGTATCTCGCTGAGATTTCATCAAAGAGAAAGACCATGGTAGCCGGTGGTGACCGTTCTGCAAAGATCCGTACATACAACTATCCTCAGTCACGTGTGACCGACCATCGTATCAACTACACGATGTACAATCTTCCGGTCTTCATGGACGGAGCGATCCAGGATGTGATCGACCAGCTTCAGATTGCCGAGAATGCTGAGCGCCTCAAGGCTGCGGAATAATCATGAAGAAGATAAAGAACCCGTATCTGGGGCTTCAGGATCAGGGCTACAACTGCTTTGCATGCTGTCCTGACAATCCTCATGGACTGAAGATGGAGTTTTATGAGGATGGAGACGATCTCGTATGCCTCTGGAACTCTGGAGATGACTATCAGGGCTGGCTCAAGACCCTTCATGGAGGGATTCAGGCGACACTGATGGATGAACTTGGCGGATGGATCGTGAACCGCAAGCTTCAGACTGCCGGAATGACTACGAACCTGACCATGAAATACCGTCATCCGGTACCTACAGGTGAGGGCATATCTATAGAGATCCGAGGACATATCAAGGAGATGAAGCGCAACTTCGCCATCATTGATGCGACTCTGAGCCATGGCGGTCAGGTATGTTCACAATGCGAGATGACCTATTACTGCTTCCCGAAAGATAAGGCAGAGAAGGATTTCTTCTTCACAGGCTGCGAACTGGAGTAGGAAAGCCTTATGAATACCAACTTTTAGTGATTGGTACGGAAGTTCTGTCATACTATCTTTGTGTTTCGAAAAGTGAAACGATAGAGGGAAATGAAAAAAACTGTAATTCTGACTATATGGGCACTTCTCGTGCCCATATTCTGTTTATCTGCTGAACGCAGACATTCTGAAGCAAGCGTACATGGCCATGTGCTGGATAGAAATACCGGGGAGCATGTCCCCTTTCTTGTGGTATCTCTCAAAGGTACGACTGTAGGCACTACTACCGGTGATACAGGACATTATTTTATGGAACATCTTCCGGAAGGAACATTTATACTTCAGGTTTCCGGAGTCGGATATAAGACAGTTTCCAAGGAAGTTGTCCTGAGGGACGGGGTATCTCTTGAGGTGAATTTCTTTGTTGAAGAAGATAATGTCCTTCTTGACGGCGTCGTCGTTTCTGCAAACAGGAGCGAGACTACGAGGATGATGGCTCCGACCCTTGTCAATGTGGTCAATATGGATACATACGACAAAGTAAACGCGACCTCTCTGTCGCAGGGACTTGTATTCCAGCCTGGAGTCCGCGTTGAGAACAATTGCCAGAACTGCAGCTACCAGCAGGTACGTATCAATGGTCTTGACGGACCTTATACCCAGATACTTATAGATTCGCGTCCGATATTCAGCGCCCTTGCCGGAGTCTATGGCATCGAGCAGCTTCCAGCAAATATGGTCGATAGGGTAGAGGTCATGAGAGGCGGAGGTTCGGCTCTTTTCGGTTCATCAGCCATTGCCGGAACAATCAATATCATCACAAAGGAACCAGTCCGTAATTCAGCTTCCTTGGCTCATACCATAAGCAGTATCAATGGAGCGGGAGCATTTGACAACAATACTTCTCTCAATGCATCTCTTGTGACTGAAGACAACAAGATGGGAATCGCTGTCTTCGGACAAAACCGTCAGAAGGATGGATATGACCATGACGGGGACGGTTTTACCGAACTCACCGAAATGAGCGGCCAGACACTTGGCATGCGCGGATACATCAAGACAGGCCTTTACAGCAAGGTAACAGCCGAGTATCACCATCTTCAGGAATATCGTCGTGGCGGAGACAATCTCCATCTTCCTCCTCATGAGGCCATGATTGCCGAGCAGGTACGCCACAGCATCAATACCGGATCCCTCAAATATGACTGGTCCTCGCGTGATGAAAAGCATCGTCTGAATGTGTTCGGCTCGGTGCAGCACATCAACCGCGAAAGCTACTACGGAGCCGGAATGGATCCTAATGCATATGGAGAGACTTATGACCTTACATGGGTCCTCGGAGGTCAGTATGTTTATAAGTTCGACAACTGCATATTCATGCCTGCCGACCTGACTGCCGGAATCGAATACAACCAGGACCATCTCAAGGACAATATGTGGGGATATGACCGTCTTACCGACCAGATGATCCGTATCGGAAGCGCATATCTGCAGAACGAGTGGAAGAATGCGC
>JAFQAR010000106.1 GCA_017399905.1 Bacteroidales bacterium
CTCTACAAGATCGACGGTATATTATTGCCAATGATAAAAATTATTGAAAATTTATTTATTTGATATACAAGAACTTACAAAAATTACCAAAAATATTATGTAGGTTGTGCTTGGATTTCAACTGGGAATTCCGATTTATCGGTGTAAATATATGAAAAACTCACACACGGGAAAACTATCCATTATATCACACAAATATACGAAATATTACGCAGATTCTCTATGACTTTGAAAAACCATGCAATGCGTACCGGCCGGTCAATACCTTTGAAGAAAATTTACAGTGAAGTCATAGAAGACACGGACAGGCTTGCCTCCACGACAGGCAGGTGTCCACTTTGGAGATGATGTGATGACCTTCACCGCTTCCTCCGCAAAACTTTCATGGTCGCATTTCAGCACCTCCACATCTTTGACAGACCCGTCAGCTTCGACAAAGAAACGGACGCGAACGGCACCCTGCCTTCCACCGGAACGCAGTTCCTTGGGATATTTCACCTTGCTGTTCACCCAGCGGGTAAAGGCACCGGAACTTGGAGATTGTCCTTTGAACAATGGTGCCACATAATGATTCTCCACAATCCAGGTCCTCTGGGCTTCCGTAAGGTCACGTTCAACAAACACAGGCTTCTTACCCTCAAGATGAGCCGGCATGCTTTCATACTTCTCGCCATGATCCAGTTCACGCCCCTTGACGACTACTCCGATAAAGACCCTTCCGTCGGGATAATAGAGAGTATCTACACCATGGGCTCTGTCGTTCTCGAATTTTCCGGCAAAGACCTTTCCCGACTTTGAGAAATAATGACCGTATCCATTCTCCTTTCCATTCTTCATTTCGCCCTGATAACGTCCGCCGTCGACAAAATAGGCTGTACAGTAACCGTCCGGAACACCACCGGCAAAACGGCCGAATATCATTCCACGATTGACATCATACAGAACGCCTTCTCCTTCCGGCCACTGTCCTTCATACCGGAACGTATCCTCAACAATGACCGTATCCCTGACATCCTGAGGAGTCAGGATGAATTCCGGTTCAACATCAGGAACTTCTCCGACTATAATCTGCGCATGAGAGGGCATTGCAGACATCAGCAGAAATGCACCAAGGCATAAGAATCTCTTGAAATCCATATATTCATCTGTATTAATGACAGACAAATATAAGCATTTCATATTCCCCCCCCCCAAAAAAAAAGACAATCTATTTATTGTTCTCCATCAGGAATACCTTCATGAAATCATTGAGGTCGCCATCAAGGACACCCTGGGTGTCGGAAGTTTCGTGACCTGTGCGAAGGTCCTTGACCATCTTGTACGGGTGAAGGACATAACTTCGGATCTGCGAGCCCCACTCGATCTTCTTCTTCTGGCCTTCAAGCTCGGCCTGCTTTTCCTGACGTTTCTTGAGTTCTATGTCATAGAGGCGCGACTTAAGGATTCGCAGGGCGTTCTGCCTGTTGTCCAGCTGAGAACGTGTCTCCGTGTTCTCCACGACGATTCCGGAAGGGATATGCCTTACGCGAACTCCCGTCTCCACCTTGTTGACGTTCTGACCGCCGGCACCGCTCGAACGGTATGTATCCCACTCCAGGTCACCAGGATTGATTTCTATCTCGATCGAATCATCTACAAGAGGATATACGAAGACTGACGAGAATGTGGTCTGACGCTTTCCCTGTGCATTGAACGGTGATATGCGGACCAAACGGTGAACTCCACTCTCAGCCTTGAGGTAACCGAAGGCATAATCTCCCTCAACCTGCATAGTTACAGACTTGATGCCGGCATCTTCACCTTCAAGCTCATCCGTTATCGTCACCTTATATCCGTTTCGCTCTGCCCAACGTATGTACATACGCATAAGCATTGCAGACCAGTCGTTTGCCTCCGTTCCTCCTGCTCCGGAATTTATCGTCAGAACCGCTCCGAGATTGTCGCCTTCTTCTCCAAGCATATTCCTGAGCTCAAGAGCTTCCAGCTCAGACATGACCTCCTTATATGCATTTTCAAGTTCTTCGACTTCAGAAGTATTCTCATCCTCCGATCCGTCAAGGCTCTCCTTTGCAAAATCGAACAATACATTAAGATCCTCGACTCCGGCAGCCACCTTGTCATATCCTGTCACCCAGAATTTGACTCCTGAAAGCTCCTTCAGGAATTTCTCAGCCTCCTTCGGGTCATCCCAGAAATCGGGAGCGAGGGTCTTTTCCTGCTTATGTTCCACTTCTGCACGCCTCGAGTCGATGCTGATACACCGGCCCAGGATCTCCACACGCTGCTGCAATGCCTTTATATGTTCGATACTTACCATCTTGTTATGCTGAAAACGCCATTCCCCGGCAATTTATAAATCATACAAAATTAGTGAATTTTCCTACAGAAGCAAAAAACAAATGACTATATTTGTAGACACACATAAAACCTGACACTCATATGAAACGCATCATAGCAGCAGCATTGTTCTGCATCCTGCCACTTACCGCAATATCCGCACAGACCGTTCTGGTAAGAAACTCCAAGCCCAAGTCACAGATTGTCCTTGCAGACAAAGCAGACGAAACAGTCCAGGCGGCCGGGCTTCTGCAGGACTTTGTCCACAGAATAAGCGGGGCACGGCTTCCAATCGTTTCAGAAGCGCAATCAAAAGGCAACATCTTCATCGGCGGACATGCAGCAGACGGCGTCGGTGAAGACGGTTTCAGCATCGACACCGAAAACGGGAACCTCCATATCAAGACCGGAGGAGACAAAGGTGCAATCTATGGCGTAGTGACTCTTCTGGAAAGATACCTCGGAGTCTCATACTGGGCATATGAAACTTATGACCTTACCGAAAGCGAAGACGTCGTCATTCCGGAAATCCACATCAGGGAGACACCGGCCTTCCGCTACCGGCAGTCACAGAATTATGGTCTTCAGGACCCTGTAGTCAAGATGTGGTACAGATTTGAAAGTCCTGGAGAAGAGTTCATAGACCACATGTGGGTGCACACATTCAACCGTCTGCTTCCGTCAGACAAGTACGGAAAGACACATCCCGAATACTACTCCTTCATAAACGGCGAACGCCGTCCGGGTCATAACAGCCAATGGTGCCTTACCAATCCGGCTGTCTTCGATGCCGTGGTCGAGAAACTGGATTCCATATTCAAGGCAAACCCTGACCTCAAGATGATTTCCGTAAGTCAGAACGACGGAAACTTCACGCATTGCGCATGTCCGGAATGTAAGGCAGTCGAAGAATATGAAGGTGCTCCTTCCGGCAATTACATCAGATTCCTCAACAAGCTGGCGCAGCGGTTCCCTGACAAGGAATTCTCCACCCTCGCCTATCTCTTCACAATGGATCCGCCCAAGCATGTAAAGCCTCTCCCTAACGTGAACATAATGCTCTGCAACATCGACTGCAAGAGAGAGGTCCCTCTTACCGACAATGCTTCGGGAAGACATTTCGTCAAGGCGCTGGAAGGGTGGTCTGCGATTTCAGACAACATCTTCCTCTGGGACTACGGCATCAACTTCGACGGCTATCTCACCCCATTCCCGAACTTCCACACAATGCAGAAGAACATCAGGCTCTACAAGGAGAACGATGTCACCATGCATTTTTCGCAGGTCAACGGTTCGAAAGGCGGTGACTTCTCTGAACTCAGGGCCTATATGCTTTCAAAGCTGATGTGGGACCCTTATCAGGATGTCGATTCCCTCATGACAACATTCCTGAACGGATATTACGGCAAGGCAGGACCGTACATCAACAATTACCTCAAGATGCTGGAAGGGGCTCTCCTGTCCAGCGGAAAGGAACTGTGGATCTACGATTCCGCAATCACACATAAGGACGGAATGTTGAATCCGCAGCTCATAAAGAGATACAACGAGTTATTCGACAAGGCGGAAGCGGCCGTAGCTGACGATCCTGAGAAGCTCCGTCGCGTAAGACTGTCCAGACTGAGCATAATGTTCTCCGAACTGGAAATCGCAAGAACTTACAATGACATGGATGTCAATGAGATAACAGCCAAGCTCAATCTCTTTGAAGAACGGACGGAAGCCGAGAAGGTTCCGGCAATCAACGAGAGGAGAAACACTCCTGAAGAATACTGCAACCTTTACAGGGAGCGTTTCCTGCCGCAGCAGGAGAAGAGCAAGGCCCTCGGAGCAAAGGTCACATGGATACTCCCGCCTCATTCAAGATACCGCGACCTGGGCGAAACCGCACTTACAGACGGACTATACGGAGGTTCGACCTATGTCGAGAGCTGGGTCGGCTGGGAAGGTGAAAACGCAGCATTCATCCTTGACATGGGCGAAGAAAAGGAATTCAGCAGGATAGAAAGCGACTTCCTTCATCAGCTGGGAGCATGGGTGCTTCTTCCTGTCAGCGGAAGATACAGCATCTCCTCTGACGGAGAGGAATATTCCGTATTCGGAAGCTTCGACATACCGGAAGACAGAGATGTGCGCGTAAAGTTCACGAAAGGAACAGTCACAAAGGACAAGCCTGTAAAGGCAAGATACATCAAGGTCGAAATAGAAGGCACCATAGAATGTCCATACTGGCACTACGGCATCGGATTCCCTTCATGGTTCTTCATCGACGAAGTCTTCGTCAATTAGGACACAGCATCTACACCAGATCTATACCGGCCTGATGACATCGCTCGCGCATGTCGTCAGGCCATAGACTGCTCTGGATCTCTCCTATATGTGCCTTACGCAGCAGGAACATGCACAGACGTGACTGGCCGATTCCGCCTCCTATCGTAAGCGGAAGCTTCCCTTCAAGCAGCAAGCTGTGATACATGAGGGCGGACTTATGTTCCTCTCCCCGTGCGGCAAGCTGCCTTGACAACGCATCAGAATCGACCCTGATGCCCATGCTTGATATTTCAAAGGCCATTTCAAGTACCGGATTCCAAAGAAGGAGATCTCCGTTCAGGCCTATGCAGCCGTCCTCGTTCAACGAAGACCAGTCATCATAATCTGCGGCCCTGCCGTCATGAGGGATGCCGTCGGACAGAGGTGCACCTATTCCTATGATGAAGACAGCCTTGTGCTGCCTGACGATTTCATTCTCCCTTTCCTTCGGAGAAAGGTCCGGATACATCTTCAACAGTTCTTCCGAATGGATGAAGAAGATATCCTCCGGAAGCATCGGCTCTATCTGCGGGAATTCCACATAAAGCTTGTTTTCAGTCACCTTGACGGCCTCATAAATGCGTCTTACAGTCTTTTTGAGAAAGGCAAGGTTCCGCTGTTCCGCAGATATGACCTTCTCCCAGTCCCATTGGTCCACATAAACAGAATGTATGTTGTCAAGTTCCTCCTCGGGGCGCAAGGCATTCATATCCGTATATATGCCGCGTCCCGCCGGAAGTCCCATCCGGTACAGCTTCATCCTCTTCCATTTGGCCAGCGAATGAACGATTTCCGCCTTTGCACCTCCTATAGCCTTGACGTTGAACGTCACCGGCGTCTCTATGCCGTTGAGGTCATCGTTCAGTCCTGTACCGCTCAGTACTGTCATCGGGGCTGTAACCCTCAGAAGAGCCAGTTGGGCGGACAGGTTATCCTGAAACATATCTTTCACAGCCTTGATGGCTTTTTCTGTGTTCTCGACGCTTCCGAGCACATTGTTATATCCTTCCGGGATGATCAACGACATAATTGCAGATTTAATGAAATACAAAATTAAACAAAAACGCCGGCAAGGCCAAAAACATACGCAAATCATGGAAAATAAGTATATTTGTAGAGCTAAAACACAAAAACTATGATCAATCCGGTATACTCAGCTTCACCAGACCGTTATGAGAACGGCATGAAATACCGCAGGAGCGGAAAAAGCGGGATAATGCTTCCCGAAATATCACTCGGCCTATGGCAGAACTTCGGAGACACGGCTCCGCTTGCCCGCAGCAGGGAAATGCTCCTTCACGCATTTGACAACGGAATCTGTCATTTTGACCTTGCAAACAACTATGGTCCGTCGTATGGTAGCGCCGAAGCGACCTTCGGCCAGGTCATGCAGAAGGACCTTGCCCCGTACAGAGACGAGCTCTTCATATCGACAAAGGCCGGTTACGACATGTGGCCGGGTCCGTACGGCAACCTGGGCTCAAGAAAATATCTCTTCAGCAGCCTTGACCAGAGCCTCAAGAGGATGAAATGCAACTATGTGGACGTCTTCTACTCCCATCGCTTCGATCCGGACACCCCTCTGGAAGAGACGATGCAGGCCCTCGTGGACATCGTACGCAGCGGAAAAGCTCTTTATGCCGGCATCTCGAACTATCCTCACGAGGCTGCAGCAACCGCATACAGATATCTTGCGGACCATGATGTACCTTGCCTGCTCCACCAGGTCAAATACAGCATGTTCCACAGGAATCCTGAAACTGAAGGCATCCTGCAGCAGGCAAAGGAAGCCGGCTCGGGCCTCATAGCATTCTCTCCTCTGGCACAAGGCCTCCTGACTGACCGATACCTCAACGGCATTCCTCAGGATTCACGCGCTGCGAGGGACTTCTCTCTGAAGAAGGATTCAATAACAGATGAAATGCTTGACAAGATCCGCGCACTGAATGACATCGCGGCACAGAGAGGACAGACACTCGCCCAGATGGCGCTTGCATGGGATCTCAAGGACGACCTGGTCACATCGGTCATTGTCGGAGCAAGCAGCGTCAGACAGCTGGACGACAATCTCAAGGCCATCAGGAATACAGAGTTCAGTGCTGAGGAACTGGAACTGATCAATAAAATAACAGAAACACGATGATAGGCATCTTTGATTCAGGTACAGGAGGGCTGTCGGTATTCAGGGAGATCAGAAAGGTTCTTCCTGACCAAAGCTACATATATTACTCCGACATAGCTCACTGTCCATACGGAGAAAAGACCAGAGAATATATAATAGGCAGAGCACGTGCAATCACGGAGTTCCTGATGGAGAAGGGGGCGGAGATCATAGTTGTAGCATGCAATACAGCTACAGCTGCAGCAATAACCGCTCTGAGAAAGGAATATCCTGTAAGATTCATCGGCATGGAACCTGCCGTCAAGCCTGCAGCCGCAGCCACAGAAACAGGTGTAGTCGGCGTACTGGCCACAGCAGGAACCCTGAGAGCTGAAAAGTATATCGACAACAGGGAAAGATTCGCCTATGATGTCCGTATCGTGGAACACGTAGGCCAAGGTTTCGTCGAGCTTGTCGAGAGCGGAAACACGGAAGGCAAGGAAGCCGAAGAGACAGTCATGGAAAGCCTCAAGCCGCTGATGGATGCAGGTGCGGACACGATCGTCCTCGGCTGCACCCATTATCCTTTCCTCGAGAAAACCATAAGGAAAGTAGCAGAAGAATGTGCACCGGAAAGAAAAGTGACGATAATCGATCCGGCACCGGCCGTGGCACGGCACCTCGTGGAAGTCATGGATGAAGAAGGCATCGGCAGATGTGCGGCAGGCGGATTCTCAATTTCCCTCCACACCTCCGGAGACATCAACGACCTCAAACTCAAATACAGCAGATTGATATGAAAAGGATCATTGTTGCAGCAGTGACGGCAACCGCACTCAGCTGCAGTACGGACATCACCAAGGAAGACATCCGCATATCGGATTACAAGGACGGTAAGGAATGTGCCGTAAGCTTCACTTTTGACGACGGCATGAAGGAACACTGCACCATCGTTGCACCTGAGCTCGAGAAAAGAGGATGGAGAGGAACATTCTGGCTATGCTGCGCATGGATTCATGATGACCCTCAGATCGACACCACACACATGACATGGCAGGAAGTGGTGGAGATGGACAGGAAAGGCCACGAAATGTCAAATCACGCATGGTCCCACGCCAATCTGACTCAGGTCACTATGGAAGAAGCAAGAGCAGAGATTGAAAAGAATGACGAGGCCATCGCGGCTCATCTCGGGAAGAAGCCTGTAACCTTCTGCTTCCCATACAACGCCTACAATCCTGAGACCGTGGAGCTAGCAATGGAAGGAAGGGTGGGAGCCCGCCTGAAGGAATTCTGGCTCGGTGGACAGAATTCTCCAAAAGAATATCTGGAGAAGCAGATTCAGGATGCTCTCGACTCCGGATCATGGATAGCCGGAATGACACACGGCATAAATTACGGATATGATTGCTACGAAGACCCTGCAGAATTCACGGATTTTCTGGATTATGTCAAAGCCATGGAAGACCGCATCTGGGTCGGTACATTCGGTGAAGTCGCCGCATATGTCAAGGAAGCGGCAGAATGTAAGCTCACAGTATCTTACGAAGGAAACAAGGTAATTGTCAGCCCTGGACTTGATCTTGACAGCAGCCTTTATGACATGCCTCTTACAATGGAGATAAACGCTGATGGCGGCAAGATAAAAGCATCACAGGACGGGAAGGAACTGAAGCCTGAATACAGAGACGGAAAGGCGTACCTCCAGTTCGACCCATACGGCGGAAATATAACGATCAGATAAACAAACGGCCTCAGGAAATCCTGAGGCCGTAATTCTTGAATGTAATCCTGTTATGCTATCATCTGACCGAGAACCTCGAAATAAGGCTTGCCATCAGTGATTGTCACTTTGTATACGGTATCATCTACCTTGTAGTATTCATCACCGTTCAGAGTAACCATGTCGTAGTCTTCAGGGAGGGTCTCCACCAATGCTCCTGCCGGAGGAACGATCACCTGGTACTCACCCTTCACATCCTTTGCATAGAAGACTCCGTCCTGATAGAAGTATTCCGAATCTGCAGAAGCGAAACTCTGTACGAGTCCAAGCTCGTTTGCCAATGTATACGCAGCCTGAGCTAGCTGCTGGTTCTGTGCTATCATTGCATTCTGTGATGCGATGAGGGCGTTGTTCTGAGCTATTATCTCATTCTGCTCGGCTATGTACCTGTTGTTGTCATTCACCTGACGGTAGGTATTCGCCACTGTATTGTAATAAGAAAGTCTTACTGCAGTCCAGGTCATGTCAGCGATGAGGTTTGCTGCAAGAGAAATTCCGTATGGAGGTCTGCACACCACGTAATATCCGCCATATGGACGATACCATATATCATTGTAGCAATAGTATGTAACTCCTCTGTACATGCGTCTCAGTACATTCGAAGGAAGAACCCTTACCCTGTGGCCGTAATAGTGGTTGTGTCCTGTCCAGAAATATGAAGGCTTGCTCCATACCATAAAGTCTCGGTCGCGAGGGTGAACACGTGGACGGTCATGTCTGTGATCCGGTCTGATCTGTACCGGTCTGTCCGGTCTGTGATCCGGTCTTACTGCCGGCTTGCCTGCTGGACGTCCGGGACGTGTCACGTTCACCGGCCTGTTGTGATTGTTTCCTGGCTTGAAATCCGGTTTGCCGGATGGCCTGTTCACATTGCCCGAAGGACGGTTTACATTACCTGAAGGCCTGTTCACGTTACCTGATGGTCGTGTCTGGCCGGAAGGGCGGTTTACATTGCCCGATGGTCTGTTATTGTTGCCTGACGGCCGTGTCTGAGAAGACGGACGGCTCACGGTATTTGAAGGCTTTCTGTCAGAAGTAGACGGCCTGGTAGCTGTCGGACGGCTCTGACCCGACGGTCTGCTCACATTACCCGACGGTCTTGTTGCTGACTGCCTTGTCTGTGATGAAGACCTGTTCACGCTTGAGCTGCTTCCCGCCTGACGTGAAGATCTCGTTGCCGTGCGGGATTCTCCTCTAGGTGCCTGAGCAGATGCATCAGACTGAAATGCCACGAATGTCAAAGTCATCAACATTGCAGCCATTGTGTTCCTGAATGATCCCATGATATTAAAGTTTTAAGTTAATAGATGTGGTATTCCTGTGACAACTTCCTGAAAGCCTCTTCATCTTTCCTCCAATAATCCTGGATATCCGTCACTTTGTACCTCTTGCTGAATTCATGTCTAACATAATCCGTGCCACACACTTTATCGAAGAGTCCGTACCCTGTTATGACCTCGAAGGCCCGCTTATGCGGATAGAGTTCCGCAACTGCCTGCATTACAGCGAATTGCACCTCAGTTATCCTTGCATTTTCATAGTCCGTGAAAAAATATTGCACCCCCTTGACAAGCTGTCCTTTCTGGCTGCCTGAGAATGGCTTGTACCATATGGTACGGAATGAAACTCCAGGCAGGGCATATGAATCCAGACGGTTCTTGAGAAGGTCAGGATCCAGCCATGTCGCACCGAACACCTGGAACGGAAGGGTGTATCCTATACCGATGTTCATGAATCCGTATAGTTCTCCACAGATACCTGCTGCGGCATAATACATAGGGGTATCCTTGAATGGGATATTAGGGGAAGGAAGCACCCATGGAAGACCGGTATCTTCGTACAGCATGTCACGTGACCATCCTTCCATCGGAACTACAGTAAGCGTGCATCTCGCAGGCGGCTGGTTTCCCTTCTGCCCTCTGTTGAGTCCTTCTTCGTTGATCAGCAAGGCAAGTTCTCCTACAGTGAGTCCATAGACATATGGTATCCTGTACTGGCTTACAAACGAATTGAAGGGCTGTTCCACATAGCAGCCTTCTATCTTGTTTCCACCCAAAGGATTCGGTCTGTCAAGGACCATGACCTCTATTCCCATTTCAGCGCATGCTTCCATAACCAGTCCCAACGTGCTGATGAAAGTATATGAGCGGACACCTATATCCTGAATGTCATAGACAATCACATCCACGCCCTGAAGCATTTCTCGGGTCGGCTTCCTGGTCGCCCCATAGAGGGAATATACCGGCAGACCTGTAGCCTGGTCGACAGCATCCGCCACCTTGTCTCCCGCATACATATCTCCACGGACTCCATGTTCCGGTCCATAAAGGGCTACAAGCTCTACTCCGGGAGCATTGTAAAGGATATCCACGGCAGATACCAGATGGCTGTCCACGCCGCTCGGATTGGTGACAAGCCCCACCCTGCGGCCTGAGAGGCCCTTGAATCCGCTGTCCCGCAGGACTTCAAGGCCGGTCTTCACGACAGGTTCCGAAGCTGCACCGTCGAAAGGGATAAGCAGAGCTGACAGGACAGCTGCAATGGACAGGAAGAGTTTCTTCATAGGCATAAGGAATTACAGATTGACGATCTTTCCTGCGAACAGGATGTCAGAGGTATTCCTGTCAGCTATGAAAAAGATGAAAGGTCTGTCAACAGTCATGGTCTTCACATCAAGTTCCGGCCTTACAGATGTCAGCTGGATCTGTGCGCTTGTGACTGCGGCCGCCTCCGTACCGTTTTCAGTAACATCGATATAACATTTCTGATTGACCTCGCTGAGCACGAGAGGCCCCATTGCTGCGATACCGCTGAAATCAGCTGCAGGGCCGAAAGCCGTCTGCACTCCCATATTCTTCAGGACGGAATTGAGCGACATGGAGGTCTCAAGCTTCATCCTTGGCATCTTGAACCTTACCTCGACAGATTCCATATTCTGCAAGGCAGAATCAAACATGCTTTCATTGATATAAGGTATGATCTTGTCCATCGCCATTCCGTCAGGAGGCAGGACGACATACATGGCATATGTGCCACCGGAATATGGAAGCTCAATCATCTGAGCTCCCTGATATTCAACGTAATTGTATCTGCCCTTCCTTGACATCATCTTCACCTTTCCGTCACCGTTCTCGCCATGGAACACCTGCTCTCTGGTAAGATTGGCATCGAAGCGGCTTTCCCATGATGCATTGAAATACAAGGCATTAGCAAGAATCATGACGGTATTCGGAGAAATGCGGTCCAGGATTCCCTTGATCTTTCCATCCGTATTCTCGGAGCACCAGTTGTTTATGGCGTGCAGGGTCGCAGGATCGGAAAAATTCTGAGTAGTCACAAGAGCGTCATAATCCTTCTGCAGCAGATCCACATAATGGTTCCTGACACTGAAATCGTCACTTATCCACACTGAATTGGCGGATCTGACTACCACCTTATCACCTGTAGCGAACTCTTCAGCCTTGAAGAGGCATGAATTGAGCGCATTGTCGAATTCGGCCTTTGTCTCACCTCCGGCACCTTCCTCAAGCATAGAAAGAGCCACACCGGCACTATATGGAGACACCACGATATTCTCATACGACCTGACCACATCGTTCACATTCTTGAAGAATGATATTGCAAATCCGGTTCTTGAACCCTCTGCCGGAGCAGTATCCTTCTGTCCGCAAGATGACATAAGCGATGCGGCAGCAATCAAAGCTGTCATTAGAATTGTCTTTTTCATAATCATATAAGATTTAATTATCATTTTCTGCCATACTCCGGATCGACCTTCACAAGAGAAGTCACCAACACCGTGACAAGGCAGCATACCATTACAAAACCGAAGAAGCAGACATAGCCGACGGCTTCCTGGATATAGCCGGCAACCATACCTGGGAGCATCATGCTCAACGCCATGAATGCTGTACACAGCGAATAATGTGCCGTTTTGAATTCGCCGTCAGAAAACCATATGAGATACAGCATGTAAGCTGTGAATCCGAAGCCATAGCCAAACTGGTCAAGCGCAACACAGCCGCTTATCAGCCAGATGTTTTCCGGCTGGAAGGCCGCGAGAAAGACAAATGAGAGACAAGGCAAGGTAAGGCTCAGGGCCATCGGCCAGAGAGAGCGTTTCAATCCCCAGCGTGATGCCGCTACACCTCCAAGTATTCCACCTGCAGTCAATGCAGCCACTCCCACGGTTCCATATACAAGCCCCACCATCTCTGTGGACAGGCCGAGTCCTCCCTTATCCGCAGGATCCAGAAGGAAAGGATTCATCATCTTCACCAGGAAAGCCTCCGGAAGCCGGTACAGCAGCATGAATGTCATTGCGATCCACACATGCCTCTTCCGGAAGAAAGTCTTGAATGTCCGTCCGAACTCCTTCAGTATATTCCTTGAAGAGGCCATTCCTTCCGAGCACCTCACTGTGTCACCGGCAGGACGAGGAAGCCTGAAGACATGCCATGCGGTTATCGAAGCGAACAAGACTGCTGCAGACAGCAAGGTAACGGACCATGCAAGAGGGACATCACCTGTCTTTCTTTCAAGAAGGCCGGCGATGACCACCAGGACACCCTGTCCGAATATTGAAGAGAGGCGGTAGAACGTACTGCGTATCCCCACGAAAAGAGACTGGTCTCCCGGCTCAAGCGCGAGCATATAGAACCCGTCAGCAGCAATGTCGTGGGTTGCGGATGCAAAGGCCGTTATCCAGAAGATGACAAGAGTTAACGAGAATAGTGAAACCCCTGTATTTCCGGTAGCGATAACTTCCGGAGAAGGATGCGGCAGCGAAAAAGCAAGCAGGGCAAATGCGATGGACATCAGAATCTGCATGGATGTAATCCACCATCTCTTTGTCTTTATGATATCGACAAATGGGCTCCATAACGGCTTGATCACCCACGGCAGGTATAGAAGGCTGGTATACATGGCCATATCTCCTTTGGACATGCCCATGTTAGTGAACATTATCACGGAAATGTTGTTCACGATGAAATACGGTATGCCCTCCGCAAAATACAGCGTAGGCACCCACCACCATGGATTTATCTTCATCCCTTTCATTTCAATTCCGACTGAGGATAATAATGCTGAAGTATCTCCCTGTAACCATAGCCTTCTGATGCCATGACCGCCGCCCCTATCTGGCAGAGTCCGACGCCATGTCCCCATCCCATTCCGTCCAGACGCAGTCTTTTCCAATCGGCATCCGAGTCCGTCTCAACTCCGTCCGGACCGATATAATGCACATCAAAAGCCGAACTCTTGAGATGAGTCTCCGAAAGCAGCCTCCTGATTTCCAGCTCCTTACCTACTATAATGGAAGACTTCTCCCCGTATATTCCCAGCTTGACAATCCTTCCGGAAGCCCCTCTTTCAAGAGGAACAAGTCCTTTCAGTCTGCCTGTTGTGAAACCGGATTTTCTTTCGATGAGTTCTGAAACATAATCCCTGTCATACTCAACTTTCCATCTGAAGAAGTCCGTAGTCTCCTGATCGTAATCATTCAGGACCTGCCCTAATATTTCCTTATCCAGAGTGTCGCAGAAACATCTTCCTCCATTCTCATGGGACGGAGTATCCGGAAGCGGCTGGAGATAAGGCTTGTCCTCGTCTGACCAACATGAACTGAAACGTTCCATGATACCGCCGCAGCATTTGGAGAAGCGTGTGTCACAAAGATGTCCCTCATGGGACAGCACCTGTCCCCAAGTCGCGTCTATAACCTTTCTTACTGTCTTTCCGGTAGCACGCGCAAGTCCCTGGTAACGCTGGCAATGATCATCGGCGCAGACGTCGAAAAGACGATGGTCCTGATGGTCATACCATCTTACATATTCATGGATATCGGATTCCGGCTTTTCGGATCCTGCGCACATCATGGAGTCAAGATTCCACATGAGTGACTGCAGATCCTTTACGCCGTCAGGCACGGGAGTCCCTTTCTTCCGGCGCTCGGACCGGACCTGTGACATGACCCATGAACGCGAAATCACAGCATGAGCCTTCAGGAACTCTTCAGAAGCAGACGAGCTCATTTCGGAAGATATGACGCTCAGAAGATAGTCCTCGACTCCGATCACATTCACAGCCGTAAGCTTGTCCTTGTCCACGATGATCTTCAATGCTCCGGCAAACTTCTGGTCTTCAAGCCTTTCCCAATGGAAATCCACCCCTATCGTAACCCCATGAAGGATAAACGAAGGTTCCGCGAACATTGTGGAAGGGGTATTGGCCTCGAAGAAAAGCTCATCGTATAGAGCGCCGTCATATTCGATCTTTCCCTCCCTTACTCTGGCGACACGGGAGCCGGCACCATCAGAAAGTATCTCAAACCTTATTTCAGGAGCCGACATTATGCCTACATGAAGTTCCGGCTGGACACGGGTCAGACGATTCATCAGAACCTTCTCTTCATCCCGGGTGATGGAAACCTCCTCCACCATCTCGTTCAGGAGTTCGGGGGTGATCTTCTCGAACTCTTCCTTGACCGGCACTATGAATACGCCGCCCATATCCGCGCATCCCGGACTCATGGTCAGATGGTCCGGACCGTCACTGAAATAATGGTGCGGACGATGCCTGCTTCTGAATATTATTATAGACCTGTATTCATTGTCTTTCCTGTATGTGTAGAGGTTGAACAGAGGTTCGGATTCTCCTTCAGGAGTATCGGCGCAGTCAAGGATACGGTAGAACAGCTTTGCTGCGGACTTCGTCGTATCCGAACGAAGGAAAAACACACCTGTGGTAAATTTCCTGTAATGATACAGACTGGCGTCCTGAAGCGAAGCGACATACTCAAGGTCATCGGAAGGCAAGGCATCCAGTGCTTCCTGCAAAGGGATCAGCCCTTGCGGAGCAGCCTGGAAATGATGGTGGTCAGGCGCTGAAGCACCGCTTCTGGGTCCGTTGTAAAAGAAGGTGAAGTCCTCATACTTTCCCGCAAGATCAAGCATATCGATATAACGGTGCCATATGGACTGGTCCGTATGTCTGGCTGCTGCGATCACCAGATGGTCAGGAAAGATAGGGTACGGATTGACGAGGATGTGATATTTCTTGCCCTTGCGTCCTTCGAACTTTATCATTATCTGCTCAGGAGGACGGTTATCTCTGCACAGAAAGCATCTCCTTGCAGCTATCTCCTCCTTGGTCAGTCTGGCCACCGATGAAATCATTCTTGCAGGATTGAACTGAAGCTTTACGGGAAGGCCCCCTACAGTCATCTCCTTCAGACAGACATTCTTGAGAGCCCTGAAGTTATCACATGCAAGAGGCCAGCGTGACAGCTGGTCTCCTACAAATTTATGTATCCTGCCCTGATTCATAGCTTCATTCTTGCTTCCAGTTCCCAGGTCCTTATCCTGTCCTTGTACAGATTGTTGGCATTTATCCTTGATATGTCGAGGGCCGCATCGGAATTACCTTCCCAGCGTCTACAGCAATAAAGGACGTCATATATCCTGCCTATCCTGTACTCCCTGCTTATCCTCAACCCTATGGCATAGTCCTCGCCATAGCTGGTATTCGGGAAGTTCAAAGTCCTCAAAAGTGGGGTCCAGAAAGCTCTCGGAGCGCCAAGGCCATTGATTCTCAATGCATTGTTACGTCCGTTATCTTCCGTCCATTCCCTATGGTCGATGATTCCGGGAGGAATGGGATTCATGTCGAAGTCCGTAATCATGTACGAACCTATGACCATTGCACACTTCTGTTCGCGGAACGTGTCCACCACCTTCTGCAGGGTGTCGGGTCCGCTGTATACGTCGTCACTGTCAAGCTGTACGGCATATTCGCCGCAGCACTCATGATGAACGGCAGTATTCCAGCATCCTCCGATTCCAAGGTCCATACGTTCCGGCACCACATGCACCAGACGCGGATCCCTGTCTGCCATCTCCCGGAGAAGAGCAGTCGTTCCGTCACAAGAGTGATTGTCCACGACTATCACATTGAACGGGAAGTCACACTGCTGTCCCAAAGCGCTTTCCACTGCATCCCTTACTGTCCTCACGCGGTTGAATACCGGAATGATTACAGATGCCGTCACCTTGAATCCCGACATGTCGAAATCTGCAGGATCCGGCTCCTTGAATTCAGGCTTCAGCCATGCACCCGTCCTTTTGAGATATTCAGTGCAGATGGCTTCCATTTCAACCTGAACCTCACGGTTCCTCGGGTTGACATAGTCGAACTGCTTTTCTCCCGATGCCCTGCCGTCTGTCTCGACTTCCGTGTACAGATATTCATTTATATGGACGATGTTCTTCATGCGAAGACGAAGGTCATACAACGCTCCGAAACGGTAATCGCGGTCCATCGAACGGACTGCACGTCTGAATGATACGCTACGGAACACAAGCACGCTTCCGAAGTCAAAGTCATCACGCAGAGCTCCCTTCTGGCAATCTATCAGAGGATGGGACAGGCGGACCGGTTTTCCGTCCTGACCCGCAACGAGAGTATAATGGTCCGAATAAAGCATATCGGCCTTTGTATCCTCCGCTATCGAAACGAAGCGGTCCAAAGCGGCAGGCCCCATCTCAAGCGGATGGGTCTTCGTATAGATGAGAAGGTATTTTCCGCGTACGGCTTCAGCTATGCTTCTGAGCGTATCGGTCGACCGGAAGGTAGATCCGGACATGAAGGTAACCCCCTTGAAGGAAAGGCTTTCACTGAAGGATTCTACGGTCGACGGGATATCCTCACCGGACAAAGAAAGGGCAAAACACTCTACGGTTGACATGTCGGTTATCTTTTGTTCTTTTATATCAATTCCTTACAGCAAAGCAAGAAGAGACTTGCGGATCATCCTGAATTCAGATTCGAAATTAGGGGTAAACACTCCCTTACCAAGTGACTCGTCTATATCCTTCAGTTCCCACCATCGTCCCTCATCGACCTCATCAAGGTCAGGATGGAGATCATAGGTGCCGACAACAGCGAAGACATTGACAAGTTCCTTTTCGACCTCAGATTCGAACTGGTAGGTCTCAAGCCATATCGGATTGAATTCAGTAAAGCCAAGTTCCTCTGAAGCCTCACGATACACAGCTTCCAGAACACCCTCGCCATATGTTATATGGCCGCCTACCGCAGTATCCCATTTCCCTGGCTGGATATCCTTGTTCATGGATCTCTTCTGCAGGTATACCCTGCTGAAACGGTCTATTATATGGATATGGATGACCGGATGGAGAGGCTTGCTTCCACCATGGCAATATTGCCTTGTAGAGCGTCCGACAACAAGCCCGCTCGGTTCCACTACAGGAAACCACTCGTTTGCCGCGGCACGTTCCACGACACAGTCAACGGTCGGCGCAGGAATCACCGGAGCCAGATCGTATGGATATATAAGTTCTATCATCTGAACACTATTTCGACACAGAATGAAGATATGTCTCCAAGACGTCCTTCCACAAAGACATGAAGTCCGTCTTCCTCTTCCCTGACGACCCTGTATACATCGACGGATGCATCAGGCTTTATTTCATGATTGAAATTGATTGTGAAGCGGTCCACCGGCCTTGCAGATGTGATGTCATATCCGACTGCATCCATGGCCCACTGCATGTACATGGCATTGTTGGCATGGCCGTTAGTATCCACATCGGAATACGACACATGATGACTGAAGACGAATTCCGGTTCCGCGTCCTTGGGCATCTGCACCTTGTCTGCCGGAGTCTCTATGACATTCTCATGACAGACGGTACCCTCTTCCATAAGTTTCGGGTCCCTTACAAGTCTTCTGGTCTCCAGGTTCATCACAAGCCACGAAGTCGTAGCCTTCACCCTCTCCCTGCCATCCTTGTCCGTCAGGACGAAGTCTCGGAGAAAGAAAAGGCGGTTAAGGCCCTTATGCCATGTCGTAAGGGTGACATCCTCCCTCCAAAGGGGAGCATCGGGAAATTCCACATGTACCCTCGAAAGGATCCACGCCGTATTGGAAGCGATAAGGTCGTCATATCCGAAGCCAAGATAAACTGCATGCCTTCCGGCAGCCTCCTGGGCCAGATTCATGAATGACGCAGGTTTCAAACGCCATGCGGCATCCGTATCATAGCACGGAATCGTAATGTTTTCTGTATACTTTATCATTTATCGGTGGTTAAGAATCTCAAGTTCTTCAGGAGTATACAGAAAACCGTCGATCCATTCCGGACAGAGACGACCTATGGCCATATATGCCGCCAGAATCACAACCGCCACAACGATCAGAACTATAAACACCTTGAGCACAATTCGTCCCGCCTTACCGTCTTTACCTTCATGCTTCCTGCTCTCGGAATGTCCATGGACAGAAGCATGATGATGGTGCAGAGGAACAGGCTCGGGAACAGGTTCCGGCTCCGGCAGAACGACAGGCTCCGGTTCAATGACCGGCTCGGGTTCAACAACCGGCTCGGGTTCGGGAAGTGGTTCCGGAATCGGCACGGGTTCCGCGACGGGTTCCGCAACGGGCTCCGCGACAGGATCCGGTTCAGGGACCGGAGCGGGATCAGGAGAAAGAAGCATTGACTTCAGACCTACGACGGCCGCACTCACCTCCTCTGCAGACTCCTTATGCGTCTTAAGTGACACAGGTTCCAGTCCGAAACCTTCAGGATAGATATCAAGGTCCTCATCTGCAACAAAAAAGAGATTGTTTTCTTTCGTAGCCCTCAGACGTCCGAGTCCAGGGAAGACCACAGTCTTTCTTGTATGCAATACCGTCTTCAGTTCATTGAGGAAATCCTTCAGAATCCTCTCCGCCATATCATACTCGATACTGTTTGTCCTGGCATAGAAATCCACGAGACCGTCACCCTCATCAGGCCTGGACCTGAAATATAGCCGTCTGTACGGCGGATTTATGGTATATCCTTTGTCGGAAAAAGAGGCCGGAACGATTTCAGCCACAAAGCAGCCTAATCCGGGCAGAACCACCCTATCCTCGTCAAGAATAAGTTCCTTGACCATTTTCGACAGAAGATCAATATCCATAGAAGTCCAGTTTTAGTGCCCTGAGGCCGGTTAATTTCCGTATACGATACAAAGATAATGAAAAATATTAAAATTTTTTAAGAAAAAGTTTGGAGGTAAAGAAAAATTGTCTACCTTTGCAATCCCAAACGAAAACAAAACGTTTGAAACAAACATTCCCGAATAGCTCAGTTGGTTAGAGCATCTGACTGTTAATCAGAGGGTCCTTGGTTCAAGTCCAAGTTCGGGAGCAGAAAGACTGACAGAAATGTCAGTCTTTTTTTTCACCATCCCTTGGCGATATTGTCTGCCATGATTCCGACAAGCCTCTGACGGGCCTCGATGCTCGCCCATGCCACATGAGGGGCCAGACGCATACGCTCCGGATGCTTCATCTGCAGATACGGATGGTCTTCCGGTATCGGTTCCTTCACGAACACATCGATTCCTGCACCGGCAATGACTCCTTCATCAACCGCCCTTGCCAAAGCATCTTCGACAATTATCGCTCCTCTTCCCATATTTACAAGATAGGCAGACGGCTTCATCATCGCGAGTTCCGCTTCTCCGATAAGATTCAATGTCCTTTCATTCAACGGTGCATGGACAGACACGATGTCCGAGGTCCTGAGAAGTTCTTCCAAGGAAAGACAAGGATAATCCTTGCAATGTCCAGTTCCTGAAGTGGAATAATAACAGACCTTCATCCCGAAAGCCTCTGCGATACACGCAACCTTCTTTCCTATGTTGCCGAGGCCGACGATACCTATCGTCTTGCCGGCAAGTTCCCACCAGTTCCAGTTCGGATCGGTGAACATTCCGCTGCGGGAATAGTCCCCGGACTTTACACTGCGGTCGAAATAAGGGGCACCGCCTACAAGAGAAAGGATGTGCATGAAAGTGGACTGGACTACCGAATCAGTAGAATATCCCACCACATTCCTGACAGGAATCCCTTTGGATGCGGCATAATCCACATCAATGTTATTGACTCCGGTCGCGGCAATGCATATCAGCTTGAGAGAAGGGGCTGCATCGATAAGTTCCCTGTCCACACAGACCTTATTGATCAGCAGGACATCAATATCCTTCACCCTCTCCCTGGCCTCTTCCGGAGAAGACCTGTCATAGCGGATGAAGTCTCCCAATCGTTCGAACGGCTCAAAGGACACATTTCCCATAGTCGCCGCATCAAGAAATGCAATCTTCATGACTGTCAGTTTTTATTTTCCGTAAAGATACAAAAAAACCCGGTTGAACAACCGGGTTTTACGTGCGCATGATAGGAGTCGAACCTACACGCCGTGAAGCACTCGCACCTGAAACGAGCGTGTCTACCATTTCACCACATGCGCGTCAGAAAAGTGACTGCAAATATATGAAATGTTTTTCAAATATCAAAAATCTATTTCATAAGTATAGACACCCTCCCATCCCTTTACAGACAGCCTTACTTCAGTCAACGCGAAATCTACAGTCACAGTCACATCATCGAGGTCAGCGGCATTCCAGTCATACCCGCAGGATTCAAGATAATGTCCCAAAGCGAACACCTTCACATCACCATCCTTGTCTTCAATGAGAAGCCTCAGAGACGAATCCGTCTGGCGAGGGAGGACCACATCCCGTCCATCCTTCAGGTCCGCATAATCCACAATATACTCGAAAGCACCCTCGACAGGCCTGCCCCTGCCATCGTATCCAGCCACACTTCCCGTCACCTTCATGGACAAGGGAACGGCGATATCGCCTGCCGCACAAATGGTCATACGGCAATGATTCTTATGCATCCGTACCTTTTCATCATGCCTTTCACCAGACGTAGTGAACGACGCTCCATACATATATACTTCGGGACAATCATCACCAAGAGGAATCACAAGTCCTGACTCCGAAACCATATCTTCCCCACCATACCACAGCATCAGGTCCATCTTCGTCCTGGAGACAGACACGATATAGCTTCTTCCCCGGTATTCATTCAAAGGAATGACATCGGAAAGGAAAGGACCTCCGTCAGCCGCAAGATATAAAGATGCCGGGCCGCCAAGGTCCTGACTGACCTCACTGAAATCCAGAACCAGCAGACATGGGCAGGAAGCCCTGTCTTCCTTGACAGAGCATGCCGCCATCATCAATGCACTGGCCATGACAGCCAGTGCCATAGACGGAATCCTCCTCATAATACGTAAATCAGAATTCTTCAGGAACATCGACAGGGTTGCCCCAGCCTACGATATTGATCGAAACAGACGCCTCCTTCTTCTCTATATCATCATTCGGATCGAGGACACCGGGACGCTTTACGGAAATCGACACATCATAGACCGTATTACGCTTCAGTTCAGGAAGAGACACCGGATAGAAGAAGGTATCCTCACCGATGGAGGCCTCAACCACAAGCCTGGTAGGGCGTGGAGTGAATTCCTCCTCGAAACTGTCTTCATCATTAGGGTTAGGATAGCAGTAGAAGACATGTTCCGTATCATATATCTTGTCCTCCTTTGTCAGTGCAGCGCCTGATACGGAATCGTACAGCAAGGCATCGCAATCCGAAGATTCATATCCAAGCTTATTATACCATTCAGCCGGATCACCTGCATCAGCAAGCCATTTCTTGTCTGCAGCGACATTGATGAGATATACGGAATTTATCCTGAACCCAAGATCATAGTACTCCTCCTTCTCGAAAGCGGTCTCCACCTTCACCAGCCTCACCTTGGAAACGAGCCTGCGCACATCCACGGTCACACTTGCCGCCGTATCCGGATCAACTGTCCTGCAACCCTCCATCACAAGGGACTGCAAGCTGTTTTCTTCAAGATGCGACCTCGCTTCCAGCAGCTGCGAATAAGTTACCGCCGAACTCATGTCCGGAGCATTCACCAATGCTACAATCTGCTTAGGGCCCTTGGTACATGTCACCGTCACGCTTGACGATCCGGCCTCCTCGTGAGTCTCAAGGACACCGCTGGATGCCGAATACACAAGTACCTGACAATTGTTTACAGCGGACTCCGAGGCAGAGGTCAATGCCTTCGTCTTTTCCACCGGGACAGTCACCTCCAATGTTACAGTCTGTCCGTCACCACCCGGAAGCCTGGCTTCCTTCTTCTCACATGCGACGATCGCCGCTGCAGCCATGGCTGCACAAATAATTCTTTTATTCATACTCATTATGTTTAATAAGGGTTTTTCTTTTATTTACAAGCCGGAACATTTCCGGATCCAGATTTGCCCTGTACTCCAGATATGGATCGTATACGATGCTCAGTTCGAAGTATTTAATGGCCTCGTCATACATCCCGAGTCTTGAGAGTACCATAGCCTTCAGATAGCAGACCCTCGCATCATGGTCATCAAGCCTGTTCAGAACATCCAGCGCAGAATGATTGTAGTCCGCAGACATGAAGGCCAGGGCAGAATTATAATCATCATATGGCCTCAGAATCTCAACCGCCTTCCTATAATCGAGAGACTTCAGGGCTTCAAGACCTGACATATACAATGTATCCGGCTCCGTCGTATGCACCGTATCCTTCAACATTCCCGTCCTATGAAGGTGGAAGTCAAAGCTTACGCTGCGCAGTTTCGGATAAATCCGTTCCCGCATATACCTGTACTCCTGCATCCGGGACAGCTTTCTCTCCGCGACATCAGGGTCCTTCATTCCGTCCGTGATATCCAGTATGCGTCTTACGGCTGACGGGGCCATGACCGTATCATTCATCACGATCCGTCGGAACTGCTCCCAGTTTTCCGGCATCAGGGACGTCTTCAGACATGAATCCCGCCACTCTTCCGGAACATAGGACCCGATATGCTTCCTTATGGCCTCGGAACGGGCTGATGACAGCTTCCTGTTGTGGGCGTAGCTTCCTTCCGGAGAACACGAAGCCGTTATCACCAGGGAATCAAGCTCATACTCATCCCGGGACACCACATCCTCTATGCATTTGCGGATTCGGCGCAGTTCGGAAGCATTATCCGACAACGAGGTATCTACAGCTGAGCTTCCCTGTGCAAAATCTATCAGAGCCTTCGTGTTGTCATACACCCTTCTCTGCAGGATGATCATCCGGTATTTGGGAGTCATATCCGCCATTGTGGACAATGAACTTATATAGTAGGTAAGTTCGTCCGGAAACGGAAGGTGATGGATGCACTCTCCCCTCTCATACATGTCACCGCTCAATGTGATCATCACCTTCTTCAATCCGGGACGGCTGCGGAACGTATGCATATATCTGTAAATGAAATCGCCGTCAACGGAAGTGAGCACCGTATCAAGGCGGATTCCTTCCACAACAATGGGATCCTTCACATAACGGCCGTACATCTTGTCAGCACGGGCTTTCCGTCTCTCATTCCTGTTCCATTTCATCTGTCTGGTATAATGTCTCAAGGCTTCAGCCTGCGTCACTCCGAACACCGTTTCCGCATCAGGGTCAGAAACGACCGACGAATCGGTCTTCATGGCATACGTATCCGGATAATGTCTCTGAATGAATATCTCCAGCTGGCCCATCCGGATGAAATCGGCAGTATCGCTTATGATGGAGGCAAGAAAATTCCTGTATCTCTGATACCCCCTCAGCTGACCTGCCCTGTATCCTGCTCCTGTAATGAAAATCGGATCGAGATGCAGGGTATCATCCTGTATCCTCATAAGAGGCCGCAGCTTGAGCTGCCAGTCCGAATCGGACATCTCTTCCGGAACAGTCACATCGAAGCTGACGGACACATAGCCGGCCCTTTCCGCCACATTCCTGAACCTTGCGACGACCTTTGATGCATTGATCACGTCAGTAGCGACCATCTCACCGGTCTCATTGTCCCGGATGGCGTTCATAAGGATAGGTTCATCAGTCAGGCCACCCCTGATGCTGTCAATGCGGACTTCCTCGTCATCGTCATCATCGGCAGGCTTCTCATCCGGTACAGATATCACCATCCCTACCTCACCGGAAATTATCCGCTGCATCTTCCTGTACGGGGTACATGAGGCTGCTGCAAGCAGCAGTAGGACAATAAGTTTACGCGATTCAGAAGACATAGACAAGGGATACCATGACATCATCCGGAAGGAGAAAGAACTTCTCCCCTTTCTCCACGGTAAGGCCGCAGACAGGACAGGAATATTGACGGTAGGAAGATATTCCTCCCCACAGGCCGACTCCGAACTCAAGATTGAAATGCGGTGAAAGCATATGGGTATAGCCAGAATAGAGCCCGGCACCGAAACGGTCTCCTTCCTCGGTCTTTTCGGAGATCAGTCCTCCATAGTTATATTCCTGATATCGGAGTTTTCCGGCAAACCACCATCCTGACCATGCATGCCAGGGCCACAATCTCATACCGACGGAACATGACTGCTGCCTGTACTGGAACTGGCGGTCGGGGTCACCTTTCCTGAATGTGAAAGGATTGTACCTCACTCCGGCGGTCAGGCTCCATCTTCTTGCAAGAGCATAGGAGGCATCCAGATTCATTGTACCAAGCCTCGCATAGCCAAGAAGATCCGTGGATATGCTGAACTTCTGTGCCGACACATTCAATGAAAAAGCCGCAGATGCCGCCAATGCGAGCAGGATTTTCCATATCTTGTCCATGTTACCTGTATCTGTCGAATATCTGTTCAATCAAAGCTGACTTGTCCGGATTGCCGCTTACCAGATTACGCTCGAGATCATCAAGTGAGACAGTGGAAGCATCAAGGGCATGGAAGATGTCCCAGGTGGAAATGTCCTTTTCCTCCAGATATCTGAATATCTGCGGATAGAACCAGAATGTCGTTCCGAAGGAAGGATAGTTTCCGCCGTATCTTTCATGGTACATCTTTGAGGACAGATAGAAAGCCCACATTTCCCCGAGTTCACAGTATCCGGAATTTGCACCTGCACCATCTCCGTAAGTCATTCCTCCCGATGCAACATACGAACCGATGACATAGAGGATATATCTGTTCCAGAACGAGGTGCCGACTTTAGCGAAATGACTCGCATGGGCAAGTTCATGACACACGTCCGCATAGATGGTCCTGTAGTCATTCTGGTTTTCCACACCGATCGTGATATCCGGCAGGAAGAACTTGAGAAGCGGAGAGAAGTCTCCCAGGAATGAAGAAACCATATCCATGTCCAGGACAGCTCCATGATGCATCATCATCGAGCTTCCCGATCTCAGCTTATGGAAAAGCCAGATGCGGAGATCCTTCGGAGGCTGGGTGATGTTCAGATCCTCAGGCTGGCAGCGAGTATAGTAGTCATATGCCGCATTGTTCACTACGCATCTCTTGTAAAGCTTGCTTTCGGAAGTCTTCGTCACGGTCATGTTGACTCCTTCCGGACCTGCAGATCCCATAGTGGACACAGAGGCCGGGACAAAGACCATATTGAAACCGATGGAGAACCCTTTCTCGTTTTCAAAAACAAGTCTGTAGCGCAGCTTTGACGCAAAAGACTTTGGCATTTCATAATATCCCTGACCATCGGAATAACAATGTGAAAATTTCACGAATGAATTGCAGGAAACCCTGATGCCGGCTACACCGAAAGGTTTGCCGTCATTCCAATGCTCATCTACAATCGTAATGCGTCCGGAAGGTTTCACCTTCGTCGCCGCGCGGGTCAAAGGCTCAAGGAGTCCGTCATTACCCGTCATCATATATGCCTGACGCTCGACAGCTTCCCAGTCTATACCATCAGCCCTGGTACCTGAATCATGCTCGGAAATATGACATTCATCGATGATTTCATATTCGATATCCGGAAAATCGAAATCCGGCGGGACCACAGCATACTGCCAGGTGGCATTTCCGTCAGGAACTTCCGGGTCGTGATACCAGTCACCTTCCTTGACGATCTCATAGTCCAGAGGATGGTCAATAAGGTTCAGGCCCAGTTCCTTCAGTATCCCGTACTCCTCATCCGATGCAGGAAGGAAGCGCACATACAGGTCCGTAGTCTTGACTTCCACCCTGTCCGCCTTGGTCGGATAGAGTTCCTGCAAGGCTTTTGTAATGTTCTCCGTCTTGTAAGGATTCTCCAGACGGGAGCCCAAGACGATCTTCTCATGGGAAAGGTTACGGCCATACTGATAGTCGACTCCATGGCCGGTCCTGATCCCGTCTTCGCTGCACGACATCACTAACAGTGTCATGAGCATTAGTCTGATTGTACCTCTCATAATAATAAGTTTAATTACGGAGGCAAAGTTCAAGAGAATTATCCGTGTAACGAAAAAGTATACGGCTATCTGCAAAAAACGCCTCTGGAGCATTGTCCAGAGGCGTTTAAAGCATTGAAATTTATCTTATTTTTATAAAAAATCGAACAAATTTCTAGAAGAATGACACGGTTTTCTGCTCTACGGCTGAAAGGATGCTGTTGGCAACACGGCTCACACCGAAGCGGAAGTACTCCTTGTTGAGCCATTCCTTGCCCAGAACCGAAGAAACTATCGAATAGTAGCACAACGCATCAGCAGCCGATGAAATTCCGCCTGCAGGCTTGAATCCAACCTTTCTTCCGGTAACTTCCATGTATCTTGCAATGCACTCACACATCACATATGCAGCCACCGGTGTAGCATTCACGTCCACCTTACCTGTAGATGTCTTTATGAAGTCCGCTCCTGCTTCCATCGCAAGGAATGAAGCAGCTGCAACCAGCTCAGGTGTCCTGAGAAGTCCAGTCTCGAGAATAACCTTGAGATGTACTGACCTGCTCTGTCTTGCTGCCACGGCGTCGATACATTCGCGAACCTTGCGTATCTCCTCCGATGCCTTCTCATGGTCTCCCGCGAGGAATGAATTGAGAGCCAGCACAATGTCCACCTCGTCAGCACCCTGCTCCACTGCCATCTCACACTCCTTGAGCTTCACCTCAAGAAAACTCTGGGATGACGGGAAACATGCAGACACCACGGTGATGTTGAAATCACACTTCCTTGCTTCCCTGACTGTGGACGCGAAGTTGGGATACACACAGACCGAAGCCGGCAGAGGCCATTCCGGATAGCTTTCCCTGAACGAATTCACCTTTCCCACAAGCTTCTCCACCGAAGCAGGAGTATCATTTGTCTTCAAGGTGGTAAGGTCCATCATTGAGAAACAGTCCTTGTAGACCTTCTCCGAAGCCACTTTATCCAGATTTGAAGCAATGATTTCCAATGCCCTTCCTATTGCATCCATGTCAGGAGCATAACCATATTTCTTAAGATAATCCATATATGATCGTTATATTAAAATTTCAATTTTGAGTCTACTATTATCGTCACAGGTCCGTCATTAAGCAGAGACACCTTCATGTCTGCACCGAAGATTCCCCTGCGCACAGGCTTCTCCAGATTCTGTTCGAGAAGCTCCACAAACTTCTCATACAGAGGTATGGCCACATCCGGCTTGGCTGCCTTTATGTAAGAAGGTCTGTTGCCTTTCACGGTCGAAGCATACAAGGTGAACTGGCTGACGGCAAGGACGTCTCCTCCGACATCCTTTACCGAAAGGTTCATCACGCCTTCGTGATCGTCAAAGATACGCATAGCCGCAATCTTTCTTGCGGTCCACTCAAGATCCTCCTGCGTATCCTCGTCAATGAAGGCCGCAAGGACAAGAAGGCCGTTTCCGATCTCCGCCCTATACCCTTCTGCAGGCACGTCAACCGATGCCTCCGTCACTCTTTGAATCACTGTCCTCATTATCCTCTCACCTGTATCCTGAATCCTTCATCGACAAGCGGCTTTACAAATGCAGCCATCTCATCGACCGTATATTTTGCAAGACTCTTGTCCGGAGTCTCACGGTCTATCGTATACACCATTATCTCACGCGGCCTTATTTCGCGCACAATGTCCATCCAGGCGGCCAGAGCCTCCGGAGAAGCCGTATCGAACTCCGGCGAGCGCAGGAACATGGTCTGAAGGACGAAACGTCCTTCGAACTTCTTGAGAGCCTCAACGGTCTCCGCAAGCCTGTAACGGCCTGCCGGCTTGTTTATCATGGCGACAAGTTCATCCGAAGACGCATCAATCTTCAGGATCGGATTGTCCACCTTCATCAAGGCCTCAGCCACTTCCTTCCGTCCTATAAGCGTTGCGTTCGACAGCACGGACACCTTTGCCTCAGGAAAGAAGCGGTCCCTCAAAGACAAGGTAAGGTCTATTATCGCCGGAAAATCCGGATGCATAGTCGGCTCACCGTTACCGGAAAATGTGACCGAATCCACCCGGACACCTTCCGCGGACGCCTTGGACATCTTTTCAGTCAATGCCGCAGCGACTTCATCATATGTAGGGAAGACATGATCCGACCTTCCGTCCCTGTTCCATCCGCACTCGCAATAGACACAGTCAAAATTGCACAGCTTGCCCTTCGAAGGAAGCAGGTTCACTCCCAACGAAGACCCGAGCCTGCGGCTGGAAATGGGTCCGAAGACGATATCATCAAAATGCAGCATATCAGATCAGCCTTTCAGAATAACTTTCTCCTGTCACGAAACCGTCCTTTCCAATATTCCTGACAAGTACGATACCAGGGCGCTTACCGGGAGCAAGCGAACCCAGTACATCATCTTTCGCAAGGAATCTTGCTCCGTTCAGACATGCCCATTCAAGCATCTCGGCCATAGGCACATCAGGGAAATTCGAATGGAGGCAGTAAAGTTCCTTCACCATATCAAGATCGTCATTGCTTGACAGGGAGTCCGTTCCCACAGTTATTGCAAGCTTGTTCGCCCTCATCAGGTCTATCGGAGGAAGAGCGTCGTGGATGAAAATGTTCGATAACGGACATACAGCCCAATATACATTCTTCATGACCTGCGTCGCCGCGTCTATATCTCCCTGTGAAAGGCATACATTGTGGACGAGCAATATGTTTTCATCATATGGAGGAGTCTTCGCAGCAGCCAGCCTGCCGAGGAAATACTTCAGCGAAGATTCTCCTGTCACAGGAGGCGTACTCATTCCCGACCTCTTCCTGTTCTCGTACATGGCTCCTGTTCCTGTCAGAAGAAGGTCCTCCTCTTCCTGACTTTCCTGAGAATGATACGACAGGAATCCGGATTCAAGTCCGGCCGCAGACGACGCACTGAGAAGCTGCGGACTCATCGTATAACAGGAATGAGGCGTAGGCGCGGCATCAATGCCGGAGGCATCAGCAGCCTTCTTCAGCTCGGCCACATCGGCCATCACGCCTTCACACATTTCCGGCTCGCTTCCGAACACCTCCAGAAACGTTCTCGTATACATCGGATGATTCTTCTTTATTTCAAACGAAGAATCATCGTTGCTTATATCGGCCATTGCAGAAACGCCGTCCGCCCACATCTTGTCCATCCACTTACGCACGAGTTCCTGCTTCACTTCTTTTCCTGCCCAATCTCTGAGTGCGTTTATCTGATCTATGAAACCTGCCATTCCCGTACCTTTACGGAACTTGCCGTGAAGATGGGACAGTTCCACATGGCAATGCGTATTCACAAAACCCGGTACTACGGCACAATCGAGGACTTCTTCCGCAGAAGTGTCCTCACACCTTCCGGTACGTATGACCGTACCGTCAGCGTCGTCATATTCCACAAAGCCGTTCCTTATCGGCTCGGCGGCATCCAATGTATACACATATGCCGCGGCTATCCTATTTATCGCCATCTTTCTTCAAAACATTCTTTTTCTTGAGAAGGCCTTCATCCGGAAGATGCATCGGAGCCAGATGGCGTTCTTCCTTTACCATACCTTCCGACTCAGGCTTCGGTCTCAGGACAGGCTTCGGTGCAGCAGCCGGTTCCGGCTTCAATTCCGGAACTTCCATAATGACGTCAACACTATCCTTGTCCATCACAGTCTCCAGGCTCGACGAAGTGTCAGCAACGGAAACCGTATCGACATGGACAATCATCTCCAGACCTGAATATGTAGTATCAGCAGTCTCTACAGGAACAAGACGATATACCATAAGGGTCGAGTCAGGCACAAAGGACACGCTGTCATAGTAATGCACATACGGTTCCTTGAAGATATATGGGAAGAATTCTTCCGGCTTGAAGTCCGTCCTGTACTTCATGGCATCCCTTTCCTTCTCCTGCTGCTTCCGCAGATGCTCCTTCTCTTTTTTCAAGTGTTTGAGACGCTTCTCCAGAATCTCTCCTGTCTCGCGGAATATCCTTGCGAAACGCTCTGGATCGTCCATGTATACATCGACGCTCCTGCGGTAATCCTCGGAGTCATAACCGTATTTCCTGAGAATAGGCTCATATACCAGCGAGGTATCCGCGATCGTCCTGACTCCTGGAGTCGAGAGCACCCACTGGTCCGTAACAAGCATTTCAGCATAGATCCTGGCAAGCTTGCTGCGCGGAATGACTTCCGCCTCGTCCCTTGAACATGAGGCGAAAACCAGTACAGCTGCAACCGACGCAGTCAGAATATGCCGAAATATATTTTTCATGATTACCTGAGTACTGCTCCGAATTCATTCTGGAAAGTAGACAGCAGCTTGCTCATCACTCTTTCCACATCATTGTCAGTCATGGTCTTGTCCAGATCCTGAAGAACAAAGCTCAACGCATACTGTTTCTTGCCTTCAGCGATCTTGTCACCTCTGTACACATCGAAAAGACCTACCTGCTTGAGCAGCTTCTTTCCTACGCGGAATGCGCTCTTCCTGAGGTCCGCATAGCATACGGACTCATCAAGAAGAATGGCGAGGTCACGTCTCACCTCAGGGAACTTAGGGAGTTCCTTATACTTTATCTTGTTTCTCCTGACAAGTTCGAAGAGTGCTGGCCAGCTGATTTCAGCAGCAAACACAGGCTGCTTTATGCCGAACTGCTTGAGCCTTGCAGGCGCGACCGTTCCCATCACAGCAAGAGGCTGATGCGAGCCTGGGAGTGCATATGAGAGTCCCTCCGAGAAAAGGTCGGCAGGAGCTGCAGCTGTCTCGAGAGAATATATGTCACATCCGAAACGCTTGAGAAGAAGTTCAAGATATCCCTTGAGCTGGAAATAGCTTCCCTTGCCTGGATCGACTCTCCATGACTTGTCCGGCTGTCCGCTCATAAAGAGAGCAAAACATGTATGCTCTTCATATGAAGCGAGAGTCTTGCCGTCAGTTTCAGGATCGAATGAATATACCGAACCATACTCGAAGGTCTTGATATTCGTGATCTGACGGTTTATATTGTAAGCGATCACCTCCAGACCATTGAGGATAAGTGTCTGCCTCATGACATTGAGGTCAGAGCTGAGAGGATTCATTATCCTTACACACTTCGCCTCCGGAAAGGTCTTGAGCTTCGAATAGTACTCAGACCTGGTCAGGGAATTGTTCATCGTCTCGACAAAGCCATTGGCTGCAAGGAAGTCTGATATCGACTTCCTCACCTGCTCAGGCTCAGGTTTCTGCGGAGCATTCACAGACATCCTCATCGCTGACGGGAGTTCAATATTGTTATATCCGTAGATACGGAGGATCTCCTCGACGACATCACACTCGCGATAGACATCGATCATGTATGAAGGAACGGCAACTACAGCACCGCCTTCGCGTTTTTCAACGAATTCATAGGCAAGAGATCCGAGAATCTCTTCAATGACGTCGTGTCCTATCTTCTTTCCGACGAAATTCTCAATACGGTCATAGTCAAGATCCACCGTCTTCTTTCCGATCTTTTCCGGATATGACTCCTGAACCTTTCCTACGACGGTTCCTCCAGCTATTTCCTGAATAAGCAACGATGCACGTCTTGCGGCATACTCAACTGCAAGAGGATCCGCACCACGCTCATAACGGAATGACGCATCCGTCTTCAGACCATGTCTCTTTGAAGTCTTCCTTACTGAAACAGGATTGAAGTATGCACTCTCGAGGAACACATCCACTGTCGACTCGGTTACGCCTGAATCCTCACCTCCGAATACACCGGCAAGGCACATGGACTCCTCTGCATTTGCAATCATCAGGTCTGCAGCGCTCAATGTGCGCTCCACGCCGTCCAAAGTCACGAACTTCTCGCCTTCCGCAGCACGACGGACAACAACCTTTCCTCCCTTGATCTTTGCGGCATCGAAGGCGTGCAGAGGCTGTCCGATCTCGTGAAGAACGAAATTGGTTATGTCCACAACATTGTTTATAGGCCTGAGACCTATGGCAAGGAGCTTCTTCTGAAGCCATTCAGGAGAAGCGGCGATCTTCACACCCCTGATGGTAGTACCTGTATATCTTGGAGCACCGTCCACTGCTGTCACCTCTACCGGAATCGCCTCACCCTCGCCTTCTGCAAAAGCGGAAACATCAGGTATATTGAGCCTGCACGGAATGTCGTTATGTTTCAGATACGCATAAAGATCCCTTGCAACACCGATATGCGAAGCAGCATCAACACGGTTTGCCGTAAGGCCGATCTCAATTATGGCATCTGTCGCCAGACCGAGATAGTCCTTGGCAGGAGTACCTACGACAGCCTCCGGCTCGAGTACCATGATACCGTCATGTGACTCACCGATTCCAAGTTCATCTTCAGCGCAGATCATTCCGAAAGACTCCACGCCGCGGATCTTTGATTTCTTTATCTTGAAGTCAGCACCAAGCACAGTACCCACAGTAGCAAGCAGAACCTTCTGTCCTGCCGCAACATTCGGTGCACCGCATACAACCTGCAGAAGCTCAGGCTCCCCAGTATTAAGTTTCGTCACATGCAGATGGTCCGAATCCGGATGGTCTTCACATTCGACAACCTCCGCTACAATCACACCTGCAAGGCCGCCTGGAATCTCCTCCACCTGTTCGAGGGCATCCACCTCAAGGCCTATTGAAGTAAGGGCTTCCGCCACGGCCTCCGGGGAGAGGTCACACTCAAGATAATCTTTGAGCCAATTGTAAGAAATCTTCATTATCGTATTCTTTTATTTTTCTGGAACATTCCGATTAACCGGGGATTCAGACAAGGTCTTCCTTTGAAAAAAGTGAATTGACGAACTCTCTCTTGTTGAACACCTTGAGATCGTCCACACCTTCTCCGATACCGACAAACTTTATAGGCACCTTGAACTGGTCAACGATACCGACGACGACGCCTCCCTTGGCCGTGCCGTCGAGCTTCGTAACCGCCAAAGATGTAATATCCGTAGCACGCGAGAACTCCTTGGCCTGCTGGTAAGCATTCTGACCGGTAGAACCGTCAAGAACAAGAAGTACCTCATGAGGAGCATCAGGAACAACCTTTCTCATCACGTTACGGATCTTCGTGAGTTCATTCATAAGGTCCACCCTATTATGGAGTCGTCCTGCAGTATCGACCAGAACGACATCCGCATCCTTAGCCACTGCCGACTTGACCGTATCGAAGGCAACAGATGCAGGATCAGAGCCCATGGCCTGCTTGACGATATCGACTCCTGCCCTTTCAGACCATATGGTAAGCTGATCCACGGCAGCAGCACGGAAAGTATCGGCTGCACCGAGAACAACCTTCTTTCCCTGAGCTTTGAGGGATGCGGCAATCTTGCCTATGGTCGTTGTCTTTCCCACGCCATTCACTCCGACAACCATGATCACGTAAGGCTTCCTGCTGAAATCAAAAGGCTGAAGGTCAGTATCCTCATCATCTCCCTCCGCAACATTCAGCAGCGACGCTATCTCATCGCGAAGAATGTCGACAAGTTCACCAAGTGAAACGTATTTATCCCTTCTGACACGCTCTTCAAGATTTTCAATTATCTTCATGGTAGTATCGACTCCCATATCTGTTGCAAGAAGGGCTTCCTCCATTGCATCAAGGAGATCATCATCCACCTCAGTCCTTCCGACTATCGCTCTGGACAGCCTTCCGAAAAAACTCTGGTTCGTTTTTCTTACACCTTTGTCGAAAATACCCATAAACAAATGTTTAACTTGCAAATTTAATCATTTAACGGATATAAAAAAAGTGGCACGGATGAAAATAGATTCATCCGTGCCACTTTTGATGTTCTTAAAGAAAATTATTTCTTTGCGAAGAATTCCTTTGCCTTATCCTCCTCGACGAGCTCCTCAGTAAATACGTAAGCTCCAGTCTTAGGGGACTTATCCATACGGATACACTTTACCATCTTCTTAAGTGTACCTGCCTTGAAGGTTGCGACTGCTTTCTTTGCCATATATCAATTCCTCCAATAATTATTTGATCTCGCGATGAAGAGTTACCTTCTTAAGGAACGGATTGTACTTCTTACGCTCCAGACGCTGAGTTGTGTTCTTCTTGTTCTTAGTAGTGATGTATCTTGAGATACCTGGTACACCGCTCTCTCTCTGCTCAGTGCACTCAAGGATGACCTGCACCCTGTTACCTTTAGCTTTCTTTGCCATAATCCGAAAAATTAAACAAGGTTAATAAATCCTTTCTTCTGAGCGTCTTTGATAGTTGCGTCGAGACCGTTCTTCTCAATAGTCCTCATACCTTTGCAAGACACCTTAAGGGTGATGAATCTCTGCTCCTCCTCAGACCAGAACTTCTTGGTCTTGAGGTTGAGAGCGAAGACGCGCTTTGTGCGTCTCTTAGAATGGGAAACGTTGTTTCCGACCATTCTCTTTCTTCCTGTAACTTGACAAACCTTTGCCATTGTATATAACTTTTTTAATTAATTCATAATTAGCGGGCTGCAAATATCGTATAAAAAAATCGCAAATGCAAAAATTCTATACAAATTTGAAGAACCTGCGCCATCTTATATTCTGCGGGAATTTCTTGTTCCCATCGATTGAGAGCCAGATCAATGCCGGTTTTCCAACTATATGATCTTCAGGTACGAATCCCCAGTATCTTGAATCGAGGGAATTATGCCTGTTGTCTCCCATCATGAAATAATAATCCTGTGCGAAAGTATAGCTTTGAGCTTCCTCTCCGTTGATGTATATCCTGCCGTCCCTGACTTCAAGGCTGTTGCCCTCATATGAGGTGATTATCCTTTCATACAAAGGAAGCACATCCGTTGTCAATGGGACTTCCACGCCTTTCTGAGGTATCCACAGAGGACCGAAATTATCTCTTGTCCACTTATAGTCTGACGAGAACGGGAAGATGGTCATGTCCGAATCCGGGAAATCCGGTGGATAGACATCTATGTTCTGCTCGACGGAAACCACATTTGGATATCTCTTGACCTGCTCGAGCATCTCTGCTGTCAGAGGCATCTCAGGATATCCTGGAAGTTCCGGATGATACCACAGTTCCCTTACATTGATTCCGAGGCGGTCGAGGTTCTTTGGATTGATCCTCTGTCCGTCAGTCACCACCCTGTATGAATTCTGGACACCTGGCCAGACCTCCTGGGCTGCGGAATTGATGTATACCTGTCCGTTTCTGATCTCAAGCGTATCTCCTGCAGCCGCCACACACCTTTTGACATAATGGTCTTTCTTGTCTGAAGGACGGACCTTCACCGGACCATAGTTCTTCAAGGTATACTCCCTGCCGAGCTGTCTTACATAAGTGTAATAGTCGCTTGCGGGCTCCCTGACCAGAACGGTATCACCGTGAGGGAAGGCGAAGACCACATAATCACCTGTCTTGACATGTCCGAATCCCTTAAGCCTCCTGTAGTCATTCCGGATCAAAGTCGAATATGACTCTTTACCGCCTATGACATTATGGGTAAAAGGAATGGTCAGAGGTGTCTGCGGCATCTTCGGACCATATGCGAGCTTGCTTACAAAGAGATGGTCTCCTGTGTAAAGCGAGCTCTCCATAGAGGATGAAGGAATCTTGAAAGCCTGGAAAAAGAAAGTATTGATGAAAGTGACGACGACAACTGCGAAGATAATGGCATCAAGCCAGTCAAGCAGCGCGTTCCTCTTTTCGCCTTCCTTGTATTCCTTTTTCCAGAACAGCCATTTCACCTTTCGGGTGATATGGTAATCGAAAATCGGAACAAGTCCGAACAGCCACCAATAGTTTCCGAGCCAGATGACCCACAACACATAAAGCAAGGCCCAGAAGATGAACCGCGCCCACCTGTTATGGTAGAGTTCCTTCAAGCTCACAGCTCAAACTATTTTACAGAATTGATGATAGCCTCAAATGCCTGAGGATTGTTCATGGCAAGGTCTGCAAGAACCTTACGGTTCAGACCGATGTTCTGCTTAGCGATACGACCCATAAACTGAGAATATGTCATACCGTACTGACGTGCGGCAGCATTGATTCTCTGGATCCAGAGAGCGCGGAATGAACGCTTCTTGTTCTTACGATCACGGTAAGCATATGTGAGACCCTTCTCATAGGTGTTCTTTGCTACCGTCCAAACATTCTTTCTTGAAAGAAAATTACCGCGGGTTCTTTTAAGAATCTTCTTGCGGCGTGCCCTAGAGGCAACTGAATTTACCGATCTTGGCATAAATTTAACTGTTTTATGGAGGCAGTGTCCTTCTTTTCAGGAGCTTTCATACTGCGTTCCAAGTTTGACTTAATTTTTACTTTTGTAATCCTGAAAAATTACATACCCAACAAAGCTTTGACCCTCTTCTCGTCAACATTGGCAACGAGTGCGATGTGAGTCAAATTTCTCTTCTGCTTTTTGGTCTTCTTGGTGAGAATGTGGCTCTTGTAAGCATGCTTTCTCTTAACTTTTCCCGTTCCGGTAAGCGTGAAACGCTTTTTTGAACCGGAGTTGGTCTTCATCTTTGGCATAGTTAAATTTGATTTAGTTAATAATTATTTGTCTTCCAATCTCTTGGATTACTTTTTCTTAAGCGGTGCGATCATCATGATCATCCTCTTGCCTTCAAGCTTAGGCATCTGCTCTGCCCTTCCATACTCCTCAAGCTCTACCGCAAATCTCAGAAGAAGCTTTTCTCCCTGATCGGCGTAGATGATGGAGCGTCCCTTGAAGAAGACCGAAGCCTTCACCTTGGATCCTTCCTGAAGGAACTCCTGAGCATGCTTCAACTTGAACTGGAAATCGTGCTCATCCGTATTAGGGCCGAAGCGGATCTCCTTTATGACTATCTTGGCAGCATTTGCCTTCATCTCCTTAGCCTTCTTCTTCTGCTGGTAAAGGAACTTCTGATAGTCAATGATCTTGCATACAGGAGGATCTGCTTTCGCACTTATCTCCACCAGATCAAGTCCGAGTTCATCAGCAAGCTTCAAGGCATCCCTCAATGAAAATATACCCTGTTCCGGGATATTCTCACCCACAAGACGTACCTGCGAGGCTGTGATTTCCTCATTGATTCTCAATCCGTCGTCGTCCTTCCTTACATTGTTAGGCCTCTGGCCCGGACGAGCATTAGGTCTTGGGCCGCTTGGGCGTGGACCTGGTTTAAATGGTGCTGCGATAAAAAATTCCTCCTATAAGTTAAGTTAATAATATAATTACGCTATGACAGCTGATCCTTTATCTCATTGCTTACCAATGCGACAAACTCTTCAGCCGACATAGAACCTGCGTCGATTCCACCCTGTCTTCTGACAGAAACCGTGCCTTCGGTCATCTCCTTTTCACCGACAATCACAAGGAAAGGAATCCTCTTGAGTTCACTCTCACGGATTCTCTTGCCAAGTGTTTCATTTCTATCGTCAATAGAGGCGCGAATATCGGAATTATTCAGCAAATCACAAACTTTTTTTGCATATTCCTCATATTTTTCGCTGACAGGCACTATGTTGACCTGATCCGGAGTGAGCCAGAGAGGAAGCTTTCCTCCTGTATGCTCGAGAAGCACTGCCACGAAACGCTCGAGCGATCCGAACGGTGCACGGTGGATCATGATGGGACGGTGCTTCTGGTTGTCACTGCCGATATACTCGAGCTCGAAACGCTCCGGAAGGTTGTAGTCCACCTGGATGGTACCGAGCTGCCACTTTCTTCCGATCGCATCCTTCACCATGAAGTCAAGCTTAGGTCCATAGAAGGCAGCCTCACCATACTCTACCACTGTATTGAGTCCCTTCTCCTCGGCAGCCTCGATGATGGCAGCCTCCGCCTTTGCCCAGTTCTCGTCTGTTCCTATATACTTTGTCTTGTTGTCAGGGTCACGGAGCGAAACCTGTGCGATATATTCGCTGAAGTTCAAGGTCTTGAACACATAGAGAATGATGTCGATAACCTTGCAGAACTCCTCCTTGAGCTGGTCAGGACGGCAGAAAAGATGAGCGTCATCCTGAGTGAAGCTGCGCACACGTGTAAGTCCATGAAGCTCACCGCTCTGTTCATAACGGTATACGGTACCGAACTCGGCAAGTCTCAAAGGAAGTTCCTTATAAGAACGAGGCTTCGACCTGTATATCTCACAGTGGTGAGGACAGTTCATCGGCTTGAGCAGATATTCCTCACCCTCCTGCGGAGTGTGGATAGGCTGGAAGGAATCCTTTCCATATTTTGCATAGTGACCTGAAGTCACATAAAGGTCTTTGTTTCCGATATGAGGAGTTATGACAGGGAGATAGCCGTAAGACTTCTGGAGCTTCTTGAGGAAGTTCTCGAGACGCTCGCGGAGAGCTGCACCCTTAGGGAGCCACAACGGAAGTCCCTGACCTACCCTCTGCGAGAACGTAAAGAGCTCCATTTCCTTTCCGATCTTCCTGTGGTCACGCTTCTTGGCCTCCTCCATCATCTGAAGATACTCGTCAAGCATCGACTTCTTAGGGAATGTGACACCATACACACGTGTGAGCATCTGACGCTCCTGGTCACCTCTCCAGTATGCTCCTGCGATCGCAGTAAGCTTCACAGCCTTGATGACGGAAGTATCCTTGAGATGCGGTCCGCGGCAGAGGTCGGTAAAGTCACCGTTGGTATAGAATGTGATGGTACCGTCCTCGAGTTCACTGATAAGCTCGCACTTGTACTCGTCACCTTTCTCTGTAAAGGTCCTGAGTGCATCTTCCTTAGACACCTCTGTCCTTACGAACGGATTCTTCTGTCTTGCGAGTTCGATCATCTTGTCCTCGATAGCCTTGAGGTCAGCTTCCACAAGGGTCTTCTCACCGAAATCGACATCATAATAGAATCCTGTCTCGACAGCAGGTCCGATACCGAACTTCACGCCAGGATAAAGAGCCTCGAGAGCAGCTGCAAGAAGATGCGACGAAGAATGCCAGAAAACATGCTTGGCCTCTGCATCCTCCCATTTGTGGAGACGGAGCGACGCATCCTCGTTGATCGGACGTGTCACATCGTATATTGTACCTTTTCCTGTCGTATCCGTTGCCGTAACAACCGTAGCAGCCATCACCTCAGCTGCCAGTTTCGGACTGATACTCTGTGCAATGTCAAAAGCCGAGACACCTCTTTCATACTGTCTCACGCTACCGTCAGGAAATGTAATGTTGATCATATCGTATTTCAATTTATTTATATAACAAGTCTTGTCAATCCAAGAATGCAAAGGTATGAATTTTTTTCTATCTTTGTATCTCTAAACATATGAATATGGAACAAAATGTCATTCAGAGAAATATGTGGAACACCGGAGCGGTAGGAGGAGCGGTCCTGGGAGCCGTCTCGGCAGCCTATCTGTTTCTTTCACATCCGCTCGGATCTTCAGAAATGCCGGTATTCATCTCCATGCTTGCCAGTGGAGTCCTCTGGCTCGCGAAATTTGCAGGATGCATATTCCTGATGGGCTTCTTCATGAAGAAATTCGTATCAGCCGACAGCAACGCAGACAACTCGGCAACTTTCAGGCTCGGCATGATCATGGCCTTCACGTCCGCACTCATATTTTCAGCTGTATCATACGCAGACATGACCTTCATTTCTGCCGACAGATATGCAGAACAGTTCGACATGATAATGCAGCAGATGTCATCAGCGATGGACACGAATACAATGAACGCGATGGACAGGATGATCGAAAGGCTTCCTGAGTTCACGTTCTTCTCCAATTTCATATATTGCACTTTATACGGTATCGTTCTGGCCTACATCCTGTCACGCAACATACCGCGCATTGACCCATTCGCTAATTACAAACCGGACGAACAATAATCATGATGGAATACAGCAAGGACCTGTCAATTGTAATCTCTCTCTTCAACGAGGAGGAATCTCTTCCAGAGCTTGTCGGCTGGATCGAAAGAGTCATGTCTGAAAACGGTTATGAATATGAGGTCATAATGGTCGATGACGGAAGTACTGACGCCTCATGGAAGAAGGTAAAGGAATTCGCGGAACGCAATCCGCGTATACGCGGAATATCCTTCAGAAGGAATTACGGTAAATCCGCTGCCTTGTTCCACGGGTTCAAGGCGGCCGAAGGCAGAGTCGTGGTCACAATGGACGCAGACCTTCAGGATTCACCGGAAGAGATACCGGAAATGTACCGTATGGTTGTTGAAGAAGGCTACGATATCGTTTCCGGATGGAAGAAGCAGCGTTTCGACAACAAACTTACCAAGAATCTTCCATCAAAACTGTACAACTGGACGGCAAGAAAGATAACCGGCATCAAGCTCCACGACATGAACTGCGGCCTCAAGGCATACAGGAATGAAGTCGTAAAGAACATCGAGGTTTACGGTGAAATGCACAGATACATTCCTTATCTCGCAAAGAACGCAGGATTCGGAAGGATTACCGAAAAGCCGGTACAGCATCAGAAACGCAAATACGGAGTGAGCAAATTCGGTCTCGAACGTTTTGTGAACGGTTTCCTTGACCTCATATCCCTCTGGTTTCTCAGCACATTCGGCAAGAAACCTATGCATTTCTTCGGATTCACAGGTATCCTGATGTTCCTGACAGGCGGCATACTTGCGGTATGGGTGATTGCAGAAAAGCTCATACAGCAGGGCAACGGACTTTCATTCAGGCCGGTAACGGAGCAGCCTCTCTTCTATCTCGCACTTGTGGCAGTACTTCTCGGATTCCAGCTCTTCCTGACAGGATTCCTTGGAGAACTTATATCACGCAACAGCCAGGAAAGAAACCACTACAACATCAGAGAAGAAATCTGAACAGCAGACCATTAGAAAGATTTATAAACAAAACACCCTGTCCTCGTAAGAAGACAGGGTGTCGTATAAGAAAGTGGCAGCTACCTACTCTCCCACCTGGTGGGGCAGTACCATCGGCGATGGTGAGCTTAACTTCTCTGTTCGGAATGGGAAG
>JAFQAR010000107.1 GCA_017399905.1 Bacteroidales bacterium
GACACCCGTAGGACCTAAGAAGAGGAACGATCCAATAGGACGGCGCGGGTCCTTGATTCCCGCACGGGAACGAAGAATAGCTTCGCTGACCTTGAGGACAGCTTCATCCTGACCGATGACTCGCTTGTGAAGGATGTCCTCAAGTCCGAGCAGCTTTTCTCTCTCGCTCTCCATGATCTTGGATACGGGAATACCTGTCCATCTCGCGACGATCTTGCAGATCTCCTCCTCACTAACGTTATCACGCAAAAGGGAAGTGGTCTTTGCCGCTTCTGCGGCTCTCGCTTCTTCCTCTTCAAGCTGTTTCTTCAAAGCAGGAAGCTTACCGTACTGAAGCTCTGCTGCTTTGCCGAGGTCGTAGCTGCTCTGAGCACGTTCGATCTCCGCGTTCGTTTGCTCGATCTCCTCACGGAGCTTTTGCAGTCTCTCAATCGACTGCTTTTCCATATCCCACTTGGATTTCATTTCGTTGAAGGTTGCACGTAGATCGGCAAGCTCGGCTTGTATCTCCTTCAGATGCTCGACGGAAAGCTTGTCCTTTTCCTTCTTCAGCGCCGCTTCCTCGATCTCGTGCTGCATGATCTTGCGTGCAACCTCATCCATTTCGGAGGGCATAGAGTTCATCTCGGTTTTGATCAGCGCGCACGCCTCATCTACAAGGTCGATGGCTTTGTCGGGAAGAAAACGGTCGGAGATATAGCGGTCGGAAAGGGTTGCAGCGGCAATCAAAGCTCCGTCGTGGATCTTTACACCGTGGAATACCTCATATCGCTCTTTAAGACCACGGAGAATAGAAATGGTATCTTCCACCGTAGGCTCGGGGATCATAACGGGCTGGAAACGACGCTCGAGCGCCGCATCCTTTTCAATGTATTGACGATATTCGTTGAGAGTTGTTGCACCGATACAGTGCAGCTCGCCTCTTGCGAGCATTGGCTTCAAGAGGTTACCTGCATCCATCGCGCCGTCGGTCTTACCTGCGCCTACAATGGTGTGAAGCTCATCGATGAAAAGAATGATCTTTCCGTCGCTGTTCTTGACCTCTTCGAGAACGGCTTTCAGACGTTCCTCAAACTCACCTCTGAATTTTGCACCTGCAATCAGCGCACCCATATCAAGAGAGAAGATGATGCGCTCCTTGAGATTGTCGGGAACGTCGCCCTTGGCAATACGCAAAGCAAGTCCCTCGGCAATCGCAGTCTTACCGACACCGGGCTCACCGATAAGGCAAGGGTTGTTTTTTGTCTTTCTTGACAGAATACGAATGACGTTACGGATCTCGTCGTCACGACCGATCACGGGGTCAAGCTTTTGCTCCTTGGCTCTTGCAGTCAAGTCTTGACCGTATTTCTTCAAAACGTCATAGGTCTCCTCGGGATTGTCGCTGGTTACGTTTCTTGAGCCACGAATTTCTTTGAGTGCAGTAAGAAACGCATCCTTTGTAAGTCCTGCGCCACGGAAGATCTCTTTGATCTTCATGTCGCCCTTGGAGAAGAGCGCAAGCATCAGATGTTCGACAGATACGAATTCGTCCTTCATCTTCTTTGCCTGTGCTTCAGCCTCGGTAAAGGCGGCATCCAGCTCGCGGGAAATATATAGCTTATCCGCCTGCATTCCGCTGACCTTGGGCAGAGCCGAAATTGACGCTTCGGTCTTTGCTCTCAGATCTTCAAGAGATGCGCCGGATTTTGTGATCAGATTGGGGATCAGTCCGTCTTCCTTAGAAATCAAGGCATGAAGAAGATGGACTTGTTCGATTTGTTGGTTGCCGTTTTCAAGTGCGGCAGATTGCATATCGCGGAGTGCTTCAATGCTTTTTTGAGTAAATTGATTCATATTCATACGTAGTACCTCGATGTATCCAATAATAGAGCGGGGAACCCCTCCGAAGAAGGGTCCCCCGAATTATTTACTGAATTTCAAGTCGTCTGCCTTCTTCGACTTTCTGTGTTGCTTTAGGCAGCGTCAGCGTGAGAATACCGTCCTTGTAGGAAGCGGAGATTTCATCACTGTTGATACCGTCCAGATCAAAGCTTCTGGTGAAGGAGCCA
>JAFQAR010000014.1 GCA_017399905.1 Bacteroidales bacterium
AAAGCCGATGCCGTCATATTCGATGTGGATCTTCTGTCTGCGCTTGCCGCTGGACTTGTCGGGTGCTTCCACATAGATTGCCTTTATCAGCTCTCGCAGCATACACGGGTCGATTTCCTCGATGTCCACGTATTTGTCTGCCGTTCGGATAAACCTTTCAATATTTTCGTTCTGTCTTTCCTGTACTTCAATTTCCTGCCGCAGAGCGACAACCTCTGCTTCAAGCTGTTTCTGTTCCGCTTCGTAGTTCTGACTCATCATCTCGTAGCGTTCATCATTCAGATTGCCTTTGGCATTATCCTCGTAAATCTTGATGAACAGCCTTTTCAGTTCAGCGATTCGGCGCTCATTGCGTTCAAGCTGTTTGCGGCTCGTCTGCAGCTTTTCTGCCGACTCTAACTGGAGCTGTTGTTCCATCACGAAGATGAAATGCTGACGGTATCTGAGAATATACCCCATGACCAACTGAATGTGTTTCAGCACCATGCGTTCCAACACGGACTCACGGATGAAGTGTGTTCCGCATTTGTCTTTGTGCTTCCAATGAAGCGAACAATCGAAGAAGGCTCCCTCACGCTTGCCGTTATTGGTGGCTCCGTAGTACAGCTTCTCACCGCAATCGGCACAGTACACTAAACCGGAAAAGGTGCTTGTACAACCAGACTTGGTTTTGCGCTGGCGCTGTTGGCGAATGACTTGCACTTTTTCAAAAACATCCTTTTCGATAATGGCTTCGTGGGTATCCTCAAAAATTGCCTGTTTCTCCAAGGGAGTTTCCCGCTGCTTCTTATCCCAGATGGAATTGGTGTAGGTCTTGAAGTTGACCGTACAGCCTGTGTACTCTCTGCGCTCCAAGATATGAACTACTGTGCTTGCGTTCCAACCACAAGGGTTTTCTGGCGCTGTGTTGGGGCTTTTGATGCCAACACTGTCCTTGTAGGCGGTAGGGGTAAGCACTCCATCTGCTTTTAGCTGATTGGCGATCTGCGAAGGGCCTCGTCCGTTCATGCACATCTCGAAAATGCGCTTCACAACGGATGCCGCTTCGGGGTCGATCAGCCAAGTCTGCGGATTCTCTTTGTCCTTGATGTAGCCGTAAGGGACATTGGTGGTCAGCGGTACGCCACGTTCACCCTTTGCTTTCTGCACAGCACGGATTTTGCGGCTGGTATCTTTTGCGAAAAACTCATTGAACCAGTTTTTGATACCCGCCATGTCGCACTCGGTGCTGTTCATGTCGATGGAATCGAAGTGATCATTGATGGCGATATATCGAACACCGCTTTTCGGGAATACGATGTTGATATACAGACTGGTCATCGCAGAGTTTCGTCCAAGTCTCGACAGGTCTTCTTGTGTCAAGTAGGAACTAAAAAAATATAAGGATTTTTTGCAAAGAGTCCACAGTTTGTTCAAGAACTGCGGACTCTTTACTCATCCTTATGGAACGACCTTGCTGATTTCTGCCTCATCGAAGATGTCACCAAACTTCCAGACGATTTCGATGTTGTCCTGATCATGGATATACATTGCCGAGATAAATGCGTGAGCCAGCTCGTATGTCAGAGCCTCGCTTTTCCGATACTCACTGCACACTGCATCCAGACGCTCATCTGAGCAGGAGTGTTCAGAGTCAAGCTCCTGCATCCTCTCGTGACCACGCCGGATCGCTTCTTCGTTCTCAGCGATTTTTGCGTCAGTTGCGGTTTTTTGTTTGAGGTATTCATCTCTGGTGATGCTGCCGGATGTGTACTTCTCATAGAGCCTGAGCTTCACGCCCTTGAGCTGTTCTGACTGCGTTTGCAGATTGCGGATGTTATCCGCACACTCCTTGATAGCAGTCTTTCGGAGATTGCCAACCTCACGGTTTTGAACTGCTTGCTTTTCTGCCAGCATAAGGAACTGTCCAATCGCGTTATAAGCTGCTGCCTCAAGAGTGATCTCGCTATACTTCTCGCCAACCGGACACTCTGTATCGCGGTCATGTGTGGAGTGATGGCATTGGTAGTAGACGCTGCCATTCTTGAGCTTGCGTCTGGTCATCGCCCGTTTACAGTTACCACAGCAGACAAGTCCCTTGAGAGGATATAGCTTCTGCTTGCGTTCTGGCTTTTTTTCGCCACCGCGAATGACTGACTGAGCCAGCTCAAACTCTTCCTTGCTGACAATGGCTTCGTGCATTCCCTCAACGATGATCCAATCCTCCTGATCCTGAGCAATGGACTTCTTAGAGCCTACGCCACCGGACTTGCGCTTGTGTCCCACAGTCGCGCCGGTATAAACATAGCTGGTGAGTATCTTGTATACCATAGATGCCGTCCAGCTTATCTTTTCGCTCATCCGGCTGAACTTCTTCTTGTCGGGATGCTTACTTCTGAAATACTGTCCTGGCGTCGGGATGTTGTCTTCATTCAGACCAAGTGCGATCTCAGAAGTGTTGCTGCCGAGAAGTGCTTCATCAAAGACTCTTCGGACTATCTCAGCAGCCTCCGGGTCCAGCATGAGCTTGTTGCGGATCGTCGGATGGAGGATGTAGCCGTAGGGCGCATATCCCCCTACATATTTGCCTTGCTTCATCATCTGGATTTTTGCAGTAGTGGTCTTGACCGAAAGGTCTTTGCTGTACGCCGCATAGATGATGCTGCGCATGACAACCTCAAGACCTCCGGTTGTCCCTTTGTAGTCATCGCTGTCATACCCGTCGTTGATGGATATGAAGCGGACACCCATGAAAGGAAAGGTGCATTCGAGATAGTTTCCCGTCTCAATGTAGTCACGAGAAAAACGGGAAAAGTCTTTTACGCAGATCAGGTTGATTTCGCCGCGCTTGACCTTTTCCATCATCTCTGTGAAATGAGGACGATGAAAGTTTGTTCCGGTATAACCGTCATCCGCGAACTCAAGTCTCGGATATTTTGATAAAACCGGATGGTTGTCGAGATAGCGGTTGATAAGCATACGCTGATTTCCGATGCTGTCACTTTCCGCTTTGTTTCCGTAGCCGGTATCTTCATCAGCCATAGAGAGGCGAATATAGATGCCGATGGTATAGTCCTTGCTCATTACATCGCCTCCTGAACTTCTTTGATACTCTGTACGGTCAGAGCGTAGATGTCACCGTATTTCATAACCAGCTCTACCGCGCCGCCCTCATGGACTTTTACCAATTCAACAGACTCGTCTACTAAATCCTGAGAGAGCTGGGTTGCTGTGCTGACGGACTTCATCAGCGTGATCCACTTGTTGTCAACAGACATTGCCTCGTTGAACTTGCTTCTACGCTGGACAGCCTCATCCAGACGGCGAGACAGATCCGCGAACTGTTCATCATAGCTCTTCTTTGCGAATGTGTATTCTTCTTCGTCGAGAAGACCTTCCGCGAAGTCCTCATAGAGCCGTGTACGCTTCTTAGAAACGCCACTCAGCTTGAGGTTAAGGCTTGTGATAAGTCCATTCTGCTTGTCGCGGATGTTCTTTTCACCCTCGCTGCCTCTGAGCTTATCCAGCAGCTTATCATAATCGAGAGCCGCCTTGACTTGAAGCTGGATCGCAGCGAGTACATCCGCTTCGAGTTTGTCCTGCCTTGTATAATGGGCAGTACAGTGTTCATAGCGTCTGCCAACGGAAGTGCTGCACTCATAAAAGGCATACCAGCGTCCGCGCTTGTCTTTGTCGATTCTCTTTCGATGGAAGTACATACGCTTGCCGCAGTCTGCACAGACGATTTTGCCGTCAAAGAGGTTGATGAGCGTAGCTCTGATTTCCTCGGACTTCTGCATCTTCGTTTGCCGTGTCTCCGATGCAGCATTCATGATGTCCTGCACCTTCTGGAAGTCCTCACGGGAGATAATTGCTTCATGTGTGTTCGGGAAAACGATCCACTCATCCTTGTCTTTGACATTCTGCTTCGGAAGTCCTTTATAGATCGCTTTCATAGACCGTCCGAGAACGGTATCACCGACATAATGCGGATTGGTGAGGATGCCGTAGAGCGTGGAGCTGTACCAGCCCTTGCAGGAGCAACCATCACCGGTACGAGTGCCATTCTGACGCTTTCTCAGTTCAGTGTTTGGCGCACCCAAACGGTCAAGCTCATCAAGGATTGTCGGGATAGACCATCCTTCGATTTTCCATTTGAATATGAGCCGTACATACTGAGCAGTTTCTTCGTCTATGACCATGTTCGAGCGTTCAGCATTCCATCTGTACCCGTAAGGAAGATTTCTCTTCTGAAATGTCCCTTGCTCCATCTGTGCTTTCAGCGCAGTGGAGACTTTTCGGGAAATGTCCTTCGAGTACAGTGCATTTATCATGTTTTGCAGAGGAATGATCAGGCTCTCACTTGATCCGTCTGTATCAAGGTTGTCGTAGTTCTCCTTGATAGCAATAAACCGAAGCCCGATCTGAGGAAAGATACGCTCAAGGTAAGTTCCGGTTTCGATGTAGTCACGCCCAAAACGACTGAGATCACGAACGACAAGGCATTTGATCCTGCCGCTTTTGATGTCGGTCATCAGGCGATTGAACTCCGGTCTGTCAAAAACAGTACCCGTTCGTCCGTTGTCGATGTAGGTATCTACCAAGCTCAGATACGGACGATCTGCAATGTAGGACTTGCAAATCTCAATCTGATTGGTAATGACATCCACCTTTTCCGACTTGCCGCTGTTCTCAACGGAAAGACGGGCATAAATGGCTGTTGGGAATATTTGCAGCGGAGCAGCTTCGACAATAGGCTCTGCAACTGCGTCTTTTCTGCTTTTTCGTGCCATTCGCTCATCCCTCCTTTATCCGGCAATGGCAAGCTCTTCGGAATAACCGAGAACATATTCG
>JAFQAR010000108.1 GCA_017399905.1 Bacteroidales bacterium
GGATATCAATGAGGCGCGTACCTTCAGTGATCTGGTAGATGCTTTTCGTGGAGACACCGACCCCACCCCTGATTATGATCCGGAGGTGGTAGCGGAGGTGGACGGTGACGACGCCTTGGACGTTGAGATGCCTGAAGCTGAGGTGGATACCGATGCGGAGATTGATGCCGAGCTTCAGCAGGAATCGGATCTTGAAAATGAGGCACTTGCAGAAAAAGATGGCGAGGAAAGCCGTGATTCTGACGAGGAAGCAGAGAAGGATGCCGAAAAACAAGGAGAACAGCCCGAGAACGATACCGATACGGAGCGTGAGGGAGAAACTGATAATCAAGAAGAATCTGAAATTGATACGGAGGAACAGGATTATGAAACGGAAGGTGAAGCATTACAGGAAGACGGGGCGGACGTTCCCGAAGAGCTGCCGGATGATCAGAACGAATCCGATGCCGAAGACACAGATGAGGATGAGACTGACTATGAGGACGAGGAGACCGATACTGAAGAATCGGAAGATGTAGAAGAACGTCGGGAAGAAACACCGTCGGACGAGGAACCGGAAAGCGACACGGAAGAACCCAGAGATAATGAGGACACCGGCGAGGAGACCCCAGAACCGGAAAACGAGGAGGATCCTCCCGATGATGCCGATGAGGATATTTCTACGGACAGCGGTGAGGAGCCGTTGGATGAGCCTGACGATGAGGAATACGACCCCGATTCCGAAGGTGAAAGCCGAGACAGCATTGAGGATCGAAGGTCCGATGCGGCGGAGCCTGAGGAAGAAGAATACGATGACGAGCCGTCGGAGGATTCCACGGAGGATGCAGTGGAACCCGAGCTTGACGCAGATGATATTCCCGATGCTTCTGCTGACGCAGAGGACGTAGAGGCGTATGAAGATACCGATACCTTTGCTGAAGACATTATGGAGACAGACCCGTCTGCCGAGGACTTCGATGTTGATGAGCTTAGCGTGGATTCCGACGGCGCAGATCCTGAGATGGAAAGCCAGGACCTTGAGGAACAGGATTTCACTAATGATATGCTGGAGGATGGAAGCGATGAGATCGACGCGTTAGGGGATAGTGGAGAGCCTTTAGAGGGCGGCGAAGACATGATTCCCGAAGACGTCGGTGATCTGCCCGATTCTCAGGAATTTGAAACCATGCTGGATGAGCACGCGCAGGATCTCGCCGGCGAAAGTGAGATATTTGACAACGAGGATCTTGGCGACTACGAAGATCTCGGAGATTTTGACTATCTTGAGGATGCCGAGTTGGATGCAGATGAGGCAGACAGCCTGACCGATGCCGATGTGTCTCCCGACAGCATGGCGGAAGATATCGGAGAGATTGCTGAGGAAGCAGGTGAGCTTGCCGAAGAAGGCGAAGCCATTATCGCTGCACTGTTATAAGGAATTGAGCTACACGCCCCGTCGTGTGGCTCTTTTCTTATGAAAAAGTAAGTTTTCTTGAAGATTATAAAATTTCGGTCATATTATAAACACTTAAAATATCAGTTACGAAGGAGAGATTAAAAATGAATCTGAAAGGAACCGTTACCCGTGTTTTCACTGCCAAGGATAGTGGCTTTAAGATCCTTGCGCTAAAGGTTGAGGATCTGAAGACAATTCCGGTAGAAAAACGAAATCCCGATTATCCGGACAGTGTTTCGGTTGTCGGACTGTTGAGAGGAGTTGAGGAAAACTACGTTATTGACGTTGTGGGAGATTGGGAGAATCGTCCGAGCGGTAGTTATTGGCCGTGGCAATTCAAGGTATCGGACGTTACCGTATGCGAATTTGAAACGCCGGTCTTGATGCGCCGATTCCTTGCGGGAATCTCCGAGGTTGGTCCCGAGCTTGCCAGACGTATTCAAAACGTATATCCCAACACTCAAGAAGTCATCGAGAAAAGTCCCAAGAAGCTTACCGTCATCAAAGGCATTACTGAAGAAAAAGCAATGCGGATACACCGTGCTTTTCTTGAACAGAAGGAAAAACGAAGCCTCGCTGTGTTCTTGCATAAGTTCGGGCTGAAGAACGAGGATGCCAATAAAATATCCTCGCACTACGGCTCAAACGCAATGAAACTCATTCGCGAAGACCCGTATCGTCTATGTAATGACAATCT
>JAFQAR010000001.1 GCA_017399905.1 Bacteroidales bacterium
AATGCATGTTAGTCCCGTCGTCAAAGAACTCTGCAACAGCATTGCCGATCTGATCTTTTGCTGTCTGCTTTCCGTTGCAGAATATCGCGTACTCTATTCCGGAAGCACCGGACATCTCTCTGATGCTTATCATGAAAGGCCCCTTGACAGGCTTGTCGGATGTGAAGAACGGTGACGGGTCAACCGGAATGTCATGCTGGCGAAGCTCGAAATGCAGATGTGCTCCTGTAGCTCTTCCAGTCGAGCCGGCATATCCTATAAGCTGTCCTTTAAATACCTTTCCGTTATAAGTCCATCCTGTGTGGTCGGCTGTAGTGGAGATATGATGGGTGTGTCCTGAAATATCATGCCCTGAATCTTTACCTTTGAAACTCAATGTCGAAGCAATGTCCACCTGTGAAAGATGCGCATACCTTGTCTCAAAGCCGTCAGCGTGCTTCAGCACCAGCATAAGTCCGTTACTGTCGTCGCGTGTGATGGATGATATTTCACCATCTGCTGCCGCATAGACAGGATCACCTTCGTCAAGTACGTAGTCTATTCCAGAGTGAGATCGTCCCGCTTTGCCAGCAGCGAATGAGTTGCTGACGGTAGCGTCGCATGGAGGGCACATATCTATATATGTCGCTTCCGTGCCATTTGTCAGGTTCGTTGAAACTTCGTCTGAAGCCTTTACCTCTTTTGTACCGCAGCCGAAGGCAAAGAAAGTTGCTGCAATTACGGGGAGTGTGGCAGCCAGCCTGAGCCAGGCCCCTTTGCCACGATGAGATTGAGTCATCATAATGAATCTTTGTTTTGTCAATGAATGATTCAACCCACAGGTAATATCCGGATTATAACCAAAGAGTTGTTTGAATATGGTTGTTCTGTATGTTTTCAGGTTCCAGCCTTCATCCAGCACATCCTTGTCAGCTTCCCACTCCTGCACTTCCTCCAAGTCCTTCTCTGCCATCCAGAAGAACGGATTGAACCAGAAGATAGAACGGAGTACCGACATGAAAAGTCGCTCGTATGAATGTCTATGTCGTACGTGACTTGCTTCATGAGTAAGGATCTGTCTGCGCTCCTGAGGCTCATAGTTGAAGCCCATGAATATGGTCCTGATGAATGAGAACGGGGTCTTTATATCCTCGTGCTCGGCGAGAGTATATTCCTCTTCATAACTAAGCTTCGATTTGCTGCGAAGCCTGTAGATTTTTATTGTGTTATATGCAATCAGGGAGAGCGAGATCAAGCCAATCAGGATATATAGAATTGTCAATGCAGTCCTTAAACTGATAGTAGGCATACTGGAGTCTGCATCGCTTATTGCAGCTTCAGTCATTTCTACAGCCTGACTCTCTGTGACCATAGCCGTACCTTCGTCAACGGATGCATTGAAGTCGTCAAAACTGAAGACAGTCCATTCGCTGAATGCGGCAATCTGTTCTGAGGGGTAAACAGGAACCTCCATGATAGGAATAATCACGGAAAGAAGCATCGTCACTATCAGATATATTCGACAGAGCCTGAAGCTGACCTTCTTTGCCAACATCCAACGATATAGTACAAGGAAGAGTCCGCTGCAAATCAATGATTCAACTATGAAACTGATTACTGACATCATAGTAGGGGATTAGAATGTCTATTTGTCTCCGTTCAATATCTTGAGAATCTCATCTGTCTCTTCAAGAGAGATTGACTTCTGCAACGAGAAGAAGTTCACCATACGGCTGACAGATCCATCGAAGAAATTGTCAAGGACTGTACGCATATATGTATTGGTGTAGTCCTCTTTCGCAACGATAGGGAAGTACTCGTATGTCCTTCCGTATGCCTTGTGCGAAACGAATCCCTTGTTCTCAAGGATTCTCACGATCGTCGACACTGTATTGTAAGCTGGCTTTGGCTCAGGTAGTTCAGCAAGAACGTCGTGAACCAGCACTTTCTCCTTCTGCCAGATCACCTGCATGATTTCAAGCTCAGCCTTTGTAAGCTCCTGAGGTCTCTTCTTTAATGTCTCTCCCATTATATTTCGTCTATATTATGTAACAAATATGCACCGGAAAATACGGTTCTCCGAACTTCCCGATGCAAACATAAAACTAATATTTTAATATTCCAACTAAAAGATTAGTTAATTAACGAAATTTTTCATTTTAGTCCAACAATGCATTGAATCGCTCTCGTATGGATGAGGAGAGTGAAGTGTCACCATACTCATCTGTAACGGATACCAGGATTGCAAGGACATTGTAGCAAGATTCAAAATAATCTTTTGCATCCTCATAGTGCTTAAGGAAAAATTCACACGAGTGAAGAACTTGGTCAGACATCGACGAGCACAATAAAGAGGCTTTTTCTGGTTCTCCAGCAAGATAGTAAGCCTCAATCATACATATGAGATCTCTCTCGTTGGAAAATCCGTACAGGATGATATCAAGCGGAAAGTTTTCCTCAGGAATCACAGACTGGCATTTATCGAGGATTTCCACTGCCATGTCATATTCTCCGGCTTCAATCATTTCCATTGCTGCAGATGCAAACATCCCCCGCTGAGACATAACTCCGGTGAATGTAAAAAGGTTCTGGTAGTCGACAAACCAATCGGTTCTCTTCAGCGTATCCCACGTATAGACTGAAGTGATCTTGCGGTATAGTTCATCCGTATCGGTAAATCCTCTTTCTGACAGGTTAGTCCTGTTCTTGACCGGCACGAAGCGATAGGTGAAACCGTCATACATCAGATAATCCTTTATGCCGACATTGAGGTCACCTCCCGCACTGAGAAAATTCAACGGCCTGTCCCATTTGTAATTGGAAAGAAGATCCAGGATGAACAGCTCCGGTTTTGTGATCCCGTTCTTGTCCTCCGGAATCTGCAAGACAATCTCAGACGGAATGAGGTCGGCATATTTGGCGTCAAGAATACCATGCCTGATCACATTCTCCTTGTTTACAGGTATGCTGAATTTTCTGGATACGATGTAATCGAGATACTTGCCGTTACTCATCGGAATCTTGGCGTCCGGATGCCGGAATACCTTCATGACATCAGCCAGAGGGTATACGGAATCTCGGATGTCATAAATGAGGACGTAGTCGTTTTCACCCTGCATATATTGCCTCTTTCCTATGCTCAGATCAAGCGGAGCGGATTCATTTGAAGCATATTTCATCTGGTCGATGTGCCAGTCGGCTCCAAGAAGCGAAGTGTTCACAATACGTACATCAGTGCGGAATCCCTCGACTTCCTGTGCATACCATATCGGGAATGTATCATTGTCGCCGTGAGTGACCAATATGCCGTTTTCCCCGATTCCCCTGAGGTAGTTATAGGCCAGTTCGCGTGTTGTATATCTGTTGCTCCTGTCATGGTCATCCCAGTTCTCTGAGGCCATCAGGGCAGGTACCCCCATGCAGATGCATACGGCAAGTGCTGCAGCAGGGCTTGCCAGTCTCCGGTCTCTGAAGATGGATAACATCTTCCAGGCCGATGCGAGCGCTCCGATACCGATCCATGCACTGAAGAAATAGAATGAGCCGGCGTATGCATAATCACGCTCCCTGACCTGAAGAGGAGACTGGTTGAGGTATATGACAATCGCTATTCCTGTCATGAAGAACATCAGGAAATTGAGCCAGCAGCCTCTCGGATCCCTGGAAAACTGGAAGAACATGCCGATGAGCCCAAGCAGCAGCGGCATCATGTAATAGTGGTTCTTTCCTTTGTTCTCGGCCAGATATTGCGGAGCATCCGTCTGGTCTCCCAGCCTTAGTCTGTCTATGAATCCTATACCACATTCCCAGTTACCTTTGAAAATATCTCCCGGGGTAGGGCTGTGGATCTCGTTCTGACGTCCTGCAAAATTCCACATGAAATACCTCCAGTACATCCAGTTGACCTGATAGTCAAGAAAGAACATGAGGTTCTGTATGAAGGTGGGTTTCATCTCCGTGCATCCTTCTACCTTTACCCCTTCATTCCCGATATAGCTTTTATAGATATCAATATACGACTGTTCCCTGTGGTCCCACATGCGTGGAAAGAACATCTTTGATTCAGGAGAATACGTGACGTCAACATTCCGTCCCTTTACGTAACGGTCATTCATTCTTGCCCAATATTCCTTTTCCACGATATCATAGTCTGCCCCGAAGAATTCTCCGTACACTACAGGCCCTTTCGGATATTGGTCGCGGCCGAGATAGCTCATCAGTGTGAAAGGATTGTCCGGCTTGTTCTCGTTCATAGGGGTGTTGGCGTTTGATCTGATGATGACTGTCGCATATAATGAAAAGCCTATGATGATGCTTGTAAGGCATAAAAGAACCGTATTGAGCACAACCTTGCCTTGATTCATGCTCCTGTAGAGTCCGAAGAAGAGTCCGGATAGAAGTACAAGCATGAATGTTACCGCGCCACTGTTGAAAGGAAGCCTTAATACATTGACAAAAAGGAGGTCTGTATAGGCTGCAGCCTTAGGGAGAAGAGGGATTATTCCGAAGAGTATTGCAGCCAATATGACGCAGGAGAGGATGAAGATCCCGCACAGCTGCTTTAAGGAATATGTCCCTTTCTCGCGGATGCGATAGAAGTACATGAAGACAATGGCAGGAATACTGAGCAGGTTCAGCAGGTGTACACCTATCGACAGCCCCATCAGAAAGCATATGAGTACGATCCACCTGCCGGAATGAGGCCGGTCTGCCTCTTCATACCATCTGGTCATGGCCCAGAATACGACCGCAGTGAATAATGAAGACATCGCATATACCTCGGCCTCTACGGCGGAGAACCAGAACGTGTCGCTGAAGCAGTAGGAGAGTGCTCCGACAGCACCGGAACCGCATATGGCAATGACCTCTGCAACGTTGTACTCCTTCTGCGGAATCAGTCTTCCTGCAAAGAATACAATGGTCAGGTACAGAAAGAAGACCGTCAATGCCGAGCAGATTGCGCTGCAGGCATTGATGGCTGCAGCGGCATGTTCCGGACGTACGAAAAATGTGAATATCCTGGCGATAAGCTGCCATGTGGGATTTCCTGGAGGATGACCGACTTCAAGCCCGTATGACGACGCAATGAACTCACCGCAATCCCAGAATGAGACAGTAGGTTCAATGGTCAGAAGGTAGGTCGCTGCCGCTGTTGCAAGTACGGCAAGCGAGGTGATTGTGTTGCATTTCCTGAAACTTTCTCTGGTCATAACTGTATCTGTTTTGATACAAAATTATTGAGAGAAAGTTTTACATCTATCTTTTTGTGACGATTTATGCGGATGTAATATGTTGATATCTAATAGGTTCGATAAATGTGACGAAAGTCGGAAGCGTCAAAGTCTTACATCATGTGTCTCAGAAGCTCTCTGTCTCGGAAATAAGCCTCCGGAGCCAGATCCCGATGTTTGTGTCGTGTTCCCCGAGTCCGAGCTTTTTGCGGATCTCGCTGCTGATGATATAGTGACGTTTCTTTTGTATGAACTCTCCGACTTCCTTGCCTTTCAGGCCGAGGGTAAAGAGGCAGCAATAGCCGATCTCCCAATCGGTCAGTCCCTTCTGCTCGAGTATGGAAATGAATCCGGGATGATTTTCCTTGAATACGATCTTTGTGGAAATCAGAAACGATTCCCTGTCGGAAATCAGATTCTCGATCTCTTCCTCGGAAATCCTGTATGCCTTGTCATCCGAGGAAATGTGCGAGGCGAGGATCTTGTCCAGTACAGAAAGTCTCTGCCTTATCAGCGCCATTGCCTTGTCATCAGGCTTCTGCTTCAGCCTGTGGGCATATCTTCTGATTATCATTATGCAGAACGCAAGAAGACCTGTGGAGAACAGAATGATGGCCCATGTCTGTCTGCGTTTCTCGACGAGTTCGAGCTTGTCGGCATATCTTTCCTGGATTATCCTGGCGTTCTGCCTTTGGAGAGTATCTGTCACATCAACCTTTCCGGCATGCTCCAGGATTATATCCCTCCAAAGCAGCGCTTTGTCTGCCTTCTCTTTATCACCTTTGTTGCTGTAGTAGCTTACGGCTATATTGATGATGCTGTCATTCGTCATGCTGATTCCGCATTTCTCAAGGGCGATGGAATACAGCAGGGCGTGACGGGCCCGGAGTTCCGGAGTGTTGAGATGGCGCCTGTCGAGTGAGTCCAATGCAACGAAAGCGCTGTCCGGATGCATTTCAAGATGCGCTTCGGCGTTGTCGAGAAGCCTCCCTGCATCACTTTCATGCATGCATGAACCGACGCATAAGGACAGTATGAGAATGAATATTATGTTTGATAGTCTGGACATAGGTTCACTCGATGAGGCGTAGCGGCTATAGCAAAATCCGTTCCATTACGTCTGGTTTTCTGTTACCTCTCATTCCAGAATCCATTCAAGGTTGAACCGGTAGTGCAGGCGGCTGGACAGGATATGTATGGTTCCGTCCGGACTCTGTACACCGGCAAGATATCCTCTCGGCTCCGCATGACTGGCGTCCATGATGAACTGCTTTGTCCATGCACCTCCGTCGAGCATGCGTTCTGTTCCGTCTGTCATAAGTTTCTTTACCGGCCATGTCCTGCCTTCGTCGTATGAAAGCGCGACGTACATTCCGTAACCTCTGCTGCCGTTGAACATGAGCCCCCGCTCATTTTCCGGGGTCCGTTGAGGATGGTCTGTGAATGATACCAGCATTATCGGACCTTCTATCAATCGCATCAGAACAAGCCTCTGCCCTCCGTCGATCGGCGGCAGTCCGCTGCGGTGATATGTCCATGAGCGCCCTCCGTCTTCGGAAATGCTCATAGGCATATGACGGCGTCCGTCCTTGTCGGTCAGTGTGTTGCCGCGTCCGAGGGTCATCAGTGCCCCGTTTTTGAGCTCCACGATACCGGCATGGATTCCGGCTATGGTCGAGCCGCTTTCAACCTCATCGAAAGAAGGCAGGGGAGCTCCGTCCCACGGGTCTGACCAGCTCCGTCCGTTGTCTTCGCTTATATGCACGGCTGTGCCGTCGTGGCTACCCGGTCCGGCGTCGCAGCATTGTATGATCCTGCCGTCGGCAGTGACTATCGGGCCTGCGATCACCTGATGCCGCTTCGTGTGTTCAGGTGCGGCCAGCTCCGGAGCGCTCCATGTCATGCCGTTGTCGTCGCTGAACCTTACGCACATCGCAAGATTCTGCCAGTCTCCCGAGTTTGAGACCCCGTTCATGTGCATCAGTCTGCCGTCCGGCAGATGAAGCAGCGAACTACCGGTCATGTTCCTGTCCGGGACCTTGAAGAAAAGTTCTGCTTCCGACCATGCTGAACTTCCTTTTCTGAGCCTTGACCCGAGCACGACCATCTCTCTGCCGCTTTCCGCGTCGCATGAGAACCATATTGCAAGAAGATCTCCGTTGTCACACCATGTTATTGCCGGCTGGTGGTTGTGGCGGTAGAACGGTGTGCCGTCGGAAGGACTGACTACAAATGGGACCGGGGGAGTCCAGAATGGTTCATCGGTTTTCCTTTTCCAGGAATATTTGCGCTGGCTTATCTTTCTGCCGGAATCCTCCTTCGTATCAAGATAAGTGAAGTCCGGCTCTCCCTCGACGATGCGGAATCCGATCTGGCTATGTCTGTCGGAAGGTATGGCGGCCGAGCGGTTGGCGCTTCTGAGAAAGTCTGCCGGTGTGTTGTGGCTTCCTCCTCTTGTGACTCTGTATATGCCTGATGAATGTCCTGCGGGGTCGGTCTGGTCAGCTTCCGGATAAGCTCCGTACCAGTCCAGACACCATTCCTCTACATTTCCATGCATGTCGTACAGGCCGAATCCGTTTGGCTTGGACCTTGCCGTCGCCAGTGATACGCTCACAAGATCACGCTCGGTCTTCTGATTCTTCTGCATGCTTTCCGGAAGTCCGTCTCCTGTATGGAACAAGGTATATGTACCGGCTCTGCATGCATATTCCCATTCCGCTTCGGTCGGGAGCCTGAAGTCCTTTCCGCTTTTTTCCGAAAGCCACCTGCAATAGGCAGTGGCGTCATCATATGATACGTTCACTACCGCTTCGTCGTCTTCAAATGAAAGGCCGTCCTTTCCCCTCAAGGCACGATGTTCCGGCATGAACTCTTCAAACTGGGCGTTTGTGATCTCTGTCTCGCTCATGCGGAAACTTTTCCTGAAGGTTACTTTGTGTACAGGGGCTTCATCATAGTTGTGGTTCCATCCCTCGGAGCCCATCCAGAAATATCCTGCCGGTATTTCTACCATACGCGGCTCTTCAACCTGGGCGTTCAATGTGTGAAGGGGTGTGACAATTGCAAGGGCTATCAGTTTTTTTATATGCATCATCCTGATTGTTGGCATTAGTGGAACGCAATTTAGGAAATATTTGTTAACTTTAACGCGTTATGAAAGATGTTTTTACATTAATCTCCTCATTTGACGGACTGCCTCTGAGTGTTTCCGTCATCAGGCCTGACGGCCCTGTGAAGGCTGTGGTCCAGCTTGCGCACGGCATGCGGGGATGCAAGGAACGTTTTCTGCCTGTGATGGAGTATCTTGCCGGCAAGGGTTATGCCTGCGTAGCGAATGACCATAGGGGCCACGGTGCAAGTCTTCGTGCTCCTGAAGACCTGGGCTATATGTACAAAGGCGGATGGAAGGCACTCGTCTCCGATATGCGTCAGGTGACGGAATGGATACGTAAGGAATTTGCCGGTCTTCCCGTCTTCCTTCTCGGACACAGCATGGGCTCGTTGGCTGCAAGGACATATGTCAAGCAGGATGATGCCGGCCTGGCAGGTCTGATAGTATGCGGAAGTCCGAGCTATACTCCTGCCTCTGTTTTCGGACGTATTCTTACAGGGGGGCTTTGCACCGTCGGTCTTGGCCGCTTGCGTCCTGTCTTCATCCAGGAGATGACTTCGAGACGCTACAACAGAAATTTCAGGGATGAAGGTCCGCAGGCATGGACATGTTCAGACCCTGAGGTCCGCAGGTCTTTTGCTGAAAATCCTCTTTGCAATTTCCATTTCACGGCCAATGCGTCCTACAGTCTCATGTGCCTTATGCGCGAAACATATTCCGACAAAGGGTGGAAACTTGCCAATCCGCACATGCCTGTGTTCTTCCTTTCAGGTGATGACGATCCATGTGCGATCAGCAGGGACCACCTTGAAAAAGCTGTTTCCGGCATGCGTGAGAGAGGATATGCCGATGTCCGTCTGGTCACCTATGAGGGCATGAGGCATGAGGTCCTGAACGAGCGTGACAAGATGAGGGCATGGGAGGACCTTTTATCCTTCATGGAGAATCATTTAAATCCTGATATATTATGAAGAAGCTGGTATTGTTCCTTTTTTTGACAGTGATCATGGCATCCTGCGCATCCGGACCTGTATGTCCGGTAATGGTAAAGTCCAGAATAGTGGAGGATGGAGGTACAGGACCGTATAAGGCGGTTATGTTTCAGGCTCCGGAACTTGAGGCACATACCGTATTTGCGCCTCAGGATCTTTCTGTTTTCGGAAAAAGGAAGAAGATGCCTGTCCTTGTATGGGGAAACGGTGCATGCTCAAACTCACCGTGGGAACATTATAAGTTCCTGAACGAGATTTCATCCCATGGATTTCTGGTTATAGCCACAGGCTACATTCCGATGGAGGACGGACCGTATATGGGCCCCAGGTCGACTGCGGAGCAGCAGATTCAGGCTGTGGATTGGGCTATGGCTCAGAATCAGGATGAGGACAGCCCTTTCTACGGACGTGTGGATACTGATGCGATAGCGGCTGCCGGCATGTCGTGCGGTGGTTTGCAGACACTTGAAAATTCCGCGGATCCGAGATTCAAGACACTTATGATCATGAACAGCGGCCTGTTCGTCAATCCGGCAGGAGCAATGCCGGGAATGCCTATGCCTGAGAAGGACAAGCTTCAGAAGATCACGGTTCCGGTCATCTATATCCTCGGTGGACCTGAGGACATTGCTTACGGTAACGGAATGGATGATTATTATCGTCTGACTGCAGTACCTGCTTTTGCCGCCAACTATCCGGTAGGACATGGAGGAACATATGGCCAGCCTCATGGCGGTGAATTCACTGTTCCTGCCCTTGCTTGGCTTCAGTGGCAGCTCCAGGGTGATGAGGAGGCGGCAAGACTCTTTACAGGGGATCCGTGCGGACTTGCTCTGCGTGAAGGATGGACAGTCGAGAAGAATGATCTTATCGACTGATCCTTTATTTCTATAATCTGATGCCGACGGAGAATTCCAGATATTCGGCCTTTATGCTGTGGGACTTGATTGCAAATCCGACAAAAGTATCACCGAGTTTCGGCATGTAATATCTTAATCCTGCCTTTTCATAATGCCAGCCTCGTTCCCTGTCACCCAGGGCCTTTGCTTCAGGACCATTGACGCCCTTGTGTCTGTAAGGATAGGCTCCGATGGCTACATGTACGGCAAAATTCTTCCAATACACCTCCTGAACAAAAGCGATTCCGACAGAAATCGGGTCGTATCCGGGACTGTTGTCTACTGCTTCGTCTCCATAGACGATCCTGTCGCTCTTTTCGAGCTCCTTCATGTTTGAAGAGTAGAATACATCGAGACTGAGTCCCGTGGCGTATCTCAACGAGTATCTGTAGAGAGCATCGAGGCTTATCGACAATTTCGGATGTTTCTTAAGGTGTATCTGCTCCTTCTTTGCAGGATCCGGTTCGGTCTCTACATATGCATTCCATTCGGCCATGCATGAGTGCAGTCCGCCGCCCAGGACAATCATGTACTGCATGCCTTTCTTGAATTCGTACTTCGGCTTCCTGACACCTTCATATCTGGTGTACTCGTAATCAGATAGCCTGTATCTGGCAAATAAACCGCCTCCCAAGGCATTAAGGGCCTCATTCGGAAGGGCAAGACGTCCGTTTGAGAAATGTCTGAACATGATGTCCGCTCCGACTTCCCACCGCTTGCCTATGTGCCATTTTGCGAATGCTCCTGCACCGAAATATGCCATGACAGGAAAACTGAGCCAGTTGTTGCCCGGGTTGTTTACCGGGTCATATCTTCCGGGATTGTATGTTACTCCGAAGTCCAGCATGTATCCGAAAGAAGCATGCTTCTTCCGGATCAGCGATCTTTCGAATGAGCCGAATACTGAGTACAGGCTTGGTAGTTTCGACTGGTCATGGAACTTGAAGTCTCCCATAGATGCAAGCGACAGGCCTGCACTGATCATAGGATATCCGAATGTATGGGCGTAGCTGCAGCTGTCGGCGGGATTTGTCTGGAATCCCACAGCTGCTTCGTAGGTCATGTATCCGTATGACTTGAGGTTCGGTCTGGTCTGCTCGATGTCTATTCCGTACCATCCGTGTCCGGATATGACAACGTCCGGACCGGATTTCTTCTGTCCGTGAACAGTTACCGTACAGAACAGGATGCATGCTATTGATGCCAGTGCTTTGAAAGTCTTCATAATCCAAGTCGGTTTTGGGGATGTGTCCGTTTATTTGAGTTATTTCACCTTTATGTCGAGCTTGACAGGCTTGATCATGTTCTCTGGGGAGAGGATGGTGTCAAGGTCTTCCTTTGAAAGTATGTCATGCTCGAGGACGAGGTCATAGATGCTTTTTCCTGTAGCCATAGCCTCTTTAGCTATTCTTGTCGAGTACTTGTAACCGATGACAGGATTAAGGGCTGTGACGACGCCGAAGCTCGAGTGGATGTATTTGTCGCACTGCTCTTCATTGGCAAGGATGCCGTCGACGCAGTTCACACGGAGGGTGTCGAAGCCGTTCATCATGATTTCTGCTGATTCGAAGCAGCACTGAGCCATTACAGGTTCCATTGCATTGAGCTCCATCTGAGCCGCCTCTGATGACATTGCAACGCAAAGGTCGTTTCCGATTACCTTGTAGCATATCTGGTTCATGACTTCCGGAATCACAGGATTCACTTTGCCCGGCATGATAGAAGAGCCTGGCTGGCGTGCAGGAAGATCGAATTCGTGGAATCCGCAGCGAGGACCTGAAGAAAGAAGACGGAGGTCGTTGCAGATCTTGTTCATCTTCGTTGCGACGCGACGGAGAGCAGATGAATAGCCTACCATGCATGAGGTGTCCGAAGTTGCGGCAACAAGGTTATCTGCAAGCTTGATGTCCCATCCTGTTATCTCGCGGAGTGCTGCGATGCACTTTTCAGAATATCCCGGTTCAGAGCAGATTCCGGTACCGATTGCTGTTGCACCCATGTTCACTGTAAGAAACTCTTCCGCTGCGAAATCAAGGTTGCGGATCTCGTCGCGGAGAATGGATGCGAAAGCACCGAATGTCTGCCCGAGGGTCATCGGAACAGCATCTTCAAGCTGCGTACGTCCCATCTTCAGAATTCCGGCGAACTCCTTTGCCTTTGCCTCGAAAGAATCGATCAGCGGGAGGAAGTGCTTCATGAATTCGAGGTGTGTGGCATAGAGTCCGAGATGAATGGCTGTAGGATATGCATCGTTTGTGGACTGCGAACAGTTCACGTGGTCGTTTGGAGAGCAATACTTGTATTTTCCCAGAGGATGACCCATGATCTGGAGTGCACGGTTTGCAATGACCTCGTTTGCATTCATGTTTGTAGTGGTACCTGCTCCTCCCTGAATCATGTCGACAGGGAAATGCTCGTGGTGCTTTCCTTCAAGGATTTCGCGGCAAGCCTGTGTGATGCCGTCGTACTGGGCGTCTGAAAGAAGACCAAGCTGGTAGTTAGCCTCTGCGGCAGCCAGTTTGGTCATGGCAAGTCCATTTATGAACAGAGGATAATCGTTAAGATGGAAACAGCTTATCGGAAAGTTTTCAATACCTCTTAATGTCTGTACTCCATAAAGGGCATCAGCCGGAACCTCAAGCGACCCTATAAGGTCACTTTCAACTCGGACGTTCTTCAAACAATCTTTCATGATATAATGTGTCTAAATTATAAATTATCGTAATTTTGGCCTGCAAAGATACAAATCATAATCAAGAAAAGAAATTTTCCTGATGAAAACAAGATGAAGTCTTCCCGGTCCTTTATCCGGGAAGACTTCATCTCGATAATTATTTAGTCGGAATCCAGCCTTTTATCTGAAGTTGTTCCTCAGATAAAGTGCGCTTTCGCGAAGACCCTTGAGGATGTTTGAACTGCTCGCTTCTTCCATTTCAACGACAAAGCACTTTGTTCCGCCCTTGTCGAAATTTCGGAATATCGCATCGAAGCCGACCATGCCGCTCTGTCCGATCTCCTTCTTGTCCTTTATGTGCAGGACTTCGAATCTGCCTGGGTATTTCTGCATGTATTCGGCTGGAGCCGCTCCTCCGACAACTGCCCAATAGACGTCCATTTCTATGAACACGTTTTCCGGATCGGTATTTTCGATGAAATAGTCGATCATTGTGGTGTTGCCGACCTTTGCGAATTCATGTGCATGGTTGTGGTAGCCGAAACGTATGCCTGCTTCATTGCATTTGCGTCCGATGGCATTGAGGTAATCTGCCATGACCTTAAGCTGTGCTTCTGTCTCAAGCTTCGGTGAATATGACATTGCAAGTCTCGGGATGCCGGCCTTTTTATGAGCTTCAATGCATCTGTCCCACCACTCCAGTGCAGCCGTGAAGTCGCCGGAAGCCATTTCGCTTTCTGAAAGTACGCGTGTCGTATGTGATGATATCAGATCAAGTCCGGCCTTGTTCAGGGCAGCCTTGAAGTCTTCAGGTTCCATGCCTGAAAATCTTCCGTCTGAGTAGCTTGCGGCTTCTGCTCCGGTATAGCCCATCTGTGCGAGACGTCCGAGTACATATTCATGGTTCTTTGCAAAAAGTTCCGGAGTGCCGATAAGCTGACGAGCGGAATAAAGCTGTACGGCCATCTCTTTTTTCGGAGCTGTCATCTCTTCCGCGATACGGTAGCTTACATAAGCGAATTTCTTGCTGTCCGGACTCCAGGAATTGACGTTTATCGTTCCCTGACCTCCGAATAGCTTCACGAGGATCTTAGGTTCGCCACCTTTGGCAGGAATCATTCTGAGCTGGACATTCTGGTTTGCCGTATGTTCTCCCGGAGCGACTTCGTAATCATGATAAGCGATATAGACCACTTTGTTTCCGTCAGGAGATATGTGCGGGAACCATGAGTTCATGTCCTCGTCAAAGGTCATCTGAGTCTGCTCCTTTCCGTTTGCCTTCATGCGCCATACCTGCATCCTGCCGCTTCTGACACTGTTGAACCAGATGTACTTCCCGTCCATGCTGTATTCCGGACCGTCATCCAGACCGGGAGCATCAGTCAGCCTTACTTCCTTGCCTCCTTTGACGGGCATCGTATACACATCTGCTTCATTATCCTGACCTCGGAATGCACAATATGCAATCTTCTTTCCGTCAGGGCTTATGCCATGCAGATAGCTCGGACCTTCCGGTGTTATCTTCTGCGGTTCACCGCCTTCGAACGGAACTTTGAATACGTAAGAGTTCCAGCCCTTCATCGTCGGGTCGTTGCTGCTGATTGCAATCCACTTTCCATCTGCAGAAATGACGTGGTCATTGTTGCATTGGGTGATTGTTCCTGTGTCTATCTCGATGAGATCTCCTGAACCGTCAGGAGAAATCTTGTAAAGGCGTCCTTCCTTATTGACTACAAGCCATTTACCGTCAGGTGTCCAGTTCGGAGCCTCGATCAGATACGGAAACTCCTTTATCACCTGATGGGTCTCTGTCTCGGTGTCGTATATCTCCAGGTAACTGATTACCTGTGGCTGCTGGGCAAATGCTCCAGTAGTACCTGCAAGTGCCATGATTGCGCTTAATTGGATTGTTTTGAATCTCATAGTTTATGTTGTCAAAGGTTTCTTTACTCCATAACCTTGATGCGGATGTTGCGGTACCATACGTCATCTCCATGATCCTGGATGCCGATATAGCCTTTGCGCTCCTCGCCGCCGCAGTTGTTCAGAAGTTCATAACCGATAGGCCATGCTTCTGCACTGAACTTGCTGTTCTGAAGCATTTCAGTCCATTTAGGAGTCCAGAGGTGGTACTCGACAACATTGGCGTCATTCTGTCCGTGAACTACCGTTCCCTTGTACACCATGATCTTTGCCTTGTTCCATTCTCCGAACGGCTTCTGGTTCTGCGGCTTTGCAGGAATCATGTCATACAGGGAAGCAGACTGTCTGTTGCCGTCCACGCCGAGGAATGCGTCAGGATGGTTCGCATTGTCAAGAACCTGATATTCAGGAGATGAAAGATAGATAGGCTCGTATCTGAGCGTGCCGTCTTCATCCTTTACCGCAATCTCCTTCGCAAGGTAGAATATTCCCGAGTTTCCACCCTTTGAAACCTTCCACTCAAGCTCGAGGATGAAATTCTGGAACTGATGTGCGAAAATGAGGTCTCCTCCTTCTGCAAGCTGTCCCTCTCCGAGGCCTGTTCCGCAGAATTTGATGCAGCCGTCTTCAACTACCCATCTTGGCGGGATGCCTTCCTTTCCATAACCTCTCCATCCCTGCATCTTCTCATTTCCATTGAAGAGTACATAGTAGCCTTCCTCATCAATCGGGAAAGCTGAAAGGTCTGCCTCAGGATTGTTCACCACCACGTATGGCGGACAACCTGGTGTTGCCGGTTCGTTTACCTCTACAATAGTCTGTTCTCCGATATATGCAGGATCACCGATTACAAGTTCCTGCTGTCTGTTACCGCATGCTGTCATAAGCATAAGCGCTGTTGCGCAAAATATGATTCTTTTCATGGTTATTGTTTTTTTTGATTATTCTGTCGGCATGTCCGGAAGTCTGTAGCCGTTATGGTATGTGTGCCTGATGAGTTCCTTTGCAAAGGCACGGGCGTTTACCGGATCGGTATATGTCTTGTTGAATGTAGGATGGCCATCCTTGATCGTGAATCCGTCATGGATAACGCTTCTGATGACCGCATCGGCAGGAATGTTCGTGAACTCCATCTTTTCTCCATCCCAGTCGAGCTCCATGTTCAGATCCTGGAGACGTACTGCAAGCACGCCCATTACGACCATTTCGTTGAACGGTCCGGCTTCGCTGAAATCGGATGCGGACGGAACACGTACCGAAGGATCCTCCTTGCATGCGCGTACCCAGTCCTGAACGTGGCCGAGCTCCACTCTTCTGAGTACCTTAGGGGCATCAGGCTTGCGTCCTGAAAGAATGTATGGCTCGTCACCGTAGCAGCCGACCACCAGCGTGTCCTTCGAACCGTAGAAGATCACTCCGCCTCCATGGATGTTCAGGTCCACTCCATCAGGAATACCCTCAGGGCGGATCGGCTTGAGACCGCCGTCGTACCAATGCACTTCCACTTCCGGCATTGCCACCTTCGGCATGTTGTCGCGTGCCGGGAATACGAACTTTATCTTCTGGGCATTAGGGCAGGATTCATTGAGAAGCAATGTCGAAGTTCCCTGAACCTTTGTAGGGTAGCCGAGGTTCAGGCCCTTGTAGACGCAATGAAGGATGTGGCATGCCATGTCGCCAAGGGCGCCGGTTCCGAAATCCCACCAACCTCTGAAGTTCCATGGCGTGTAGATTTCGTTGTATGGTCTCATCGGCGCAGGGCCTATGAAAGCCTCCCAGTTGAGTGTCGAAGGGACAGGCTGGGCTTCAGCCGGACGCTCCAGTCCCTGAGGCCATATCGGACGGTCGGTAAATGCCTCGACGCGTCTTACTTCTCCTATCTCTCCGTTCCATATCCATTCGCAGGCAAGCCTTACCCCTTCGCCTGAAGCTCCCTGATTACCCATCTGTGTAGCTACCTTATGCTTTGCGGCAAGCCTGGTGAGCAGGCGGGATTCATATACGGTATGGGTAAGCGGCTTCTCGACGTATACATGCTTTCCTGCGGCTATTGCCTCGGCAGCGATGATGGCATGAGTATGGTCAGCTGTCGCCACTACCACAGCGTCAGCCTCATCAAGAAGTTCAGCATACATTTTCCTGTAGTCGCTGTACTTCTTTGCATTCGGATAACGCTCGAATACGTGGGCAGCGTATTTCCAGTCGACATCACAAAGGCCGATTATTTCCTCTGTTTCAAGATCCCTGAGGACTGATGCTCCTCTGCCTCCGATGCCGACTCCGAGTACCTTGAGCTTTCTGTCCAACGGCTTTGGTGCCGTCTTCTTTTCTTTTCGGGATTTGCCCATGAGCATGCCGGGAGCGACTGCCAGCCCCATTGCAGTGCTTGCCCCTACTTTGAGGAACGAGCGTCTGGATAATTCCTTGTTCATATTTCTGTTATCAGTTATAGATTAATATGTGGTTTCAGCCGGTAATGTATCTCCGTCAAATATAATGAAAATTCGGATAATTTCCTACGATAGGACCATCTATACGACAATCGGACAGCCATTTGGCTGTCCGATCTGAATATCATTCTGATATAAGTTCCATTAGTATTCCTCTTCCTCGCGGAGGAGAATAATAATTCTTCTTTTTCTCCTGTCGGGTAATCGTTATTTCTTGCGTAATAAAAGCACTAAAGTGATAAGAAGTGCAAGATAAACAGCAAGAGAGCCAATGGACGACAGAATATTATAATACGGATAATATTGCGTAGGTACTTTGACTAGTATAACTCCCCAAAGTGAGAGTAAGACACTTGGAATGAATGGAGTGCATTTCACAAACACATTGACCTTTCTGTCAACAGGGCTTGCATTTATGAAGAGGAAAAGTCCCACTATGGCAATAATGTTTATCAGTAACACACCATATTCCAATCCTCCTGAAAGTATTTCTGGTGAGGTCTTTTTTAGGATATGTATCAAAGCTGAAGAGATAGGTTTCAGCATCATCAGCAATAGTCCAACCTTGTATCTCTTATCAGTGTTGTACTCTTTAATCCTAAAAAACATTATCGGCACAAAGAGGAACAATACCCAGAACATCGCTTCAATAATGTCACCATTCCTAAAGAGAAAGCGTTCCCAATAATATGAAGGATTATTTACACTATTGGCGATATTCCAAGCATCTTGAAGAACAGGTAGTGAATAATAACACAGCAAGAGCACGGTAAATTGACGCTTTGGTTCAATGGTTTTTGTTTCTTGTGTCATACTATGATATGGCTTAGTTGTAATTAATTGTAAAGGTATGCAAATAATCTCCAAATGCCAATAGAGAGACAAAAAAGTGCCCCACCTTGGCTGACTGAATTAAGCAAGTACAAAAAATGACCGATGGACTGTCCAATCGGTCATTGTAAATCGTTGATATTTAGGTTTATAACCTTTCTAAACCTATTAATACTCCTCCTCGTTGAAGAAGAAGTCATCCTTGGTAGGGTAGTCCGGCCAGATGTCTTCGATGCTTTCGTAGATTTCGCCGTCGTCTTCAAGTTCTTCAAGGTTCTCAACCACTTCGAGAGGTGCTCCCGAGCGTGTAGCATAGTCAATGAGTTCCTCCTTTGTCGCTGGCCATGGAGCATCCTCAAGACGGTATGCAAGTTCAAGTGTCCAATACATATTTTTATTTACTTTAATTTATTAATAATCAATATTTAAGGCTTCTCTTTCACTTTTGGGGCGACAAATATAGACAAAAAAATCAATATTGCATTTCTTTTTCTTATTTTTGCATGTAAAATTTGTTTTTCTACAGGCAGACAGCAGGCGCAACTTCTGTACCATGTCCGGAATCAGTCATGCTGCTGCGTTGTTTTGGTACATATATTACGACTTATGGCATATATCAAGGATGAAAGATATGACGAGCAGACCACTGCCGCAATAGCTGAACATTACAGGGAGATCCTGAGGCTTCTTGGAGAAGATCCTGAACGTGAGGGACTTGTCAAGACTCCTGAACGCGTGGCCAAGGCCTTACAGTTTCTGACTCATGGCGCTTGCCAGGATGGGGCCGAGATTCTCCGCAGCGCAATGTTCAATGAGGAATACCAGCAGATGGTCCTTGTCAAGGACATAGAGCTGTACTCTACGTGCGAACACCATGTCATGCCTTTCATCGGCAAGGCTCATGTGGCATATATCCCTAACGGAACCATTACAGGTCTGAGCAAGATCGCCCGTGTGGTGGAGACGTTCGCCCGCCGTCTGCAGGTGCAGGAAAGGCTGACTACGCAGATCCGTGACTGTATTCAGGATACGCTCAATCCGCTGGGCGTTGCCGTGGTAATCGAGGCTTCTCATACATGCATGACCCTCAGGGGAGTGCAGAAGGCCAATGCAGTCACAACCACATCGGCCTTCAGCGGCATCTTCCTGAAAGACGAGCGCACCCGCAACGAATTCCTCAACCTGATTAAATAGCAGCGCAATAGCTTACTGATAAAAATCCTATGCCCTACGATTTTTATTTCAGATAAGCATCCTCCACAACCTTGGCACTTCTTGCAATGAAGTCGCTGAGGTCCTTTCCTTTAAGCATTCCGTTGGCCAGAAGCGCAAGGTCAGTAATCTGCTTGAGGATTTCATTATCCCCGGCAAAAGCTTCAAGATCAGACTTGTGAGCAGCCGCAGCTGTCTCCTTTGCCTCTGTGACAGTTCTCTTGACATCTTCCGATGCATCGTCGGCAGCATCAGGAATTACCTGCGCAGGAGCCACATCCGCCGCCTTCGAAGCCATTATCCTTGCGACGAGAGGGTTCTGCATGTTGACTGTGATATTGTACATCGCAGGCATCTCGCCATAGAAATTCATTCCTCCGCCCATGGCAGACATTTCGCGATAACGGCGCATGAACTCGCTCTGAGTGATAAGGATAGGAGCCGCATTCTCTCCGAGATTGTCAGCCTGGACATAATACTGGTTCTCCTTCGGAAGCACAGCCTGGAAGATTACTGAGAGATCCTCCTGATCCGCCTCTGAAAGCTGTGGCTTGATCTTCTCTTCCTTTGCGATGAGATTGTCAACGCTGTCAGAATCCACACGTGCAAAGCGGGCGTTCTCTACCTTGGTCTCGAGAAGGTTCACGAAATGGCTGTCAAGCTGGCAGTCAAGAAGAAGGACATCATATCCCTTTGCCTTTGCAGCTTCGATGAATGTATACTGGCTCTCAACATCAGTCGCATAGAGGAACACGACCTTCTTGTCCTTGTCTGTCTGCTCGCCCTCAATAGCCTTCCTGTAATCCTCGATGCTGAAATACTTGCCCTCGGTATTCTTCAGGAGGCAGAACTTCATGGCCCTGTCACAGAATTTCTCGTCCGATAACATTCCGTACTCGATGAAGAGCTTGAGATTGTCCCATTTCTCCTCGAGCTGCTGGCGCTCGTTCCTGAAGATCTCGTCAAGACGGTCAGCAACCTTCTTTGTAATGTATGTGGAAATCTTCTTTACGTTGGCATCGCTCTGGAGATAGCTGCGGGACACATTGAGAGGAATGTCCGGCGAATCGATCACTCCATGGAGCAATGTAAGGAAATCAGGAACGATATTGTCCACAGAGTCGGTCACGAACATCTGGTTGCAGTAGAGCTGGATCTTGTTGCGCGAGATCTCGACATTGTTCTTGATCTTAGGGAAATAGAGGATACCGGTAAGGTTGAACGGATAATCCACGTTAAGATGGATGTGGAAAAGAGGCTCCTCTGCCATAGGATAGAGAGTCCTGTAGAACTCATTATAGTCCTCGTCCTTAAGATCTGCCGGTTTGCGTGCCCAGAGCGGCTCTACCTTGTTTATTACGTTGTCCTTGTCTGTGTCTACATACTTTCCGTCCTTCCACTCCTGTTCCTTTCCGAACACGACTGGCACAGGCATGAACTTGCAGTACTTGTTCAGGAGGCCCTCGATACGCTTCTTCTCGGCAAATTCCTTCTCGTCGTCAGCGATGTAGAGAGTGATGACAGTACCTCTGTCAGCCTTGTCACATTCCTCCATGTCGTATTCAGGAGAACCGTCGCATGACCATTTCACAGCCTTTGCTCCTTCCTTCCATGAAAGGGTCTCGATCGTCACCTTGTCGGCCACCATGAAGGCTGAATAGAATCCGAGACCGAAATGTCCGATTATGCTGCTGAGCTGGTCCTTATATTTCTCGAGGAATTCCCCTGCTGAAGAGAAGGCGATCTGGTTGATATATTTATCCACTTCCTCCTCAGTCATACCGATACCGTTATCGATGACCTTGAGGGTCTTTGCAGCTTCGTCGAGCTCGACGCGTACAGCGAGGTCACCAAGTTCTGCGCCATATTCTCCGGAAGCGGCCAGAGCCTTCATCTTCTGTGTCGCATCCACAGCATTTGCCACGAGCTCTCTCAAAAAGATCTCATGGTCTGAATAAAGAAACTTCTTGATCACCGGGAATATGTTCTCGGTAGTAACTCCAATTTTTCCTGTTGTAGCCATAATTATATCTGTTTATATATTTTCTTTTAAGGATGACAGTCCGGACAAAAAAAGGCCGTCCGGACGGACGACCTCATATAACCAAATTATATTCCAATCAGAAAATTCTGACTATTTGTCAGTCTTGACTGACTATTTGTACATGAACCTCTTGATACTCATCTTAGGGGTCTTCTCAAAAGGCTGTTCCATTACCTCGACGAGGTTGAGCTTGCTGTATGAAGGCATTGACTTGTTGACTTCCGCCATGAGCGTCTTCTTGTATTCCTCGATGTCTACAGCATCAGCCTTCAGTTTTTCAGAATCCATGTAGATCAGAGCGACGAGTCTTGCTCCTCTGTCCACAACTACAGATTCGACCACATAAGGCTGGTTGTTCACTGCAGCCTCGATCTCTTCAGGGTAGATGTTCTGACCGTTGGCAGAAAGGATCATGTTCTTGCTTCGGCCCTTGATGAAGATATTTCCCTTCTGGTCAAGAAGTCCGAGGTCTCCGGTACGCATCCAGCCGTCTTCTGTAAATGCAGCCTTTGTCGCTTCCTCATTCTTATAATATCCGCTCATGATGTTAGTACCCTTTGCCTGGATCTCGCCCACCTTGTTGTATGGATCCTCTGAGTCGATACGTACCTTGACTGAATCGATTGCCTTTCCGCAAGACTTCGATGCGAATTCCCACCAGTCTTCATATGCCATGAGAGGAGCAGCCTCGGTCATGCCGTAACCTACTGTGAAAGGAAGCTTGAACTTCCTGAACCATTTCTCCACATCCGGATTGAGAGCCGCACCACCCATCACGATCTCACGTATATTGCCGCCGAATGCATTGAGAAGGGTTGTGCGCACCTTCTTGAAGATAAGCTGATTGACGCCAGGAATAGCGCAGAGCACCTTCATTACAGGCTTGTTCACGATAGGAGCGACCTTGCTCTTGAAGATCTTTTCCATCACGAGAGGAACTGTGATCACGAGATATGGCTTCACCTCCGCCATTGCGCCGAGAAGGAGAGCCGGAGTCGGAGTCTTTCCGAGATAGTAGATCGACGAACCGCCGCAGAGAGGATAGATGAGCTCGAACATCATACCGTACATATGTGCCATAGGAAGCATCGAAACAATCTTGTCCTCCGGATATGAAGGGAGTCTCTTCTGACCGAATTCCACATTTGCGGAGATGCACTCATAACGGAGCATCACACCCTTCGGAGCGCTTGTTGTACCTGATGTATAGTTGATGATCGCGAGCTCCTTGTCGTTGTCTGTAGGATATGACACATCAGTTGCTGAGAATCCGTTCGGATATTTCGCGTCAAAAAGAGCCTGCAGGTTGTCGTTTGCGCTCTGGATCTTTTCATCTGCTGAATAAAGGAGCTTGAAATCTGAAGTTGAAACAACAGCCTTGACCATAGGCATCTTTGTAATGTCAAGCTTGTTCCAGATATCTGTATCTGTGAAAAGGACTGTACTCTCCGAATGGTCCACGAGAGAGTTTACACTCTCCGGATGGAAGTCCGCCAGGATAGGAACTACAACAGCTTCATATGTATTTGCCGAGAAGAAAGCGATACCCCATCTCGCCGAGTTCTTTGCGCATAAAGCGACCTTGTCTCCCTTCTTGAGTCCGATCGCATTATAAAGCACATGGAGCTTCGCTATGTTTTCAGCGACCTCTCCGAATGTGAAAAGTTCTCCGCGGTAGTTTCCGAGAGCAGAACGCTCCCAGTTTGACTTCATCTGTTCTTCCAGTCTGGTAAAATAATGCTTCATCTTTTTGTCAGAATTTTAGATTTTAGGTCGCAAAAGTAAGTAAAAATGCATGTGCGCGCGTATAATTCATTATATTTGTGGTGAAACACCGCATATTGTGGTGATTAACTGATAAATTCCATATCATGAGAAAGCAACCTATAGTAGCGCTTATCTACGATTTCGACGGTACTCTGTCTCCTGGAAACATGCAGGAGTTCGGTTTCATCCAGGCCATTGGAAAGTCTCCTAAGGAATTCTGGCAGGAGAGTGATGAGATTGCAGTCGGGCAGGATGCAAGCAACATACTCAGCTATATGAAGCTGATGTTTGACGAGGCCAGGCACTCCGGCATCAAATTGCGCAGGGAAGACTTCAAACGTTTCGGCGCTTCTGTAGAGCTTTTTGATGGCGTGAAGGAGTGGTTCAGCCTTATCAATGATTATGGAAGGACAAAGGGTGTCAAGGTCGAGCATTATATCAATTCTTCAGGTCTTGCTGAAATGATAGAGGGGACAGCCATCGCAGCAGAGTTCAAGAGAATATTCGCTTGTACCTTCATCTATAATGAACAGGGTGAGGCTGAATGGCCTGGAGTCGCAGTGGACTATACAGCCAAGACTCAGTTCATCTTCAAGATAAACAAGGGAATCCTGAGCATAAGAGATAACAAGAAGGTCAACGAAAGCAAGGATGAGGATAAAAAGAGGGTCCCTTTCCCTCATATGATCTTTTTTGGAGACGGAGAGACTGATGTCCCTTGCATGAAGATCGTAAAGATGTTCGGCGGGAATTCGATAGCTGTTTATAATCCTGAAATAAAGAAGAAGGTAAATGAGGCAAGGAAGCTCCTGAGGCAAAATCGTGTCAACTTCATAGCCCCGGCAGATTATACGAAGGGAGGACGTACCTACCAGGTCGTATGTGCCATAATAGATAAGATCAAAGCCGATTGGGAGTTGGCTAAACTGTCCAAATAAAAGAAATCCTGTCAGTATCGCTCTGACAGGATTCTTTTTCAGTATACCTTGACTTCGAGTTTCGCGTATGCTCTTTCGGCTTTTGCCAATGCTTCCTCAACGGTGTCCGCAGTGGCAAGAATGACACCTACCCTACGGTGGCCTACGATTTCCGGTTTTCCGAATATCCTGATCTGTACGCCAGGTTCCTCAAGAACTTTTTCCAGATTGCAGAATTCGTATTCCTTTGTGTTTCCTTCCACTACGATTGCTTTGGAAGCTGACGGTCCGTAGAATCTTACTTCCGGAACAGGAAGCCCGAGAATGGCTCTTGCGTGGAGCGCAAACTCTGACATGTCCTGTGATATCATTGTGACCATTCCGGTGTCATGAGGTCTTGGAGAGACTTCGCTGAATATTACATCCTCTCCCTTTATGAACAGTTCGACACCGAAAATGCCATATCCTCCGAGAGCGTCTGTAATAGCCTTGGCAATAGCTTCCGCCTTTTCAATTGCTGCAGACGACATTGCCTGAGGCTGCCATGACTCGCGGTAGTCTCCATCCACCTGATGGTGTCCTACCGGTTTGAGGAACGTTGTTCCGGCACAATGCCTTACAGTGAGCAGGGTGATTTCATAGTCGAAGCTTACGAAGCCTTCAACAATCACTTTTCCGCTTCCGGCTCTTCCTCCTTCCTGGGAATTCTTCCAAGCCTTGTCTATGTCTTCCTCGCATTTTACCGTGCTCTGTCCGTGTCCGGATGAACTCATCACAGGTTTCACCACGCATGGGATTCCGATCTCTTCGATTGCTTTGTCGAATTCTTCGCGGGTTTCAGCAAATCTGTAAGGAGAAGTAGGAAGACCGAGGGTCTCTGCTGCAAGTCTTCTGATTCCTTCCCTGTTCATTGTGAGCCTTGTAGCCTTGGCGGTCGGGATCACATTGAATCCTTCCTCCTCAAGCTTTACAAGCCTGTCTGTGGCTATCGCTTCTATTTCAGGGATGATGTAGTCCGGATGCTCGGCCTTTATGACAGCCTCCAGGGCGTCTCCGTCAAGCATTGACAGCACATGGCTGCTGTGAGCTACATGCATGGCCGGAGCGTTTTCATATTTGTCGAGAGCGACGACCTCCACTCCATAGCGCTGGAGTTCGAGCGTCACTTCCTTGCCGAGTTCTCCTGATCCGCAGAGAACTGCCTTCTTGCCTGATCCTGTGAATGTGGTTCCAATCTTTGTCATAGTATAGTGTTGGTTATTTCTGCATTTTCAGCAAAGATAATAAAAAAAGAAGACGTCCCATATAGAGGGACGTCTTCCGAAGTTATTTTTTTCGATAATTACTCGAATGAAACAACAACTGCTCTTTCGAACGCTGCGTTTGCGCTACCTGTAGCCTTGACTACCTGATTCTTGACAACGATGTCCTCAGTGTCAACACCATACTTGTTCTTGAGGAGGTCTACGAGGTACTCTGCACGCTTCTTGCTGAGGTACTCGTTACGCTTAGCATAACCAGTGTTGCTGTCAGCTGTACCTGTGATTACTGTTGCCTTGCTGTTCTTCACGTTAGGAAGTACGTTCTGCATGTAGAAGTCGAGGTGCTTGAGCTCCTTCGCGCTGAGTTCGGTCTTGCCGATCTCGAAGTAGAATGAAGCTGGACCAACTTCCTTGAGACCTGCGTTCTCTGCAGCATCCTTAGCAGCCTTTGCAAGCTTAGCGTTCTCATCCTCAAGAGCGTCGTTCTCCTTCTCGAGCTTAGCCTTGTCAGCAGCAAGAGCAGCGTTTGCAGCAGTAAGAGCGGCAGCAGCAGCCTCTGCAGCAGCGATCTTGTCCTCGTCAGCTGGGTTGTGGTACTCGCTTGCGCGTGTCCATGTTGTCTTGCCGAGGTTTACGCTGAGACCTGCAGTAGCAGTTAAAATACCCTTGATGTCTCTTGTTCCGTCGATGCTTCCGTTAACCATTCCGCCGCGTACGTCGAGTGTGAGGTCGAGTCTCTTGCTAAGACGGACGAGGTTGAGGAGACCTGCACCAAATACAAGCTCTCTGTCCTTGTTGAACCAAACACCACCGCTGTGAGTGTAAGGAACGAAATCCCAGAACCTTGACTCCTTGTATCCTCCGATAGCGTTAGAAATGTTCCAGAGGAGGTCGATGTGAGCGTAGTTCATGTTGTACTTGGTAACTTCGCGGCCGTGGATGTTGAGACCGTTGTAGCCGAAACGTACGCCGACGCATGGAGTAACCCACTTACCTGCGTTTACGTCAAGAGCGAAACCAAGCTTGTTGAATCCGTGATCAAGGTAGCTGTTGACACCAGCGCCAACACCTACAAACCAGTTGTCCCAAAGGCCGTTTGTAAGGTATGGGTGACGGATTGTCTTTCCGTTCTCATCCTTGTTCTCCTGCTGAGCGTTTACAGCAGGTGCAGTTACCATTGAAACAACAGCAAGAGCCAAAGCTCCGATAAAGAATTTAACTGTTTTCATAACTACTGATAATTAAACTTATTTTAGTAATACTTGATTCTGAACAATATGTCTACATTGCTGTATACATAAATGCAAAGATAACATATCTTTTTAAAAATGAAAAGATATTTGAAAAAAAAGTCATTGAGGATAATTGAAAGCGGATATGTCTCAGGACATACCCGCAGATCCGTGCTGACGGAAGATCGGTCAGAAGGATATCACGACCGCTCTGCTGAGTTCAGGCTTGTTGTCTGCCTTCACGATCTCTGATTTGAGGATAAGCCTCTGAGGGTCGATACCGTATTTTCCTGTAAGCAGATTCATCACGTATTTACCCCTTGCTTCGCTCAGATATCTGTTTCGTCCGGGAGTTCCCGTGTTGCTGTCGGCTGTGCCGAGGAGCGTGATGTAAATGTCGGAGTCAGAGTCTGTTCCTTCAAGAATGTTCCTTGCAAAGAAGTCGAGGTGCTGCAGTTCCTTGTCATTGAGTGCGGCCTGGCCGATTTCAAAAAACACCATCATAGGGTCTACATTCTCGTAGCTTATCGTTTCCTCCGGTTGAGCTGATTGCATGACCTTCAGCTGCCTTTCCATTTCCTTGTTCCGTTTCTTGAGATTTTCGTTTGACACAAGCAATGCTTCATTGGCAGTCTCAAGTGCTGCCATTCCGGCTTCGAGGATTGCGGCTTTTTCCGCATTTGCGATTTCGAGCATGCCGATTACCGAAGATGTCCTTGTGAAGGCAGGCCATCCGAGGTCTACTGCAAGACCCATCGTCACACTCGGCAGTACAGCCACGCCTTCGGCCTCGTGCACGCTTCCATTCACGACAGTCGCTCTCATGTCTATGATGAGGTCGAGCCTTTCGACAAGTCTGAGGTTGTGGAGCAGACCGGCACCCATGGCGAAACTGTTGTCGCTGAAGTCCGCTCCGTCAAGTCCGTATGAGCGGAAGAAGCCTGCATGTGCATAAGGAATTATGTTCCAGAAACGCGTCTCCTTGTAGCCGCTCAAAGCATTTGACAGGTTCCATAGGAAATCGCCGTGGAAATACATGTAACCGAATTTCTCTCCGTATTTTCCTTTTTCCTTGTCGAGTACAGGACCAAGCAGAGTCGCATTGTCGGCCCATGCCTGGGTGTAGAAACCCTGGTATCCGACTCTCATTCCGACTGATGGAGTAAACCATTTGCCGACGTTTGCATCGATGCTTGGGGAAATCCTGATGCCGTAACCGTCGTCAAGCAAGATGTTGATGCCACCTCCGGCTCCGATGAACCAGTTGTCTCCGAATCTGTTGGTCTCATATGGACCGCGGACAATATTGCCGAATTCATCTCTGTTGCCGTTTTCCTGGGCATTCACGTTAATGGAGGCTGTCATGAAGACAGCAGCAAGAGCCGCAGCTCCCATAAAAATGTTAAGACGTTTCATAACCACTGTTTTTATTGTGTTATGAAACGTCCTATACAAATTTGGTGTAAAAACGCTTTTCTGAAGGAATTTTTTTTGAATTACTTCGTTTCCTTGTCAGTTTTTGCTGTCTTTTCCTCTTCGATGGTAGGGGCAGATTCCTTGTATTTGAATCGTCTGATCTTCTGGGTTGCAGTCTTTTCGAATGGCTCCTTCATTACTTCTACAGAGCTGACCTGAGATGCCTTGCTGACATTCTTGTTGGTAGCCTTGAGGAGTTTCGACTTCCATGCATCCAGCTTTTCGTAGAGCTTGTCCTCGCTTTCCTTGTCCCACTCGATGAAGTTCTCGGCAGGCTGGACAAGGGCTACGAGCTTGCCGTCTCTTTCGACGACGATCGATTCGCTTACACCTTCAACGTTATTGATCACGTTCTCGATTTCCTCCGGATAGATGTTCTCACCGGAAGGACCAAGGATCATGTTGTTGTTTCTTCCCTTGATGTAGAACCTTCCCTTTTCGTCCTGTACGGCTATGTCGCTTGTGCGGAACCATCCGTCTTCAGTGAATACGCTCTTTGTGCGGACAGGGTCCTTGTAGTAGCCGAGCATGACGTTAGGACCTTTGGCTATGATCTCGCCTTCTCCTGTCTCAGGATTGACGTTATGAAGCTTGAGCTTGACATTGTAGACAGGGTATCCGAATGAACCGACTGTCCTCCACTTGTTCATCGAATAGCCGAGAAGAGGCGATGTTTCGGTCAGGCCATAGCCGATCGCATAAGGGAACTTTGCCTTGAGCAGGAAGTTCTCCACTTCCGGATCAAGCTTCGCTCCGCCGATTCCGTAGAATGAAATGTGACCTCCGAATGTCTTCTTGAGTTTCATTCCTATGATCCTGCACATCAGGCCGTTCATGTTCTCGTTCATCCAGGTGAGGGTGCGGCTCTTCTTTATTGTAGGAAGAACGCTGCCTTTATATACCTTCTCGATGATGAGCGGAACGGTAAGCATGGTGGTAGGCTTCACCATCTTGAGAGCCTTCATCAGAAGTGAGGCGACAGGAGGCTTCGGAAGATAGTATACAGTTGCGCCGCAATACATAGGATAGAGCATGCTGAGGGTCATCTCAAGCGTATGCGCCATAGGCAGGACCGAAAGCCATCTGTCCTTTTCCGTCCTTTTGCAGGCATGGTAGCAGGTGATTACATTCGACGAGAGATTCCTGTGACTGAGCACGACTCCCTTTGCACTTCCTGTGGTTCCTGAGGTGTAGATGATGGTTGCGATGTCGTCTGGGGTCGGAATGGAAGTCCTTCCGTCGCATGTGAACTTTTCCTCGTCTGCATGGATGACATCGAAAGTGTCGAGGTCAATGACAAGGGTCATCTTGTCCCTGCATGCCTGACTGAGCTTTCCGGCCAGCTTCTGTGATACGAAGATCACTTTGCTTTCCGAATGTTCAAGGATATTGGTGACCTCGTTCTCCGAACTGTCCGGGAGAATCGGGATTGCGATTCGTCCGAAAGGTACAATGCTGAAAAATGCTACAGACCAGTTCGGCATGCTCTGGGAAAGTATCGCAACCTTGTCTCCTGCTCCGATTCCATACTGGGTCAGCTTCTTTGACAGACTGTCGCATTTGCCCTTGAAGGAACTGTATGTGTAGCCTCCGGTCTTTGTATTGTACCATTGGGTATACTGATTCTTCGAGTATACTGTCGTTGCGTATTCATAGAGTTTTGCGAGGGTATCCACGTATTTTTCCCTCATCCTCTGCATACGTTTGTAAAGTTGAATCATATCAGATTGTATTTTAAAAGTGTGTCGTCCTATCTGGTCACGTATTTTTCAGGATGCTTGCCTACAAGGTGCATCTCCTCGTACAGACTCTGTATGCGTGCCATGTCAGCCTTCGGGTCATCGGTCAGTTCGACCTTCTGTCCGCGGCTTACACGTTTTGTGCCCCAGTCGAAATATCCCATGTATACCGGACATCCGACTTCGCGTGCTATTGTATGGAAGCCTGTCTTCCAGCGTCTGACCGGCTTTCTTGTACCTTCCGGTGCGAGTGCCAGGTGAACGACAGGGGTTTTCTTCATTTCCTTGATGACGCTAAGCAGCATTGATGTCGCGTTCTTTCTGTCAACCGGAATACCGCCAAGCTTGCGGAGCAGCCATCCGAGGGGACCCCAGAACAGTTCTCCCTTGATCATGCAGTATGGCTTTCCGCCGACAGACATATAATAAAGGTAGGAAATGACGAAGTCCCAGAATGAAGTATGAGGAACTCCGAGTATTACGCACTTGTCATCTGGTGCTACGGGGTCGACTGCTGTCCAGCCCATTGCGCGGAGTAGCCATCCGCAGAATTTTCTCCACATATTTCTTGTCTTCTATATGTTTACGTCTTCAAGTTCCTGAGCGCTGCGCAGGTTGCGGCTTATGAATATCTGCCTGTCTATGGTGTTTTCTCCCATGTAGAACTCCATTATGTCGGCGATGGACTCTTCGTCGCTCAGCCTTACCTTGTCAAGCCTCATGTCCTTGCCGATGAATCCGGTGAATTCGTCCCACGATATCTCTCCAAGACCTTTGAATCGTGTGATCTCGACCTTGCCTTTGAGTGATTTGACGGCCTTCTCCTTCTCTTCCTGATTGTAGCAGTATTTCACCTCATTCTTTGTCTTGACCCTGAAGAGGGGAGTCTGAAGTATGTACAGGTGTCCTCTTCTGATCAGGTCTGGATGATATTTCATGAAGAATGTGAGGACGAGCATTCGGATATGCATTCCGTCGTCGTCGGCATCCGTCGCAACGATGATCTTGTTGTAGCGGAGGTCGTCGATGTCCTCCTCGAGGCCGAGGGCGTTTATCAGAAGGTTCAGCTCTTCGTTTTCCGCAATCTTCTTCCTGCTTTCCTTATAGCTGTTGATAGGCTTTCCTCTCAGCGAGAAGACGGCCTGGGTCTCTGCATTGCGGGCCTTGGTGATGGTACCGCTTGCCGAATCTCCCTCGGTGATGAAGATGCTGGTCTGTTCCCTGAGCTCCTCCTTTGCTGCAGGGAGCTTGTCCTTGTAATGATATTTGCAGTCTCGGAGCTTCTTGTTGTATACGTTGGTCCTTTTGTTTCTTTCCTTGGTCTTTTTCTGTATGGTGGAAATCTCCTTCCTTTCCTGCTCCGAAGATGCGATCTTCTCCTGAAGTACAGGGATGATCTCCTTGTGCATGTGGAGATAGTTGTCGAGGTTGGTCTTGACAAAATCATTCACGAAGCTGCGGATTGTAGGACCCTGGTCGTAGGTGTGGCTTCCGTCTTCGTTCTCGATGTCTGTCTCCCACATGTATGTGGAGCCGAGCTTTGTCTTTGTCTGACCTTCGAAGTTAGGCTCCTGGATCTGGATGCTGATAGCTCCTATTATGCCCTGACGGATGTCTTCAGGTGCAAAATCCTTTTTTGCAAACGTTTTGTAAAACTCCTTGAGTGTCTTGGAAATGGCTTCCCTCATTGCAGCGAGATGGGTTCCGCCATCTCGGGTGTTCTGACCGTTGACGAAAGATGCGATGTTCTCACCATAGCTGTTGCCGTGTGTCAGTACTATCTCGACATCTTCGCCTGTGAGGTGGATCGGTTCATACAGTGGCGTTTCCGATATGTTGTCCTGGATGAGGTCAAGGAGACCGTTTTCCGACCTGTATGATGTGCCGTTGAAATTCAGTGTCAGTCCTTTCTTCAGGTAGGAGTAGTTCTTCATCATGGATTCGATGAACTCCATGTGGAATGAGTATCCTACAAACAGATGCTCGTCCGGCACGAACCTGACGAGGGTTCCGTTCTTTTCCTTTGTCTCGCGCTGGCCTGAGTCAATGAGCTTTCCTTCACGGAATTCTGCAAACGAACTCATTCCGTCCCTGAAAGCCTCTACATAAAAGCTTGTCGAAAGGGCGTTGACAGCCTTGAGACCGACTCCGTTCAGACCGACTGACTTCTTGTAACCCTTTGTGTCATATTTACCTCCGGTGTTGAGTACGCTTACGGCTTTGATGACGGAATTGAGAGGAATACCTCGTCCGAAGTCCCTCACTGTCGCTTCCTTTTCATTGACGGTTATCTGGATCTGCTTACCGAAACCGGCAGAGAATTCATCTATGGAGTTGTCGACGACCTCCTTGAGCAGGACGTATATTCCGTCGCCCAGATCGTCTCCGTTTCCAAGTCTTCCGATATACATTCCCGGGCGCCTGCGGATGTGCTCGACGCCTTCGAGAGTCTTGATGTTGTCGTCTGTATAATTGACGTTATTTATATTCTCTGTCGCCATATTTCAAATTAAGACATAATCATGCAAAGATAACAAGTTTTCCTGAAAAACTGAAAAATATCATCATGGTGAACGTCTTGAACGGCCATTTGTTTATTTTGAAATAAAAATGTAATTTTGTCGCCTTATTTTCTTAACCAATAAAATATGAGACGATTAAGATTTATTCCGGCCTGTCTGGCAATATTTCTGTGTTCGTGCTCTGAATCGGTTCTCACAAACGGGGGAGACAAGTCCGAAATGGGCGAGGTTTCTCTGGAACTGACATCAGACGGACGTCACAATATTGTCGTGACCAAGGCTGAGGAGGAAGTCAAGGTGGACTCATTCTGGGTGGAGATCTTCAATTCGAGAGAGATGAGGCTCTACAGACAGAAGTATGCGGACACAAAAGATCGCTTCCTCCGTTTCAACGCTGGAGATTTTACTCTCCTTGCCAAGTACGGCGATTCGCTTGGTGTCGGTTTCGACAAGCCTTTCTACATGGCTAAGCAGCCGTTTACCATCCATCCTCAGACCAAGGAAAACGTAAGTGCCGTGGCAACATTGGGAAATGTCAAGGCAAATGTCAATTTCTCTGAGAATCTTTCTACTTATTATTCCGACTTCTACGCCATCCTCAAGCATAAGGAAGGCAGCCGCGTGAAGAGGAATCTGAAGTTTACAGGAGAAGACGAAGGACGTGACGGATATATTCCGGCTGACAGCCTTGTGTTCGAGGTCTACGCTGATTTCGGCGACAACGACTGGAGATATTATGCCCTTCCGGCCGAACTGTACAGTCCGAACGATTTCATCACATTCAATGTGGATGCATCGGAAAGGTTCGGCAATCTCACGGTGAATGTAAAGATCGACAATTCGCTTGATGTGCAGGAAAAGAATTATTCGGTTCCGTTCCATGCAGCTCCTCAGGGCAAGCCGTCAGTTTCATTGAAAGGATTTGACAGGAACAATTCAAGCTATGTGTATGAGAAGACCATAGCCTCCTATCAGGGACAGGCTTTCAGTTTCAATGCCAAGGCCGGACTCTCGTCATGCATAATGAACATTTCGTCCGAGTATCTCAAGAGCATCGGAGTTCCGGCGATTGTTGACTTTGCGAATCTTGATACGGAAACCACACGCCTTCTCAAGGCTGCCGGATTCAAATGGGCCATGACTGATTTTCTCGGTATAGTGGATCTGTCGGGAGTACTTCCGCAGATAGGTTTCAATGCCGTATATAATGGTCAGGAAACGGTTTGTGCCACTTTCTCGATGACTGTCGAGGATGTCGCCGGCAAGTCTGCCGTATCGGATAATGCAAGACTTGTCGTATGGCCGAATGTGAAGGGTAGGATTTCCATTGAGGACTACAATGTCTGGGCTACGAAGATCGTTGATCCACAGGCTTCCCTGACGTCAGGAAACGCTTCACTATGTAAGATCCAGTATTCCGCTGACGGAGGAAAGACATGGACTGATGCGAAGAACGAATCCGTATCGGCATCAGATATCAATGTCGAGGATATCGTATCCCTTACGCCGGATACGGACTACAGCTTCAGAATCCTTTACGATGAACTGTATCCTACTGAGGTTCTGGCAGTTTACAGGACAGAGGATGATGTCCAGATCCCTAATTCAGGATTTGAGAAATGGCATACCGAGACATTCGAATATTATCAGGAGAAAGTGACCTTGGGTATCGGTGACACCTATGCAAGGCGTGACTGGTACCTCCCTTGGACCAAGGAGGCTTCGGAAACCGAGTGTGCACCTGCTGATGAGGATTCATGGTGGGCTGTAAACAGCAAGAGGACAATGCCGTCAGTGACGACTCCGGACTTCGTGATCAATCTTCCGATCGTAGGCGAATACAACACAGGAAACACCCAGAAGTTCAAGGTGTTCCCATGTGCTTCCTATTCGACAGATGCAGCTTCCGGAAGCCGCTCCGCTCAGATGATCGGTACATTCGTCTGCAATATGGCGACAGCCAATACCGACGGTGATTCAGGTATATGGGGCCTCTTCTCGGGAGTGAAGCAGGCAGATGCCAGTGCTGCAGGAGAAATCTTTATCGGAAAGGCTCTCGAAACAGGTTATCATGCCCATGACGGTCATACATTCCCAAGCCGTCCGACTGCATTGAAATTCAAGTACAAGTATTCATCATATGACAGCGAAAAGTTCCATGTTGTGATTTCCGTATATGACGAGAACGGAAACGTCATAGGTACAAAGGAAGTGACAGACGGTCCTGCAGCTTCGGAATGGACTGAATATACAGCTACGCTCGACTATCCGGTAGTAAACAAGAAGGCGAGCCGTATCTATATCTCGTTCCGCTCGGCATCTGTCGCTGACAACAAAGTGGCTCATGGACACAACAGGGGAGCGGAGATGGCCGGACTTTCAGTCGAAGGCCATATAGGAAGCATCCTTAAGATCGATGACCTTGAACTCCTCTATTAACTGTAACATCAATTAAAAATGAAAAAGATATTTTATTCAATAATGGCGGCCGTTCTTGTATTTGCCGGCTGCAACGAAAGGACCGTTGACCTAAGCGGCAACATGGGTTCTCTTTCTCTCGATCTGTCATATGACGGCAGCGACTACATCACCAGAGCAGCATCTGTAGATGTCGATGACTTCTCGATTTCAATCGTCCGCACTTCCGACGGATGGACAAAGTCATATGCAAAATATTCGGATGTTCCGCAGCTCATAGAGCTCGCTCCGGGTGCATATACGATCACCGCTCAGTCGGCGGAAGTCCAGCCGGCTGCATTTGACCAGCCGGTGTATGGCGGAAGCGTCGAGTGCGAAATCGTCGCAGGTGAGGTCGTTCCTCTTCAGATAATCTGTACTCTTCAGAACATGAAGGTGTCTTTCGTGACAACCGAGAAGTTCTCAAGCGAAATCATCGATTATACAGTCACCGTGTCTAACGGAATCGCTCCTCTCGTATGGAAGAAGGCTGAAATCGAAGCCGGTGCGGAAGGATATTTCTCTGTCGGAACCCTCGAGATCCATATTGACGGATACAGGGCTGTTGACAACAGCGAAGTGACATTTGACGGCATTATCGAGAATGTTGCTGCAAGAGACCACCACATCATCACTCTCGATGCTGCGGTTACAGGAGCTGTCCAGTCCATGTCCATCGTGGTTGACCTTGCGACAAACGACAAGACTACCGATATCTTCATCCCCGGCTGGGAAGAGATCCCTGTACCAGGTGACACTACCGGCAAGGATGAGCCGGTCGAGCCTGAGGATCCTGAACTCCCTGGTGACGGCAATTCTTCAGAGGTTACACTTTCATGGCCTGAGAACCCGTCTCTCGATATCGTGGATATCCACGACGGAATGAGCGTAAGCATGACAGTTACCGCTCCTGCAGGAATCAAGGACTTCATAGTTACCGTTACATCCGATACGCAGGGCTTCCTTGAGCTTGTCAGCCTCATGACATCAAATCCTCAGTCAGCAGGAAATATCGAATCTGTCGAGCTTGACCTTATCAATGACCAGGCTGCTGTTTCAAGCATGAGGGGAATCGGACTTACCACAGGTGAGGACCTTGTCGGAGCTACAGAAGTTCCTTTCGAACTTTCCAACCTTGTCCCTATGATTCCGTCAGCAGGACAGGCAGGCCCTGACACTTATCATTATTTCACCCTTACCGTTACGGATGTGAACGGTGAGACCAGCAGCTGGGATCTTGGCTTCCATGTTCCTGCAAACTAATCATTACATAAGCAGACATTCAATATGAAAGATATATTGACAAAACTGTGGATAGCCTTGTCCATCGTTGCTTTGGCTGCGTCATGTAACAGTGCGGAGCTGATGGAGCAGAACTTCGGCTATCTGTCAGTAAGTCTTGAAACTGATTCTTCTGAAGATATCGTGTTCAAGAGCACGACGGGAGCTTCTGAAGATCAGGTCTTCGCCCTTGCAATCTACAAGGGTGACGAACTGATCAGGGAGTATTCCGACCATAGGGAGCTTCAGGCTGATCCCCTCAGACTGCCGGTTGCACGCTATCGCATAGCGGCGAAGTGCGGTGCTGAGACAGATGCAGCATGGAATTCTCCATTCTATTACGGTGAGACCGAGGTCATGCTTTCTGCAGAAAAGACTGTGGCAGCGGACATCACCTGTACTCTTGCGAACGTGAAGGTGACTGTGAACTTTTCCCAGGACATCGTGGATAATTTCTCCGAGTATACCTTGAACGTCGTGAATGTCGATGGTAAGGGACTTACCTTCAGCAATCTTGACGGAACCTTAGGAAATGAGGCTTTCTTTGCTCCTACATCAGCTCTGACATGGACGCTGCGCCTCGTCAACAACAATGGCGTCGTCTACGAGGAGCTTACCGATACATACAATGATGTGAAGGCAAGGCAGCATTATAATCTTTCCTTCTCGCTGGCTGAAGAGCCTGAAGAGATAGGTGCGGGCATGCTTACCCTACTTCTCGACAACAGCCTTACCGTGAAGGAATATACTGCTTCTGTCGATCTCAGCGGATCTTCCGCTCCTTCCATCAGTACTAACGAAGACTTTGTCGTTACGGATCCTGTTGATGTCGCATTCGGAGTCTCTGAGCCTCGAATCATATATTTCAATGCCCCTCAGACAGGTATAAGGCATGCGATCTTAAGGCATAGCGATGCCTCTCTGTATTCTCTCGGCCTGCCGTTCTCGACAGATCTCGTAGGAGCTGCTGCTTCCGAGACTGCTGCCCTGAATGTTGCCGGAGTCTCTGCGTCAGCTGTATCATATGGCGCTGTCGCTGCCTCCATGGATATAACTGAGCTTTGCTCGAAACTTCCGATAGGTGCATATACGCTCGAGTTCCTCCTTTATGATGTGCGCAATCATAAGGCTTCGCTGACAATGAATCTTGAAGTCAGGGTCAATGCGGACGTCGATATGGTTTCTGTCGATCCATGGGCGGAGTTCGCATTTGTGAAAGGCCGCTGGTTCCTTGAGGAGCAGCCTTCAGATCTGTCATTCGAGTACAGGACGGCTTCATCCGATTCATGGACACGAGTTGAGTCATCATCGGTACGTATAGATCAGGCGTCACAGACATTCAGCGCAGATATCTATGGTCTTGAGGGTTCTACTGAATATGTGATCCGTGCGGTTTCTGCTGATAATACAGATACACGTCAGGTCAAGTTCACTACAGACAATGCAGAACAGCTCTACAACTTCAGCTTCGATGACTGGTATCAGGACGGCAAGGTATGGTATCCGTATGCACAGGGTGCAAATCCTACGGTATGGGATTCTGCCAACAAGGGAGCTGCCAACCTGATCGGTTCTTCGACTACACCGGAAACTTCAGATGTAGTGAGCGGCAAGGCTGCGAAGATGGAAAGTAAGTATGCAGTCATCGCCTTTGCTGCCGGAAACCTCTATACAGGACAGTTCGGAGCCATCAACGGTGTCGGTGCCGAGCTTGACTGGGGTGTGAAGTTCAACGGAAGACCTGTGGCGTTGAGAGGCTATTACAAATACGCTCCTAAGGCCATTGACAGGACCAAGTCTCCATATGAGAACATGGCCGGAACGATGGACAAGTGCGTGATCCAGGTGATCCTGGCAAAGTGGGACAAGCCTTTCCATGTCAATACGACTGCAGGACAGTTCGTCGACCTTGAGAACGATCCTGACATCATCGCTACTGCAAAGTATACTTCGGATGTGGCTACGGACGGATATGTGGAGTTCTGTCTTCCTATCGAATACAGGAACTTTACCGACGAACCTACATATGTGATCGTTACAGCATGTGCGTCATATCTTGGAGACTACTTTACCGGTGGTGAGGGCTCTGTTATGTATGTCGACGAATTCAGTTTCGAATACGACCTGTCCGCCCTTTCTGAGGCTGACAGAGCGAAGACGAACATCAACTGATTATAAACAACTGCCCATCCCGGGCTTTCCCGGGATGGCAAATATTATATGTAATGAAGAAGCTTTTATTGTTTTTTGTAGCGGTTTCCATGGTTCTGCCGCTGTCAGCACAGAAAAAGGTAAAGAAGGCCGTAGAGCCTTTCGACAGAGGTATCGAACTTCCTAATTCCTGCTTCATTCCGAAAGGAACCGTCGGTGGCGGACTTTCTATTTCCTACAGTAAGTATAATCTTGGAAATGCCGGGGCTGATGATGCAGGATATCAGATGCTTTTCTCACTTCTTCAGGGAATCAACGGAAATATGGAATCCTTCGGTGTTGCACCTTTCGTTTCATATTTCGTTTCCGATAACCTTTCTGTAGGTCTCCGATTCGGCTATGACCGTACCGGAGCATATCTCGGCAATGCCGATGTCATCTTCGGTGGTGAGGAACCTCTTCTCAATCTTGAGAACGTGGGGTATCTGAAGCAGAATTATTCAGGTGCCGCAACACTGAGGAACTATATCCCGTTCCCTAACACCAAGCGTTTTGCAATGTTTACGGAGATTCAGCTCGGCGGAGGATATGCGCAGGCTGAGTCGTACAGATATGCCCTCGACCAGGAATCGCAGGAAACTGATAAATTCGGCACTTATCAGGATATCTACCGTTTCAACGTGGGACTTGTACCGGGCCTTTGCTGCTTCGTGACTAATGAAGTGGCGATCGAGGCTTCCATCGGTGTCCTCGGCTACGAATGGCAGAAGGTCAAGCAGTCGACAAATCAGGTGGAGAAGAGTCAGATGACCAACCAGAGCGCAAGTTTCAAGATCAATCTTCTTTCAATCAATCTGGGAATGTCATTCTACATTCCTACTGGTGCTCACAGAGTAAAGAAAGCAAAATAACGGATGAAGTCAGTACTTAAATATATATTGGTACCGTTTATAGCTCTGGCTGCAGTATCCTGTCATTTTGACGATACGATGTCATATCCGAGGATTGTGGCTGAGTTCGTGTCGTTCGAGGTTGAGGGGCAGGTAGGGGAAACTGTCATCGACAGGACCAACAGAGTCGTCCGCGTTGTGATCGACGAGGATACGGACCTCAACTCCGTGAGGGTTATCCGCGACAGTCTCAGACTCAATGAACTTGCCTCTTTCGTTGAACCTCTTCCTGATGTGCTCGACCTGACCAAGCCATATGTCACGACATTGAGGATATATCAGGACTATAAATGGACGATAGTGGCAGAACAGCCTGTTGAAAGATACGTTCATATCAGAAATCAGATAGGTGAGGCTGAAATAGATCCGGTCAACAGAATTGCCCTTGTCGCAGCTATCGAAAGCCAGAGTCTCGAGAATATCGAGTTCCTGGACATGAAGCTGGAAAGGAACGGGTCGCGTATAGTAGGCACACAGGGATATACCCTGGTCGGAGATGAAAGCGTCCTGACCGAAGCCGAAATAACCACTTTCCCTGTTACTCTTGAATGTGTCATGCTCCGCTACTTCGATGTAGAATACAGAGGTGAGACCATACGATGGACAGTCAAGGTCGTGAACCGTGCTGTGTCTCTTGAAGTCGACAATGTCAATGCATGGGCATACAAGGCTCAGATTCAGGCATTGTATGACGGAACAGGAAGTCCGTATCTTGAATACAGGAAGGCTGCAGATGCGGAATGGATAAGGATAGAGGATGCTGTAATTGAAGGTATCGGAATCTCAGCCGAGCTTACCGGACTTGAGCCAGGTACAGGGTATGTTGCCCGTGTGGTAAATGGAGATGAAATAAGCTTCGAATACGGATTCACGACTGAAACTCCTGACCAGCTCTACAACCTCAGCTTTGATGACTGGTGGCTTGACGGCAAGGTATGGTATCCATATGCGCAGGGAGCGGATCCTACAGTATGGGATTCGGCAAATAAAGGCGCGGCGACCTTCATCGGCTCGTCCACTACCCCTGAGGAGCAGGATGTCATCAGCGGAAAGGCCTTGAGGATGGAAAGCAAATATGCTGTCATAGCCTTTGCGGCCGGAAATATCTATACAGGTAAATTCGGACAGATTTCAGGTGTTGGTGCAATCCTTGACTGGGGAACACCGTTCTCTTCCCGCCCGTCAGGACTCAAGGGATATTACAAGTATACTCCTAAGCCGATCAACAGGGTGAAGGCTCCTTATGAAAACATGAAGGGACAGATGGATAAATGTCAGATCCAGATATTCCTGACCGATTGGGATGATACCTTCGAAATCAACACTACAGCCGGAAAATTTGTAGACTTTGCAAATGATGAACATATCATTGCATATGGAAAGATCGAGACAGACCAGCCTACAGACGGCTATGTCGAGTTCAATCTTCCGCTTGAGTATAGGGATAAGCATCGCAAGCCGAAATATATAGTGATTTCGTGCTGCTCAAGCTATCTCGGTGATTACTTCACCGGAGGCGAGGGATCGGTGATGCTGATCGACGAATTTGAACTCCTTTACGAGTAGGCTTACATGAAAAGCATTGCTGCATAACCTGCAGCCAATGCTACGATGCAGTTGATGAGCTTCGCTACGGCGAAGCTCTTCTTGCTTTCGGCAAGCAGAGGAATCGATGCATGCCCGTCCTGTGATATGCTGCTTGCAAGAAGGACTGGGAATGGGATCGTTCCTGCTGCAAAAAGCGTCACGAAAATGAGATGCGGACCGGATTCCGGGATGATTCCTATCAGGGTGGCCAGAAGGATCATAAGGGCAGTATTGTCTGTAATCCATCTGTCGATTTCGACATGCTGCAGCAGTATGCCGATGACAAGAAGCACTCCGGCTGTCCATGCGAAAATCGTCGGGAGATGCTTTCTGATAATGTGGTTCCAAAGGTGCTCCTCCACAAAATGGTCGGATGCAAAAATCAAGACGACCAGAACTATGACGCTGAGTCCGGCAAATAGTACGTTCATCCAGTCTTCGCTCAGAAGGTTTATCTGCAGACTGTTCTCATGTCCGGATTCTTCGTGTCCGTGATGATGGGCGCAGGCTTCCGAATGTACATGGCCGTGTTCTTCCGTATGGGCCCCATGGTCATGCCCCAGGTGTCCCGTCCCTAAGGCAAGAATGAATATTGCCAGTCCGATGAACATGACGATCCTTTTCCAGCCGTAATGTCTTCCGGACCTTGCTGTCTCCGTATGGGCCTCTTCGCTTTCGTGGATCATATAGCCGTCCTGGCACTCTGTTGTCACTCCGCACTCGTCGTGCTCGTCCTTGTCACACTTTCTTGAATGTAATCGGCTGTGTACCATGTCGGTAATTATTCCGACGGCTACGGCTATGACGAACATGACGGCAAACATGACAAGTGCCTGTTCAGGAATCATGGCAAGCATGATGAAAGCCTCGTCGCCGGAAGAAGCTATCATCATGGCCACAAGAGCTCCGAAACTGAACATCCTGTGAGTGTACAGCGATACGGTTGCAAAACCTCCCATGCAGCCGGGAATCGAACCTAAAAGGGCTCCTGCCATGACCTGGCCTGTCTTCGTCTTGCGGAGTCCCTTGAAGAAAAGTCCTTTGGACTCTATGTTCAACGACTCGATCATCATCATCATGACCACGACAAGTCCAGTGATGAGGATTGAGTTTCTTAGAATGTCTGTCAGAAGATGTAGCATGTCATTCGATCCAGCCTGCTATGAACAGATTAACTATCGGTCTCAGCGGAGAGTTGGTGGTAAGTGTCACTATGGTCAATGCCTCTCCTTCAGGAAAGTCCTTTGTGTCAAGGTGTACACGGAATGTCACTTCTTCCCCGGGAGCGGCACATGGAATGGAACTGTGTGACCAGCAGCATGCATCGGCGTTTACCTTATAGACCAGAAACGGCCTCTTTCCTGTATTCCTGAAGGTGTATTCGGCATGTACGGTTTCACCTTTCCTGATCTTACCGAAGGAATATGTGCTGTTTTCAAAGATCGGACGTGGCCCGTTTGTCCTTTCCTCATCGCTGAGATTGCTGAAGTTCTCCTTTGTGAACGCCCAGAATCCCATGCCGTTTCCCTCAGCCCCTTTCTGCGCTTTTCCATTGATGACAGGTGTAGCCCAATACATGTTCTTTCCCCATATGTTTCTGTCGGCGCTTACGGTAAACGTCATTTCAGCAGTGCTCTGTGCAGGAATGGGGTTCGGTGTGACCTTTATCTCAAGGTTGTCGGATACGTCTGTAAAATCAACGGTGATGGGGGAGCCTGAAAGGTTTGCAACCATCACGGCTTCGCTTTTTCTTCCACCCTGCTCAAGGTTTCCGCATTTGTTCACTCCATCCTTTATCCCGAGGCTTCCATATCTTACAGGATAAAGTTCTGCGAGAGGCTTCTTCTTTTCCAAAGAAACGCCCCTCAGCTTAAGTATCACCGGTTTCCTGATGCTTGAAAGGTATACTGTCAGGCTTTTGTCAAATGGATACGGACCCTCATCGTTCGAATATGTCACGGAAATCTTGCCGGTCTGTCCGGGACGGATCGGTTCCTTGGTCCAGTCTACATCTGTGCATCCGCAGGTTGTCGTCACATTGTAGATGACAGCTGGCTTGCTGCCTGTATTGGTTATCTTGAATGTGCATGAAACAGGTCCGCTTCCAAGAAGAATGTCTCCGAAATTGTGGACAGTCTTGTCTATGGTAATGTCGGAACTGATCTTTTCCTGAGCTGCGGCATCAAGGCATGAAAGCATGAATGTTGATGCCAGTATCATCAATAATCGATTCTTCATAAATGTTTCTCTCCTCAATTCCTTACAAAGATAGTACAAATCGCACTATCTCATTCTTTGAATATCGAAAATATTAACTAAATTTGCACCATTAATGTCCTGTTGGCATTATGACTGCAAGGAATACTTTAACTATTTAAAAAGATAACAAAATGGCTTACAGAATTACAGAAGACTGCGCAGCATGCGGATCATGCATGGCAGAGTGCCCTACTGGCGCTATTTCAGAGGGTGATATCTACAAGATCGATCCTAACGTGTGCATCGACTGCGGTACTTGTGCAGACGCTTGCCCTATGGGTGCAATCGTAGCTGAGTAATTTTTTTACAATGCAGACAAAAAGAAAGGGCGTTCCGACCGGAACGCCCTTTCTTTTTGTCTATCCGAACCTACTTCGTCGGAGTAGATACAATCTCTATCATGTTGTCCTGTGCGAGGATAGCCTGGAGAACGCTCTTGATGTCTTCAGCTGTGAGAGAATTGACAGCTGCCTCATATTCGGCGTCAGAATCGATTCCGTATCTGTACCAGTTGCCGATAGCTCCGGCCCAGTATGAGTTGCTGATTCTTGACTCAGGAATGTTCTTCTTGAAATTCTCGAGTGCCATGTTCAGATGCTCTTCAGTCGGACCGTTTTCTGCAAGCTCACGAAGTCCCTTGACAGCAAGATCCTTGAGCTTCGCCGCTGACTCAGGGTTAGTGGCGAAAGATACCTGGATGATAGCCCTTTCCACCGGCTCTCTCATTCCTGCCATTGCTACGCCTACTCCATATGTGCCGCCTTCGTCCTCACGGATTGTTTTTGTGTAGATCATGTCAAGCACGTACTTTGCAGCATCGAGAGCTACCTCTGTCTTGGTGTCGATCGGCATATAGGCCGTGTAGACCTGAAGAACTGTAGACTTAGGTGTTGCCATCTCGAGTTCCACGACCTTATCCACCTTGCCTTTCGCAATTCCTATCACATTCTCTTCGATGATCCTGCCTGTCTTCTTGTTCTTCTTGATCGAACCGATGTATTTCTCAACGAGAGGTTTGATCGTTTCAGGATCCACGTTGCCGACGATGGTCATTGTCGCACCTGCTGCATCCTTGAACAGCTCGCGGTAAACGCGCTCTATCGTTGCAAGGTCAGCCTTTGCAAGAACTTCCTCGTTGATGTCGACGACGCGTGGGTTGTTGCCGTAGATGACCTTGTTTGTCTCCTGCTGGAAAATGAAGTCAGGATTGCTTGCGATGTTTGGAAGGACAGCCTTGATCTGCTGGATTCCTGCATCAAACTCCTTCTGGTCAAAGCGTGGATCTGCGAAATAGAGGTATGCTATCTGGAGAGCTGTCTCTAAGTCCTTAGGGACACAGCTGCCCTGTACGCCGTGGCGGATACCTGAAATGTAAGGGTTTACAGAGAGGCTCTTGCCTGCAAGCATCTTCGGAACCTGTGTGCCCGAGAACTTTGAAATACCTGTGTTCTGAAGGTACAGAGACCAGATGTTGTCTTCAAATGATACAAGGTCTGTTGTCGCGATATGGGTCTTTCCTCCTTCAAGGGCGATGTTGAAGATGATCTGGTCCTTCTTGTACTCGGTTGGAAGAACAACTACCTTCACACCGTTCTTCAATGTCCACTCTACAGCATCCCTGTAGCTCTTCTTCTCCTTCTTTACTGCTGATCCCTTAAGTGCGTCTGCATCAAGGAAAGGCTCGTTGAGGTTCTCTTCAACATTTGCCTCGATCTCGGCTGCTGCGACAGCAGAAAGAACGTTCACGAGTTCCTCTTCTGTAGGATTTACAAGGCCTTCCTTCTCCGGGCCCTGATATGTGATCACGATGTTCTCTGCAGGAAGAAGCTGTGCGACAACCTGATTGAGAAGCTGTGCGTTCACCATTGTGCATACCTGCTGTACAAGCTGGAGCTCCACCTCTGGGGTCATGTAGGCCTCATTGTCGAAGAAGTTATTGATGAGAGGCTGTACAAGCTCGCTGTTCTTGCGGGTAGGAGCGGCCTCTACCGCCTTCTGATATGCATTGATGATGTTGTCCTTCGCTCTCTGGACTTCACCGTCATTGAAACCGAATCTCTTCATCTTCTCCAGCTCCGTCATGAGGGCAGTGAATCCCTCGACAGCTGTTCCGTCCTTGAAGAGGACGGCAGCCTGATAAGCTTCGCATGAATTGCAGAGGTCTCTTGTGAAGAAGCCTGCTCCGAAGAAAGGTGCGTCCGGTGCAGCTGCAATGTCGTTGAAGCGCTCATCCATTATGTTGGATATGATGGAGAGCAGAAGGTCGTTAAGGAATGCTGCGTCTGTGTTGTTGAACTGCAGAGGAAGCGGCTCGTGCTTCCAGAGAATGTCTATACGTGAATTCCTCGCTTCAGGGTCAGTGATGATTCCGACGATAGGTTCAGTGTTGCCAGGGATTGCAGGCTCATCCTTTACCGTTGGTACGGCAGGGGCAGGAATATCGCTGAAGATGCTTCTGATCTTGGCTTCCACAGCATCAGGATCGATGTCTCCTACAACTATGATTGCCTGCATGTCGGGCTGGTACCACTTTCTGTAGAAGTTTGTGAGGCTTTCGTACTTGAATGTCTTGAGCTGATCCTCACCTCCGATGAGGGTCCTTCTTGCGTAATGAGTGTCTCCGTAGAGATAAGGAAGAGACTTTTCGAACATTCTCCAGCTCGCATCGCTCCTCTGTCTCTTCTCTTCGAGAATGACACCTCTTTCCGCGTCGATTTCCTCAGGGGCGCAGGTTACGAAATGTGAATAGTCATGCATGATGAGCAGACATGAATCAACGATGCTTTCCCTTACTACAGGAATGTTGTTGAGCATGTAGTATGTCTGCTCGAATCCTGTTGCGGCATTGATGTTTCTTCCGAATTCCGCACCGATGCTCTGCAGATATTCGAGAAGGGCTTTTCCCGGGAAGTTCTTTGTACCGTTGAAGCACATATGCTCGAGGAAGTGGGCGAGACCATCCTGATCATCAGCTTCCTGATATGCTCCCACGTTGGTCGCAAGGTAGAACTCGGCTCTCTGTGCCGGTTTGTCATTATGACGGATGTAGTAGGTGAGACCGTTTTCCAGTTTTCCCACTTTTACGGCAGGATCATTTGGAAGCGGTGTCTGACCGAATGTCGAAACAGCCGTGATCAAGGCTGCGGCAAAGATGATTAAACGTTTCATATGATCTTTTTATTTGTTGTTTTGTCTTATTGCTGTAATTAGACTCGTTTTTGATGTATAAACTACAAATATACGTCAAATTCCGCTTATTTTTCTAACTTTGCCATGTAAAATAAGCAGAGGAATAATGATGTTGGCTGATTTCAAGTTGAAGGTATTTCTGACCGTGGCAGAGGAAAGGAGCTTTACAAGAGCTGCTTCTGCCCTCGGTATCACCCAGCCTGCGGTGAGCCAGAACATTGCGGAACTTGAAAAGACTCTGGGTGTCAAACTTTTCGACCGTCTTCGCTCCGAGGTGGCTCTCACATCCGAAGGCAGGACTTTCGTCCCTTATGCTGAGGCCATCATGTCAAAAGCTTCTGCCGCGGAGACTCTTTTTTCGTCTCTGTCTCCTTCAGTTATCAGGGTTTCCGCATCGGAAGAGGTATACACCCATTTCCTTGCTCCCGCTCTTCAGGAGTTCTCTGCTGTTCATCCCGATCTCCTGTTCGAAAGAGCCATGTTTGATGATTGCGATCTTTCTCTGACGATCCGTCCTTTCGCTGGTTCTCCTTTTGATGAAGATCCCGATGTCATATCACGTATCCGTGTTTCCCGTTTTGTGCCGGATACGAAAACAGGCGGCCTCAAGACCGCCTGCGAAATCACTTCATATTTCGAAATTCTTTATATTCCGTCGAAATCCTTTTCCTTGACAAGGACCTGCCGTGTTCTCAGACAGTTCCTGTCGGAACGTACTATCTGACCTCGTCGAGCCATCTGGTCAGAGACTCTTCGAATTCATGTCTGACATATCCGATGCCGTCTCTGCCTTTGTTTCCGGTAGTGAAACCCCATCCGTGTCCTCCGGCTGGGTATATATGCATTTCCGCATATACGTTGTTCTTTACCAGTTCAGAATAGTAGATTATGCTGTTTGCAACCGGTACGGTCTTGTCATCACTGCAATGAACGATGAATGTAGGAGGGGTTTTCCTTGAAACGCGGTTCTCCATCGAGTAGATTCCTTCCGCCTTCTTGTCTTTACCTACGAGGCTGTTCCTGCTTCCTGTGTGGGTGATGCTTCTGTCCATTGATATCACCGGATATATAAGGACGGAGAAGTCAGGCCTTGTGATGTCATCCGTAAACAGGTTGGATGCGCTGGCTGCAAGGTGACCGCCTGCAGAGAATCCCATGATTCCGATGCTTTTGATCTTCCAAAGGTCAGCGTTGTTACGGCAGTACCTGATTGCGTTCTGGACGTCAGTCAGAGGAATGTCGCAATGTCCGTTTGGCATCCTGTACTTCACGACAGCTGCAGCTATACCTTGAGACAGAAGCCATTCAGCTACGTAAATTCCTTCATTGTATGAGGATACATACTCGTATCCTCCACCGGGACAGATCACGACAAGCTGGCCGTTTCCCTTCTTTGGGAAATAAAGGTCTACTCTTGCCTTGTCTCCGATGTTCCTCACTGCTCCATGCTTGTCTGTGCTCTCCGGTTCTGTGATGCCGTTTGAGGATCCTGGACCGGCGCAACCTGCAAGACCCATATCCACATTCTGTCCTTCAGGATAGAGGAGTACGGTCTGTGTAGGTATCAGGTCTGATTTCGGTTGTGCAGTGGCTAAAAAGCCCGGCGCAGCCATGAAGGCTGCGCTGAGCAAAAGAGTTATGATGTTTTTCTTCATTATTTTGCGAGTCGCTTGTAAGTCTCGAGACGGATCTTTGCGAATTCCTCAGTCTTCTGGAGGAGCTCCTCTGCAGAATCAGGGTACATCTTATAAAGTGATGCGAAACGGACCTCGCCCTTCAGGAAGTCCTGGAACTTGCTCCAGTCTGGCTCCTTGCTGTCGAGAGAGAACGGATTCTTGTCAGTTCCTTCAAGTGCCGGGTTGTATCTGTAAAGATGCCAGTATCCGCACTCTACTGCAAGCTTCTCCTCCTTCTGGCTGAGACCCATACCTGCCTTGAGACCGTGGTTGATACATGGAGCGTAAGCGATGACAAGTGATGGACCGTCATATGCCTCAGCCTCCTTGATTGCGTTGAAGTACTGAGCTGGAGATGCTCCCATCGCAACCTGTGCAACGTATACATATCCGTAGCTCATTGCCATCATTCCGAGATCCTTCTTGCGTACTCTCTTACCTGAAGCCGCGAACTTCGCGATGGCACCTGCTGGAGTAGCCTTTGAAGACTGACCGCCGGTATTTGAGTAAACCTCAGTATCAAGAACGAGGATGTTCACATTCTCACCTGAAGCAAGCACGTGGTCGAGACCGCCGTATCCGATGTCATATGATGCACCGTCACCGCCGATGATCCACTGGCTTCGTGCAGGGATGAATGTCTTGTATTCCACGAGACCCTTGCATACGTCGCAGCTGCAAGCCTCGCAGAGAGGGATGAGCTTGTCTGCAACCTCACGTGTCACCTTTGCATCCTCCTTGTTCTCGAGCCACTGGGTAAAGAGAGCCTTCATCTCGTCTGTGCAGCATGAGCATGAAAGACCCTGCTCCATGAGCTTCGCTACAGTCATACGTGCCCTGTCAGAACCGAGCTTCATACCGAGACCGAACTCGCAGAAGTCCTCGAACAGTGAGTTCGCCCATGCAGGACCGTGTCCTTCGCTGTTCTTGCAGTAAGGAGCTGCAGGGAACGATGCACCGTAGATAGATGAACATCCGGTAGCATTGGCAATCATCATATGGTCGCCGAAGAGCTGGGTGATTGTCTTGATGTATGGGGTCTCACCGCAGCCTGCGCATGCTCCTGAGAACTCGAAGAGCGGCTGCGCGAACTGTGCGTTCTTGATGTTGCCGGTCTTAGGCTGCACATTGTCCTTGTATCCTACATGTGAATGGAGATAGTCGAAGTTTGCCTGCTCCGCCTCCTGTGTGCCGAGCGGCTTCATCACGAGAGCCTTCTCCTTTGACGGGCAGACATCAGCACAGTTGCCGCAACCGGTACAGTCGAGGACTGATACACTGATACCGAACTTGTACTCCTTGAATACAGCCTTGCCCTGCTGAAGCTTCACTGTTGCAGGAGCTGCCGCAGCCTCTTCTTCGTTGAGGAGGAACGGACGGATCGCTGCATGAGGACAGACGAATGCACAGTTGTTACACTGTATACAGTTGTCAGCCTGCCACTCAGGAACCTTTACTGCAACACCGCGCTTTTCATATGCTGTGGTGCCTGCAGGGATAGTACCGTCGACATACTCGTTGAATACGCTTACTGGGAGAGTGTCGCCTGCCTGTGCATTCACTACATCTGCGATCTCCTTCACGAATGCAGGAGCGAGACGGTCCTTGTTAGGATTTTCGAACTTAGCAGTGATGTCCTTCCAGTCAGCCGGAATCTCTACCTTGGTATACTCGCCGCCTCTGTCGACAGCTGCATAGTTCATGTTGACGATGTGCTCACCCTTCTTGCCGTAGCTCTTTACGATAGCCTTCTTCATGTAACCTACAGCCTCCTCGTAAGGGATGATGCCTGTGATCTTGAAGAAAGCGGACTGAAGGATCGTATTGGTGCGTCCGCCGAGTCCGATCTCTGCTGCGATCTTTGTCGCATTGATGATATAGAGGGTGATGTTCTTCTTTCCGATGACTGCCTTTACATGGTCAGGGATCCTCTTGAGTGTCTCCTCTTCATCCCAGAGGCTGTTGAGAAGGAGTGTACCGTTCTGCTTGATGCCCTTGAGCACGTCATACTTTGTAAGGTATGAAGGGACGTGGCATGCAACGAAGTCAGGTGTTCCCACGAGGTAAGGAGCCTTGATAGGGAGGTCACCGAAACGGAGATGTGAACAAGTGTATCCGCCGGACTTCTTTGAGTCGTAGTCGAAGTATGCCTGGCAGTATTTAGGGGTGTTGTCACCGATGATCTTGATTGTGTTCTTGTTCGCGCCGACAGTACCGTCAGAACCGAGTCCGAAGAACTTGCACTCTGTAGTGCCCGGCTTTACGATAGAGAACTCCTCCTTCTGCGGAAGTGACTTGAATGTGACGTCGTCCACGATGCCGATAGTGAAACCGTCCTTAGGTTCTGCCATCTCGAGGTTCTCGTATACTGAAACGATCTGTGCAGGAGTAGTGTCCTTTGAAGAAAGACCATATCTTCCACCGATCACGAGCGGTGCGTCCGCGCATCCCTGGAACAGAGTCTTGATGTCAAGGAACAGAGGCTCTCCGAGTGCGCCCGGCTCCTTTGTCCTGTCGAGGACAGCGATCCTCTTCACGCTCTTAGGCAGCGCCTTCATGAAATATTTGGCAGAGAAAGGTCTGTAGAGACGTACGATCATGACGCCGACCTTCTTTCCCTGAGCTGCAAGATAATCGATGGTTTCCTTGATTGTCTCGGTCACAGAACCCATTGCAACCACAACGTTTTCTGCCTCAGGATCTCCATAGTAGTCGAAAGGACGGTAATTGCGGCCTGTAAGCTCGCTGATCTCTCCCATATAGCGTGCAACGACGTCAGGAACTGCATCGTAGTACTGGTTGCAAGCCTCACGTGCCTGGAAGTATACGTCGCCGTTCTGGGCTGTACCTCTTGTCACAGGAGCGTCCGGTGACAGAGCCTTCGCGCGGAACTTTGCGAGAGACTTTGTGCTGACCATGTCCTTGAGCGCAGCTTCGTCGATGAGCTCGATCTTCTGGATCTCATGGGATGTACGGAATCCGTCGAAGAAGTGGAGGAAAGGAATGCTTGACTTGATTGCTGAAAGATGAGCTACTGCAGCCATGTCAAGAGCTTCCTGTACGGAAGCGGATGCCAGCATGGCAAATCCTGTCTGACGGCATGCCATCACGTCCTGGTGGTCTCCGAAGATCGAGAGTGCGTGCGATGCCAGAGCACGAGCTGAAACATGGAAGACTGTCGGAAGCATCTCGCCGGCGATCTTGTACATGTTTGGAATCATGAGGAGGAGACCCTGCGAAGCTGTGAATGTGGTTGTCAGTGCACCAGCCTGAAGTGAACCGTGTACTGCTCCTGCAGCACCTCCTTCACTCTGCATTTCAGTTACCTTGACAACCTCACCGAAGAGGTTCTTCTTTCCCTGTGCTGCCCACTCGTCTACGTACTCTGCCATAGTCGAAGAAGGGGTGATCGGGTAGATTGCCGCATGCTCGCTGAAAAGATAAGCGATATGCGCTGCTGCCCAGTTACCGTCACATGTGACGAATTTTTTCTCGTTTGCCATAATCCGTTAAATGTTTATGTTATATTATCGTATCTGTTCCAATAATAATTTCGGTTGCGTGAAAGGTTTGAAAATCAGATATTTCCAATATCCGTTAACGAACACGAATACACAATCATACAAATTTACGGATTTTTGCCGGAAATACGAGCAAAAATCCGTAAATTCTTTTCGAAGAAATTTTACTTATAAAGATTGTAATCCGTCGATGACAACAGTTCCTCCGGCAGTTTTTGCGATGAGTCCCTGAAGAACCTTGCCGGGACCTAATTCGGTGAAGTGTCCCGCTCCGTCAGCTATCATATTCCTTATGCTCTGTGTCCATCTTACCGGTGCAGTAAGCTGCTTGAGCAGGTTTTGCTTTATTACGTCCGGATCCGAGGACGGCAGGGCTGTCACGTTCTGGTAAACCGGGCATACCGGTCTTCTGAAAGTCGCTTTCTCGATTCCCTCTGCAAGTCTTGCCCTGGCAGGTTCCATGAGAGGGGAGTGGAAGGCCCCTCCCACCGGCAGAGGCAGTGCCCTCTTTGCGCCGGCTTCCTTGAGTCTGGTGCATGCTTCTTCGACAGATGCCTTTTCTCCAGATATGACCACCTGTCCGTTGCAGTTGTAATTCGCTGCGATGACGATTCCATGGCATGACCTGCAGATTTCCTCGACCTTCTCGTCTTCCATGCCGATTACGGCTGCCATTGAACCCGGTGTAAGGTCGCAGGCATCCTGCATGGCCTGTGCTCTGATCGATACCAGTTTCAGGCCTTCTTCAAAGTCAAGGGCTCCGGCTGCAGTCAGGGCTGAGAACTCTCCGAGCGAGTGTCCGGCCACCATGTCCGGTGTGAAACCGTCAATGCTTTCCGCAAGCAGTACGGAGTGCAGGAAAATGGCCGGCTGGGTGACCTTTGTCTGTCTGAGGTCTTCAGCTGTGCCGTTGAACATTATGTCTGTGATTTCGAATCCTAGGATATCGTCGGCTCTGTCCATCAGTTTCCTTGCGTGGCTGCAGTTTTCGTATATGTCTCTGGCCATGCCCGGGAACTGTGACCCCTGTCCTGGAAATACAAATGCTTTCTTCATCTTGAATCTGCTTTTCGGTTTTGGTTTCTGCAAAATTACAAATTTACTTTCATGCCGCCCTCTGTTTTCGCCACATTGCCGAATAATATCCGTATTTGTGGTGAAATCGCACAAAAATGATTAACTTTGCAAAATATCCGCCCCTATAGTTTAATGGATAGAATTTCAGATTCCGGTTCTGACGGTTGCGGTTCGATTCCGCATGGGGGTACAAAAAACGGAAGGCCAGGCCCTCCGTTTTTTTGTTTTTCATCAGTATCAGAGATTCGTGATCAGTACTCCTACAACTCTGAATATGTTTATTATGTCGTCATGCGGAAGCTCGAAAGGAGGGAAGTCCTTCTGGTTCTCAGATATGAATGTGACTGTGTCTCCGTTATCTATGATCCTTCTGAGGAACATTCCGCTCGACCTTGTGTCCACTACATAGATTTCACCGTTGATGATCGTTGCTTCTTTCGGCATCCTTCTCAATGCAAGCAGATAGCCTCTGCATATCCTCGGTGCCATGGCGTCGCCGGGGCAGTTCGCGAAAAGGTCATGTTTCTGGAAGTGCGGTACAGGCGGCAGTCTGTCGACTGAATGGGAGTTCATCACGTATTCGTAGGTGTTGATGTCCGGAGCCCTGAACAGTCTGGCGGGAATTACCGGTATGTCATCAGCATGATTGAGTTCGGGATGGTCTTCCAACATTCCGTCGAAGTGCGGGGTTTCGTCGGTGTCGAACATCGGGCCTTCGCCGGTAAGAAGCCAGTTTATCCTGAATCCGAAGGCTTTGTTCCATTTTGCTGCTGAGTTCTTGCCGAATTGGCGGCCGTTGAGCTGGTTGCTGACGGCCGCCTGCTGGACCTCCAGCATCCGTGCAGCCTCCATCTGCGAAATTCCGTTTTCGGAAAGGTATTCCTTGATTTTCTTGCCTATTTCTATTTTGTGTGGCATGTTTGTGTATGCGATTACAAAAAAAGTTATAAAAATATTCTAAATATGTGTTGATATTACAAAAATGGTGTTATATTTGCAATATCGATCCACAAGACTTTGCAAATATAGTATATTTTATTGAAATGTAAAACAAAATCTGTATTTCGGTCGATTACTGCATATGTGTAACTATCAGTTCTTATTGATATGGTCAGTGATATTAATGACAGGTTCGGTGAAGTGATCCGCCCTTTCCCGCATCTTGAGATGGAAGATTATGCTATGGAAAATGTTTCTGCAGCGGTATGTGTCATTGTGGGTACCGTCTTTCTTGTCCTTGCAATCCTCGGTACGTGGGGATATTTCCTTATTATGGGACTGTGTTATGCCGTCGGTATAATGATCTATGAAGACCATGATGCCGAAGACAATGAAGGCAAACGCCGCAGGATCAGGTGATCTGCGGCGTCATGAAAAAATCTTTATAACCATTCGTCAAGCCATCTGAAGTACTCTCTATGCCATAGCAGGGCATTCTGAGGCTTAAGTATCCAGTGGTTCTCGTCAGGGAATATCAGAAGTCTTGAAGGCACTCCCATCATCTGTGCGGCATTGTATGCAGCCATTCCCTCGTCTACCGGAACCCTGTAGTCCATTCCTCCATGTATGACCATAAGCGGAGTGTGCCAGTTTGTCACAAGCTTGTGAGGTGACAGTTCATAGTGTCTGACAGCCTTAGGGTCTTTGCTCCAAGGTGAACCTCCCTGCTTGATGCCTCCGAAAGTTACACCGTCTCCTGCAGGTCCGACCGGACATTCCGGAGTTCCTACGCGAGGGTCGATGACGGTCTCATGCAGACCTCCGTTGTCAAAGTTAGGGAACCACATCTCCTCGGTTGTCATATACATATGCTCTTCATTGAAAATGCCGGCATGTGCGATGAAGGCGTCGAATACGTTTCCATGTGTGCCGCAAAGGTAGTAAACGGAATATCCTCCGTAGCTTGCGCCGCAGGCAGCCATCTTTCCGATATACGGCTCAGCCTTCAGTTCTCTGGCGGCAGCGAGATAGTCCTGCATGTTCAAGCCCGGATAGTCTCCTGAAATCTGTTCTGTCCACTCCTGGCCGAATGCCGTGGTTCCGCGTCTGTTAGGAAGCACGACGACATATCCCTGAGCGGCCATCAGCCTGTAGTTCCATCTGTATGACCATCCCTGGCTGAGAGTTCCCTGGGGGCCTCCAAGGCATATGAGGATGGACGGATAGGTCTTCGAAGGGTCGAACTGAGGAGGGTATAGCACCCATGTGAGCATGTCCTTGCCGTCAACGGTCTTCACATATCTTGCTTCGGTTTCATGCGGGGCAAGCTGAGACAGGATGTGGCCGTTCTCGTCGGTTATCTGGGTGTAAGACACGGCTTTATCTGTGACAGTGCATGCTGCCTTCAAAGCCTTCTTTCCTGTCGTTGCTGCCTGGTGTCCCTCGCCCACGGTCACTGCAACCAGCTCGGCAGGGAAATCCATGCTGCACCATGTCGTGAGCAGGGTTGTAGTGCCGTCCTCATTGTTCCGGATGTGAAATGGCGAGCTGAAGTCGTACCACATATCTTCACCTGTGACGCGTTCAATGTATGACTCTACTCCATTTGTCCCGTAGTGCCATACGAATATGCCCTGGATTCCTTCCGCCAGTGCCGAGAAATAAATGTCCTTTGAGTCATCAGACCATACAGGGGCTGAAACATTGTACTTGAAGACAAGGGTGTCAGCGTATTTTACGGCAGGCAATCCGCTGCCATCTGCATTTACTGTGCTGTAGTCTACCCATGCCACCTTGAGCTCCTGACGGTCAGCTTCGTATCCGTCGCGCTTCATGCTGATCCATGCGAGCGACTGTCCGTCCGGACTCCAGACCGGCTCGGTGTCGTAGCCGTTGGCGCCGCATCCGATCTCCGCGCATTCGCCGGTCTTGACATTATATATGTAAATCTCGGTGTTGGTGGAGAAAGCGTACTTCTTTCCCGCGAGCTTGCGGCATGAATATGCGATGAATCTGCCGTCAGGGCTCCATGACAGCTGCTCCAGGCCGCCGAAAGGCTCGGTAGGAAGTTCGTAGAGGCCATCCTCTCCTGCAAGGATGTCTGTTCCTTCCGTGATCGGGCCGGACTTGGACTGACGCATGGCCACAAATGTGTGAGGTATCTCCATGACGGTGTGGTCCCAATGACGGTACATCAGGTCGTCTGTGGTGTAGGCTGTAGCCTTGTCAAGGTCCTTGTAGCAGTCGGACGGAGCCTTCACTGAACTCTTGACGTAACTTGAGTACATGATGAAGTTCTGGTCCGGCGACATCTTGAATTCGGTGATGCCTCCCGGGATTTCAGTCATCTTGTAAAGGTCTGTAAGCTCCCACCTGCCGTCCTTCTCGTCGATATGCGCGCTCCACATCTGACCGCCCATCAGGAAATATATTCCTGAACCGTCATTGTACCAGCGTGCGTTCGAGATGCTCTTTCCTGATGTGGTCAGCTGCTGGTTTCCGGTGCCGTCGATGTTGCAGATGAACAGGTTTCTTACACTCCTGTTTTCCTCAATGGACGTATAGCTGACACCATATAAGATGTGTTTCCCGTCAGGCGATACCTGCGGGTCGGAAAGCCTTCCTAACGAAAGGAGGGCCTCCGGGGTCATGCGCCCGTCTGTTACGGATATGCTGCTTCTGCCTATGTATCCGTCGCTGTCGATCTTTACATTGTCCTTTTTCATAAATAGCACGGTGCCGGCAGCTATGCCTGTAAGCAGGCAGAGGCCGGCTATCAATCTGATTTTCTTCATATGTTTTTGTTGTTTCATTTTTCATCGTACATTTCCGAAGCCTTCTTCAGCTCGGCGGCGACGGCCTCCCTTACCTGTTGAGGCGACAGTACCTCGATGCGGCTTCCGTATCTGCAGAATTCCATGATCATGTTCCTGTCCGGACATGCGAAGATGCTGAACGTCACATGTTCCTTGCCTGAAGATATCTCCTTCTGGCTGTGATGGATAGGCAGGTCTCTGAGGAATCCTGCCTCTGTGTGGCTCGTGCGGAATGTTATCGTGCGTCCGCGGCCTTCAGGGAGATAAATCCCGAAGCTTGTGGCAAACAGGGAATCCACGTCGAAGTCTGACGGCATCCTGAATCGCGTGCCTGTCTTCTTCAGGGACCTGATGCGGTCCAGTCCGTATACCCTGATCCCCTTTCTTTCCTTGCAGTAGGCGATCATGTACCATCTTCTTGCATATTCCTTTACTGCATATGGTCTGAGAGAGTATTCTCCGGTCTCCTCGCTTGTGTACTTCCGGTAGGTTATGGCTATTTCGTGGTTTTCCGACATCGCATCCATGATGTCGGTCAGATGTCTGTGACCGGAAGGGATGTCTTCCACGGAAATCCTTCCATGCAGCCTTTCCTTGCTGAGGGAAAGCATGTTGTTTACGGTGAAGGTGTCTATCAGCCATGCGGATTCACTGTGGCCGTCGGATACCTCCTCCCCGTTGCGGATGAAGTACCGGTTTGTGCTGCGGCTGCACTCTATCCTGATTCCGAAGACTTCCTCCACCTCTGAACGGTGATTGTTGAAGGTGCGTCTGGAGTACGGCCAGTCGAACCGGTCCTCCCATCTTTCCTGCACCTCCTCAAGGAGAAGCCCTCTTTCACCTGCCCGTATGAATGTCTGGATCAGCCAGATGTATTTCTGTATAAGTTCCCCTACCATATCCTTTAGCTGATCTTGCTGTAATCCTTTATCTGGTATTTCTCCTTTCTCAGTTCCTTCCTGAGAAGCTGGTTGCGGTCTGATGACAGTGCCGGATCCTTGTCGAGCACGGCGGAAGCGCAGTCTCTGGCCGCGTTGAGTATCATTCCGTCCTTGGCGAGAGATGCGATGTTGAGGCTTATCGGCAGCCCGCTCTGCTGTGTGCCTTCAAGGTCGCCGGGACCTCTCATCTTCATATCCTCTTCTGCCAGTTCGAATCCGTTTTCCGTAGCGCACATGAGCTCTATCCGGTGCTTTGATTCCTTGCTCATCCTGTTGCCTGTCATAAGCACGCAATACGACTTCTCGCTTCCTCGTCCGACGCGTCCGCGCAGCTGGTGGAGCTGACTGAGCCCGAAACGTTCCGCACTTTCGATGACCATGACTGATGCGTTCGGAACATCGACCCCCACCTCGATGACGGAGGTGGCGACAAGGATGTCGGCCCGGCCGGCTGCAAAAGCGTCCATATTGAACTTCTTCACATCGTTGAGCTGCTTTCCGTGCACCACGGCCGTCTTGTAGTCCGGGAACGGAAACTTCTGCATTATTTCTTCTGCTCCGGCTTCAAGGCTCTGATAGTCAAGTTTTTCCGTTTCGTTGATCAGAGGGTATACTATGAATACCTGTCTTCCTGCGGCTATCTGGTCCCGCATGAACTTGTAGAGAGCTGGCCTCTTTCCTTCCGTAGCGTGTATTGTCTGCACCGGTTTTCTTCCCGGAGGTAGTTCGTCTATTACCGAAACGTCAAGGTCTCCGTAGAGCGTCATCGCCAATGTCCGTGGAATAGGGGTTGCCGTCATCACGAGCACGTGCGGAGGCAGGCCGCATGACGACTTTCTCCAGAGCTTCGATCTCTGTTCCACTCCGAACCTGTGCTGTTCGTCTATTATCGCAAGTCCGAGATTCCGGAACACCACATTGTCTTCGATAAGCGCATGTGTGCCGACGATGATGCCTATGCTGCCGTCTTCGAGGCCGGAGTGGACCTCTCTGCGTTCTGATGCCTTTGAGCTGCCGGTCAGCAATGCAGCCTTGATTCCGGTAGGCTCCAGGAACCTGAGGATGTTCCTGTAATGCTGCTGTGCGAGAACTTCAGTGGGTGCCATGATGCATGCCTGAAATCCGTTCCCTATGGCAATCAGGGCTGTGAGTACTGCGACCATGGTCTTTCCGCTTCCTACGTCACCCTGAAGAAGACGGTTCATCTGATGACCGCTTTTCATGTCGTTGCGTATCTCGGTGATTACCCTTTTCTGTGCTCCGGTCAACGGGAAAGGCAGCGCTTCGTAGCAGCGGTTGAAGGCGTCGCCGACGCGAGGCATCGATATTCCGTGTTCCGCCCGGCTTCTTATGTACTTCTGCTTGAGCAATGACAGCTGCAGATAGAAGAGTTCTTCGAACTTGAGCCTGTACTTCGCCTTCTCCAGGGATATCATGTCTTTGGGGAAGTGTATGTTCCTCAAGGCGAAGTGGACGGGCACGAGGCCGCATTGCTTCATTATGTATTCCGGCAGGGATTCCTCGATGCAGGGGAGTCCTTTGTCAAGGGCTGCTTCAATGATGCGGCTCATCACCTTTCCTGTGACTCCTCCGTTCTTGAGCCTTTCAGTGCTTGTATAGACTCCTGTCATCGTACCTGGTGCGGCTGGAGTGTTTTCCTTGGAGACATTCTGTGCGGGGTCGACTTCAGGGTGGACCATGTTGATCCTTCCGTTGAATCCTGCCGGCTTGCCGAAGAAGATGAATTCCTGCCCTGGCCTGAGCTTTTCGTACATCCATTTGATGCCCTTGAAGAATACCATCTCCATGTCACCGGAACCGTCGCTGACCCATACGCTCATTCTTTTTATCGTGTTGAATTTCAGGGCCTTGTCTTTTGCTGGGTCCGAAGGGTCCTTGTCAGGAATCCTGCCGATAAGTTCGGCTTTTACCACCTTTGCCCGTATCTGCAGATAAGCCATGTCGGGCCGTGCGTCGCAGATCCTGGTTATCGAACTTTTGTCTATGTATCGGAACGGGTACAGCCTGAGCAGGTCGCCGACCGTTGTGATCGACAACTCCTTCCTGAAGAGTTCCGCCCTTTTCGGGCCCACTCCAGGAAGATACTGGATTTCCATGTCAAGTCCGTTCTGTCCCATATCCTGCAAATCTACAAAAAAAATACGTCATATAAAATCATAGGTTCAACTGGGCGGTCTGAAAAAATATGCTTATATTTGTCAGTTATTTATATAGGACATACAAGATACCAACAGAATATGGCAAGGAAACTTATAGTCGGCATCACTCAGGGAGACGGAAACGGCATCAGCTACGAAGTCATCATCAAGGCTCTTGCGGATGAAAGGATTCTGGATATGTGCACGCCGGTAATATACGGATCGTCAAAGATATTCGGCTTCTACAGGAAGCAGATCCATAATATAGAACAGATAAACACAAATGTGGTTTCATCTGCAAGGGAGGCTCATCAGAAAAGGGTGAATATCGTGAACTGCCTTCCTGAAAACGTGTTTGTGGAGCCCGGTCGTCCGACACCGGAATCGGCCAAGTCGGCGATGACGGCTCTGGAAAGGGCTGTGCAGGATATAAAGGACGGATATATCGATGTTCTCGTGACGGCTCCGATAAACAAACGCGCCATGGCGGCTGAAGGCTTTGCATATACAGGCCATACCGAATATCTTGAAAAGGAGTTCGGCGTTGACGAAGTGGCGATGATAATGGTATGCGACAGGCTCAAGGTCGGTGTCGTGACCGGACATATTCCTCTCAAGGATGTGTGCACAAGCATATCCGAGGAACTTATCCTGAAGAAGCTCCGTCTGATGAAGACTTCCTTGCAGAGGGATTTCGGAGTCGATGCTCCGAAGATCGCCGTCCTCGGACTTAACCCGCATTGCGGAGACGGCGGACTTCTCGGAGATGAGGAGCAGAGGATAATCCTTCCTGCAGTCAAGGCTGCCAATGAGGAAGGCATACTTGCCTTCGGCCCGTATTCTCCTGACGGTTTCTTCGGTCTCGGAAACTACAGCCGTTTCGATGCCGTGCTTGCGATGTATCACGACCAGGGTCTGACTCCTTTCAAGGCTCTTGCATTTGAGGAAGGCGTGAATTTCACTGCGGGACTTCCTGTTGTAAGGACGTCGCCTGACCATGGCACCGCATATGAGATGGCAGGACGTGACCTTGCTGATCCTCGTTCCATGATTGCTGCGATCTATGCTGCGATAGACATATATAATAGAAGGGCTGATTACGATGATCTGGTGGAGAACCGCATGACGATCCAGATGCCGGATACGGAGATCAAGCCTCGCGGCGGAAAGATAATAGAGTAGGACGTGATGGCGGGCAACGAGTCTCAGAGGCCTCCGATATATCTTTATACCGACGGGGCGTCAAGCGGCAATCCCGGTCCGGGAGGATATGGTGTCGTGCTTAAATGTGCCGGCAGGGTCATGGAAATGTCCGAGGGATTCAGCCAGACCACCAACAACAGGATGGAGCTCCTTGCCGTAATCAAGGGCCTCGAGGCCATCAGATGGCAGAATGCGGAGGTACATGTCTACAGTGACTCTTCCTATGTGGTGAATGCCATAAACAAGGGTTGGCTGGAGAATTGGCAGAGAAAGGGTTTTGCAAAGGTCAAGAACCCGGATCTGTGGATGCGTTTCCTTCCTTTGCTGCAGCGTCACAGGGTGGCTTTCCATTGGATAAAGGGACATGCCGGGCATCCTGAAAACGAAAGGTGTGACTCCCTTGCAGTCGCCGCCGGAGCCGGTGCGGCTGCGGCAGGAAGGCAGCTGCCTCCTGATACCGGATATTGTCCTGAAGAAGGATTGTTGTAAATGTATTATTATGAAGGTCATACAGACAGAAATATCGGATGTAGTCGTGATCGAACCTAAGGTTTTCGGTGACAGGAGAGGGTATTTCCTTGAGTCATACTCCGAAAGAGATTTCGCCTCTTCGGTCAGGGACGTAAGGTTCGTCCAGGATAATGAAAGCAGTTCGTCCTATGGTGTCGTGCGTGGACTGCATTTCCAGAAGCCTCCGTATTCCCAGGGAAAGCTTGTCCGGGTGATCAGCGGCAAGGTGCTCGATGTAGCCGTTGATATCAGAAAGGGCTCTCCGACATATGGTAAGCACGTGGCCGTAGAACTTTCAGGGGAAAACAAACGTCAGATGTTCATACCGAGAGGTTTTGCCCACGGATTCTCGGTCTTGTCCGACGAAGTCGTGTTCCAGTATAAGTGCGATGCCTTTTATGAGCCTCGCAGCGAGGGCGCGATCGCCTGGGACGACCCGGACCTCGGCATCGACTGGAAGGTACCTTCAGATAAGGTGATCCTGTCCGACAAGGACAGTGCACATCCCCGATTGAAGGATATCGAATCGTGTTTCGATCATAATGTAGACTATTATAAAGAAATATAGTGTCATGAATATTCTGGTAACTGGGGGAAACGGACAGCTCGGATGTTCATTCCGTGAGAAGGCGGAAGGAACAGACCATCGCTTCATCTTTGCCGATGTGAGGCCGGGGGGAGATATGGTCCTTGATGCGACCGATCTTGATGCCGTATGCAAGGCTGTCAGCGAGAATGACATACATGTCATAATGAACTGTGCCGGATATACGGATGTGGCGAGGGCGGAGACTGAGGAAGACCTTGCGTTCAGGATCAATGCTGATGCTGTCGCCAATATGGCCGAAGCTGCGAAGAGGAACGATGCCGTGCTTATACATGTATCTACAGACTATGTGTTCGACGGTACGTCCGGCTTACCATACAAGGAAGACCATGCCCCGTCTCCTGTAAGTGCCTATGGCAGATCGAAGCTTGCCGGAGAAAAGGCCGTGCTTGATTCGGGATGCAGATATATGATATTCAGGATAGCATGGCTGTACAGCAGGTATGGAAAGAACTTCGTCAAGACCATTTATGAGAAGTCTGCGGAAAAGCCTGTGCTGAATGTTGTCTGTGACCAGGTCGGTACTCCTACGTTTGCCGGTGATCTTGTGGATCTTGTCATCAATATCATCGATGCCGGAATGCTTGACAGACAAGGCACATACAATTTTACAGACGAGGGAGTATGCTCGTGGTATGACCTTGCATGGGAGATATGCGATATAAGCGGACACCTGTGTGAGGTGCGTCCTTGCATGACCTCGGATTATCCGACGGGTGTTCGCCGCCCGGCATATTCTGTACTTGACAAGTCGAAGGTGAAGGAGACATTCGGCGTAGATATACCGTATTGGAAGGATTCGCTCCGTTTCTGCATGAAGGAGCTGATAGAGAATGAATTATAATCCATAAACAATAAACATTATGAAAAAGTTTGCTTTTCTGGCAGTAGTCCTTATGCTTGCATCTGCTGGTGATGCTTCGGCGCAGAGATTTAATCACAGGCCACATTCGCATGTCTATGAAGGAGGTCTTGGCGTGTCTTTCGGCTATGCCCACTCTGCTTACCGTCTTTCAGACTGGGCTGCGGATGATGTCCGCACATATGCAGGTCTCGATGGCTTCCGTGTAGGTGTCACACAGGACTTCACTCTGGTTTATGATGCCCTCTATCTTCAGGCTGGAGTACAGTTCACTTACCTCAATGACAACCGTAACAAGGAAATCGCCGGATTCAAGGTGGTAGGAGACTGGAACGAGTGCTATCTCAGCATTCCTGTGATGCTTAAGTACAAGCTTCAGCTTACGAGGGAAATAGGCCTCTTCGTGAAGGCTGGTCCTACGATTGACGAAGGACTTCTTTCTCGGGAGAAGTACCGTACAAAGATCGGTGACGGCAAGAATGTGGCTTACGAGTGGCGTCATTTCAGCGCCAAGACAAAGGGTGAAGGTATGCCTGATGCGGTGAAGGAAGCCGTAAAGCCTGAATTCTCGAACAAGCTCAGGCAGTTCGACGTGATGTTCGGAGGCTGTGTAGGCGCTACATTCTTCGATATGCTCGAGGTTGAGTTCGGCTATGACTGGGGAGTCATCAACAAGTTCAGAGGCGAGACATTCGATGACGTCAAGATGCGTCGTCAGCAGCTTTATCTTGGCATCGGCGTAAGATTCTGATGTTTTTTTCTGCCATTTTGGCAGTTTGAGGACGTCGTTTTTGATAATTGGCTAAATGTCATTATATTTGTAGGTTGTTTGCATGTAATGTGCAGACAACCTGTTTTTGTAAAATATAAAAGTTTCAGATATGTCATTTACAGACGTTTTCAAGAAGATTTTCGGAACGAAGGCAGACAGGGACATGAAGGCGCTCAGGCCGACCCTCGACAAGGTGCTTGAGGCTTACAAGTCCATTGACCAGCTTTCGGATGATGAGCTCAGGGCTAGGTGCCAGGAGTTGAAGGACAGGATCCGCGAAGCCATTGCTGCTGATGAGGCCCGTGTCGCTGAAATCAAGGCAGAGCTCGAGAAGGATATTCCTGTCACACAGAAGGAGGCGCTTGCTACAGAGCAGGATAAGCTTGTCAAGAAGATAGACGAAGCCATAGAGAAGGTTCTGGACGAGATCCTTCCTGATGCATTTGCGATAATGAAGTCAACAGCCCGCCGTTTCAAGGAGAATCCTGAGATCAGGGTGAAGGCTACAGATTTTGACCGTCAGCTCAGTACGGTCAAGGAGTTCGTGAGCATAGACGGTGACTATGCGGTATGGCAGAACCATTGGATTGCAGGCGGCAACGAGGTGACCTGGGATATGGTGCACTACGATGTGCAGCTCATCGGTGGTATCGTCCTTCATCAGGGAAAGATCGCCGAGATGGCGACAGGTGAGGGTAAGACCCTCGTTGCGACCCTCCCGGTTTTCCTTAACGCACTTGCCGGAAAGGGCGTTCATGTCGTGACAGTCAACGACTACCTTTCAAAACGAGACTCCGAGTGGATGGGACCTCTCTACATGTTCCATGGTCTTTCGGTAGACTGCATAGACAAGCATCAGCCGAACAGCGAAGGACGCAAGAAGGCATATGCATGCAATATTACGTTCGGAACAAACAACGAGTTCGGTTTCGACTACCTCCGTGACAATATGGCGACTTCGATGAACGACCTTGTCCAGCGCAAGCATCATTTCGCCATCGTCGATGAGGTGGACTCTGTCCTTATCGATGACGCCCGTACTCCTCTGATCATTTCAGGTCCGGTACCTAAGGGCGAAGATCAGCAGTTCCTTGAGTACAAGCCGTTGGTAGAGAGACTCTACAATACACAGAAGACTCTCGTGAACCAGCTTCTCAACGAGGCGAAGAAGCTTATTGCCGAAGGAAATGAAAAGGATGGCGGAGTGCTTCTCTTCAGGGCGTTCAAGGGCTATCCTAAGTATAAGCCTCTCATCAAGTTCCTCAGTGAGCCTGGCATGAAGCAGCTTCTCCAGAAGGTCGAAAATTATTACATTCAGGATAATGAACGTGAAATGCCGTTCATAACGGATGAACTTTATTTCGTGATAAACGAGAAGCAACATTCTGTCGACATGACGGACAAGGGACGCGACCTCATCACTGGCAACCTTTCCGATTCGAACTTCTTTGTGCTTCCTGACGTCGGTGCGGCTGTTGCCGAAGTGCAGAAGGACAGCACGCTTTCGGCTGAAGAGAAGCAGGTGAAGAAGGATGACATCCTTGCGGACTTCGCTCTCAAGTCGGAGAGAGTCCACACCGTCAGCCAGCTCCTCAAGGCATACACCATGTTCGACAAGGAAATCGACTACATCATCCAGGATGGAAAGATCAAGATCGTCGATGAGCAGACCGGCCGTATCATGGAGGGCCGCAGATGGAGCGACGGTCTCCATCAGGCTGTCGAGGCAAAGGAAAACGTGAAGGTAGAGGCCGCAACGCAGACGTTTGCGACCATTACGCTCCAGAACTATTTCCGTATGTACCACAAGCTTGCCGGTATGACCGGTACGGCTGAAACGGAGGCGGGTGAGTTCTGGTCCATCTATAAGCTTGACGTCGTCGTCATTCCTACAAACCGTCCGATAGCGCGTATAGACAACAATGACCTCATCTATAAGACGAAGAAGGCTAAGTATGAGGCTGTGATAGCAAAGGTGGTCGAACTTACGAAAGAGGGACGTCCTGTCCTTGTAGGTACTACAGATGTCGAGACATCAGAGCTCCTCAGCCGTATGCTTCGTCTGCGCGGAATCCAGCATCAGGTGCTGAACGCAAAGCAGCATGCACGTGAGGCGGAGGTGGTGAAGCATGCCGGAGAGCCTTCGACTGTCACGATCGCAACCAACATGGCCGGTCGTGGTACCGACATCAAGCTTCCGGATGAGGTCAAGGAGGCCGGCGGACTTGCCATCATCGGTACGGAACGTCATGATAGCCGTCGTGTGGACCGTCAGCTCCGAGGACGTTCCGGACGTCAGGGAGATCCGGGCTCATCCATCTTCTATGTGTCTCTTGAAGACAAGCTCATGCGACTTTTCGGATCCGAGAAGATCGCCGGAGTCGTCGACAGGCTCGGCATGCAGGAGAATGAGGCTCTCGAGGCTCCGATGCTCAACAGCTCGATCGAAAGGGCACAGAAGAAGGTTGAAGAGAACAACTTCGGCATACGTAAGAGACTCCTTGAGTATGACGACGTGATGAATTCCCAGAGAGAGGTCATCTATACGAAGAGACGCAATGCGCTTTCAGGAGAGAGAGTGGAGATCGATGTCATGAACATGATGCAGGACATCGCGCAGATCCTCGTCGAGAAGGCCGACGGCATGACCTATGAGGACTTCTCGGAACTTGTGATGATGTCGCTCTCGATCGACCTCGGTTTCGACCAGGAGTTCTATGACAAGGCCGGCGACAAGGCTTTGGTCGAGAAGCTCCAGCAGCATATGCTCGAGACATATGTACGCCGTATGGATACCATGGCCCAGAGGGCTATGCCTATCGTCAGGAAGGTATATGAGAACCAGGCTGCAATATATACGAATATAGCCATTCCGATTTCTGACGGACGCAAGATGCTGACCCTTTCAGTAGATCTGAAGAAGGCCTATGAGTCTGAAGGAAAGGAGATTGCACGTGCTCTCAGCAAGACCATCACTCTCTGGCAGATCGACGAGAAGTGGAAGGAGCATCTCCGCGATATGGACGACCTCAAGCAGTCTGTCCAGAATGCGACATATGAGCAGAAGGATCCTCTTCTTATCTACAAGTTCGAGAGCTTCAACCTCTTCAGCCAGATGCTCGAGGATCTGAACAAGGACGTGTTGTCTTTCCTCCTCAGGTCACATATCCCTCTCAGGGACGCTTCTGAGGCTCCAAGACATGCTCCTGTACAGCGTAAGCCTGACATGAGCCAGCTTCAGACAAGCAGGACTGACCTCGTCACCAACGGAGGCGAACCAAAGAGCAAGGCTCCTGTGCATGTGGAAAAGCAGGTCGGAAGAAACGATCCATGTCCATGCGGTTCCGGAAAGAAGTTCAAGAACTGTCACGGAAAAGGACTCTAATGAATCAATGTAAATATAAATAATATGACTATGGCAAAGACTGAACCGGTAGTTAACGTGAATTCCATAAGCAGAATTTCTACTGGAACCATCATCAAGGGAGAAATCATTTCTCCATGTGATATCCGTATTGACGGAACATTCGAGGGCAAGATCCAGAGCAAGGGAAGAGTTGTGATCGGTGAGACCGCCTTCATCAAAGGCGACATCATCTGTGACAATATCGACCTTTGGGGAAAGGTCGAGGGCAACGTATTCGTAAAGGATACGCTTAACCTCAAGGAAGGCTGTGTCGTCAACGGTAATCTGAACATCCGCAAGATTTCCGTCGAGCTCGGCTCTACATTCAACGGAAACTGCAAGATGATTACCGAAGCTGATTTTGACAGGGTTTCCGGAGCTAAGCCACAGGCTCAGCCGGCACCTGTAAAGGCTGCATCGGCAAATTAAGCATTAAAAAGGACAAAAATGTCCGGAATATTTTGGATTTTATGAAATAATCCGTACATTTGCAGTCCTGTTTTAGGGGAGCATAGCTCAGTTGGTTTAGAGCATCTGCCTTACAAGCAGAGGGTCGGGGGTTCGACTCCCTCTGCTCCCACCGGAAAAGCCTTGGATTTCCAAGGCTTTTTTTATGCAGAAATGCCTGTGTTAGATTAGAATTTCTTATCTTTGCATGGATATTGAAGCTGCATGGCATCGATATATCGACAATGGGGATGTTTTGGTTTTGACAGCATCAGACATTGGACAGTAAGCACGCCGGGCGTGGGAGGTTTGCCCGTTAATCTCAGCTTCCGAACTTTTAGTTGGCAACAACTCTTATGCACTCGCTGCGTAGTCTGCTAAGCACACTACCTTAATCCGCGACGCCAAGGCTGTGTCGCCGACGAGTATCCCTCCAGCCTTTAGGCCGGTTATGGCTGGAATCCGGGGTATCATTCAAACCGGATGCGCGGACGGACTCCTTTAAAATCCGCCAAGTCCTAAAGGATAAGTTCGGGATGGCCTGTCTTTCGGCAGCCCCGAGCCGACAATCAAAGAGAGACTAAGCGTGTAGAAAGCTATCTGGTGCGGTGTTTGGACGGCGGTTCGAGTCCGCCCATCTCCACTAAATCTGACTCGGTATGAGCTGGTATGCCGTAAGGGTGACATATGGAAGGGAACTGAAGTTCCGTCAACAGCTCATGGAGGCTGGTTTCGAGGCTTTCGTGCCGATGTGCAGGAAAAAGGCGGTGAAGAACGGTGTAAGCTCCGTTGTGGTCGTGCCTGCAGTCTCGAACCTCTGTTTCGTGAATTCCGAGAAATCTCTTATTGAAGACTTCATGCTCTCATTGGGAGAAGCTTGCCCTGCGCGTTTCATGTGGGACAAGGCCAGGTCCGCCCCTATGGTCGTTCCCGACAAGGCGATGAGTGATTTCATCCGGATATGCATGGTCATGTCGGACGAGGTCCTGTATCTTCAGGATATTACCGCAAAGCTTCGGGAAGGCCGCAAGGTCAGGGTCGTGGACGGGCCTTTTGCCGGAGTGGAGGGAGTCGTCGTAAGGGTGAAGAGGTCCCGCCGCGTGATGGTCGAGCTGCCCGGCATGTTTGCAGTGGCGACTACTTACGTACATCCTAAGGATCTTGAATTGCTCTGATTGACAGAACCTTGACTGGGGTGCCTTTGGGGCACTCTTTTTGTTTTCTTTTTAGCTTAATAATGTGTATATTTGCATGATTTAAGGACATAGTATGCTGAATTGTAACTTGCTGCTGGATAGCGCATCTCGATTCGGCCTGAGGCAAGGCGGTTTTGAATTTGCCTGTGACGCGCGGAAAGTGGTCTCTCCGGGTGTCCTATTTTGTTGTCTATAATATTGAAAATCAATTAGATAATATAAAATTTCATAATATGATCCCGAAGAAAAATGTTATTTTGATTTGTGTGTCGGCAATGCTTCTTCTTGCTTCATGCGCAACGCCGAAGAACATTGCATATTTTCAGAACAAGATGGTCGATCATCCTGAGAAGATCGACAAGCATGCAGGTATCGTGATACAGCCGAAGGACATGCTTTCGATCGTCGTTTCCAGCAGGAATCCTGAACTGGTGGTCATGTTCAATCTTCCGGTAGTCAGCTATCAGGCTGGTTCTGAGATCGTCAGCAGCGGCTATCAGAAGCTTATCGGATATGTGGTCGATAACGAAGGATATATCGATTTCCCTGTTCTCGGTCCGCTCAAGGTTGCTGGTCTGACCCGTTGGGAACTTTCAGAGATGATCAAGAAGCTTCTTCTCGAAAAGGGTCTCCTTACGGATGCGGTCGTTACTGTTGAGTTCATGAACTTCAAGGTCTCTGTTATCGGTGAGGTCAATTCTCCGGGAACATATACGATAGAGGGAGACAAGGTGACCATCCTTCAGGCCATAAGCCTTGCCAGGGACCTGACGATCTTCGGACAGCGCGAGAATGTTTCCGTCATCCGCGAAAGGGATGGAGAACGCACCATTTACGAAATCAACCTCTGTGACGTCGATCTCTTCAAGTCGCCTGCATACTATCTCCAGCAGAATGACATCGTGTATGTCCAGCCGAGCGAGATCAAGGCACGTCAGTCCACAACCGACGACAAGGCATTGAGGATGACAAGCATCTTCGTTTCGGGAGGATCGCTTCTCGTTTCGATCGCAACCCTGATCATCAGCCTTGTGAGATAGGAACCAATCTGAGAAAAAATAATCAGCTATGATAGATAATTACAACAACATGCCTGTACAGCAGAACAGCGAGGATGAGTCTGCGCTCCGTCTTTCTGACATATGGGAAATGATCTGGGGCTATAAATGGTGGTACGTTGCCAGCGTTGTGCTTTGCCTAATTTTCGTGGCTTTCTACATCTACAGGACCCCTGACACTTATGTGAGGACAGCCAAGGTCATCATCGACGAAAGCGAGCAGGATGCTACCATGAGAAGCCTCGGTGCCATAACCGGCGGTGCAATGAGGATGCGCAGCAATGCAACAGTTGCCAATGAGATGGAGGCTCTTGCTTCTCCTGACCTTATGCAGATGGTGGTGGAGCGTATGGACCTCGAGACAAGATATGTCGAGCATCAGTTCCTTCGTGAAGTGGAGCTTTACGGAAACCAGCCTTTTGCCATGGGACTGGTCGATTCCAATCCCAAGTCTTCGTTTTCATTCACCGTATCGTCCAAAAGCAATGGAAAGGTTCTGCTCAAGGACTTCAAGGTCGGAAGGGATGAGATTGACGGCAGTATCGAATGTGCCTTGGGAGATACGATAACGACTCCTGCGGGAACCATCGTGCTCCTTCCTTCGGCAGGTCAAGACGGATTCAAGAACGACATCACCGTCTTCTGGAGCAACAGCATGTCCATGGCCAAGAGATATTGCTCGAAACTGTCCGTATCCCTTTCCGGCAAGGAATCCACTGTAGTGGTACTTTCGATGGAGGATAACTATCCTGCACGTTCTTCTGCAATCCTCAGTTCCCTCATCGACGTATATAACGCGGAATGGGTAAGGAACAAGAACAGGTCGGCGCGCAACACTTCGGAATTCATCAATGACAGGCTCATCATCATAGAGCGTGAACTTGGTGCTATCGAAAGCGATCTCAAGAACTATAAGCAGGACAACAGGCTTACCGATATCGATGCTGTTTCCCGTGCATATCTCGAAGAGTCGACCCAGTATGCGTCAAAGTCATTCGAGGTGAGCAATCAGCTGTCCATCGCCAACTACATCAAGGAGTATCTTTCGATACCTGCGAATGAGAATTCACTCATACCGGCAAATCTCGGCCTCACTTCCGGAAATGTAGATTCGCAGATAAACGAATACAACAGCATCGTCCTCCAGAGAGACCGCCTTATCAACGGCAGCGGTGCGCATAACCCGCTTATCGAGGACCTCAATGCATCATTGGCGGCACTCCGTTCTGCCATCCTCCGTTCAGTAGAAAATACCATCGCCACCCTGGAGCTTCAGGCAAAGATGATCCGCAGCCAGGAAGACCAGATCATGGCAAGAATCGCTTCAAGCTCCGGTCAGGAACTCGAACTTCTCTCCATCCAGCGTCAGAAGAATGTGAAGGAATCCCTCTACATCTTCCTTCTCGAGAAGCGTGAAGAGAATGAGATCGCATCATTGATCAATGTCGGCAACACGCGTCTGATCATGAATCCTAACGGCTCTCCAAGTCCAGTGGCACCTAACAAGATGATGCTGATCTTCGCGGCTCTTGTGCTCGGATGCGGAATTCCTTTTGCAATCATCTTCCTTATGAGGGTGCTTGACAATACCGTCAAGGGCAAGAATGACTTCGAGGAACTTTCGGTTCCTTTCCTTGCAGAGATTCCTTTGTCAGTGAAGAGAAACCGTTTCGGCTTCCTTTCGAAGGCAGCGAAGTTCAATAACGACAACTGCAGGATCCTTGTGAGACATGGTAAGCGTGATATGATGAACGAAGCCTTCCGTGTCCTCAGGACCAACCTTGACATGGTCATAGAGAGAAAGCCTGGTGAGGCCTTTGTGACGATGTTCACATCTTTCAACCCTAATGCAGGAAAGACATTCATCATTCAGAACATAGCGGCCAGCATGTCGCTCAAGCCGTCAAAGGTCCTTCTTCTCGACCTTGACCTCCGTAAGGCTACATTGTCAAAGGCTCTTGACAAGGACCATAGGGGAGTGGCTGCATATCTCAACGGAAAGGTGGAGGACTATCATGAGAACATCGATGTGATTTCTGAAGGCCTCTCTGTGCTTCCGGTCGGAAAGCTTCCGCCTAACCCTGCCGAACTTCTCCTCTCTGACAGATTCCAGTCTCTGATGGATTCTCTCAAGAAGGAGTATGACTATATCTTCATCGACTGCCCTCCTATCGACATCGTCGCTGATGCTGCCATCGTGACCAAGATCGTGGATATGACGGTATTCGTCGTACGTGCCGGTCTTCTTGACAAGAGGAGCCTTCCTCTCATCGAGTCTCTCTACCATTCCGGCAAATACAACAGGATGGCTATCGTGCTTAACGGTGTGGATATCGAAAGCCGCAGATACGGCAATTACGGCTATGGTTACGGCTATGGCTACGGTTACGGCTACGGTAATTCATCTGAAGAATAGAAGAGAATGGGATTTCTGGATTTTCTTAAAGGAAGCAGGTCGCTGAAGGAAAGCGGAGCCCTTGCAGGCGCAGCCGACTGTCACTCCCATATACTTTGGGGTGTTGACGACGGTGTAAGAACACCTGAGGAGACTCTGGATGTTCTGGCGTTTGAGGAATCCCTTGGAGTTACCGACGTTTGGTGCACTCCTCACATCATGGAGGATGTGCCGAACACTACTGAAGGTCTTAAGGCACGCTTTGCAGAACTGCAGGCGGTTTATGACGGCCCTATACGTCTCCATCTTGCAGCGGAGTACATGATGGACAATCTGCTGGAGGAGAGACTTGCGTCCCGCGACCTTCTTCTTATGGATGACGATACGCTTCTTGTGGAAACATCCACGGTTGCCGCCCCATACGACATCAACGGCACATTAAGTGCAATCCAGTCATCGGGATACAGACCCTTGCTGGCTCATCCTGAAAGATACCGTTTCCTTGGTGAGAAGGATTATGTAAGACTTCATTCACAGGGAGTCAGATTCCAGATGAACCTCGGCTCGATTGTGGGATACTACGGCCCTTCGGCGAGACGCAAGGCCGAATGGATTCTCGAGAAAGGCTGGTACAGCGCCTTCGGCTCCGACTGCCACCGCCTCAGAAGTATCCAGGAACAGTTCTCCCGTAAGGAACTCTCCCGCAAAGTCATCGAGAGTATCAAAGGGATAAGGTAGGAAAAAACAAAATCAATTTTATATGAATCCTCTGATGTATATAATTACATTGTTTTGTGTGTCATTGCTGAGTACCTGGTGGATATTCAAGTATATCCATAGGATATCAGTGCTTAAGAATATTGTGGATAATCCGGAGGAAAGAAAGCTTCAGAAGTATCCCGTTCCTGTACTCGGAGGAATTGCAGTCTTTTTCGGTATAATTGTTTCTTTGGTGTGTTCACAGGTTTTCTTTTCGAGCGCGAGTCTCTTTTCGCTTCTGGGAATCATGGTGATCATGCTGTACATCGGTACGATGGATGATATCCTTTCGCTATCTCCAGGCATCAGATTCATCATCGAGATTATCATTGTACTGCTTCTGATTTACGGAAATGACTGTTCTATAAATAATTTCCACGGATTGTGGGGCATCTGGAAGATTCCATCCTACATTGCAGTTCCATTGACGGTCTTTGCATGTGTGGGAATCGTCAATGCAATCAACATGATTGATGGAGTCGATGGACTGATGTCCATGTATGGAATCACTACGTCGATTCTGTTTGGTGCAGTCTTCTATAAGTCCGGTGAAGTCGATATGGCGGCAATGGCCATGATTGCGACAGGAGCAATGATTCCTTTCTTCATGCACAATGTGTTCGGAAAGAAATCAAAGATGTTCCTTGGCGACGGCGGTGCACTTATGATCGGCATCATGATGTCGGTCTTCGTGATCTACATATTGAGGGATGAGTCTTTGTGTTCTCAGGCTGTATGCAGCAATTTCGGCCTTGTACCGTTCACATTGGCCGTTCTCTCGATTCCGGTCTTCGATACATTGAGAGTCATGACAAGGAGAATTCTTCATGGTACATCTCCATTCCTTCCGGATAAGAAACATCTGCATCACATGTTCATCGGTCTCGGATTCTCCCATTTTGGAACTTCATTCAGCATTGTCTTCCTCAATCTCGTAAATGTCCTCATATGGTGGATATCCTTCAAGCTTGGGGCTTCAGTCAATCTGCAGCTGATAGTCGTGATCGTCATGGGACTCTTCAATACATTCGTGGTATATAAGATCATGTATTGGGTCAAGAAGTATGATACAGGACTTTATCATTTCCTGTTGAAGATAGGCGAACTCACTCATGTGGAGAGGACAGGTGTGTGGGGAAGACTTAGAACTTTGTTGGATAAGAATGTAATTTGATGATAGATAATGATTAATATAAACCGATTCATTTCCGATTATGTTACATTCCGTCAGAAAAGCATGTTCTTGACGGATATTGAGAATCATTCTGAAGAATTACGTAATGAGGTAGAGGGAAAGAGTCTGTGCGTAATAGGTGGAGCCGGCAGCATAGGTTCATCTTTCATACGTGCCATTCTTCCATTCAGACCATCGAAACTTGTCGTGATAGATCTGAATGAGAATGGACTTGCTGAACTGACGCGCGATTTGCGATCGACATATGGATTGTATGTTCCTGATGAATACAGAACATATACTTTGAATTTTGCAGATCCTATTTTTGCGAGAATTTTCAGGGAGGAAAAGGGTTTTGATATAGTGGCTAACTTTTCTGCTCACAAACATGTCCGCAGTGAGAAAGATAAGTATTCTGTCCAGGCTTTGATTGAAAACAATGATATCAAAGCGAAGAAGTTCATGGATCTTCTTTGTGAATTCCCTCCAAAGCATTTCTTCTGTGTAAGTACGGATAAAGCCGCGAATCCTGTCAATATAATGGGAGCGAGCAAACGTGTCATGGAGGATATGGTCATGGCGTATTCTGACCGTTTCCCTGTAACAACTGCCAGATTTGCAAACGTTGCCTTCTCAAATGGATCTCTGCCTGACGGTTGGATTTCGCGCTTGATGAAGAGACAGCCGATAGCATCTCCTACAGATGTGAAGAGATACTTTGTATCTCCTGAAGAAAGTGGCCAGATATGTATGCTTGCATGTATACTTGGAAATTCCGGAGAAGTTTTCTTCCCAAAACTTGGAGAGGATCAGATGATAACCTTCAGCAGCTTCTGTGAAAAATTCCTTGAGACAGCAGGATACAATGGGCATATGTGTTCTTCTGACGCTGAAGCTAAAAGTTTTGCTCATGAACGTAAAGAAGAAGACAAGGATTATCCGGTAGTATACTTTGAGAGTGATACGACAGGAGAAAAGAGTTATGAGGAGTTCTATGTTCCGGGAGAGAAGATCAATATGGATCGTTTTTCCGCTCTAGGTGTTATAGAAGAGACACGACGTAGGAACATGAATGAAGTAGACTCTTTCTTTAAGGAACTCGAGTCTATCTTCGCTAAAGATAATTTTACAAAAGCAGAGATTGTAGAGGCACTTAAATTGTTCCTCCCGAATTTCGAACATGAAGAAAAAGGGAGGAATCTTGATCAGAAAATGTAAATTTCAAATTAGATAATCATGGCTTACAAGATACCATTGTTTAATCTCAATTTCGATGAGAGAGAAGCTCAGGCAGCTTATGATACTATAAAATCAGGTTGGATTTCGACAGGCCCTAAGAATGCTGAACTTGAGCAGATGTTCATTGACATGTGGAATGTGAAATATGCAGTCAGCATGTCTAACTGTACAGATGCACTGCATGTATGCTGCATGGTATGCGGCTTTGGCCCAGGTGATGAGGTGATCTGTCCGTCTCTAACTTTTGCTGCGAGCTGCAACTGCATAAGATATGTCGGAGCAACTCCGGTATTTGCTGATATAGTCGGACCTGACCATATTAATATTGACCCTAAGGATATAGAACGAAAGATTACTCCCAAGACTAAAGGAATCATAGTTGTCCATATGGCCGGATTCCCATGTCAGATGGATGAGATCATGGCTATTGCAAAGAAACATAATCTTAAAGTGATCGAAGATGCATGCCATGGCCCTCTTTCAGAATACAAAGGGGTAAAACTCGGTACGATAGGTGATTGTGCTGCGTACAGTTTCTTCTCTAATAAGAACATCTCGACCGGAGAAGGTGGTATGTTCATCACCAATAATGAAGAAATGGCAGCAAAGGCAAGACTTATACGTTCTCACGGAATGAGCACGATGTCGTATCAGCGTGCTTCCGGCCATGCAACTGAATATGATATAACATGCCTTGGATATAATTTCCGTATGGATGACATCCGCGCGGCAATTGCCATTGAACAGCTCAAGAAACTTCCGAAGGATCTTGAAACACGTCTTGCTGTGCGTGCTCGATATGTAGAGCGTTTAAGCAAGGTCGATAGGGTAGCTGTGCCGTTTGCTGACAATACTGAGTTCGTTTCAAACTATATATTTCCAGTAGTGGTACTGGACTCTTCAAAAGAGCAGAGAGATGCATTAAGGGAATTCATGCATGCCGAGGGCATTCAGACGTCAGTGCATTATCCGGCTGCTCATAGGTTTTCGACATATAGGGAACTTGGTGCTGTCCTTCCTCAGACAGAATATGTGACTGAGAATGAGATTACACTACCTATGTACGCCGCTTTGACGATGGAGCAGGTTGACTTTATCTGCGATACGCTTGAATGTGGGCTTAAAGAAATCTATGGATAAAAAATCTATATTGGTCTTTGGAGTCGGTGAACTCCAGCAGTCTATCATTTTCCGAGCAAAAGCCATGGGCTTGTTTGTTGTGGGAATAGATCCTTGTGCTGAAGCTGCTTGTAGAAATGATGTGGATGCATTTGAGGTGGTAGGCGGTCAGGACTATGAGGGAACCTTGGAAGTAGCTCATAAATATGGCGTGTCTGCTATTGTGACTGCTGCTACAGATAAGCCTCTTGTCATGATGGCTAAAGTGGCAAGGGATTTGAGTCTGCCTTTCTTTACAGAAGAGACAGCTGTATGGTCAACCGATAAATTTCAGATGAAGCAGCGTTTCATGGAAGGAGGGGTCCCTTGTGCTCAAGGAAGACTGATACATGATTCCAGTGAAGCGAAAGATCTGTTTTTCCCTGTAATATGCAAGCCTCGCGATAACTCTGGCAGCAGAGGAGTCAAGTTGTGTCAGGACCTCGCGGAACTGCAGGAGTGCATAGACGAAGCACTTCAATACTCTCGCCTTGATACAGTGTTGGTAGAAGAATTTATAGAAGGAAAGGAATATAGTATTGAAGCTCTCCATTACAATGGAAAATCAGAGGTTATTCAGTTCACGGAAAAGAGTACGACTCCTTTCCCGTACAACGTCGAGCTTGGACATATTCAGCCGGCCGCTTTGTCTGTCGAACAGAAGGATGCTATAAGGGAGATTATATGTAAGATTTCCACATGCATGAAGTTTGAAAACTGTCCGTCACATACAGAATTGAAAATCAATGACAGAGGTGTATTTGTGATTGAGACGAGTCCGAGGCTTGGAGGAGATTACATCACTTCTGTTCTGACTCCGCTTTCTACTGGAATTAATATTGAAGATCAGCTGTTGCGTATCGCATTGGGAGAATCAGTTGATACTGTTTCCGGACGAACTGAAAGTGCATCAGCTGTATGTTTCTTTTCTTTCCCTGAAGGAGTCGTGAAGTCTATAGATTCCAAGATGGATACTGTTTGTGATTGGCCAGGTGTCAGAAGTTTTATGTTGAAGCTAAAAGTCGGAGATACAGTCGGTAAGATTACAAGCAGCCTGAACCGGTACGGACAATTTATTGTTGCGTCATCTGATAGAAAGCAGCTGGATTGCCTGCTTTCAGAATATAAGTCTAAGATAGAATCATTAATTACGATCGCCTAATGCGTAATCTTGTAATTTTCGGAGACAGTCAGTTTGCGGAAAGGCTGTATAAATATATAGCATTGGAGAAAGTTGATCAAGTTCTTGCGTTTACTCAAGAACAAGACTTTATTACTCGTTCAGAAATACAAGGATTACCAGTAATTCCTTTTGAATCATTGTCATCAGAACTCAAAGGTGATTATGAGGTCATTATAGGTATCGGATATAGTGGCATGAATCGTTTGAGACAATCTGTGTACAATAAATGTGTCGCTTCAGGAGCAAAGGTCGCCTCATATATCTCTATTAATGCTGTTGTATATTCAGAGCATGTTTCAGAAGGTAATTTTATTTGTCCTGGAGCAATCATCGGACCGGATGTCAGGATGGGTGTCTGCAACTTTGTAGCATCAGGTACAATATTCTCTCATGACAATGAAATCGGTAACTTCAATTTTTGCTCAACCAATGCTGTTTTAGGAGGATTTGCAAAAATCGGTGATAATTGTTTCCTGGGACTACATTCTACAATCAGAGATGGAATCAATATAGCTGACAGAACATTGGTAGGAGCTGCAGCTAATGTTCTGGAATCAATTGATATTGACGGAGGAGTCTATATTGGTAATCCGGCCGTAAAACTTATTCATAAGGAATCTGTGAATACAACTCTATAAATAATAAATCATGAATGTCTTACAGAGTCTTAGACGTTATATGGATAATAATCCGAATCTGAAGCCATATTTGTTGATGTGGTTGCGTAAAACTACTAAAACAATTAATAAGTGGCCTGAGGAAAAATTCATTAAAGGCGTCATGGAGTGTTATGAACGTCATATGGGTTATACTTTTGATCTTCAGAATCCGGTTTTGTTCAATGAAAAACTTCAATGGTACAAGATTTATTATAAAAGAGATGACTTTGCGAATATTACAGATAAGGTATTGTTTAAGGATTATATTAAAGAACGTTTAGGTGAGGGATATACTGTTCCGATGTTTGGTTCATGGAAAACTGTATCTGAATTGCAGAGAGATTGGGATAGCTTACCGGATAGATTTGTTCTTAAATCCAATCTTCAGGCAAACTCTAGTGCTGTTATGATAATTCAGGATAAGAACCTTGTGGATTTTAGAAAAATCAGGAAAAAGCTGAAATCTTGGCTGAAGCCATGGAATACATTGCTTAATTCTTGGGATTATAGGTTCTATAATAGTACTCCTCAAATTCTGGCAGAAGAATTCATGAAGGATGAATCTGGAGAATTGCGAGATTATAAATTCTTTTGTTTTGATGGGAATGTACCTTATTTTAGGGTTGACTATGGAAGAAGTAATCAACATCATGCTACTTTTTTCAATTCGAAATTTGAAGAGATGGATATAAGTGTTCCGGATTTTCCCAAAGAGAGGGACGTAAGAATCTCTTTACCGGAAAATATTAGAGAAATGTATTCTTTAGCTAAATCATTATCAAAAGGTTTCCCATTCATAAGAATAGATTTTTTCTCATGTAATGGAAGATTATATCTGTCAGAGTTTACTTTTGCTCCAGGAGGAGGTGTGACACATTATCCTGATCACTTCAACAAGGAATTAGGCGATTTATTTCTATTGCCTGTACAATGCTGATTATTGACGTTATTTTAATTTATTGATTAAATAGCTTATTATTAGGCATATATGAAACAGATGCTTCGAAATTTCCTGCGAAAAATATTTTATCAGAAGTATTATAACTGGTGGGATTCATTACATAGGAATTTACTCAATGATTCCGAAGTTAGATTAACTGAGAAGGAGAAATCTGAAGTTGATAGATTTCATCGTCGCTTTACAAATCTTAGATTAGGATATACGTTTTATGAAACATCAAAAGCTTTGGATAAGTTTGACATAAACTATATTCAGGACACTTTGTATTTTTCTTATATACTGCGTCATCTTAATCCTTATGAACTCAGTAAAGCTTTTTCAAATAAATCTTTTTATGGGTTTTATTTCCAATCATTCCGGGCCCATTTGAACCAGTCAGAAAAATCAATAACCTATGGTATGATTCCCAAAATAACCATATTTCTGAAGAAAACGCCATTCAATTAATTAAAGAATATAATAAGGAAATAATAATAAAGCCAACTTCTGTGACAGGAGGAGGACGAGGTATCATATTCTATCGTAATTATGATTCAGCAAGCCTAAGGACAATTCTATCCGCGTCAGGAGATAATTTTGTGGTTCAGGGTATTGTAAGTCAAAGTACAAAAACCAGTATTTTTAATCCGACTTCATTGAATTGTTTCAGGATTACGACTCTATTGTTAAATGGCAATTTTTCAGTACTCTCAAGATGTCTTAAAACAGGTGCTAAAAACTCCAAGATTGATAATATTGGAGTTAAAGATGAGGGTGGTATAATTGTAGGGATCAATGCGGATGGTAAATTTCATAAATATGGAATAACTAAAGAAGGTAAAAAGACCATACAGTCATCATGTGGGGTTTTATTTGATGGACACTATATACCTGATGAGATAGAGAAGATTGATCTGTTTGTAGAAAAATTACATGAACGTATTCCTTTCTGTGCGATGGTAGGATGGGATATTTGTTTAGATGAATCTGATAATCCATTGTTGATAGAAGTAAACCTTTTGGAGCCCGGAATACTTTACGAGCAATTATGTACTGGCCCGATATTCGGAGATCGTACTGAAGAAGTTCTTGATTATGTGACTAGAAATGGTGCAGTCAATATGTGGATAAATCATTTCAAACGAAGTTAATGTTTTTCATAAATATTTATAAATGAAGACATCGTATATTGATAAAAGGTCTATACAGATAGATAAAAGCATTCTTGATGCACTTAAAATAATGGATTCTTCAAAGACTAAATTATTGTTTGTCTTTGAGGGAGAGAAGTTTGAAGGATTGCTTACGATTGGAGATATTCAGAGAGCAATACTTAAAGATGTCAATCTTACATCTTCTGTAGCTGTTATTCTGGATAAGAATAAAATATACGCATCAATCGATGAACCATTAGAGTCGATAAAGGCAAAAGTACGTTCTTTAAGGGCAGAGTGTATGCCTGTTCTGGATCATTCAGGTAATCTTATAAAGGTTTATTCATGGAGTGACCTGTTTGGGAATAACAGTAGATTGACCCGATCGAAGCTTGATCTTCCTGTTGTCATCATGGCTGGAGGAAAAGGGACAAGGTTAGCTCCATTGACAAATGTCTATCCGAAACCATTGATCCCGATTGGAGATAAGACGATTGTAGAGACAATAATGGATAAGTTTGTGATGTATGGTTGTCATGACTTCCATATATCTGTCAACTATAAAGCTGATTCGATCAAGAATTATTTTGATTTCATATCTAATCCTGAATATAATATATCGTATTTCCAAGAGGACAAGCCAATGGGTACTGCCGGTAGCCTTCGCCTGTTGAGAGATAAGATCAACTCGACATTCTTTGTATCTAATTGTGATATTCTTATAGAAGAAGATTATGCATCGATACTCGATTATCATCGGACTAATAATAATGAATTGACAGTCGTTGCGGCAGTAAAGACGTTCTCACTCCCATATGGGACAATCATTACAGGGGAAGACGGAATACTTGAATCCATTGAAGAGAAGCCGACATTCTCTTTCAAGATCAATACAGGTCTCTATATACTGGAACCATCGTTGCTGGATGATATACCTGATGATTTTTTCCACATTACTCATCTTATGGAAAAACTTAAATCAGAGGGACGAAGAGTCGGGGTGTACCCGATAAGTCAGAATGACTGGAAGGATATGGGAGATTGGAGCGAGTATCTTAAAATGATAAAGGTGTTGTAATGGGAAAGATTAAAGTTGCGTGGATTTGCCATTTATCAAATGAGGAGATCCGTAATAATATAAAATTGGATAAGACCTCATTGAGATACCTGTTTCTGAATTTTCTTGGAAAGGTAACACCTGTCAGGGATTATGCCAAATGGAACACTAATGCAATAAATGTATTTAAGAAATTTGATGATATCGAATTGCATATCATCTCTCCGCATTTACAATTATCAGATAAAATAGTAGAATTCGTATCTGAGGGAATTCATTATCATTTGTTCAGGTCTGAGGATGATACTTTTCTTTTCAGACTCAAAAGAAGGTTTTTAAAAGGGAAATACTTTACATACCATTACGATAATAATTCCCAGACAATCTGTTCGATTGTTGACGGAATCAACCCAGATCTAGTTCATCTTATGGGTGCAGAGAATCCGTTATATTCTTCATCCTTTATGCAATTGAATGGAAAATATCCTAAATTGGTTACTTTGCAGACTTTGATGAATGATCCGGACTTCTTTAAGAATTATCCGATAACCAGAACTGTATATGATTATCGTGCTTCTGTTGAATCATCAGTAATTAAGTCGGCAGATTTCATATGCAGTAATGTGGAGCATTTCAGAAATCTTGTATGGAAATATATTGATAATTCAGCTCGTTTTCTTGATATATGCTTGGCAATCGGAGAAGAAATCGTTTTGGATCCATCGGAGAAAGAATATGATTTTGTCTATTTTGCTAAAGAGATAGAAAAGGCTTCGGATTGGGCGATAGAGGCCTTTGCCGGTGTATGCAGAGTCTTTCCTGATTCGAAATTGAATATCATCGGTTCATATGCCCCTGAATATAGAACTAAGTTAGATAAGCGGATAGAGGAGCTGGGAATTTCGGGAAATGTTTTTTTTAGTGGTGCATTGCCTACCCACGATGATGTTATGCGCCAAATCAGGAAAGCTCGTTTTGCTGTACTTCCGCTGAAAATTGATGTCAGTTCCAGTACTCTTAGAGAGGCAATGGCTAATGGCATACCAGTAGTTACCACTGTAACTCCTTCTACACCTAAAATCAACGCTGAACGTCAGTGTGTACTTCTGTCTGAAAAAGAAGATTTTATTGGCATGACGGACAATATGCTTCGTCTGATGAACTCAAAGGATCTTGCTGACGAGTTGAGGCAGAATGCTTTTATTCGTGTGCGTGAACGATATGATAATGAAGCCATTGTGGGTAAATGGCGTGAAGCATATCATTCAGTTCTTGAGAATCGTAAATCCGGCACACCAATATCGTCTGTAATTATACACGAATGAATATGGCAACGGCAATAGGGAATTCAGGAAGGATTGCAAAAAATACGGTCGCTTTGTATATACGCATGGCTATAACCATGTTTATATCATTCTTTACGACTCGTATTACCTTACAGGTTCTTGGGGCTGAAGACTATGGCTTGAACAATCTGGTCAGCAGCGTAGTTGCCTTGTTCTCATTCCTTAACGGATCGATGGGTACTGCCGTTCAGCGCTTCTATAGCATTGAAATAGGAAAGGAAAGGGAAGACCGACTTGGCAGAACATTCGGATCTGCATTATCACTGCATATGATTGTCGCTTTGGCGACAGGTCTTTTGATGGAGGTATTTGCAATGTTCTTTCTTCATAAGCTGAATATTCCGCAGGAACGTTTGTTTGCAGCCCAAGTCGTATTTCAGATATCAATACTGTCAATGGTTCTGAATGTAATAAGTGTCCCATATTCGGCACTGTTGCGAGCAAGAGAAGAATTCTCAAAGATAGCGATAGCTGAAGTCCTTCAATCATTAGGACGCCTTGTTGTGGTACTCATTCTGATGCGTGTTTCTTATGATCATCTGATTGCATTAGGATGTCTTAACTTGTTGGTGACAGTCACGTATTGCCTGGCTATTGTGTTTATTGCGCGAAAGTATCAAGAGTGCCGCAACCGGATATGTTGGGATAAGGCAATCATCAAGGATATATCCAAGTTCATATCGATGCTACTGGTCACAGTTTTGGCCTCTTTATTCCGTGATAAAGGCATCGTTATTCTTGTCAATTATTTCTTTGGACTTTTGATAAATGCCGCTTATGCCATTGCTATGCAGGTAATGCATATCGTAGGTACTTTCGTGATGAACTTCAAACAGTCAGTTGTTCCTCAGATAATGATATCATACGGGCAAGGAGACCTTCGCAGAATGCATCAACTAGTCAATATCGGAACTAAGGTAACATACCTTCTGATGCTTATGATTACTGTTCCGATAATTGCAGAAGGAGAGTATATATTGAATTTATGGCTGAAGACACCACCGGAGCATACTTATGAACTGGTGTGTCTTGTTCTTGTTAATATCAATATTTCGTCGTTTACATATTTCCTATACCAAGGAGTACATGCTACGGGTAATATTACAAAACAGCAGATAGTCATGTCTTCATTGTATGTTCTCAATATATTGGGAATATTTATACTATTTAAGATGGGTGCCTCATTCTATTACGCATTATATGTTTCCATTGTTGTTTCTTTCTTACAATGTATCGTCAATGTTTATTTTGCAAGCAAAACATTTTCATATGATGTGCGTGAGTTCATTACTTCAACACTGCCTAGATGCATAATTGCTATAGCTTTGGTTCTACCAATTATATATTGTTTTACTCAGAACTTGGAATCTTCTTTTCTCAGACTTGTTCTTACTTTATTGTTCTGTTTCTTTTTACTTGGGGGTATCGGATATTTTATTGTGTTGAATAAGACGGAACGAGTTATGGCAAGGAACTTTATAAAGAAGATACTTCATAAGAAATAATGGCCGGTACATTAAATAGAACTTATAGACTCAATCGAAGGAGTGATCAGTTTTGGGTGTTTCTGCTGCTGTTTTTCAGTGGTAACCCCATCTCATTTGTCAGTGGCATCGAGTATCTCAGATTGGCAGTCAGCGTAGGATTGTTTGCCTACACCTTTGTTGATAGGAAAGCAAAGTATTTTGTTCCAACAGCTAAGTGGTTTTATGGATTGGTGTGTGTGATATTTCTGCTGCAGATATATCACCTTTCGTATTTCTCGTATCCTGCTGCAGTGAATATTTTGTCAAAATGGTTCCTGGGATTATTTGTTATAAGAAAAGTCGGTGTAAATTTCAGAATTACTTACTTGAAAGTAATGTATTTCATATCTATCATGAGTTTTATCGGCATGTTCTTTTCTATATTAGGATATTATCCGGGTGTTTCTGTTAATGAAGACAAATACTTGACAATATTCTTCCATAATATACATAATACAAACAACGCTTCTTTCAGGAATTCCGGAATGTTCTGGGAACCAGGTGCATTTCAAGGTTATCTGATTATGGTGCCATTGTTGTTTATAGATAACCTGGCTCTATTATGGAGACGTTACAGGAAACATTGTTTAGTTCTTTTGGCGGCATTGTTATCTACATTCAGTACTACAGGATATATTGCATTTGCAGTGATATTATTTTATTATGTTGCAATGAAACTCAAAAGTAAGTTCGCAAGAATCCTTCTTGTACCGGTGTTATTTTTGGCATTGCTTTATGCATATACCAGTCTTGATTTTCTTGGTGAAAAAATAGATAAGCAGATAGAAAGAGCTACATCTGGGAATGTTACAGTGGATAGGCTCGGTTCTGCTATTCTTGACTGGCATTATATCAAGAAGAATCCTATAACAGGAAATGGTCTGGCTGATATTACTCGATATGAGGATCATCTGATGTATAAGGAACTCATTGGAGGTTTCTCTAATGGTTTTACGGACGTGGTGGCTAAATTTGGCATAATTTTCATTATAGTATATTTTGTGTTGATATATAAGAACCTGCCATTCAGACCAATGGATAAATTGTTTTTCTGTTGTATGATTGTGCTGCTTCTTCAGGGTGAGTATTTTATGGATTACCCTTTGTTCGCAGCCTTGCCGTTTATTGTAATCAATACACAGGATATATCTGTAAGTATTAATCGAAAATATCGTTTTAAGTGAGTTTATGAGGCGAGTAGCTGTTTTAATGACTGTGCATAATCGCAAAGATAAGACATTGATGTGTATGTCACAGATTTATAATATGACTCTTCCTGATGATGTGCAGCTTGAAATCTATATGACCGATGACGGATGTACAGATGGTACTCCGGAAGCGGTTAGTGAAATGTATCCGGAAGTTCATATTGTGAGCGGTGATGGTACTCTGTTTTGGAATAAAGGTATGTATCTGGCATGGAACGAAGCTTCAAAGACAGATCCTGACTATTTTCTTTGGCTCAATGATGATACATATTTATATGCTGATACTCTGTTAAAATTACTAAGTGTCTCGGAGGCTAAAGCAGATAAGTGCATTATTATAGGCGATACCTGCGATACAGAAACAAAGAGCACGATTACTTATGGAGGCAAGACGCGTAACGGATCATATGTGTTTGATAGCACAAATGCGTCTCAATGTTTCTATATGAATGGTAACATCGTGTTGATACCGGATCATGTTTTCAGAATCGTAGGATACAATGATCCATATTATAGTCATGCGATGGGTGATTATGATTATGGACTTATGGCTGCCAAGAAAGGTGTCGATATATATGTGGCTCCAGGATTCTGTGGAGAATGTGATCTTCATGATTGTATTTCTACTTGGAAGAATCCCGATAAGTCTCTATGTGAAAGATGGCAAGCCTTTTTCAAACCGACAGGGGCAAACCCATTTGAATTCTTTTATTACAGAAAGAAGAATTATGGTGTATTTCCAGCATGCTGTACGTTTGTTTCAAATTTTATGCATGTTCTGTTTCCACGGTTTTGGGATAATGATAGAAGATAGAAGTTATGGGATTGAAAATATCTGTAATTACCGTCTGCTATAATATGGCGGAATATATTGAGAAGACAATCTTGTCGGTTCTGTCTCAAGACTATCCGGATTTGGAATATATCATAATTGATGGAGATTCTACAGATGGTACAAAGGATATAATAGAAAAGTATCATGATAGAATAGCGTGTTATGTCAGTGAACCGGATAATGGTATGTATGATGCAATCGCTAAAGGCTTTAAAATGGCAACCGGCGATGTTCTTGCATGGCTTAATGCTGATGATGTGTATTTCCCCTGGACATTGTCTACAGTGAATAAAGTGTTTACTGAATTTCCTGAGACTCAGTGGCTTGGCGGAAAATATGCTTTTATGAATGAATATGGAATGTTGACTGAAATTTATCCAAAGACATCCATAAGGTCTCGTTCCGATATAGCAAATGGCTGGTGCCGCGAAGGCATATTGGGGCCACTTCAGCAAGAGAGCATGTTTTGGAGAAGAGAATTATATACAGCTTCCGGCGGCTTGAATATATCATATCGTTATGCTGGTGATTTCGAATTATGGATGCGCTTTGCCAGATTTTCGGAATTGGCGAAAATAGATCTGCCTCTTGCTGCTTTCCGAAAAAGAAACAGCAGCTTGTCAAAAGCAGGAAAGGATAAGTATCAAAAGGAAGTTGAACTGGCTATTTCTGACAAACGTCATTCACCAAATGTTTTATGGAACATATTTGGCCATTCTAAAATTATGATACAGTTATTACGACTGTTAAGATTTAGGAAAGGCACAATTTTCCATTACTCATTAAAAACTCATGAGTTGAAGAAAACTGAAATGGTTTGTAGTGCAGGCAATCATGATGTTCAATCATTGTTGCTATATAGATAAATAAATCAGTGGTTTATGAAAAAAGCTCTTATAACAGGAATTACCGGACAGGACGGATCGTTCCTTGCCGAATTTCTTCTTGATAAAGGATATGATGTTCATGGTACGATAAGGCGTTCGTCAGTCGATTATCGTGAACGCATCGCGCATCTTGAGGGTAAACCGAATTTTCACCTTCATTATGCTGATATGGGAGACTCCATGAGTCTTATCCAGGTTGTGGCCAAAGTCCGTCCGGACGAGATATATAACCTTGCAGCTCAGAGTCATGTGCAGGTAAGCTTTGATTCACCTGAGTTTACCGCTGATGTGGATGCGACGGGAGTTCTCCGTGTTCTTGAGGCTGTACGCCAGTGCGGCCTGGCAGATACATGCCGTATCTATCAGGCCTCTACATCGGAACTTTATGGCAAGGTTGAGGAAGTGCCTCAGAATGAGAATACTCCGTTCCATCCATATAGCCCGTATGCAGTTGCTAAGCTGTACGGATTCTGGATTATAAAGGAGTACCGCGAAGCTTACAATATGTATTGCTGTTCTGGTATTCTTTTCAATCATGAATCTGAACGTCGTGGAGAGACTTTCGTGACCAGAAAGATCACACTTGCGGCGGCCCGTATTGCGCAGGGACTCCAGGACTGCCTTTATCTCGGCAATCTTGATTCTTTGCGTGACTGGGGTTATGCCAAGGATTATGTGGAGTGCATGTGGCTTATCCTCCAACAGGAAAAGCCTGAGGATTTTGTGATCGCTACGGGTGTGCAACATTCTGTCAGGGAGTTTGCATATTATGCATTCAAGCATGCCGGAATCGAACTTAAGTTCGAAGGAGAAGGCCTTCATGAGAAAGGTATATGTGTGGCAGTGAATGGAAATGTTCCTGTATCGTTGATCGGAAAGACCTTGGTTGCCGTCAGCGAAGATTTCTATCGTCCTACGGATGTGGTGAATCTATGGGGAGATCCGACGAAGGCCAGGACAAAGCTCGGATGGGATCCAGGAAAGACTTCATTTGAGGAGCTTGTCAAGCTGATGGTGGAGCATGATATGGCTAAGGTGGCATCTGAAGGTGCTGCGGCTAAGGTCAGGACCAATCTGGCTGAGTATCTGGAGAAAGGTATTGTGAAATAGATTTATCGGACTGTTGAAGTATGGGAATGAACAAGGACTCAAAGATTTATGTTGCAGGACATAGAGGCATGGTCGGTTCTGCCATTGTCCGCGAACTCAAAAGGCAGGGCTACGACAATATAATAACACGTACACATAAGGAACTTGACCTGACCCGTCAGGAAGCGGTGGAGAAGTTCTTTGCGGAAGAAAAGCCGGAGTATGTGTTTCTTGCTGCTGCAAAGGTCGGTGGAATCATAGCTAACCAGACTGCGTTGGCTGATTTCATGTATGAGAATATGATACTTGAGATGAATGTCATCAATTCCGCATGGAAGAACGGATGTAAGAAACTCGAGTTCCTCGGCTCATCATGTATTTATCCTCGTATGGCCCCGCAGCCGATGAAGGAAACCTGTCTGCTTACTTCTGAATTGGAAAAGACGAATGAGGCATATGCGCTTGCCAAGATATCAGGCCTCAAGTATTGCGAGTATCTGAACAAGCAGTACGGGACGGATTTCATCAGTGTAATGCCGACAAATCTGTATGGCCCAAATGACAATTACCATCCTACTCATAGTCATGTGCTTCCGGCTTTGATACGCCGTTTCCATGAGGCGAAAGAAGCTGGACTTTCGGAGGTAACATGTTGGGGTGACGGTACTCCTTTAAGAGAGTTCCTTTATGTTGATGATCTTGCAAATCTATGTGTGTTCCTTATGAATAACTACAGTGGAGATGAGACGGTCAATGCAGGAACAGGTAAGGAGGTGACTATAAGGGAACTTACGGAACTTGTTGCCAAAGTTGTAGGGTATGAAGGAAAAATTCTTTGGGATACGACAAAGCCGAACGGCACTCCACGGAAGCTATTGGATGTTTCAAAAAGCGCAGCTTTAGGCTGGAGATATAAGGTGGAACTGGAAGAGGGAATCCGTCTTTCATATGAGGATTTCCTGAATAACCCTATGAGGGCTGAAAGATAATTAAAGAAATCATTATATATGTCTAACAAGAAAGTGTTTGTAAGCGGCTGTTATGACCTTCTCCATTCAGGTCATGTGGAATTTTTCCGTCAGGCAGCCAGTTATGGAGACCTTTATGTCGGAATCGGTTCAGATAAGACGATTCTGCATTATAAGAACCACAAGACAGTCTATTCCGAGCAGGAGAGACTGTTCATGGTCAAAAGTATCCGCTATGTAAAGGAAGCATATATCAATGCCGGTGACGGAATCATGGACTTTGTACCTACGCTTGATATTGTAAAGCCGGATATCCTTGTTGTCAACAGTGATGGAGGTAATGATGACAAGCGTAGATTGTGTGAAGAGAGGGGTATCGAATATATTGTGCTTGAACGAGATCCGCACGAAGGCCTTGAAGCCAGAAGCAGCACGTCGTTGAAGAAGAGCCCATGCCAGCTTCCGACAAGACTTGACCTGGCAGGAACATGGATAGATCAGCCTTATGTGAGCTGTCATCATCCCGGCTGGGCGATTACCATAAGTCTGGAACCATCGTTTGAAATACGTGAACGTTGCGGTTTGAGTACATCTACACGCAATGTCATCAAGCGCATCTGGCCGTATCAGTTGCCGAATATGGATCCTGAGACTTTGGCTCGTCTTGTCTTCTGCTTTGAAAATCATCCGGAAAGAGAGGACGGCATAATCAGCGGTGCCCAGGACGCGATCGGAATATGTGTCCCTGGTTTATGCAGGCATTATTATGACAATCATTTCTGGCCGGAAAAGATTGAGACATGTGAAGATGAAACTGTACTGGAATGGCTTGAAAGTCATTTGTGCATGATTCCGATGGATCCTCGTAGGTCAGGATGCTCAGTTGTGGAGGGCATGGATATTACCAAGACCAAGGTACAGAAATTGGCCAAGGCTGCTGATGATTGCTGGGAAGCTATAATGGCAATGGATCTTGATGCATTTGCATCTGCATATATGGCGTCATTCAATGCTCAGACTGCGATGTTCCCGGCTATGATACAGGGATGTGTCCAGTCCTATATCGATAAGTATGGAAAGCTTGATGATGTTCTTGCATGGAAGATGCCGGGTGCCGGCGGTGGCGGATATCTCGCGTGTGTCGTGAAGGATTCTGCTGCTTTCTGTAGAGAACATCCGGAGGCAATATCTCTCAAGATCCGACGTTCCGGTATGTAAATGCAGATCGTTATGAAAAGATTTTGTCAGACCTTAAATCTGCTCGACGATCCTGAACTTGTCGACAGATATGTAAAGGAACATGCCCATGTCTGGCCTGAGGTCCAGGATGGAATCCGCGAGGTCGGTATCCTTGATATGCAGATCTATGCTTCCGGCAACCGTCTCTTCATGATAGTGGATACTGTTGACGATTTTGATTGGGTGGAAGACAATGCCCGCTTGGCAAAGTTGCCGAGACAAGCTGAATGGGAGGCATATATGTCCCGTTTTCAGGGATGCGATCCCAACCTCCCGTCTACAGGTAAATGGACTTTGATGAATAAGATTTTTGAATTGAAGAAATGAGTGCAAAGAATAATACATCTTTATTTAAGACATCAGCGGGTATAAACTATCTTATACCTTTCATTCTTGTCACGTCATGTTTTGCTTTATGGGGTTTTGCAAATGATCTCACCCATCCGATGGTGAAGGCTTTCTCCAAGATATTTCAGATGAGCGTGACTGAAGGTGCCTTGATTCAGGTTACCTTTTATGGCGGTTATTTTGCCATGGCTTTGCCTGCTGCCCTTTTTGTTAGGAAGTTCTCATATAAGAGTGGAATTGTCCTTGGCCTTGGATTATATGCTTTAGGGGCCTTGCTTTTCGTCCCAGCATGTCATACCGGAAGCTATTATCCGTTTTTGGCGGCATATTTCGTGCTGACTTGCGGATTGTCTTTCCTTGAGACAAGTGCAAATCCATATATCCTGTCTATGGGACCTTCTGAGACTGCGACGCAGAGGCTGAATCTTGCTCAGGCGTTCAATCCTATCGGTTCATTGATGGGAATGTTTGCGGCAATATATTTCATACAGGCCAGGATATCTCCCTTATCAACAGAAGAACGTGCTTTGCTGGATCCGGCACAATATGAGGCAGTCAAGAATTCGGACCTTACCATTCTGTCCAATACATATGCAGAACTGGGACTGGTGATTGCGGTGATTTTTGTACTTGTTCTTCTTGTACGCATGCCTAAGGGGGAGTCTGCTGATTCGGGAGATCTTCGTATTTCCGCTACTTTCGGCAGATTGTTCCGTAACCCACGTTATCGCGAAGGAGTAATAGCCCAGTTCTTCTATGTCGGTGCCCAGGTCATGTGCTGGACATTCATCATCCAGTATGGAACCCCTGTATTTATGGCTGAGGGCATGACTGAACAGGCTGCGGAGGTCCTGTCTCAGAAATACAATATTGCCGCAATGGTGTTCTTCTGTGCCAGCCGTTTCATATGTACATATTTGCTTAGATACATTAATCCGGGAAAGCTCCTGTCACTCCTCGCGGTCGTGGCTTGTGCGCTGCTTGCCGGAGTTGTCTTCTCTGACGGAAGATTCGGCCTTTACTGCCTGGTTCTTGTCTCAGCATGTATGTCACTGATGTTCCCTACCATATACGGAATGGCTCTTGAAGGCACTGGAGACGATGCAAAGATTGGAGCTGCAGGACTGATCATGGCTATTCTCGGCGGATCGATTCTTCCTCCTGTGCAGGCTGGAATCATAGATTTGGGAACCATAGCAGGATTTCCGGCGGTAAACCTGTCATACTTCCTGCCGATGATATGTTTTGTTGTGATTGCTGTATATGGCTATAGAAATAAAGTGAAAAGATATTAATGTGAATTTGTATGAGATCTCCCGTATTTAAATATATTTTGATATTATGTTTTGGGGCTATATTTGATTCACTTTGTTATTCGATGAATCCTGATGTAGAGAATTTTTCTGCCTTGGAAAGGATTGTCTTAAGCAATCGAATGTCCTTTGCCCAGCAAGTAAAGAATCCTAATACGATTTATGAAATAAGATATGACTTTGACTTGAACGGTCAGTCTGTCAATTTGCCGGAGTCGGTGACAATATTTATCAATGGAGGTACTTTGAAGAATGGATCTGTTGTAGGTAATAAGTCTTTGATATCATATGCAGGCGGTATATTATCTGTTGAACTCGACGGGACTTTCAGAAATACCTCATTTGATATTACATGGTTTGGGGCACAAATGTCATCCGGAAATGAATTGGTGGACAATACAGCAATTCTGAATCAGGCTTTGAAGTCATCGGGCAACACAAAGGTTCCATTGTCAGTTCCATCTGGAATCTTTTATCATGATGGTCTTGTAATGCCGGAGAATTCTTCGATTATCGGATCAAGTATCAATGGAAGTGTATTAAGGCTACTGCCATCCAGCCGTAACAGCAACATTATAATAGTCAATAATAATTGCCAGGTAAGTGATATCACTCTTTGGGGTAATGATATGAATCAAAGGTTTGATCTTGCATATGACGAACTTGAGGGAAATGGAATAACCATATGTAATGGAAGCCGGATAGGATATAAAGCTACAGAATGTACAAATACAAAAATATACAATCTGATAATCAAATGCTGTGGTAATTGTGGGCTAGCTTTGCTGGATAAGCATAAGTGGGTATATAACTTCTATAATATAACTATATCAAGATGCGGTAATATAGGATTTCTTGATAAATCGTCTGATAATAATTATCAAGGATTTAATATCAGTCATTGTGAAAATGCAGGAATGGTTGTCAAGGGAGGCCGTAACAGGTATACTGCTTTCAAAGTCTTTGTTTGTGGATATAATTATAGAAATGCAGAAAATGGTAAAAGGCCACAATCTGTATATTGGCAGGGAGTAAGAGTTGAAGGCATCCATAATATCTTATCTTCGTTTGATATACAGGAGTGCGGTGCGGAATTGTTGTATATTGGAACGAATGCAAGAGGCAATAATATTACAGCTACATTGGACCGTCCAGGTTTTGGTGCTAAATACATGGGGGACTATAGGTCATATGATATACAGGGATATGGCAATATGCTGGACCTTGTTTCTTTAAAATCTGAATCATATCATGAACTTCCAGGTAGAGCACTTAACAGTAATATGATAATCTTGGCTCAAGATAACAGCAATGGCTGCTCAATATCACCGGTGACATATCCATACCCTGTCAAGAGTAATCATATTGAACCTCTTTTCTGTTCGTTTGCATCGACTACAGGAACCCGGATTAAAGATTCAAATCAGGATAAATATATATCTTTCTCCGATCATAAGGCTGTGTTGAGCAAATCATTGGATTTGATGATGGCTCTAAACAATACGAACGATCTGGCTGTGTCTGTATCTTTTAGATTGTATTTACAGAAAGGGGAGTCAAGGACATTCTATTATGTATTCGACTCTCCATATAGCGCAGTGTCCATTAAGATATTAAGGGATGACTCAGGTTTTTATTCAGAGTTAAGAAATAATTCAGTAGCGGTTTCGAAGAGCGTTCAAGCATCAGGCAATGATTATGTTGATGTATACATAAATAAGAACGGTTGTGATGTATCATGCATCTTGAAGGACAAGACTGGTGTTGTGATCAATAGAATAAATTCACCGGATGAACCTTTTGTAAATTCATCTGTATTGCAGTCTTTCCGTCTTTCTTCAGGAGCAGTTCTTTCTGATCTGCATGTCGTAAGAGGACAGGTTTCAGATCCGATAGATATCAAGACAACCTATGGTTTATACATTCCGATGGCGGTGGACTTATCAGCAGAACTTGATGATGTGAAGTCGGATGTGTCAAGACCAACGGTCAATATTAAAGGCTTTATGTTCTTTGATGAAAATCTTGGAAAACCAATATGGTGGGATGGAAAGAACTGGATTGATGCTTATGGCAATCGCGTTTAATTCTATTTGTTGTATAAGAATCTTTTAACCCCTCCAACCAACCAATCGAAGCCATAGCTGACGGTATATCTCGGGAATAGTGATACAATTTTGAAAAGGCGTATTATCTGTAATTGGATATTACGCTTTTTCTTGTTGCTGCCAGACCTGATCTTTTTAGTACTGGAATCGAAACGACCGAAATTACCGGACATGAAAATCTGTTTTAACAGATCCTTACTTTTAGATGATGACGGATCTGTTGGTTTAATAGGCAGTTCATCAATAGGAAGTCCCAGGTATTTTATTGCAAGTAAACAGAATTCATTCCATATTTCGGACATTCTGTATTCGCGAATTCTGTTTTGTAGACTATTCCGGTCAATTTCGGTATGGTTGCGGTGAATGAACATTATCCAATCACAGATTTGTCTGAATCCAATGCCTTCTGATGTAATGTGTTTTGCAATATGCTGAATTAAAAAGAAAGCATTGTAAGTGTGATCGGGAAGTGTGACATCTTTTCCTTCGTTATTCCAGATTGGCAGCTCATGTTCACCTCTGTTGTCTAATGCATCTATAGTCCATTTCTGAAAACTGGCGTCAAGTTCTGGATTTTTTAAGTATCCTGCCTTTCGATGGATTTCCAACTCAATACCATTATAGCAGAATCCTAGATGCAGGAAGTTGTCTTCAATCTTTTCTTTAGACGCCTTGTCAGAACTTAATAGAATACTACAACATTTATTATAATTTTCGATACCGACATAAATATCGATGTCTCCACAACTCCGACTTTCTGGGTTAATGTAATATTGAGCTATTCCCTGCCCTTTTAATAGTATGGGTCTGATTCCTGATTCGTGCAGAATATCGACGATTTTATTGATCTCCCTGTTCATTGCAAGATTCTGTTTGCGAATCTGTACTTTCGACATTATGAATCTGGTCAATATCTCTTTAGAAGGATAAAATTCTTTGGGCAGCAGTTCTATACCATCAGCAATGATCCCTAAAACAGCTTGTTCCATAGATGTTTTATAGATCTGCTTCCAATCTACACTATCAATAAAAAATGAAGAATCCGGTGCTTTACCCCACATGCCGGCTTTCAAAAGCTCCAGAAATTGTTGTTGTAGCAGTGTCATCTGATTCGCTGTTGTTTAATGATGCAAAAATAGGAAAAAATGTCGTATTAATCTTGTGATATGTTCGTCTTGGCATTACAAAAACATATTTGTATCTTTGAAGATGATAAAGTCTGATTTTTGATGAATCAGGAAGAAAACTTCATAATATGACAGATAAATATCGAATAGGTAAGGTCTTCATCAGCCGTACGACTCCGGATGATGCGTTATCGAGGATCAGGCAGGCTGCTGTTGAGGGACGGAATGACTATATATGCATATCAAATGTCCGGACTGTAGCTTATGCCAATAGGAAAGGTAATGAAGCATATCGTGACCTTATGAATAACGCCTTCATGTGCACTCCGGATGGAATGCCTCTGGTCTGGATGGCGCGTCTGTGGGGATTGAAGGATGTGCAACGTACCGTAGGGCCGGACCTGTTTGTGAAAATGATAGAGGATGATGCAAGCGGATGCAGGCATTTCCTGTTAGGGGATACAGATGAAACTTTATCTGCAATGGAGCAGAAATATTCAGGAACCGCGAAGAATATTGTCGGCAAGTTCTCGCCGCCTTTCTGTGATCTTGAAGATTATGACTACAAGTCAATTGCTTCTATGATCAATTCGAGTGGAGCAAATGTGGTCTGGATATCAATGAGAGCTCCGAAACAGGATTTTTTCGCAGTCCGCCTGCTGCCATATCTTGATAAGAAGTTATGCATAGGAGTTGGTGCCGCCTTCAGGTTCTCTTTAGGAACGATCAAGCATCCTCCAAAGATCTTCAAGAAACTGGGTCTGACCGGTCTTTTCTGGAGGAAACTCAATTTGCGCCAGTTTTGGTGGTATGTTGAACATCTTCTCATATTGACAGCTTGGGGATGCAATATCTTGATTGCAAGATTCCTGAAAAAAGAATCATATAAATAGAATTGATATATGAATGTAAATGGATTGAAGTCTGCTGTGGCCAAGATTGATTTTTATGCTGGGAAGATATATAATTGGATGTATGTTTTCGGTGTTTCTTTAATCGGCAGAATCATTTATCCGATTCAGATTATAAAGAATCGAAGACAATTCGTAAATGCTACGTCATATTTCCCTGAAAAGGAACGGAAAAGTTTCACTGAAAGATTAGTGGATCAATTGTGGTGGTCCATTAAATATGGTGATATCAACAAGTATTATTTCATGTGGGGTGGCGATGTAAAAGGAAGCAGTCTGAAAGGCTATGTGCCTTGGTTTAAGTGGGTTAATGCCCGTCAGCAGTTAAATAAGGCTCCCGGACGTCCTGTCTATGATTTTTACAATTCTGTCTGTCTCCTCAGAGATAAATTCTATTTTGAAACGGTATTGAATAAGGCGGGATATTCAACTCCTGCAAATCTGATGATGATTAATGATGCAAGGCTGTATCTGCTTAGTTCTACCTGTAAGCCAAGTGCAGCTGTGGATTTGGATGCCATTCTTGACTATGAAATAGATGCTTTCTGTAAACGTAATGTAGGATATGGCGGTGGTATTGATGATGATGTCTTCTCGTTGCGCATATCCGCTCGCAGGATATTTATCCGAGGTAAGGAAACATCGTTTGAAGAATTTAGAAGAATTGTATCGCAAGGAAAATCTTCTTGGATAATTCAAGAAAGAATCAATAATCAGGATCAATTCATGTCTCAGTTCCATCCATCATCTGTAAATACTATTAGAATAGTCACTGTTAAAAGTCATGATAAGACTATCGATGCTATTTGTTCTTTTGCAAGGTTTGGAGTAAACGGAAGGGGAAGTGATAATTGGAGTTCTGGAGGGGTTCTGGTCGGTATTGATGTCGAGAATGGAAAATTCGAGGACTTTGGCTTGATGCGCCCGGGAGTAGGAACTCGAATTTATAAGCATCCTGATACAGGAGTTACCTTTAAGGATAAAGCCGTTCCGAAATGGCAGGGAATAGTTGAGTATGTCAAGTCTTTACATGAACTTTTTTACGATCTCCACTCAATAGGATGGGATATATGTCTTACTGATGACGGACCAGTGATTATTGAGGGAAATGATAACTGGGATACGATTGACGCTCAATTTTATAGACCAGGAAAAGATATCTTTGATAAATACTTTAAGACGAAATAATTCAATTTATGGATAAACAGAAACCTTGGTATATTGAAAAGTCGAAAATGATCTTTACGGAGATTATCGGCGGTATTTTTTCATTTGCTTTTATTAAAGCCATATGTTCTTCGTTTGCATATTTCTTACACGAACGGGTTATCTGGCGTAAAAGAATTCATCATGCCGGTTCGTATAGGATACATGCGAGAACCTCAATCAGAAATGCACAGAATATCTATCTTGGTGAGAACGTGCGTATAACGATGGATTGCTGTATATGGGCTGGAGAAAACAGCAGGATTACATTCGGGGATAATGTTCTGGTTGGCCCTGGCGTAAAGATGATGTCGACAAATCATGGAACGGACAGGGATGGCGGTCCAATGGTATATCAGACCAGAGTAGAAGCTGACATCAATATCGGAACAGACGTATGGATCGGATCAAATGCTGTCATTCTGAAAGGAGTTACAATCGGAGATGGCGCTATAGTTGCTGCAGGTGCTGTCGTAACGAAAGATGTACAACCATATACGATAGTAGGCGGTGTGCCAGCGAAATTCATTAAGAATAGGTAAGGGTATGTATAAGGTCATTCTTTCTATGGGCATTTATGGCGATTATAATAAAGCGCGTAAATTAGCTAAGCAGTTCAAGATATTTTATCCGTTATATAAACTTTATGAATCTTTTCATTGTGCATATCTTCCTTTAAACAATACATTTAAAGGGCCGGTTTACTTTCCACATGGGGTAAGAGGGTGTTTCTTTTCAAAAGAGTGTGAAATTGGGGAAGGATGCGTCATTATGCATCACGTTACAATCGGGTCTAATTATGAATTAGGAACTGACCGTTCCCTTGATAAATACGGAGCGCCTAAGATTGGAAATAATGTGTTCATAGGTGCAGGTGCCAAGATAATTGGACCTATTACAATAGGTGACAATGCCAAGATAGGAGCTGGGTGTGTGGTGGTTAAGGATGTTCCAGCTGGCGCGACATGCGTTATGCAGGCTCCCAGGCTAATAATTAAGTGATTTATTATTGAATGATAGAATTATGAATATACTGACATTTGACGTTGAGGAGTGGTTCCATCTGCTGGATTTTGATGCCACCCGTACAGAGGATAAATGGGATACTTATGAGGTCCGCATCCATGATAATGTGGATAGAGTTTTCAGAATCCTTGAAGAGACAGATACTAAAGCCACATTCTTTATTATCGGTTGGGTGGCTAAAAAGTATCCTGAACTTGTAAGGAAGATTGCAGATAAATATGAGATCGGCAGTCACACTATGACGCATCAGCTTGTGTGGCAGCAGTCGAAGAATGAATTCAGGAATGATGTTGATTCGTCAATCAAGCTTTTGCAGGATATTACAGGAAAGCCTGTGAAGTATTTTCGTGCACCAGGCTTCTCAATAAGAGAAAGTGAGGCTTGGGCTTTTGACATAATGGCAGACCTGGGAATCGAAATAGACTGTTCAGTCTTTCCTGCAGCTCATGCTCATGGCGGTCTTCCCCAATATCCGGCCCCTGTACCTACCATTATTGAACATAATGGCGTGAGGATCAAGGAACTGCCGATCAGTACCTGCAATGTCATGGGGAAACCGATTATCTTTTCCGGAGGAGGATATTTCCGTCTGCTGCCATATGGTGCCATCAGGAAGATGACCCTTCAGAATCCTGATTATACATTGGCATATATTCATCCTCGTGATCTGGATGCGGGACAACCTATGCTGGAAGGACTTCCTCTGACAAGAAAGTTCAAGTCTTATGTCGGCTTGAAAGGTGCGGAAAACAAACTTCGCCGCTATCTTACAGATTTCAGATTCGTTGATGTAGCGGAAGCTGATAAAACAATAGATTGGAATTCGGTTCCGGTAGTAAAACTATAACACACCCATGACCCCATACAGATTCCTCATAATTACCCTTCTCCTGACCCTGATGTCAGCAGTAAACGCCAACGCCCAGTTCTCCCGTCTGTCGATAGGGAAGTATGGTATCCAGTCGGTTTCTCCGGAAGGATTTTCTGCCGTCAATGGAGTCGTGTGGCTCGAGGTGGCAAACCCGGGGGAGACATTCACGGTTTCGGACATAAAGGGTACCGTCTATAAGGACGGCAGTCCGTTTGTCAAAGGGACTGCGCCGGGCTTTACCGTACTGAACGGCAGTTCAAAGGTGACTGTTTCCGGCCATGCAGGATTGTGCGAAGGTGTCTCGTTGTGGAGCCTTTTCTCTCTTGTGGTCTTTGAGCCCGAAGACTATACCGTCGACATTTCGATGAAGATAACGTCGCCGTCGGGAAAGACGAGGGTCGCGCAGAAGAAAGCCATGCCGTTGAAGGCTCTTCTGAAGCTGAAGTGATGTGTGGACGGCAGATTTGCGGAGACGCACGCATTGCATCTGAAATCGTTTGATGTCAAGCGAAATTTGCGTATCTTTGAAAGTCAAACCGAAAAAGGAAGCATTGGATTGAAGATATGAACATTGCAGTAGCAGGAACGGGATATGTGGGTCTGTCTTTGGCGACATTGATAGCCCGCAGACATAGTGTAAAGGCTGTGGATATTGTGCCGGAGAAGGTCGATATGATAAACCGACGCCAGTCTCCGATCCAGGACGAGTATATAGAGAAGTATTTTGCAGAAGAGGAACTGGACCTGACCGCGACATTGGATGCGGAAAGCGCTTACCGTGATGCGGAGTTCGTCGTGATTGCCGCTCCTACGAATTATGATCCCAAGAAGAACTTCTTCGATACTTCGGCGGTGGAGGCCGTGATACAGCTGGTCATGAAGGTGAATCCGGATGCAATAGTGGTGATCAAATCCACTGTTCCTGTAGGATTTACTGCTTCTGTCAGAGCGAAATACGGTTCTGAGAACATTATGTTCTCGCCAGAATTCCTTCGCGAATCGAAGGCTCTTTACGACAACCTTTACCCTTCTCGCATCATCGTCGGCACTGATATCGAAAGCCCTCGTCTCATGGCGGCGGCAGAAAGATTCGCAGCCTTGCTGCAGGAAGGGGCGTTGAAGCCGGATGTCGATACTCTGTTCATGGGATTCACCGAAGCAGAGGCGGTGAAGCTTTTCGCCAACACATATCTCGCTCTCCGCGTATCATATTTCAATGAGCTCGACACATATGCCGAGATGAAGGAACTTGACACGCAGAACATCATCAAGGGAGTGTGCCTGGATCCTCGTATCGGTGATCACTACAACAATCCGTCTTTCGGTTACGGCGGCTATTGCCTCCCGAAGGATACGAAGCAGCTTCTTGCCAATTATGACGATGTCCCTCAGGAAATCATGCGTGCGATTGTGGAGAGTAACCGCACCCGCAAGGACTTCATTGCCGACCGGGTTCTGCAGAAGGCAGGATATTATTCATACAGTGACGGCTATCATTACGATGCGACTCAGGAGCATCAGTGCATCATAGGTGTCTACAGGCTCACGATGAAGTCCAACTCCGACAATTTCCGTCAGAGTTCGATCCAGGGTGTCATGAAGAGGATCAAGGCGAAGGGAGCAACCGTAATCGTTTACGAGCCGTCCCTGGAAGACGGTTCGACATTCTTCGGCAGCCTTGTCGTGAATGACCTTGAGAAGTTCAAGAGCATGAGTCAGGCAATAGTTGCCAACAGGTACGATCCGGATCTGGATGATGTGGCCGGAAAGGTTTATACAAGAGACGTATTTAAAAGAGATTAGAGATTATGCCAGATATATCGCAAAGAGGACAGGCAATGCCTTCCTCTCCAATCAGAAAACTCGCTCCTCTTGCTGCCGCAGCAGAGAGCAGGGGAGTGAAAATATATAAGCTGAATATCGGTCAGCCGGACATCCATACCCCACAGAAGGCTCTGGATGCCTTGAAGAATATTGACCGTGAAGTGCTGGAGTACAGCCCGTCGCAGGGAATCCTTTCTTTGCGTGAGGCTCTCGTAAATTATTACAAGCGTTATCAGATCAAGCTCACTCCGGATGAGATCATAGTCACTGCCGGAGGCTCTGAAGCTGTCCTTTTCGCTTTCATGAGCTGTCTGGACCCGGGTGATGAGATCATCGTGTCCGAGCCTGCCTATGCAAACTACATGAGCTTCGCAATTTCGGCCGGAGCCGTCATCAGGACTGTCACCACTACGATCGATGAAGGCTTCTGTCTTCCTAAGGTAGAAAAGTTCGAGGAACTCATCAACGACAGGACCAAGGCTGTGCTTATCTGCAATCCCAACAATCCGACGGGGTACCTTTACACCCAGAAGGAGATGAATCAGATCAGGGATCTGGTGAAGAAGTACAACCTTTATCTTTTCTCGGACGAGGTGTATCGCGAGTTCATCTATACCGGCAGTCCTTATATTTCCGCCATGCATCTTGAGGGCATAGAGGAGAATGTCGTGCTGATAGACTCGGTTTCAAAGCGTTATTCGGAGTGTGGAACACGTATCGGAGCATTGATCACAAAGAACAAGGCCGTGAGGGATACTGTGATGAAGTTCTGTCAGGCCCGCCTCTCTCCGCCTCTTCTCGGCCAGCTTGTGGCTGAGGCCTCGATAGAAGGAACGGAGCAGTATTCCCGCGACGTCTATGAAGAATATGTGGAGAGGAGGAAGTGCCTGATCGACGGACTGAACAGGATACCGGGATGTTACACACCGATCCCTATGGGAGCATTCTATACTGTGGCGAAGCTTCCTGTGGATGACGCCGAGAAGTTCTGCGCATGGTGCCTGAGCGACTTCAATTATGAGGGTGAGACCATCATGATGGCTCCGGCTGCAGGTTTCTACTCCGATGCGGAGCTCGGCAGGGATCAGGTGCGTCTGGCATACGTGCTTAACAAGGAAGACCTGAAGAGGGCGCTTGTCGTGCTTGAGAAGGCGCTCGAGGCATATAACAGTCTATAATCAATAATCATCATATGAAAGGAATCGTTCTCGCCGGCGGTAGCGGCACCCGCCTCTATCCGATTACAAAGGGAGTCAGCAAACAGATGCTCCCGATATATGACAAGCCGATGATATATTATCCTATTTCGGTACTCATGCTTGCCGGAATACGTGATATACTTATCATTTCGACTCCGCATGACCTTCCGGGATTCCGCAGGCTTCTTGGCGACGGCAGCGATTACGGTGTGAATTTCGAATATGCCGAGCAGCCGTCACCGGACGGACTTGCGCAGGCTTTCATAATAGGTGAAGAGTTTATCGGTGATGACTGCGCCTGCCTTGTGCTTGGTGACAACATCTTCCAGGGAACCGGCTTCGTGCCGATGCTCAGGGAGGCTGTGCGTGCAGCGGAAGAGGATTCGGATGCTACTATATTCGGATATTGGGTAAGCGATCCGCAGCGTTATGGAGTCGCGGAATTCGACGCTGACGGCAACTGTCTTTCGATCGAGGAGAAACCGGCGAAGCCGAAGTCAAACTATGCCGTTGTCGGTCTCTACTTCTATCCGAACAAGGTTGTCGATGTCGCAAAGAACATCAAGCCGTCCGCTCGTGGAGAGCTTGAGATCACCACGGTGAACCAGCGTTTCCTTGCAGACGGAGAACTCAAGGTACAGACCTTGGGTCGTGGCTTCGCATGGCTTGACACAGGTACTCATGATTCCCTTTCGGAGGCATCGACATTCGTGGAGGTCATAGAAAAGCGTCAGGGCCTGAAGATTGCTTGTCTCGAGGAGATCGCATACCTGAACGGATGGATTTCGGCTGAGCGTGTGCGTGAGCTTGCGCAGCCGATGATAAAGAACCAGTACGGACAATATCTGTTATCACTGATATCATGAAAAGAACAATAATGATCACAGGAGGTGCCGGATTCATCGGCAGTCATGTAGTACGCCTCTTCGTGAACAAATACCCGGACTACAGGATCATCAATGTCGACAAGCTCACATATGCCGGCAACCTTGCGAATCTGAAGGATATCGAGGACAAGCCGAACTATACCTTCGTCAAGGCAGACATCTGTGACTTCGAAAAGATGATGGACATCATTCAGTCGAACGGTGTGGACGGAATTATCCATCTTGCGGCAGAGTCGCATGTGGACCGTTCGATCAAGGATCCTTTCACTTTCGCCCGCACGAACGTGATGGGCACGCTTTCCCTCCTTCAGGCTGCAAAGCTGTATTGGGAATCGCTTCCGGAAAAGTATGAAGGCAAGATGTTCTATCATATTTCGACGGACGAGGTCTATGGAGCATTGACCATGAATCATCCTGAAGGTGTCGAGCCTCCTTTCAAGACGGTTGCGTCGTCGGAAGGACACAAGGCTTATGGCGACGACTTCTTCTATGAGACCACCAAGTACAATCCGCATAGCCCGTACAGCGCTTCAAAGGCCTCGTCAGACCACTTCGTCCGCTCGTATCATGATACATACGGGATGCCGACGATAGTGACCAACTGTTCGAACAATTACGGGCCTTATCAGTTCCCTGAGAAGCTTATACCGCTGTTCATCAACAATATACGCAAGCGCAAGCCTCTTCCTGTGTATGGAAAGGGTGAGAATGTGCGCGACTGGCTTTTCGTCGAGGACCATGCCCGTGCGATAGACGTGATCTTCCATGAAGGAAAGGTGGCTGAAACGTACAATATAGGCGGATTCAACGAGTGGAAGAACATCGACCTTATCAAGGTCATGATAGCTACTGTCGACAAGGTGCTCGGCAATCCGGAAGGCTACAGCCTTGACCTCATCACATATGTGACCGACCGTCTCGGACACGATGCACGTTATGCGATCGACAGCACCAAGCTCCAGAAGGAACTCGGCTGGGAACCTTCGCTTCAGTTCGAGGAGGGCATTGAAAAGACAGTCCGCTGGTATCTGGAAAATCAGGAATGGATGGATAATGTGACATCCGGCGATTACCAGAAGTATTACGAGGATATGTATTCGAAGAGATAGGTATGGAGAATCATGTAGTCATAATGGCCGGTGGCATCGGCAGCAGGTTCTGGCCGATGAGTACCCCGGAATATCCGAAGCAGTTCGTTGATGTGATGGGCTGCGGAAAGACGATGATCCAGATGACGGTGGAGCGTTTCGCGCCGATATGTCCGATGAAGAATTTCTGGATCGTGACAAGTGCTTCATATGTTCCGATCGTCCGCAAGCAGCTTCCAGAGATTCCTGTCGAGAATATTCTCGCAGAGCCATGCGCCAGGAATACTGCTCCATGCATCGCATATGCATGCTGGAAGATAAAGGCAAAGCATCCTTCTGCAAACATAGTCGTGACTCCGTCTGACGCCCTCGTCATCGATGCGGATGAATTCAGACGCATCATCAGAGGCGCCCTGGACTTCACTTCGAAGGGAAAGAGGATCGTTACCGTCGGCATCAAGCCTACAAGGCCTGAGACCGGATACGGTTACATCGCGGCAAAGGAAGCCCTCCCTGAATCAGAGATCTGCGAGGTCGAGTCATTCCGTGAAAAGCCGGACCTGGCGACGGCGAAGAAGTATCTCGCGGACGGAAACTATCTGTGGAATGCAGGTATCTTCGTCTGGAATGTGGAAACCATCGTGGAGTCACTGCGCAGCTTTACTCCTGGCCTTGCCGACAAGATGGACAGGATGTCCAAGGCCTTCTATACAAGATTCGAGTCTGAGACTGTAGAGGACATATTCCCTACATGCGAAAAGATATCGATTGACTATGCCGTCATGGAAAAGGCCGACTACATCTATACTTGGCCCGGCGATTTCGGATGGAGCGACGTCGGAACATGGGGGTCCCTCTGGACATTGCTGGCCCATGACGAGAACGGAAACGCCGTAGTAGGGGAGAATGTACATCTTTACGACTGCAAGGGCTGCATCGTCCATGCTCCCGACGCGAAGAGCGTCGTATTGGAAGGCATCGAGGACAGCATCGTGGTGGAACGTGACGGACGTGTACTGGTATGCCGTCTGAGCGAAGAACAGAGGATCAAGGATTTTATAAAATAGACATGGCAGACAACTATCTGGAGAAGAAATACGAAGAGCTGCAGGCCCGCAAGGCCAAGGAACAGCGTGCCAGACAAGTGGCCTGGAAAAAACGCATGGATGCCTACCGCAAACGTCTGGAAGAAGAAAAGGCTGCAGAGCATGATAAATAAGAAATCCGACCTTCAAGGGTCGGATTTCTGTTTATCTGCGCCTTCTCATCGCGCCTTTCATCATGTTGCCCATGTTGGCTCCCATGACTGTCTTCATCATCTTTCGGGTGCCTTCGAACTGCTTCAGAAGCTTGTTCACTTCAGGAAGCGAGGTTCCTGATCCGTCGGCGATCCTTTTGCGTCGGCTTCCGTTGATGCAGTCAGGATGTTCACGCTCGTATGGAGTCATCGAGAGGATGATTGCTTCAACGCTCTTGAACGAGCTGTTGTCCATATCGACATCCTTGAGGGCCTTGCCCATGCCCGGAATCATCGAAGCGAGGTCCTTGATGTTACCCATCTTCTTGATCTGCTGTATCTGGTTGTAGAAATCCCAGAGGGTGAACTGGTCCTTGGCGAGCTTCTTCTTCAGTTCGCGGGCCTGAGCTTCGTCAAACTGCTCCTGAGCCTTCTCCACGAGGGAAACGACATCTCCCATTCCGAGGATACGGTCTGCGATACGTGAAGGGTGGAATACGTCGAGAGCCTCCATCTTCTCGCCTGTGCTGACGAACTTGATAGGCTTGCCGACTACTGCCTTGATCGAAAGTGCCGCACCGCCTCTTGTGTCACCGTCCATCTTGGTAAGCACGACTCCGTCGAAGTCGAGTCTGTCGTTGAATGTCTTCGCAGTCTCGACCGCGTCCTGACCGGTCATCGCATCCACTACGAAGAGGGTCTCTGTAGGGTTGAGGGCTTCCTTGAGTGCTGAGATCTCGTCCATGAGCTCCTGGTCCACTGCAAGACGACCGGCAGTATCGACGATCACCACAGAATATCCTTCAGCCTTTGCTTTTGCTATGGCGTTCTTAGCGATCTGAATAGGGTCCTTGACGCCCTCTTCAGCATATACAGGCACTCCGATCTGCTCTCCGAGCACCTTAAGCTGGTCAATCGCCGCAGGACGGAAGTAGTCGCAGGCTGCAAGGAGTACCTTCATTCCTCTCTTGCTCTTTATGTTGAGGGCAAGTTTGCCGGAGAACGTGGTCTTACCGGAACCGTTCAGACCGGCTACGAGAACCACCGCAGGCGAACCTTTTACATTGATGTCTGCAGATTCGCTTCCCATGAGGGCTGCAAGTTCGTCGTGTACGATCTTTACGATCATCTGCTGAGGCTTTACAGCTGTCAGCACATTCTGTCCGATGGCCTTCTTCTTTACGTCATCGCAGAACTGCTTTGCTATCTTGTAGCTTACGTCGGCATCCAGAAGGGCACGGCGTATGTCCTTCATGGCTTCCGAGATGTTCACCTCGGTAATCTTTCCTTCTCCCTTGATGATCTTGAACGATCTCTCAAGTCTCTCGCTTAAATTTTCAAACATATGTGTACTTTTTCAATTCATGCAAAATAGTCGGTAAAAGAAGGTGCGTCGTCCAGAGTGTCGCTGAAGACTGACGGCGCAAGGTCCTTCATGTTGTAGCGGCTTGCCATCACCTGTCCGTATGCTCCTGCGCTTCTGATGGCCATGAGGTCTCCGCGGACACTGAGCGGCAGAAGACGGCCGGCTCCCCAGACGTCGCTGGATTCGCAGACCGGACCTACGATGTCATAGGCCTGGTGGGTAGGGAAGAATGTCCTCATCTCTGCGGAAAGGTTCTCGATCTTGTGATATGCTCCGTAGAGTGCCGGCCTTATGAGGTCGTTCATACCGGCATCCATGATCAGGAAGTTCTTCGTCTCACCGCTTTTGACGAACAGGACGCGTGAGATGAGGGTGGCGCAATGTGCGACGAGCGAACGTCCGGGCTCCACATGCACCTGCTGGTCGTCACGACGGACTATGTTTCCTGCAATCGTAGAGAACCATGTCTCGAAGTCCGCAATCGGAGTGCCGTCCGGGTCGTCATAATCGACTCCCAGTCCTCCTCCGAGGTTGATGTTGTTTATCTTGAGGCCGTTTCTTTCGAAGTAAGCCACGATCTCGTTTACACGCTTGCACTCGAGAGAGAACACTTCTTCCACACGTGTGATCTGTGAACCGATGTGGAAATGCAGACCGATGAAGTTGATGTGTTCGCTTTTGTTGAGTATGTCGATGAGCTTCTCGAATTCGTGTTGTGATATGCCGAACTTGTTCTCATAAAGACCTGTCGTCACATATTTGTGGGTATGTGCATCGATGTCGGGATTGATCCTGACAGAAACGTTCGCTTTCAATCCGTAACGGTGGGCCATCTCGTTGATGACGTATATCTCCTGGAGCGATTCGCAGTTGAAGGCTTCGATGCCGAGCTTCAGGGCCTCATATATCTCCTTGTCGCTTTTGCCGACGCCGGCATATACTATCTTTTCAGCGGGGAATCCGCAGCTGTGTGCATGGAGAACCTCGTTTCCGCTGACGCAGTCGGCTCCGAATCCTTTCGAACTTATGTATTCGAGCAGTCTGCGCTCGACGTTCGCCTTGACGGCGTAATGAACCTTTATTCCGTATTCCTGCGCAAGTTCTGCTACATGGTCCACAGTCTTGCGGAAGAGCTCCATGTCGTAATAATAGAATGGAGTAGCTATCTTGTCGAGGCGGTCTATGATATTGTAATCTAACATGTCGGTATGTGCGCAATTGTCAAGTTCCGTATATTTTCCTCCTTATGGCGAAAAACGATTGCAAAAATAGCGAAAAAATCATTAATTTCGCATCAAATTCTTAACCAACCATGTACGGATTAGTCGAACTCGTCTTCAATCTTGAACTTACGCTTGTCATCGGCATTGTGACCTCATTCATTCTGGGGTTCCTTCTGCTGCTTATAAAGGTGCCCGATACCGATTATTCCCGAAAGATCGCACGGGCAAAGAACACCATTTCTGTGTGTTTCTTCGTTTGTTCGTTCCTTATGTTCACATGCCTTCGTCATTCAGGTATGCCGGACTATGACAGATTCTCGTCCCTTATGATGTTCGTCATTACTGCCGTGTCTTCGGTAGTTCTTTCATATTCACTCATCAATGTGCTTGAAGATGAATTCATCGATATAGACAAGTTCTATCTTAACCTCGGTTCCGTGGTGGTATTCAGCTTTCTTCTGATGAAGTCATTGAATTGGGATACAGTATGGGCCCGCAATCTTGTCCTCTACGGTGGAGTAGTGCTTTTCCTGGCAAATTGTGCCGCACATGTCTTTCTGTTCAGGAAGGTGTATGCGAAGTGTGTGATGTCATTGGAACAGTATTATGACGAGGAATACGACCAGAGGCTCAGATGGATAAAGTTCTGCTATGTCATCATGATGCTTACGCAGATCTTCATCCTTGTATACATGCTTCTTCCACGTGGTTTCATGAAGATATATATCCTTTGGTATTCGCTTTTCATGCTTTATTTTGCCGCCAACTTCATATCATTCCTGGGTAGCCACAAGCTTATGCTCGACGCTTTCGCCTACAAGACGCTTTCCGGACAGGACCTTAAAAGGAAGCTTGACGAGAGCAGGAAAAGGAAGAATCTGCAGACTGGGCAGGAGAAGGAGGCAGATGTTCCGGAGCTGCAGGACAATACAGAAATAGAGTTCCAAAAGCTCGAGAAGGCTCTGGCAAAATGGGTTGAGCAGAAGAATTTCAGGGAATACGACAGGACAAGAGACCAGATTGCGGAAGAGCTGAACACCACGAAGGAGTTCCTGCATTTCTATTTCATCAATAAGGTAGGAGTCGATTTCCGTACGTGGAGGACAAACCTCAGGATAGAGGAAGCCAAGCGCCTTCTTCTTGAGAAGAAGGATGCTTCCATCAATATAATCGCCGAAGTCTCAGGCTTCAGCGACAAGTCAAATTTCCATCGTCAGTTTGTCAAGATTGTGGGGTGTTCTCCGAAGCAGTGGCGTGAGTCAGGTGGAAATCCAGCTCAAATATGATCTGTTCACCGGAATTCTTTCCTTCATCTTCATAGAGGACTATTGTCTCGGAAACTGTTTCAAACAGCCCTCCGTTCTTTTCTCCGTCGATGTCTTCCAGTACAATGTTCAGTGTGGCCTGTCCTTCAGGAGAGATTACGGCTTCTGACTTGAATTGTCCTTCACTTGAGGTGAATACCACTGTTTCATTGGTGTATTTGCCCCAATCAAGGGTGACCTGAATGTGTTCTATCGGGTTTCCGTCGGTGTCGGATACCTTGCCGGTCACATAAGGACCGATCTTGTCCTCAATTATTCCCATGTCGACCGCACAGGATGACAGCACCAGTGCCGGGATAATGAATATTAATCCTCTCTTCTTCATTGTGCATCTGTTTTTGCAAGCTGGAAATTGCAGTCGTTCACGAAGAATGTGAGTTTCTCTTCGTCAAATGAAGGACCGCTCCATGAAATGTGATGTTCCTGTGATGCCGGAGCATAAGACATTGTTTCAGGGTCTGCGCTGGCTGCGGTCACCTTGCATGTGATCACGTCCGAGAAACCTCCGGCACTTATGGAGTAAGTGCCATTGTTGTCTGTATATTCGCTCAGGGTCAGAATCGGGAGAGGGTAGAGGACGTTTGCGGGAAGAGCCTGCAGAGTCACCTTTATTCCCTGCAGCGGATTGTTGGTTCCGAGTTCGGAAACTGCTCCTGAGATCACTATCTTGTGGTCTCCTTCAAGAGCCTCGTTCTCATTGTTTACGAGAGCGAGGCTGCAAGAGGTCGAAATTGCAGCAGCTGATAGCGATAAGATGATCTTCTTGATGGTTTTTCTCATATTCCGGTATATTGTCCGGCTCAGGTTTCAGTGCTGCAAATATACTCATTTTCTATAATTCTGCAAATGTGGGTCAATGCTCTCTGAAGCAGTCTTCAGGATTCAGACCAAGCAGTTTCATCCGTCTGATTATCAGCGGAAGTTCATTTTCAAGGAACTCCTGCCTTTGCACACCAAGGACGATTTTCCTGGCATCGGGACTGGTGAAGTAGCCTATGCCCCTTCTGTTGTAGATGATGCCGTCAGAGGTCAGTTTCTCATAAGAACGCATGACAGTATTCGGATTGACTCCTATTTCCGCTCCGTATTCACGTACCGAGGGAATCCTCGCATCCGGAGCGAGGTCCCCGCTCAGGATGCGTTCGCAGATAGCGTCACATATCTGCAGATATATCGGTTTGTTGTTGTTGAATTCCATGATCTTAGTGTTTCAATGTCTTGATCCTGAACCATATGCCTGCCATAAGCGCCAGGTTTACGACTGTGTCGCTGATGGTGTCTATGAGTACGAGGTTCTTGAATATTCCGTTGTTGAACATCTGAAGAATCGTGTTCGTGTCAGCATTTGCGTTGCTTACCATCTCTGCTGCCCAGGTCTCCATGTACGGTGTCATGATGATGCTTGTTGCCATGCTGAATGCAAATATTGCGAGGATGGTCTTTACTGTCTTGCCTCTTTTGAAGTAAAGTGCTCCAAGAAGGAACGGAAGCGTGATTCCGAATATCTCATCTGCATATAACCATGGTGAACTTATCTGTCTGATGAGGTCCTGAGCCAGAGCCGCGTTCTCTATGGTGATCGATTCATCGACAAAGTTCAAGGTAAGTTCCTTCATTTCGCCCATGTTTCTGATCAGTTCCATTGCACCTGTGACGAGGTTCCTGCCGCATGTATGGTCAAGGGCGCAGATGATTGCGTCTGTCCCGAGGTGGAGGGCAAATCCGAGTACAGGGGCTATGATGCAGGTCATGAGGAACATGCTGACGAATTTCTCCAGTCTTGAAGCGGGGAGGGTGAGAAAGAACGAGCCGTACTGCTTTTCGGTGATCTTTCCGTAGCATTTGACAGGCATTGTCACTACCATGCAGATTGTTGCTACAATGAAGATGAATGATCGCAGGCCGATGTCAGGGCCGTCCCATGTCGAGTTCAGTACAAGATTGAATGTGTTCGTCAGGAAGTATGTTCCTATAGGAAAAATCGTTGATATGGTGAGGAGGCTGAGTCCGTAGTTGACCCAGCATGTCCTGAGGTCTGAAGCAAAGTATTTCCCGAATCTGCGGAAATTGAATATATCGTTGGCTTTCATATCGTTAAGTGTCTATTTGTTGAAGATTTCCTTGATGATTTCCTTGTTCTGATGCACTGTGTTGAAGAGTGCTTCCAGATTGACTTTGCTTTCCTCTCCGGAAAGGTTCCGCAGAACCTGGATGTTTCCACCTGGAATCATCTCGCAGTACAATGCGTCCTCCTGTCTTTCGTTCGAGTAGTCAAAGATGAGCTGTTCCGATATTTCTTCCATCGAGGCGTTGAGGAGTACATCCTGCCGGTCGAGGATGATTATCGGGTCGATGATGTTTTCAAGGTCGCGGACCTGATGTGTCGAGATGACTATGACAGAGTCTTCGCGTGTGTGTTTTGTGACAGCTTTTCTGAACTGTGCCTTTGAGGGGATATCGAGGCCGTTTGTCGGTTCGTCCATGAAAAGGTACTTTGTCCTGCATGCGAGGGCAAAGCTGATGTAGGTCTTCTTGAGCTGACCGAAGGACATCCTGGTCATCTTCTGTTCGGGATCTGTATCAAGTTCCTTCATGATTTCAATGAATTCCTCCATGTCGAAGCCATCCCAGAACTTGCCGTAATAGCGTGCGTACTCGACTGCCTTCATGTTCATTGGAGCAACCTCGTCGCTGAGGTAGTACTGGTCGGATAGAAACGACGGCCTCCTGTCAAAAGGGTTTTCTCCGTCTGTCTCGATGCTTCCTTCCTTTACCTTCTTAAGGCCGCATAGAAGTGTCAGCAATGTAGTCTTTCCTACGCCGTTTTCTCCAAGAAGTCCGTAGATATGTCCTTCTTCGAGATTCATCGTGATGTTCTTCAGTACGACGTAATCGCCGTAGCTGAATCCGAGATCTTTGATTCTGATCATAATGTTATACTTTTAGTCTATCTGTTAAGTATTAGTGTCTTTACGTATTCGTGTGTCTTAGTGAAGTAGTACACTGCGAAGGTAGTAAGAATTTAATTAAATGCAATACCTTTTGTTAAATATTATTAAAAAGCATACATTTGTATATAATTTTACTTTAACTGTCAAATACAACTAATACTATTAAGATGAAAAAGTTTTATTTTGTTCTTGTATGCGCAGCTGCAATGTTCTTTGCCGTTGACGCAAATGCACAGCTTGGAGTAGGAGTGGGATATAATCTCGGTTCGAACTTTACAAGCCTTGATGACGATGCACAGAATCTCAGTGGTTTCTATCTTGAAGCAACCTATGATTGGAATTTCATTGACAAGAGCTGGGGTTCCCTCGCTCTTCAGCCAGGTGTGAGATTCTCTTATGTCGGTGAAGCTGAGTCAGAAGAGGAATTCGGTGTGAAGCTCAAAGCCAGCACAAACGAGACATATTTCGATATTCCTGTAAATGTGAAGTATTCTTATGACCTTGGTTCAGTGAAGCTTTCCGCTTTTGCAGGTCCTGTCTTCTCTATGGGACTTACTTCGACGGAGAAGCTTGTGACAAAGGCTGACGGCGAGACCGGAAAGATTATCGCTCACAACTATACCGGCAAGGTCGTTACCAAAGGTGATGGCGCAACAGGTGAACTTGAAGGCGGTGTTACAGATTACGGACGTTTCGACATCAAGGTCGGAGTCGGAGTCGGAGCAACAGTCATGGACAAGCTCAATGTGAAGGTCGGATACAACTTCGGTACATTGAACAGATATACAGGAGAAGCTGACGTGAGGTACAGCACCAACGTATTCTATGTAGGCCTTGGCTTTATGTTCTAAGAGACTTACGCTTTGGAGATATGACATCCGTGCCGGAAGGTGCGGATGTTTTCTTTTAATATATCCTGCTCTTCGTCCGGCAGGGCCCAGTCGAGGAATCTTTCCCTTATGTGACTGACGGTCTGCTGCGAAGGGTGGCACATGTCTTCGGCGTAGAACCTGTAGTCCCGGAGTTCGTCCATTACAATCTCATAGGAAGGGAAGTATTCTGCAGGATATCGCGGGTTCATGCTCAGGTCTACAGGACAGCCGGCCAGGAATTCTTCTATCCCCAGCAGCAGTGTGGCCTTGCTCAACTGGTTGCCGTGTGCTCCGTCCTTGAAATGACGTATAGGGCTGACTGTCAGTATGATCCTCGCGCCTGTCAGTTCCCGGATGCGGCTCAAGGCCGCTGCCGTCTCTTCTACCGAAAGACGCTCCCGGATGAATTCTTCTGATGGCCTTTTCAGGCAGTTGGATACGGTCATGTCCTTGTCCTTATGGCGGAAGCACCAGCTCGTGCCTAATGTTATGATCAGTTTGTCGGCGTCGAGAAAGAATTCCCGGGCTTCCTTCAGCGCTCTGTTGGCGTTATCGAGAAATTCCTCCCTGGTGCCTCTTGCAAAGGATGTGTGGTGGCTGAATGAACATATCCTTTCATCTCCCGCACCGATGGCAATGCAGTCGTCATCCGTAAATTCTTTGCCTGAAGCGAGCCGCTCCACGCTCTTAAGTATGGATATGGGATTGTACAATGTGCCGAAAGGATTTACGCATACGTTGAATCCGAAATCGGCCAGCTGACGTCCTATGCTGTCCGAGAAGCAGCTTCCCAGCATCATGATCCTGTCCTTGTAGGAAATCCCTATTCTGCTTTTCCCTTCACTTACCGGTGTCTGTAGCTTCAGCATGCCCTTTTCTCTCCTTTATTTGATTCTTGCTGCAAATTTATTAAAAATATCTCGATTGCTTCTTCCAAAAGTATTATCTTTGATAATTCACAAGGTGAAGCCGGTATTCCGTCTGCGTGAACTGCTTCCGGGAAATTTAAAAATGATCAATTATATATGAGAAGACTTTTTCTGACATCGATTCTGGCGGCTTTGGCTGCAATTTCATGTTGCGGGCCGAAGGATGGTGAGTATACTTTCCGTATACTGACGACTAATGACGTTCATGGCCATTATTTCGATTCATCGTATGTTTCCGACAGGACATCTCACTCTCTTCTGTCTGTCGCCTGGCATGTGGACAGCATCCGTGTCGCCGATGGAAAGGAAAATGTGGTCCTCATCGATGCCGGGGACTGTCTTCAGGGTGACAATGCGGCATACTATTATAATTATGTAGATACGGAATCCAAGCATCTGTTTGCCCGTATGGTGGAAGTAATAGGTTATGATGCGGTAGTTGTGGGAAATCATGACATCGAGACCGGACATGCTGTTTATGACAGGCTGGTCAAGACCATGGAGGTGCCGTTTCTTGCTGCGAATGCCTTGCGTACTGACAATGGAAAGCCATATTTTCAGGAATATGTCACACTCAAACGTCATGGACTCAAGATTACCATAATAGGATTCACCAATCCTAACATAAAGAGCTGGCTTTCTCCGCTGCTCTGGGAAGGAATGGAGTTCGAATCCCTTATCCCTTTCGCTCAGGAGACTGTTGACCGGATCGTTGCAAAGGAAAAGTCAGATGTCGTGATAGCAGCTCTCCATTCTGGAACCGGTGAAGGTGACGGAAGCAGGCTTGAAAGCCAGGGCCTTGACCTTCTGAGGAGCATAAAGGGCGTGGACTTCATCATCTGTTCGCACGACCACAGGCCGGTTACATTTGAAGAAGACGGCATCTGCCTCATCAATGCCGGCAGCCACTGCCGTAATCTCGGTTATGGCTCCGTGACTCTTACCGTGAAGGACGGCAAGGTGATTTCGAAGAGCCTTTCAGCCGATCTCCTGCCTATGGACAAGGAAAAGGTGGACGAGGATATGAAGGCATTGTTCCGTCCGGAGTTTGAGGCTGTCAAGGCGTTCACTCTCAAGGAGGTAGGCGAGCTGAAGACAGATCTTGTGACCCGTGAATCATTCTGCGGAATGTCTGATTACATGAATCTGATCCATACTCTTTCACTGAGCTGCGCTCCCGCACAGATATCCTTTGCCGCCCCTCTTACATTCAACGGGCATGTAAAGGCGGGAACTCTGGTGTATAACGACCTGTTCACTATTTATCCTTTTGAGAATCAGCTTTTTGTAGTGAAGATGACGGGTGAGGAGATTAAGAATTATCTGGAACTTTCATATGACAACTGGATCAATACGGTCTCTTCTGCAGATGACCTTCTTCTCAAGATCGCTGACAGGCCTGATGCCAGGACCGGACAGAAGAGATGGTCGTTTGTCAATATGTCATACAATTTCGATTCTGCCGGCGGCCTTGTCTATGAAGTAGATGTGACAAAGCCTGCAGGCAGCAGGGTCAATATCCTTTCCCTTGCTGACGGATCTTCTTTCCGGACAGATGCCGAGTACAATGTCGCCATGACTTCATATCGCGCAAGCGGTGGCGGCGGACTGCTGAAGGACGGCGCCGGAGTCGATACCGACCTTATCGACGAGCGTGTCGTCGAGTATTATCCTGAGATAAGGAACATACTCTATGACTATCTGTCGGAAAATACCGTCATCGATCCTGAAGTTATAGGAGACGAAACGGTAATCGGCAGATGGTCTTTCGTTCCGGTGGATATGGCCTCCAAAGCTCTTGAGAGGGATATGAAACTGCTCTTTCCCTGATTAAACAAGACCGAGGAGCTTGCTTCTCGACAGCATGCAGGCTCCGATTGCGCCGGTCTTTCGTCCCAATTTCGAGAACTTTATCGTGGTGTCCCTGTTTATCATGTTCAGGGAGTGCTTGTTGATTGCGCTTTTTATCGGGAACAGCAGATAGTCTTTGGCAGAGGCGACTTCACCTCCGATGACAACCAGCTCGGGGTTGAAGATGTTGATCATGCATGCAATGGCCTTGCCTAACGAGAATCCGATCTCCTCTATTGCTTCTATTGCAAGAACATCTTCCTTCTGGATAGCTTCGAGTATGTCATCCAGGGTGATCTCCGTCTCATTTCTGTATTTGTCGGCAAGCAGTGAAGCCCTGCCGCTTGCGAGCTTCTCCAGGAATATGCGGTGCAGGGCGGAGCCGGATGCTCCGGTTTCCAGACATCCTATCTTGCCGCACTGGCAGATCTGATTGTTGTTGAGTATAGGCATATGTCCGATCTCGCCGGAAAAACCTGATTTTCCATAGGAAAGCTTTCCGTCTGTGATCATGCCCATGCCGAGCCCCCATGTGACGTTGAAGAACAGCATGTTGCTTTCGTTGCCGGCTACACCGCATATGTATTCTCCATATGTCATTGCCCTGGAGTCATTGTCCACATATACGGGTTTCTTCAGCCTTTCCTTCAGCACATCCGTGATTGTACGGCCCTCTCCGAAGAAATACTCGAAGCAATAGCCGTGTTCCTTGTTGACGCGTCCGGTGATGTTGAATCCGTAAGCCCTGATCTTTGATTCATTGATTCCGGCCTTTTCTGTATGCTGTCTGATGATCGCGCACATCTGGTCTATTGAGCTTTCGGAACTCTGAAGAATGAAGTCTATTCCGTCCTTGAAGTATGTGTTATGTCCCTTGAAGTCGGTTACGGCTATGCTCAGGCTCTTCTTGTGGATGTCGACTCCGACGATATATCCTGCATTAGGATTAAGGCCGTAGAGGCTCGGACGTCGTCCTCCTCCTGTATCCTGCTTGCCCATATCGTCAAGGAAGCCTTCGTCTATGAGTTCTCCGACCAGTTTGGTTATGGTCGGTATGCTGCTTCCTATTTCCTTGCTGATATCTGCAATGCTGAAGTCTCCTTCATTTACACACAAGCCAAGAATCTTCTGCTTGATGATGGAATTCTTGCTGTCAATGGTACTGGCAAATGGTTCGTTCATTTAGTGGTCTGGTATTGCGGCTTTTACACGTTTACGGTTCCGGTCAGGATATTTAGACCGATGTTTGGCAAATATAAACAGAAATTAGTTTTTCTAAAAGAAAAATTCTGTAAATCGATATAATTATTTTCTACGATTTGCCCCTATTTAATAATTTATTTTAAAAACTTTGCTGTTTTTGTTGTGATTTTTTATATTTGCATCCGATAATGAATCTTAACCTTTTGTCCATATGAATAAGCATGATTTCGATTTCAAGCAGCTGGCACGGCAATACAAGTCGGAGCTTCTTGACAATTGTATTCCTTTCTGGCTCGATAAGTCCCAGGATCATGAATATGGTGGGTATTTCAGTTGCCTGAACCGGGACGGAAGCATATTTGATACTGATAAGTTCATCTGGCTTCAGGGAAGGGAAGTGTGGATGTTCGCTGTCCTGTACAATAATGTCGAGAAAAAGCAGGAATGGCTTGACTGTGCAGTTCAAGGTGCTGAATTCCTCAGGAAATATGCTCATGACGGCAATTACGATTTCTATTTCTCGGTGACAAGAGATGGCCGTCCGATCATTCATCCGTACAATATCTTCTCCAATACATTTGCATGCATGGCTTTTGCCCAGCTTGCCAAGGCTACAGGAAATGATGAATACCGGGAAATTGCGCTGAAGACCTTCCAGAGGATTCTTGATAGAAGGAACTGCCCTAAAGGCAAGTGGGAGAAGTCTTTTTCAGGGACGAGACCGATGAAGGGTTTCGCTCTTCCGATGATTATATGCAATATGGCTCTGGAGATCGAGGATATTCTTACCGACAAGGAGCTGCTTGAGAATACCATTGATGAATGTCTGTCAGAGATTCTCAATGTCTTCTACCGTCCGGAGCTTGGTGTCATGCTTGAGAATGTCGCACCTGACGGTACGGCAGTGGACTGCTTTGAAGGACGTGAGATAAATCCGGGGCATGATCTTGAGGCTCTCTGGTTCATGATGAATCTCGGCATAAGGAGAAATGACAAGGAGCTGATTGAAAAATGCGTCAGGATTGCCTTGGATGTCATTGAGTACGGCTGGGACAAGGAATATGGCGGCATATTCTATTTTATGGACAGCAAGGGTGCCCCTATGCAGAAACTGGAATGGGACCAGAAGCTGTGGTGGGTTCATATCGAGTCGGCGATCTGCATGCTGAAGGGCTATCAGCTCACAGGAAACGTTCAGTGCCTGGAATGGTTCGGCAAGCTTCATGACTATATGTGGACTCACTTCAAGGACGAGGAGTATCCGGAATGGTATGGCTATCTCAACCGTAGGGGAGAAGTGCTTCTTCCTCTCAAGGGAGGCAAATGGAAAGGCTGCTTCCATGTTCCGAGAGGCCTTTATCAGATATGGCAGATTCTGGAAACGCTTTAATCGATATCAGATAATTGTACCGGCTGATGAATTTCATCGGCCGGTTTTTCTTTCTTGCACATGTGATTCAATTTTCGTAATTTTGTGGAATTAGTATTAAGATAACCACATTGTATTATGAACCTGAACAGATTGCTGATTTTTGCATTGACTGCCTATGCGGCAGTATCATGCGGTACGACAGAAACCAAGCCGGCGATCCCTCGTGACAATGAGATTGAAGCGAAGGTGGAACGTGTGCTTAAGGGAATGACTCTTGAGGAAAAAGTGGGTCAGATGACTCAGATAACATCTACCGCCATTGCCAGAGGAATTGATATCCTTCCTGTAGGAGACTCGATGCTTAGGGTCCACAAAGTAGGATCCGTGCTCAATACACCGGACGGTATAGCGCAGACGCCGGAAGATTATGACAAGTTTGTCGCAGAAATCAACCGTATCTCAATTGAAACGACGGGAGTGCCGACTCTTTATGGCCTTGACCATATTCATGGAGTGTCGTATGTCCTCGGCGGAACCCTTTTCCCTCAGGAAATCAATATAGCTGCTTCATTCAACAGGGAGCATGCATATAATATGGGTAAGGTCACTGCGTATGAAAGCCGTGCAGCCAATGTCCCTTGGACATTCTCTCCAACCATGGACCTTGGACGCAATCCGGAATGGCCTCGTATGTGGGAAAGCTTCGGTGAGGATACATATCTCAATGCGGAGATGGCAGTTGCGGAAGTGAAAGGTATGCAGGGTGAAGATCCCAATCATGTGGGACCATTCAACATCGCTGCATGTGCAAAGCATTTCATGGGATATGGCGTACCTGTGACAGGACAGGACAGGACTCCGTCTTCGATTGCGGCCTCTGAACTTCGTGAGAAGCATTTCGAGCCTTTCAAGGAGGCTATGCAGGCTGGTGCGCTCAGCATTATGGTCAACTCCGGCAGCAACAACGGAGTGCCGTTCCATTGCAATACGGAACTTCTGACCAAGTGGGTCAAGGAGGATCTCAACTGGGACGGAATGATCGTGACCGACTGGGCTGACATCAACAATCTGTATACAAGGGAACGTGTGGCTTCTTCAAGGAAGGAGGCTGTAAAGCTTGCAATCAATGCAGGAATAGATATGGCTATGGTTCCTTATGACTGCCAGTTCGCTCTGGACCTTATCGAACTCGTGAAGGAAGGAGAGGTTCCGATGGAACGTGTCGACGATGCGGCACGTCGTGTCCTCCGCCTCAAATTCCGTCTTGGCCTTTTCGATCAGCCTGATACAAGACTTGAAGATTATCCGGAATTCGGAGGTGAAGCGCATGCTAAGCTGTCGTATGAGGCTGCTGTCGAGTCTCAGGTTCTTCTGAAGAACAACGGAATACTTCCTTTGAGAAAGGACCTCAAGATCCTTGTGACCGGTCCTAATGCAAATTCTATGAGGACGCTCAACGGAGGCTGGTCATACACATGGCAGGGTGACGGAGCGTCAATCCCTCATTTCACAGACCGTTTCAATACGATTTACGAGGCTCTCGTCGAGAAGTTTGACAATGTTTCATATGTTCCGGGTGTGGAATATCACCTTAATGGTACTGACTGGCAGTTCGATGAGGCTACAGGCATCCGTGAGGCTGTGGCTGCGGCGCGCAAGTCTGAGGTCATCATTGCATGTGTGGGTGAGAATACATATTGCGAGACACCTGGCAATGATGTGGATATGAACCTGTCAGCAAACCAGAAGAAGCTTGTCAAGGCTCTTGCCGAAACAGGAAGACCGATAATCCTCGTCCTCAATGAAGGCCGTCCGCGTATCATCAATGATGTGGAACCTTACGCTACTGCCGTGGTCGACATTCTTCTTCCGGGAAATTATGGCGGTGACGCACTTGCTGCCCTTCTTTCCGGAGAGGAGAACTTCAGTGGAAAGCTTCCGTTCACATATCCGAAATATACCAACAAGTTTGCAGTATATGATTATAAGCCTGCAGAGAATCAGGGCACTATGTCTGGAGTCTACAACTACAATGCTGTCATGGATGTACAGTGGCCTTTCGGTCATGGACTCAGCTACACAAGGTTCGCATATTCGAATATGACTGTTTCTCAGGCGGAATTTACATCTGATGACGTGCTGAAGGTGAGTGTTGATGTTACCAATGTAGGAGAGGTAGCAGGTAAGGAAAGCGTCCTTCTCTTCTCGTCAGATGTTTATGCAAGCTCGACTCCAGATGTCCGCCGTCTCAGGGCGTTCGACAAGGTGGAACTCGAACCTGGTGAAACAAAGACTGTAGTTTTTGAAGTGACTGCAAAGGATCTGGCTTTCGTAAACTACTACGGCAAGTGGACTCTCGAAGAAGGTGACTTCATCCTTTCAGCCGGTGACCTGAGTCAGACTGTCAGGTGTGTTGAAACCGTTCTCTGGGACGAACCTAACATTGACTGATGATACGGCTGCATGAAGTGCTTGATCAAGAATATAGTGCTCCCGGCATGTCTTATAGCCCTGTCTTCCTGCGCATGCAGGGACAGGGCTGATGTTATAGACGGGGTCAGGACGACGTTCCAGACATCGAAGGAGTGGCGCCCTACGATAGATAACCGCGCCGATGCCGTCATGGTATATGGCGTCGGTGGTAATCCTTCTGACACAAAGGATGGGGTCATCACTTTTGAAGACAGGGTCCGTTCATGGCGTGACCGGGGATATGTCACTCATTTCATGACCGGAATAGCCTGGGGAGGCTATGACGATTATTTTTCCGGAAAGTGGGACGGAATGATGCATTTGGATGAAGGCCAGATGCAGCAGGATGGGGATACCATCTGGCATGGACGCATGACTCCGTATATAGTTCCTTCCATGAACTATCTCGAGTATATGAAGGAAAGGCATGTGAAGAGGGTGATAGATGCCGGCATAGATGTGATTTTCATGGAAGAACCGGAATTCTGGAACAGGGCCGGATACAGCGAAGCTTTCAAGAAGGAATGGCGTGACTATTACGGTTCCGACTGGCTTCCTCAGCATGAGTCACCGGAAAATACTTATCTCTCGAACAAGCTCAAGTACCATCTTTATTACAGAGCCCTTGACGAAGTCTTCACCTATGCCAAGGAATATGGAAGAAGCAAAGGACGCGACATAAAGTGCTATGTCCCTACCCATTCGCTGATCAATTATTCACAATGGCAGATAGTCAGTCCTGAAGCAAGTCTGGCGTCACTTTCATGTGTTGACGGGTATATTGCCCAAGTGTGGACGGGAACATCGAGGGTGTTGAACTACTATCGTGGAAAAGCTGCGGAGAGAGTGTTTGAAACCGCCTTCCTTGAATACGGATGTATGGAATCCATGACGACTCCTACAGGACGCAAGATGTTCTTCCTGACCGATCCTATAGAAGACAGGGCTTGTGACTGGGAAGATTACAAGAGGAATTATCAGGCTACATTCACTGCACAGCTGCTTTACCCTCATGTGGCGGACTTCGAGGTCATGCCGTGGCCGGAACGTATATATGAGGGCCTGTATCGTGTAAGTGCCGATAGCGAAGAGAGGGCACGTATACCACGTTTCTACTCAACCCAGATGCAGGTGATGGTCAATTCGCTGAACAGGATGCCTGTGTCTGACAATGTTTTGAGCGGCAGTCATGGTGTAGGAGTGATGATGTCGAACTCATTGATGTTCCAGACTTATCCTGTCCATGACGGATATGAGGATCCACAGCTGTCGGATTTCTTCGGTCAGGTGATGCCGTTTGTAAAAAGAGGTGTTCCGGTGGAAATAGTCCATATGGAGAATCTCGGTTATCCGGAGACTCTTGCGGATATGAAGGTGCTCCTGATGTCATACTCCAATATGAAGCCGATGGATCCTGCAGCGCACAGACATCTTGTCTCCTGGGTGAAGAAAGGAGGAGTGCTGGTATACAGCGGTCGTGATGACGATCCTTTCCAGAAGGTTCCCGAGTGGTGGAATTCGGACGGAAATACCTATGCTACGGCTTCAGACCATCTTTTTGAATTGATGGGTATCCCTCATGGGGCTCAGGAAGGAGGCTATCGCTGCGGTAAGGGTTATGTCCATGTCGTACGTCAGGATCCGAAGGAGTATGTTCTTGAGGACTATGGGGAGAAAGATTTTGTGGACCTTGTAGCTTCCCTCTACCATGATGAGGCAGGCTGTGGGGAATTGAAGTTTGCAAACAGCTTTCATCTTGAGAGAGGTATGTACGATGTCGTGGCGGTGATGACGGAAAGTGTTTCGGACGAGCCGTATAGGCTTGAGGGATTGGTTGTTGACCTTTATGACCATAAGCTTCCGGTTATGGAGGGAGCTGTGGTTTATCCAGGAGAGCAGAGGCTGTATGTCAATCTTGACAGAGTGGATCGAAGCCGTCCTAAGATAATAGCTTCTGCTTCGAGGGAATACGAAGAGAAGATTGAAGAAAACGGATATTCGTTTGTCGCCAAAGGACCTGTCGAGACCCTCAATGCATCAAGAATTCTTCTTCCGGCCTGTCCTGTCAGTGTGCTTGTCGACGGGAAGGAGTGTCTTGATGCAGGGAGCTGGCACGGATTGTCAGGGACTTATTTTCTTGAGTTCGGGAATTCTCCGGATGGTGTGAAGGTGGAAATCAAATGGTAAATTTATAGTCAGTTATATATATGAAGGTACAGATAGTGAATAAGTCGGCCTATCCGACTCCTGCCTATGCCACCGAAAAATCGGCCGGCATGGATCTTAAGGCAAACATAACCGAGCCTGTTGTTCTCGGTCCTCTTGAGAGGGCCATGATACCTACGGGGCTCTTCATCGCTCTTCCTGACGGAACGGAAGCCCAGGTCCGTCCACGTAGCGGACTTGCTGCCAAGTTCGGCATCTCAGTTCTGAATTCTCCGGGAACAATAGATGCCGACTACAGGGGAGAAGTCAAGGTCATACTGGTCAATCTTTCCAACGAATCCTTTACAGTCAATCCGGGCGAGCGTATCGCGCAGATGGTGGTGGCCAGATATGAGAAGGTCGAGTGGGATGAAGTTGAGGTCCTTGATGAAACCGAGAGAGGAGAAGGCGGCTTTGGAAGCACTGGCAGATAGTTCCGGAGTCTTATGGTAAAAACAGCAGATATGACGATAGTTGAGATTTACAGCAGATTCAAGGAATGCGGTCGTGTCACAACCGATAGCCGTGGCGTGAAAGGCGGAGAAATGTTCTTCGCTTTGAAAGGTGAGAATTTTGACGGCAACGAATATGCGGCCAAGGCGCTTGAAGCGGGAGCTTCATATGCTGTAGTTGATTCGGATTCGGCCATTGCAAGTTCGGATGACCCTCGTCTGATAAGGGTTGAAAATACGCTCAGGACTCTTCAGGAGCTTGCTCGCTGGCATAGGTCCATGACCTTTGTGGACGGTAAGCCTTTGACTGTTATAGCCTTGACCGGAACAAACGGAAAGACGACAACTAAAGAGCTTGTCCGTGAGGTCCTTTCTGTACGGTATAGGGTTACGGCCACGGAAGGAAATCTGAACAACAGCATAGGGGTTCCTCTTACCTTGCTGCGGATAGACCCGCAGACACAGATCGCTGTTGTCGAGATGGGGGCCAGTCATCCTGGAGATATCAAGGAACTTGTTGATATCGCCCTTCCGAACTACGGTCTCATTACGAATGTCGGCAAGGCTCATCTCCTTGGATTCGGAAGCTTTGAAGGTGTGATGAATACAAAGGGGGAATTGTATGACTATCTCAGAAGGACTTCCGACAAGGTCTTCCTGAATGTCGATAATGTTCATCTTTGCAGGATGGCTGCAGAACGTAATCTGCAGAGCGATCCGGAGCGTCCGTACTCATTGGTAATCCCTTACGGACTTTCCTTCAGCAATGTGGAGGTGCTTCCTTCATCGGCTGAATATCCATATCTCAGGATGTCTTTCCCTGTCGACGGTGAGAAAGCCCCGTTTGTCCTGAATACGCATCTTGTCGGAACGTATAATGCGGACAATGTCATGGCCGCATTGGCTGTAGGAGCTCAGTTCGGTATCGGTTTCAAGGAAGCCGCAGATGCAGTTTCTGCATATGTTCCGTCAAATAACCGTTCGCAGATGGTGAAGACGGGACGTAATACCCTGATCGTAGACGCATATAATGCAAACCCTACGAGCATGGAAGCCGCTTTGAGGAATTTTGCTGATATCGAAGCGGAGAGTAAGGTCGTTATGCTGGGAGATATGCTTGAACTCGGTGAAGATTCCATTCAGCTGCATGAGTCTGTTCTTGACATATGTGCGGGTATGAATCTTAAGGAAGTGTGTCTGGTGGGCTCGGAGTTCGGAAAGGCAATGGCTTCGCTGCCCGGAACAGCCCGCTTCAGATGGTTTGAAGATTCAGCAAAGCTGGCGGTGTGGGCAGAGTCGGAAAATCTTTCAGGTTCGGTCATACTTGTAAAGGGGTCGAGAGGCATCAGAATGGAAAAAGTGATACCAGTGCTTTAGAAACGGTATTCTCGATTGCATATGAGGCGACTTCGGGACGCATCGCGTGTTCGAGGTCGCTTTTGCTTTCAGGACGTTTTCCTATAGGCAGGACTGTCGGGGATTTCTCACCTGTCCTTGTAAGATTATGCCCTTCTTCTACTGTGCCGGCTATAACAAGGACTGGAGTCTGACGGGTTCTTGCTCTTTCTATGACTCCGGATATGAGTTTGCCCTGTCCCGTCTGATGATCGACCTTGCCTTCTCCTGTGATGATCAGATCTGCATCGGAGATGAGGCTGTCGAATCCGATGATGTCAAGAATGATGTCTCGGCCTTTTTCAAGTCTTGCGTTGAAGAATGAGAGAAAGGCAGCTCCGAGACCTCCTGCGGCTCCGGCTCCTGGAACTGACGGAATGTCTCTTCCCGTCTCCCATGAGAGTACGTCCGAATAAGATGTCATTCCGTCTTCAAGTACCTTTACCGTCTGAGGGTCTGCACCCTTCTGAGGTGCAAAGACCTTGGTTGCTCCATTCATGCCTGTCAATGGAGCGTCCACGTCACATGCAATGATGAATTCGGAGCCGGAAAGCTCCTGCGGGATGCCGCTGACGTCAATATTGGCCACCAAGGAGATTTTTTCTCCGCAGAGTCCTTCGATCATTTGGCCGTCACGTCCTGTGAAACGCGCTCCCAATGCCTCAAGCATCCCGCTTCCGCCGTCGTTTGTGGCACTTCCGCCCAGCCCGATGATGAATTTTCTGCATCCGTTTTCATATGCCTTCAATATGATTTCGCCAAGACCTCTTGTTGAGGTAAGAAGCGGATTCCTTTCGTCAGAGGACAAGAGGGATAGACCGCAGGCGGCTGCGCTCTCAATGACCGCAAGGCCATCTTTATGATAATAGAATGATGATATAGGGCGTCCGAGCGGGTCGGAAACCGGAACCTCTGTCCTCTCGGCTCCAATTGACTTGCCGATGACTTCGGCTGTGCCTTCTCCACCGTCTGCAGCTGCCACCTTGACGACATTGCAGTCCGGAAATACCATCCTGATTCCTGCTTCGGCGGCATCTGCGACCTCGATTGATGAAAGGCAACCCTTGAAAGAGTCTGACGCTATGACGATCTTATTCATCTCACACCATGTGTATATGAAAAAAAGCTCAGCTTTTCAGCTGAGCCTTGTAGTCGGTAGGGGAATCGAACCCCTATTGCAAGATTGAGAATCTTGAGTACTAACCGTTATACGAACCGACCGTTTTATTGTTTGGGATTGCAAAGGTACATAAAATTTCTTTACTTCCAAATTTTTCTTTATAAAAAGTGCTGAAATCCTACGTTTTTATTTCAGGAATACAAAGAAAACAGCCATGATGAGGCAGAAGAATGCTGCGAAATGATTCCATTGCAGTCCCTGTCCCTTGAACATCAGGGTTACTATGACTGTAAATACGGTGAGGGAAATGACTTCCTGGATGACCTTCAGCTGCATCAGGTTGAAAGGGCCTCCGTTCTCTACGAATCCTATGCGGTTTGCAGGTACCTGAGCGCAGTATTCAAGAAAGGCTACGCCCCATGAGAACAGTATGACAACTATGAGAGGCCAGCTTGATGATATCTTCATTTCCTGAAGCTTGAGATGGCCGTACCATGCGAATGTCATGAATACATTCGATGCTACAAGCAGCAGTATGGTCCAGATCGCTTTCATTTCACTTGGTTTGTTTGGGCCTGCAAAAGTAATATTTAATTTGTAATTGCAGCCATAAAACTTTAATTTTGCATGATATACATAAAATTTTGACGTTTATGACATTGATTAAATCGATATCCGGAATCAGAGGAACCATCGGTGGAAATCCGGGTGAAGCCCTTACGCCTCTTGATATTGTCAAGTTCACATATGCCTATTCTGTAAAGATGAAGGAACGCAGGCCGAAGCCTGAAGGTGAGAGATATAAGGTCGTAGTCGGAAAGGATGCCCGTCTTTCCGGTGACATGGTGGAACAGCTTGTATGCGGTACGCTCGTTTCTTGTGGCGTGGATGTCGTCAAGGCCGGTTTTGCGTCGACTCCTACAACGGAGATGGCTGTCGTGTTCGAGGAGGCTGACGGAGGTATTATAATCACTGCTTCCCATAATCCGAAACAATGGAACGCCCTGAAGCTTATCAATGAGAAAGGTGAGTTCCTGAATGCGGAAGAGGGTTCTGCAATCCTTGAATGTGCTGAAAACGCCCTTTTCACTTTCTCTGATGTCGACAGTCTTGGAGATATCGAGGAGAAGGACTTTACTGATCAGCATCTTGATGCAGTCCTTGCTCTTCCGGCCGTTGACGTCGAAGCTGTAAGGAAGGCCGGATTCAAGGTCGCTCTTGATGCCGTCAACTCTGTGGGAGGAATAATAATGCCTCGTCTGCTTGAGAGGATGGGTGTGGAATGTGTCTGTGTCAATTGTGAACCGACAGGTGAATTCGCCCACAATCCTGAACCGCTTCCTTCCAATCTGACCGAATTGTGTGAGGCTGTCGTTTCCAACAATGCGGATATGGGTATATCCGTAGATCCGGATGTGGACCGGCTTGCCTTGATCTGCGAGAACGGAAAGCCTTTCGGTGAGGAGTATACGTTGGTAAGCGTTGCAGATTATCTGCTTTCAAGGGTTTATGATGAAGCACTGAATACCGGAAAGTCATTGGAAGAGGTTGCGGCTCCTTATCAGATGACTACATCATCCAATCTGTCCTCTTCGAGAGCCTTGCGTGATGTGACGGAACAATATGGCGGCGTATATTCGGCTGCCGCTGTGGGAGAGGTGAATGTCACTACTCGCATGAAGGAATGTGGGGCGCTTATAGGCGGAGAGGGTAACGGAGGCGTCATCTATCCGGCCCTCCATTACGGCAGGGATGCAATGGTCGGTGTTGCGCTCTTCCTTACAAACCTGGCATACAGGAAGATGAAGGTGTCAGAGCTTCTTGCGTCATATCCGCAGTATGTGATCGCCAAGAACAAGATCGAGCTTTCCGATTCTGCACTGATTGACCGGATCCTCGAAGAGATAAAGTCGGTTTATGCATCCGAGGATATCAATACTATTGACGGTGTGAAGATATCATTCGAGAGCCGCAGGGAATGGGTGCATCTCCGTCGTTCGAATACGGAGCCGATCATACGCATTTATGCCGAGGCTCCTACAGCCGATGCTGCGGAAGCTCTTGCGGGTGAAATCATAGGAATCGCTAAAAATATTATAGGATAGTGTTTTCATTCAGGACAACATCATTGGAAGAACAGCTCGACAAGGCTTTGCTGGAAGGCCGTGTCGGCTGTTTCTGTACACAGAACTGCTGGGATACGGAACGCGGCAGGTACATGTATGACATTTTCCGTGAAAGAGGAAATCTGGAGATCATCTTTTCTCCTCGCGATACGGAACTTACCCCTTTGACTAACCATATTGATTTTTCTGTTGGTGACCTCAAGGGACTTAATGCCGTCGTTGTGGAGATCCAGGATGTGGGAGCACGTTATTTCAATTATACAAAAGACGTATTCAGGCTCATGGATGCCCTTAAATCCATGAAGGATGACGCTCCTTCCATGTATGTGGTGGACCATATGAATCCGGCCGGAAGGGTAGTGGAAGGAACCATGCCCTCTTCAGTCGTGGAACCTTATGTCCCGAAGGTGGCTCATCGGCACGGACTTACGTTGGGAGAACTTGCCAATCTCTATTACCATGAAATTGGTGCCAAGTTCGCTCTCCATGTCATATCAGCCCTTGCTACTGATTCAAACAAGCAGCTTATGCCTTGGACCATTGCTCCTGCTTCCGACATTCCGGGACTCTTTACCTGCGATGTATACAGCGGAGGCGGTTTGTGGAACAATACAAATGTATCTCCTGCAATCGGAACGGCGCGGCCTTATGAGTATATCGGAGCCCCCTTCATAAAGACCTCGTCCAATGAGATACTCCCTTTTGCCGAGGGCGTCATGATGCGGCCATGTTCATTCACTCCTTCGTGCGGAAGGTATGAGGGTAAGAAATGCTATGGCTATCAGATCATGCTTGAGCCGGGTGTCGAGTACCATTCCCTGATCCATACCCTTCAGCTTCTCCGTCATTTCAAGGAAAGGTATTCTGATTTCCGCCTTGAAGAGGGATTCGATGCCAAGCTTTCCGACCAGCTTCTTCTGGACTATGTAAACGGAAGCGTTGACTTTGAAGAAATGCGTGAACATGTCAAGGTTGAGGAGCAGAAATGGATCAGAAAGGCCAGGAAATTCATCCTGTATGACGATCAGCCATATAGAATTAAATGATATATGCCTCCTGAAACATCAATTAGTTCGAGAAATAGTTGTTTAATTGAAATAAAAGGATTACTTTTGCGCCGCAAAATCAGTTAACTAATTTTTATAACGTTATGAAGAAAGGTATACATCCCGAAACCTACCGTCTTGTAGCTTTCAAGGATATGTCAAACGATCAGGTGTTCATCACCCGCTCATGCGCGAACACCAAGGAGACCATCGAGATCGAGGGCGTTGAGTACCCTGTAGTGAAACTCGAGATCTCTAACACATCTCACCCATTCTATACAGGTAAGATGAAGCTTGTAGATACAGCAGGTCGTGTTGATAAATTCTATCAGAGATACGCAAAGAAGAAGTAATTCTTCCAAGACATACAGGTGCAAGGCCGGTCACAGGATACTGTTGACCGGCCTTTTCTATATTTCAGGGAATGGATGTTTGCCGCTTGTCAGTGTCAGTTCGGCTTTGGTTTCCGGATGACGGAAGGTTATGCTCTGTGCATGCAGCATGAGTCTTTCTGCAGGGGCGCCTCCGTACAGAAGGTCACCGACGATAGGGTGACCAAGCCCGAGGATATGGGCAGAGTGCACGCGCAACTGGTGAGTGCGTCCGTTCAACGGGTTGAACGTCACGTCTATGGAACCGTCTTTGTTGACGGAAGTTACTGCATATGCGGTTTTTGCAGGCTTGCCATCTGTAATGTCGGCTTTCTGTCTTGGCCTTTCATCATAATCAGGACTTAAAGGCAGGTCTATGTGTCCGGTGTCGTCTTTCTTCAATTCCTTTCCTTCCCCGGCGTACGAGAGTCTTGCGATATAGGTCTTCCTTATAGTATGGGATTCGAATTGGGCCTGTATGTCTGCTGCCGCCTTTCTGCTCTTCGCGAATATGAGTATTCCTGAGGTGTCCATATCAAGTCTGTGGACTGTCTCAAGTCCGGAATAGGTCTCCTTTAAAATATCATATGCGGAGAGTCTGCCGTCCAATCCCGGTACAGACGGTATTCCGGAGGGTTTTTCAATGACGGTAATTGAGTCGTCATCATATATGATCTCCGGTAAGGCCTCGATTGGTCCGTCGATATGTATTTTCATGCCTTTAAGCATGAATCGTAGCAGCGGACCGCATTTGCTTGTACACGAGGGGTAGAAATGTCCCTTTGTCCTTACTGCGGTGACAGGGGAGGTCCCATACCAGAATTCTCCCATAGCTACAGGCTTGAGGTTGTTGCGGAAAGCATGTTCGAGGAGCTTGGGAGCTGCACATTCTCCGGTCCCGCCAGGAGGGACAATGCCTTGCTCCGTGAATATTTCCCAGATTGTCTTTTCTTCGCCGCATATGTTGTGGACGACGTATCTGGTGAATATCCATTTTTGGAGTTCGTCCGACATTCCGGCCCTCTTGTTCTTAAGTCCCTTTATGTCTTTCCAGAAAGAGTCGACGCGTTCCTGTACTTCGCGTATGCGCTCCTCCCATCTGGTGCGTATCCTTTTCAGTTCCGCCTTTTCATGCTGGCTCTGCCTTATCAGTTCAGGATACCCGTTGCTGTCCGCTTCTTCCCTCCTTATTTCATCCCGCTGCCGTTTCAAGATCTCCATCCTGGCCTTCTGAAGACTGATTTCTTCTTCCATCATCCTCCTGAGCCCGTTTATTTCATCTTCGAGCATGGAAAGTTCTTCGGAATCTTCCAATATCCTTATCTGTCGGTTGAGGCCGGAGATTTCCGCTTCTCTCATCCTGAAATGTCCTGACGGATCCAGCAGGTCATAAACAGGAGGTACAAACCCGTCGATATTGCTCCGGCCGCCTGCATTGCCCGAGAATCCGGCAAGATATCCGGTTCGTCCCATCTGGTCCGTGACTACCAGGACTCCCAACATCTTGCCTTCTGAAAATGCCTCGTGAAGTTCCTCGGAACATTTTATGTCATGCATGAGAAGGTCAGCCGCATACTTTACGAGCGGATCCGGAAAATATCTGAAAGGGTCTGTGAATTCACCTCCCGGAGCTGGGATGGATTCAGTCGGGAAGTAATGTATCATATGATGGAATTTTCCTCGAGATATTGCCTGCACCATTCTCTGATTCCACATTCGTGGCATTTGGGCTTCCGTGCGGTGCATGTGTATCTGCCGTGAAGGATCAGCCAATGGTGGGCATCCGGCCTCAATTCGGGTGCGAATCCGGCCGTCAGATCTTTTTCTACAGCTTCCACTGTCGCACCGTCTGATAGCCCTGTCCTGCGTGAAACCCTGAACACATGGGTGTCGACCGCTATTACCGGCTTGTTGTAAATTACTGAAGCGATGACGTTTGCCGTCTTCCGGCCCACGCCCGGCATCTTTTCCAGCTGTTCGGGTTCCGAAGGGACTACGCCGTTGAATTCATCTACGAGCATCCGGGCCATCCCGATCAGATGTCTGGCCTTGTTGTTTGGAAATGATATCGATCTGATGAGACTGTATACTTCGTCAAATCCGGCTTCAGCGAGGTCCTGAGGATGCGGGAATCTTGTGAATATGGCCGGAGTGTGCATGTTGACCCTTCTGTCCGTGCATTGCGCTGACAGGATGACCGCAATCAGGAGATGAAACGGCGTGTCATAGTCAAGCTCCGTCTGTGGAGCTTCCATGTTCCTTGAAAACCATTCCGTTATGTGAAAGAATCTTTCCTTTGTGTCCATCATATTGTGAGTTCAAGGTCAATGGCTTCATCGGGATCCTGTTCTGTACATACCTCATCCTTGCATACCATCACTCTTCCAGGATATTTTTCGAAAATCTGCCTGTTGTGGGTCACCATGACTATTGCAGTGCCTTTTTCTTCATTGATCCCTGTCAGCAGCTTCATGATGCCGTCAGCGGTCTCATTGTCAAGGTTTCCTGTCGGTTCGTCAGCTATGATGACCTGCGGATCGTTGAGCAGTGCACGTGCAATGGCTATTCTCTGCTGTTCTCCTCCGGAAAGCTGGTGAGGCATCTTATGAGCCTTTCTTCCCATTCCCACCGATTCCAGCACCGCGCCGATGCGCTTGTCCATTTCTTCACGGCTTTTCCATCCTGTAGCCTGGAGCACGAACATGAGGTTGTCTTCAACGCTTCTGTCCATAAGAAGCTGGAAGTCCTGGAATACTACTCCCATTTTCCTTCTGAGAAACGGTATTTCCTTGTCCTTTATGCCTTCGAGGGTGTATCCACATGCTTCTCCGTGTCCTTTCTCAAGAGGGTTTTCTGCTATTATGGTGCGTATGATGGATGTCTTTCCTGTACCTACCTTTCCTACGATGTACACGAAGTCTCCTGGATATATGTCCATGTCAAGGCCATATATGACCTTTGCTTCACCGTTGATTATGTCGGCATCCTTGAAGGAAATGATAGGGCTTCTGTCTTCCATGTCCAAAAAATGAATTATAATCACACAAATATAGTGGAAAATGGTTAATTTTGTAAATTAATTGCATAAGAAACGGTTTTAATAATGAGATTAATATCCCTGACTGCCATAAGCGCCGCCATGCTTCTGTTCTCCGGAGTGTGTTCACATGCACGGGAGATCGTGACTGACGGTGGAGATGAAGAAATCCGTAATATATTGAGATTGCATGAAAACGGCATGTTCAGCCGTTCGCGTCACGATTTCGGCCGTGCTGCAGCTGTGTCTGCCGCTTCCGATCCTGAAGGCTATGCTGTTCTTGACGACGTGATCATGAAGGTTCCCGGCTATGAGGCTGTGATGAATGATTTCCTTTCACGTAATCCTCAGTCCGTCCTTGCCACCCAGATAAGATGGCAGCATGCGCTGAATCTCTTTGATGCTCACGATTATATGAGGGCAGGACGCATCATGTCGTCAATATCATTGAAGGATCTTTATAAGGGACAGCGTGTCGGTTTCCTTTTCCGTAAGGCATACTGTGATCTTGAACGAGGTGACCTTGATGCTGCTCTCGATGGCTTCAAGGCTGTGGAAAGCTCTCCTCAGAGCGATTTTACCATGCCTTCGAGATATGCTATGGGATATATAAATTATCTCAAGAAGAACTTCGGTGAGTCGGCTTCATGGTTCGGAAAGTCCAGAAAGGATCCGAGATTCCGCGGGATGTCCGACTACTACATAATGGAGTGCCGCTTCATGATGGGTGACCATGAATATGTCACGACCCAGGGTGATGCAATATATGAGGCTGTGCCGCAGGATCTCCGTCCTCAGCTGGCAAGAATCATAGCGGAGTCCTGGATGCTTGTCGGAGATGCTGCCAATGCGAGGAGATATCTTGAGCTCAATGCTGCCGGAGAGGGCAGGAAGGACAGCCGTTCAGACCTTTTCTTCAAAGGGTCGGTGCTTTATGCATCGGAGGATTACCGTGGAGCTGTCGACGCATTCTCCGCGATGGGAGACCTTCGTGATTCAATAGGACAGATTGCGGCATATCATATGGCATACAGCTATATCCAGACGAAAAACAAGGTGGCTGCTATGGATGCGTTCAGGACCGCCTCATCATTGCCATATGACAAGGCAATTGCAGAAGATGCATATTTCAACTGGGCGAAGCTCGCCTTTGACCTGAATGACGATACGTCGGTATTCCAGAACTATCTCAGGAAACATTCGGATCCCGATAAGGGTGACAGGATAAACAGCTATATAGCGGTTGCAGCTCTCCATGACAGGGATTATGAGGGAGCCATCAATGCGTATGACCAGATAGATGAGCTTGATGAAGATATGCGCAACAACTATATGAAAGCCAACTACCTGAGGGCAAATCAGCTGATATCGAACGGTTCGTACAGGAAGGCTGTCCCATGTCTCAAGGTGGCTGCCTACTATTCGGAGAAGAACAGCAGGTTCAATCAGCTTTCACGTTTCTGGCTTGCTGAGGCGATGTATCGCAATGACCAGTATGATGAGGCTCGTGAGCTGTTTGTGGAACTCTATAATGCTTCCGCTCTTCGCGGACAGGATGAATCATATCTGATCCCGTACAACATCGCGTATTGTCATTTCAAGAGCGGTGACTATAAATCTGCGATGAAATGGTTTGACGAATATCTTGGGGAAACCAAGGTGAAGTACCGCAAGGAGGCATTGGAGAGAAAAGCGGACTGTATTTTCATCGGTAAGGATTACAAGGCGGCTTCGGATGCGTATGGAGCCGTTCTGGATGAATATTTTGATGTAGACGACATTTATCCGTATTATCAGTGTGCGATCGCATCGGGACTTGACAGGAACATCGACAGGAAGATCAGTCTTCTTTCCAATGTAATGTCTGCCTCTCCTTCCTCAAAGTTCTATCCCGAGGCTCTGTTCGAACTTGGCCGGACATATGTCGTGCTGGAAGATGATGACAATGCGTTCAGATGCTTCAACCGGATCGCTGAAGTCGTGAAGGACAGCACGTTCGTAGCGAAGGCATATATTGAAATGGGATCGTTGGCCAGAAACCAGTCCCAGTTCAACGATGCTCTGGGCTATTATAAGGCGGTTGTTGAAAAGATGCCGCTTTCCGGATATTCTGAAGATGCGCTCGCTGCGATCGAATCCATCTATCAGACACGCAATGAACCGGAGGAGTATCTTGCGTATATTGATGCGATAGGCAAGGGCGCGGTGAAGACTGCGGATGAAAAGGAGGATATGATATTCAATGCTGCAGAGCAGATCTTCCTTTCTGAGAATTATGAAAAGGCTCTCGTATCGCTCCGCTCTTATCTGGACAGGTATCCTGACGGAAGACATGGATTCAAGGCTGACTTCTATATGGCGGAATCATACAAGTGTCTCGGACGGTCGGATCAGGCCTGCGACAGCTACCGTAAGGTCATCGAGCATGGATCGGGATCTTTTGTGGAATTGTCTATGCTTAATTTTGCGAACCTTTCATATAAGATGGAAAAGTGGGAGGATGCATATGGCGGATACCAGTCTCTTCATTCTGCCGCCCTTCTCGAAAACAACAGGTTCCTGGCTTTGAGCGGCATGATGCGTTCTGCATTCAAGAGTCACAGATGGAATGATGCTGTCAGAAATGCAGATCTTGTCATTTCGGATTCCCGCTCTGATGAATCACTCAGGTCCGAGGCGGGATATATAAAGGCCAAGTCGTATCTTGCTGTCAGCAGAAGAGATGAGGCTATGGAAATCCTGCAGCGTCTGTCTGAAGATGTATCCGATGCCTATGGGGCTGAAGCTGCATACATGCTTATTCAGGACAGTTATGACAGGGGACTGTTTGAAGATGTCGAAAACAAGGTCTATGCTTTCTCGGATGCCGGTTCCGGACAGGTATACTGGCTGGCGAAAAGCTTCATCGTGCTTGGCGACTCTTTTGCCGAAAGAGGCGAACTGGAGCAGGCCAAGGCTACTTTCGAAAGTGTCCGTGACGGATATTCGCCTTCCGGCAATGATGATGACGTGCTGGATGCGGTGGATATGCGCCTGAAGCGGCTGGAATCAATGATTGATGGACAAAATTAATTTTGAATTTTATGATGGGAAAGAAATATCTGATATTTTTCGCTGCCGCATTGCTGGGCTCCGCAGATGCTTTCGGACAGAATCTTGATCCGACAGTCGTTGTGGACAGGGCATATGAGGGAAAGCTCATGGAAGTACATAAGCCTTCGATCGAGATGGCGGTTCCTGATACGGTCATGAAATTTGATCTTGATTTCGACTATTCTGTCTTCGATACTCCTTTCAGAGGGTCTTATGAATTCAGGCCGTATGTCCTTTCCATGAAACCGGATGCGTCGCTTGATAAGTCCAGAAACCTCTATCTCAAGGCTGGTGCCGGCTATCAGCTTCATCCGGTCCTTGATCTGATCTGGTCGCCTGAACTCAGGAGCGGATGGTCTCTGGATGTCTATGCCGACCATAAGTCATTCATCGGCAAATACCATAATCTGCATGACGGTTCTGAAACGGCATCCGATGCATGGTCGGGACATGATCTTCTGTCCAAGGCTGGCGTTGCAGGAAAATACGATTGGGACAGAGGCTCCGTTAATTTCGGTGCAGGCTATTATGGGGTCGTATCAGAAAACTTCTCCTGGAGCCGTTCGTATAATGCGATGGATGCTTTCTTCTCCATTGCTTCCAAGCCCAACCCTGGCAGGAATTACTTCTATTCCCTCAAGGCGGACTACAGATTTGCCGGCGATGCTCTCAAAGGTATTCCTGAAGTGTCCTCAATCCGTGAACATGTCTTTACGGCAGATGCGTGCATAGGCCGTGCCTTCAAGGCTCACAGGATTCTTTTTGATGCCGGTGCGGATGTCGCCGGTTACAGCAATGCTCCTTGGCGAGGTGCCGGCCAGTTCTATTTTGAACCACGTTATGAGTACCGCAGGGACAGGTTTAATGTGAGCTTAGGTATCCGCGTGGCCAAGATCTTCGATTCTGATGAGGCCGACGGTACATATAAGGCTGTAGATGTAGAGCAGGTCGTGTATCCTGATGTGCGTGTCGAATACATTCTCGTTCCGGATATCCTGAAAGTCCACGCCGCTGTAGAGGGAGGCAACCGTATCAATACATATGCTTCTCTTCTTGATGCGGACCATCATCTGAATCCTTTATCCTATGTCCCGGCATCTTCTCCGTTGGATTATACGGTTGTCAAAGCTGATGCGCATGCGGGTCTGGAAGGAAATGCGGCATTGCGGCTTTCTTATTCTTTTTCTGTCGGATATTGCAGTCTTGCCAATGCTCCCCTTGAGGCGGTCGTGGCTTCGGAAGACGGCACTTTTGTTCCATTTGTAAGTTATGCACCTTATTCGAAGTGGTATGCATCCCTCGGATTGAGATGGAAGTCTGAAGATGTCATGTTCGATCTTTCTGCCGCTTATGACGGTATACAGGGAGATGCGTTTGTCGACGGACCTTATCTTCTCAAGCCTGCGGCATTGACCGGAAGCGCTTCTTTCGAGTATAACTGGAACCGCAGGATATATGCCGGGGTCGACTGTATGTTTTCCACTGCAAGAAAAGGAAGTATCTATACTGCTTCCGGTTATGCAGACCTTGGGCTTTCTGCCGAGTATGCCCTCAACCGCTCCCTTTCGTTCTGGCTCAGAGCGGGTAATCTGCTTGGTATGAAGGTTCAGCGCAGTCCACTTTATGCGGAAAAGGGAGTGTATTTTACTCTCGGCATTTGCTTGGTGTTGTAAGAAAAAATTACTAAATTTGTCCGTTTGATTAATGGCAAATTAAGTAATTTTTATATAATGAGCGAACAGGAAGCAAATGTGGCTGTGGCGGAGCAGTATTCCGCCAACAGTATTCAGGTTCTCGAGGGATTGGAGGCCGTGAGAAAGAGGCCGTCCATGTATATCGGTGATATCGGTGAGAGGGGACTCCATCATCTTGTGTATGAGGTGGTTGACAACAGTATCGATGAGGCTCTGGCCGGTTATTGCGATACTGTCGATGTCTATATCAATGAAGATAATTCCATTACTGTAAGGGATAACGGACGTGGTATTCCTACCGGTATGCATGAGAAGGAAAACAGATCGGCTCTTGAGGTCGTTCTGACAGTGCTCCATGCCGGTGGTAAGTTCAGCAAGGACAGCTACAAGGTTTCAGGCGGTCTCCATGGAGTCGGCGTTTCCTGTGTGAATGCCTTGTCTGATTATCTCAAGGCTGAGATCCATCGTGAAGGAAAGGTGTTTGTGCAGGAATACTCACAGGGAAAGCCTTTCAAGCCTGTGGAAGTTGTCGGTGAGGCGGAGGATACAGGTACTACCGTGACCTTCCATCCGGATCCGGAGATTTTCCAGGTTACGACAGTCTATAAGTATGATACCCTCGCGGCGCGTCTACGTGAACTTGCATATCTGAACAAGGGTATCCGTCTTACTCTTACTGACCGCAGGAATCTTGTTCATGATGTCGATGAGAATGGCAACGAGCTCGAGACCACACACTTCAGAAACGATGTCTTCTACTCTAAGGATGGTCTCAAGGAGTTTGTGGAGTATCTCGACGGCGGTGCAGAGAGACTTATCGAGTCTCCGATCTATCTTGAGACTGATAAGATCATTCCTATAGAGATCGCTCTGCAGTACAACACTTCATATACGGAGAAGATCTACTCTTATGTAAACAATATCAACACCATCGAGGGAGGTACGCACCTTCAGGGATTCAAGATGGGTCTTACAAGGACCCTCAAGAACTATGCGGACAGGGCCGGCATGCTGGCGAAGCTCAAGTTCGATCTTGCGGCAGACGATTTCCGTGAGGGACTTACTGCGGTAGTGTCCGTTAAGGTGGCTGAACCTCAGTTCGAAGGACAGACCAAGACCAAGCTCGGTAACGGTGAGGTCGTTTCCGCTGTGTCACAGGCCACTGCTGCCGCTCTCGAACTTTATCTTGAGGAGAATCCTAAGGAGGCTAAGATGATCGTCGAGAAGGTCATCCTCGCTGCGACTGCAAGACATGCCGCCCGCAAGGCGCGTGAGATGGTTCAGAGGAAGACCGTCATGTCAGGTGCAGGAATGCCGGGCAAGCTTGCCGACTGTTCGTCAAGAGATCCTGAAGTATGCGAGCTTTTCCTTGTCGAGGGAGACTCTGCAGGCGGTACTGCAAAGCAGGGACGTGACAGGATGACTCAGGCAATCCTTCCTTTGAGAGGTAAGATCCTCAATGTCGAAAAGGCAATGGAACACAGGGTGTTCGAAAGTGAGGAAATCCGCAATATCTATACTGCTCTCGGTGTTACCGTTGGAACTGAGGAAGACAGCAAGGCATTGAATCTCAGCAAGCTCCGTTACCATAAGGTGATCATCATGACCGATGCCGACGTGGACGGAAGCCACATTGCGACCCTTATCCTGACCTTCTTCTTCCGTTATATGATCGACCTTATCAAGAACGGTTATGTTTATCTGGCGACTCCGCCGCTTTACCTTGTGAAGAAAGGAAAGGAGGAGATATACTGCTGGACAGAGCAGCAGCGCAAGGACGCTACGCTCCAGCTTGGCAAGGGATCCGACAAGGGAGTCTTCGTGCAGCGTTACAAAGGTCTCGGAGAGATGAGTGCAGAACAGCTCCAGAGCACCACAATGGATCCTGAGAAGCGCCTCCTCAGACAGATCACGATCGAGAATGCAGCAGAGGCTGAAAGGACATTCTCGATGCTGATGGGCGATGATGTTCCGCCACGCCGCGAATTCATCGAACAGAATGCACACTATGCGAATATTGATGCTTAATAATACAATTGTACTAAACCAAGAAACTTTTAGAAAATCATGACAGACATTTTTGAAAGAATCGAGAAACATTCGGGTGGACCGCTCGGACAGTATGCTGCAAAGGCTTTCGGATACTATATGTTTCCGAAGCTTGAAGGTGAACTTGGACCTCATATGAAGTTCCAGGGAAAAGACGTCCTTGTATGGAGCCTTAACAATTACCTCGGACTTGCAAACCATCCTGAAGTGCGTAAGGCTGATGCTGAAGCTGCTGCAAAATGGGGACTTGCATATCCTATGGGAAGCCGTATGATGACCGGTCATACCGATCTTCATGAGCGTTTTGAGAGAGAACTTGCAGAGTTTGAAAGAAAGGAGGATGCTTTCCTCTTCAACTTCGGATATCAGGGAATCCTGTCTACTATCGATGCACTTATGGACCGTCACGATGTCATCGTATATGACTCGGAGGCACATGCTTGTCTTATCGACGGTGCCCGCATGCATATGGGAAAGAGGATGACCTACCGTCATAATGATTATGAGAGCTGCGAGAAGACTCTCCAGAGAGCGACAAGGCTCTGCGAAGAGACTGGCGGCGGTATCCTTCTCATCACCGAGGGCGTTTACGGAATGACCGGAGCTCTGGGATTCCTTGACAAGATTGTCGAGCTCAAGAAGAAATACAAGTTCAGAATCCTCATCGACGATGCTCACGGATTCGGTAACATGGGTCCTACAGGCCGTGGTACATCCGAGCATTTCGGTGTAATGGATGAGATCGACCTTTATATCGGTGCATATGCGAAGTCAATGGCGTCAATCGGTGGCTTCGTAGCCGGTCCTAAGAAGATCATCAACTATCTCCGTTTCAACATGCGTTCGCAGATCTATGCGAAGTCTCTCCCTATGGCTCTCGTAGAGGGTGGCCTCAAGAGACTTGAAATCATCCGCAGCAAGGAAGGTGATCAGCTCAGACAGAAGCTTTTCACCATCACCAAGGCTCTTCAGGACGGTTTCCGCAATCTCGGATTCGAGATCGGACCTGCTGAGGCATGCGTGACCCCGGTACAGATCAAGGGTGGTGTCGGACAGGCTTCAAGAATGGCAGTGGATCTTCGTGAGAACTATGGCATCTTCTGTTCTGTAGTGATCTATCCTGTGATTCCTAAGGGTATGGTCATCTTCCGTATCATCTCCACTGCGGCACACTCTATGGAAGATGTGCAGCGCACCCTCAATGCCTTCACTGAAGTCAGGGCCAAGCTTGATGCAGGCTACTATGACGGTGACGAAGGTGATATCGTAGATATGGCGATCAAGTAGAAATGTTGCATATCGGTACATTCATCTACATACTTATACAGCAGTAATGCTTGTTTTCCAGTGTCGCCACACCTGTGGCGACACTGATTATACAGAAGAACACAGAAACAGCTTCATTTATGGAAAAGAACAATTTCCCGAAAGGAATCAGGGTCTACCTGCCGTTGGTCCTGCTTTTCATACTCATAGTCTTCCTCATGCCGAGGAGCTCGCGTTTCAGCTATGACTATAAGAAAGGTTCTCCATGGCAGTATGAGACGTTGATAGCCCAATTCGATTTCCCTGTGCTGAAGACAGATGACCAGTATCAGCTTGAAATGGAACAGGCCGGTTCAAGAGTCATTCCGTATTACAGACGTGACGACAAGGTGTTGTCCGATGCCTTGTCACACCTTGCAGAAATGGATATGGGAGAGTATTCGGGACTGAAGCCTGTACTTTCCGATCTGATCATGTCCGTGTATTCAAGGGGTGTCCTTTCCGCTATGACTACAGAGAGTCTGAGCGACTCCGACCGTATGGGTTCTGACGGAATGATCTATGTCCAGAAGAACAGGAGGGCAATCAAGGTGCCGGTGACGGAAGTCTATTCCCTTGAAGCTGCGCGTTCAGCTGTTCTTGATGCTGTAAGGCAGACATGTCCGGGCAGCAATGCGGATTCGTTGTATCAGACCCTCGGACTTTCCGGGCTGATTTCTGCGGATCTGCTTTACGACCAGCAGACTACAGATCTTGTCCATGAGGAGAGCTACGACCATGTCTCAACGACTCAGGGCTATATGAAGGCAGGTCTTGTAATCGTTTCCAACGGTGAGATAGTTACTTCTGAAATCGAGCAACTGCTTGATTCGTACAAGGCGGAATACGATGAGAACATCGGATACACAGGTCCCAAGGCTCTTCAGTGGATCGGTAATGTCCTTCTCGCATTTTTCCTTGTTCTCCTTCTTTTCCTTGCGATCTACTATTGCAATTACAGGATATTTGAGGAATTCAACAAATACCTTTACCTGCTGATGGTATTTGCATTGTCGGCAATCGGTTCATCTCTTGTAGTGAAGATAAATCCGGACCTCTTCTACATGATGCCGTTCATGCTGATCGTATTCTATCAGCTTGCCTTCTTTTCAAGGAGGATGGTCTTTTCCGTATTCTTTATTTCACTGCTTCCGATGCTGATTTTCGCTCCGAACGGAATGGAACTTTTCGTGATGTATCTTGTTGCAGGAACTGTAGGCATACTTACTTTCGAACATTTCAACAAGGGATGGCTGCAGTTCGTTACTGCCCTGATCGTGTTCATGGTGATGGTGCTGGTGTGGATCGCTTTCCGTTTCGTGGAGGGCGTCTCATACTCCGATTACCGTACGATACTTGACATGGCTCTTGGCGCTCTTCTTTCTGTTGCCGGCTATCCTCTGATATATCTCTTTGAAAAGATCTTCAAGCTGGTTTCGACCTCCAAGCTTGTGGAGCTCAGCGATACAAGCAATCCTCTTCTGAGGATGCTGGCAGACAAGGCTCCGGGTACTTTCCAACATTCACTCCAGGTTATGAATCTTGCCGATGCCGCCGCACGTTCGATAGAAGCGAATGTCCCTCTGATCAGGGCTGCGGCCTTATATCATGATGTTGGTAAGATAAGCAATCCTCAGTGCTTTACAGAGAATGAAAGCCCAGGTGTAAATTATCACGCAGGACTGACATATAAGGAAAGTGCAAGAGAGATAATCAAGCATGTTTCCGACGGACTGGCTCTTGCGGATAAACACGGACTTCCGGATGTCCTCAAGGATTTCATAAAGACTCATCACGGAACCACTTCCGCATCATATTTCCTGAACAGATATCTGAATGAAGGCGGCGATCCTGATGATGTTGCGGAATTCGCATATGACGGTGTAAAGCCGGCGACAAAGGAACAGGCCATTCTTATGTTCTGCGACGCTGTCGAGGCTGCGTCAAGAAGTCTCAAGGATTATTCAGCAGAAAGCATAGATGCACTTGTGGAGAAGATAATGAACGGCAAGATCTCAGACGGCCAGCTGACTGACTCTGAGATATCCCTCAAGGAAATAGCTGTTGTCAAGGCTACGGTCAAGACCTATCTTCAGCAGATGTACCACTCTCGCGTCGCCTATCCTCAGAGAAAGAGGAGAGCAGGCATGTGATATTTTGAAATATCACTAAATATGATTACTTTTGCAGGCTTTTCCGGGTGAGCCCGTAAAGGCGCTATTCTGAAATGATTAAAGAATATATAATATGAAAATTGAACAGAACAGAATCGATGATCTCAATCTCGAACTTACTCTTGCCGTGACAAGCGAGGATTATGCTGACAGCAGGAAGAAGAAACTGAATGATTACAGGAAGAAGGCTGAATTCAAGGGCTTCCGCAAGGGAATGGTTCCTATGTCTCTTGTAGAGAAGATGTATGGCCAGTCTGCACTTGTTGATTCAGTAAACGATGTCGTTGCAGAAGGTCTCAACAACTTTATCAGGGAGAATAACCTTCGCGTTCTCGGTGAGCCGCTCCCAAGCGAGGACCAGCCTGAAACAGACTGGACTCCAGGCAATGACTTCACTTTCAAGTTTGACATCGCTGAGAATCCTGAGATTTCATTCGAGCTTTCAAAGGATGACGAGATCGTCTATTATACGATCACTGTGACGGAAGCTGCAAAGAAGGAGATGAAGAACAACCTTCTCCGCCAGTACGGTTCACTCGAAGAGGGTGTCGCTGCAAAGGAGGACGATTTCATCATCGTTGATTTCGAGCAGGGTGAGACTAAGGTTGAGGGTACATATGTAGCTATCCGCAACGTTGCAGAGTCAGTAAGGAAGTCTTTCGTAGGCGTCAAGGCCGGCGATGTGATGGACGTAAATGTAAACGAGGCTTTTGAGAATGAGACAGACCGTTCATCAATGCTCAAGGTAAGCAAGGAAGAGCTTGCAACACTTGACCCGATGTTCAAGATGACTGTCAGGAACGTCAAGACTTTCGTAGACGCACCTCTTACCGAAGAGACATTCGAGAAGGTGTTCGGCGTGAAGACTGAGGCTGAATTCGATGCAAGGATAGAAGATAAGATCCGTGCAGAGTATTCTCAGGAGGCGGATTTCCGTTTCTCTAAGGATGCAAAGAACTATCTCCTTGACAAAGCATCTGTAAACATTGCAGAGAAGTTCCTCAAGAGATGGGTTTATGTTGTCAATGAAGGAAAGTTCACCATGGAGGACATTGAAAAGGATTGGGATCTTTTCATTGTCGATTATAAGTGGCAGATGGTTCGTGGCTACCTCATGAACAAGTACAATGTGAAGATTGAAGAGGCTGACCTCCTTGCCAGTGCAAAGGGTTTTGCTGCATATCAGTTCGCGATGTACGGAATGAACAATGTTCCTGAGGAGCAGCTTGAGGCTTTCGCAAAGAATATTCTTTCACAGGAAGAGCAGGGCAGAAGGATTCTCGATCAGGTTGAAAACGAGAAGACTTATGCAGCTGTCCGTGAGGTCGTGACTCTCAAGAAGAAGAAGATTTCTGTTGAGAAGTTCCGCGAGTTGAAATAATTGCATGACTTTACAGGCCGGCTCGCAAAGCTGGCCTTTTTTAATTTCTGACATGAATAAGGAATTTTTGAAATATGCAGTTCTGGAGCATGGCATAAGCTCCATGACGATGCACAGGTATCAGTCCGTGATGGATGGATACATCAATCCTACGATCCTTGAAGAGAGAAAGCTCAATGTGGCTTCGATGGATGTGTTCAGCAGACTGATGATGGACAGAATCATTTTCCTTGGAGTTCCGATTGATGACGATGTCGCCAATATCATTCAGGCCCAGCTTCTCTTTCTGGCTTCAAATGACAGCACCAGGGATATATCCCTGTATATAAATACTCCTGGAGGCCAGGTGTCTTCAGGTCTCGGCATTTATGATACCATGCAGATCATCGAGCCGGAAGTGGCTACCATCTGTACAGGTATGGCAGCCTCTATGGGATCTGTCCTTCTTTGTGCCGGTGCTCCGGGCAGAAGGTCTGCCCTGAAACATTCGAGGATCATGATACATCAGCCTATCGGAGGTGCAAGCGGACAGGCATCCGATATCCTTATAGCCGCTCAGGAAATTGAGAAGATAAGGAAAGAACTGTATTCTATCCTGTCTGAGCACACAGGACAGCCTGTTGAGCGTATCTATGCGGACGGTGACCGTGACTTCTGGATGAATTCGCAGGAGGCACTTGAGTATGGAATGATTGACGAGATTCTTACCAAGAGAAAGTAGGAGATGGCAAAAACTGTTAAATCGAAGAACTACTGCATGTTCTGCGGCAGGAGTGAAAGTGAGGTTCCTGTGCTCCTGCAGGGCATTGATGCATGCATCTGTTCTGAATGTGTCAAGCTCGCGGGAGATTATGTCCGTGATTATGACCGGAGTACATCCGCTTCTCCAGCCTTGGGCAGACAGGAGTCGTTGTATAAGCCGAAGGATATACACGCATTTCTTGACCAGTATGTCATAGGACAGGACAGGGCAAAGAAGCTCCTCGCTGTAGCTGTGTATAACCATTATAAAAGACTGAACAACAATCTTGCGGAAGACAGTGATCTTGAACTTGACAAGTCAAATATATTGATGGTAGGCCCTACCGGAACAGGCAAGACATTGATGGCCAAGACGATAGCCAAGCTTCTTGACGTTCCTTTCACTATTGTCGATGCAACTGTTCTTACAGAAGCGGGATATGTCGGTGAAGATGTCGAGAGCATCTTGTCTCGTCTGCTTCAGGAGGCTGACTATAATGTGGCCAAAGCGGAGCGAGGTATCGTATTCATAGATGAGATTGACAAGATTGCACGCAAGAGCGACAATCCGTCAATTACCCGTGACGTGTCCGGAGAGGGAGTGCAGCAGGCCATGCTCAAGCTTCTTGAGGGAAGTGTGGTCAATGTTCCCCCACAAGGTGGCAGAAAGCATCCTGAGCAGGAATTCCTCCATGTCAACACTCAGAATATCCTGTTCATATGCGGAGGTGCCTTTGAAGGCATCGAGCGCAGGATAGCCCAGAGGATGAATACCCAGGTGATAGGTTTCGGATCCAGAAACAAACCTGTCGTGGATAAGGAGAATCTTCTTCAGTATGTGGAGGCTCAGGATCTGCGTGCATATGGTCTCATACCGGAAATCATAGGCCGTCTTCCTGTCATAACTTATCTCGATCATCTTGACAAGGTGGCATTGAAGAGGATTCTTACGGAGCCGAAGAATGCTCTGATGCGTCAGTATGAGAAGATGTTTGCGCTTGACGGAATAAAGCTTACTGTAGAACCGGAAGTACTGGATCTGATAGTCGACACTTCCATAGAGAACAGGCTCGGCGCACGTGGATTAAGGTCCATTTGTGAGGCTATAATGACTGATGCCATGTATGATGCTCCTTCTTCAAACAAGAAGACATTCAAGCTGACACTTGAATACGCGAAGAAAAAGCTTGCCAAGTGATTCTTTTCTGTAAAAAAAGTGCTTTTGTTTTGCTCAATTGAAAAAAATGTCCTACAATTGCACCGTATTTAGTATTAACCAGAAATAAGAGTTCAAAAGATATGTCGACAATTATAAAGAAGAGAGGCGTAGTCAGTTTTGAAAATATGTCTGAAGAACTGGCAGCAGCATTTGCAGAGAAATACCCTAAGGGATACAATGATTATTTTCCAGATCTTGTAAAATATGACAAACCTGACGGAACATCATTCTATGCAGTCATGGTTGAGATTCCTGATGCGATTTATCTGGTGAAGATCAAGGTTAAGACAGACGATGCCGAGGATATCGAACGTTGGCTCGACGGTGAGGATGGAGATGATTCGGACGGAAACGAGGGAGAAAGCCTGCCGGATGACAACATTTCTCAATATTCTACAGATGACGACGGCGCAGACGCCTGACCGATACGACATAAAAGCCGACCTTCATGATTTGTAGGTCGGCTTTTCTTTCTTATATTTGTATTTGCAATCTTTCAGTGATGGATAGGAACCCTAAAAGATCAGATGTCCTTTCCGCGCTCCGCCGTTTCATCAAAGGCATGTCGGAGCGTGACGGGATGATCGTTCTTTCTCTTTTTGTCGGTGTTGCCTGCGGTTTTGCGGCAGTCCTGCTCAAGTCTTCCATCGAATTCATCCATCATTCTATAACTTCGTGGTTTGACGGTATGGCATATAGCGTACTCTATCTCGTATATCCGGGCATAGGTATGCTGATTTCCCTTCTGTTCGTCAAGTATATCGTAAAGGACAATATCGGTCACGGTGTGACCAAGGTTCTACTTGCCGTCTCTAAGAACGAGTCCAAGATCAAGCCTCATAACATGTGGTCATCCATGCTGGCTTCTTCCGTGACGATCGGTTTCGGTGGTTCGGTCGGAGCAGAGGCCCCGATAGTATATACCGGAGCTGCGATAGGATCCAATGTTGCCAGATATATGGGACTGTCATATAAGAACATGACCATTCTGCTCGGATGTGGAGCGGCCGGAGCCGTTGCAGGAATATTCAAGGCTCCGCTTGCGGGAGTCCTGTTCACATTGGAGATACTTCTCTTCAATATTTCGATGAGTTCCATACTTCCGCTGCTTCTGTCGACCATTTCTGCAACAGTGATCTCCTATATTTTCATGGGTGACCAGCCGGCATTCGAATGTACGATTTCGGAGTTCACAATGCACAACATCCCGTTCTATTTGATTCTGGGCCTTTTCTGTGCGGCGTGCTCCGTGTATTTTACACGTATGACCTTGTGGCTCGAGGACAAGATAAAGTCCATCAGCCGTCCTTTTGTCAGATGGGCTTTGGCAGCATTCGGACTTGGACTCCTCATATTTCTTTTCCCGCCATTGTATGGAGAGGGATATGAAGACCTTCATGTTCTTCTGAATGGGGGAATGATAGATATGGAAGGGGAGACTGTCCTTGCTTTCTTCATGCGCAGAGAATGGACTATTCCTGTCTTCTTCCTTCTTGTGCTTGTTCTGAAAGTGTTCTCAATGTCGTTCACCAATGCCGGTGGAGGCGTCGGAGGTACTTTCGGTCCTACATTGTTCATAGGAGCTATAGCAGGATTCTTCCTCTCCCGTACCATCAACCTGATAGGAGGAGGGGGCGTTGTTCCTGAGCAGAATTTTGTTCTTGTGGGCATGGCAGGTCTTATGGCAGGAGTCATGCAGGCTCCTATGACTGCAATTTTCCTTATTGCCGACATGACAGGAGGTTATGAACTTCTCATCCCTCTGATTCTGACAGCCACTGTATCGTATGCCGCTACCAGAGCTGTCGAACCATATTCAATCTATACCAAGCGTATTGCAAAGAAGGGAGAGCTCCTGACTCATGACAGCGATCAGGCTGTTCTTACTCTGCTCAAGACAAGCGATCTGATCGAAGCGGATTTCAGGACTGTGAGAATTGATGCTACCCTCGGCGAACTCGTCGAAGTCGTGGCGACTTCAAAAAGGAATATCTTCCCTGTGGTTGATTCCCGAAATCTTTTCCATGGTTATGTTTCCCTCGAAGACATCAGAAGGGATATGTTCAAGAAGGACCTCTACGAGACTCTGCATGTTTACAACTATATGGTTTCTGCACCGGCATATGTATATGTGGACGAAAAGATGGATAGTGTGATGAACAAGTTCGAGAAGACCCAGGCCTGGAATCTTCCGGTCGTGGATCATGACAGGACGTATGTAGGTTTTGTTTCCAAGTCCAAGATATTCTCTGCCTACAGAGACCAGCTGAAACAGGTGTCTCACGATTGATGCAGTCACTTTCTACTCTTATTATCAGTTGATTATGAAGGATATTTATATCAAAAGCATCGCCACTCGTATAGGTGTGCGTGAATGGCAGGTCGAAAACTGCATCAAGTTGTTTGAGGAAGGAGCGACAATACCCTTCATAAGCCGGTACAGAAAGGAACGGACTGGAGGACTTGATGAAGTAGCTGTTGCTGAAATAAAACATTGGGCAGATGTTTTCAATGAAATGGATAAAAGAAAGTCTACAATCATTGAAACCATCGCTTCTGCAGGTGCCCTGACTGATGAACTTGAACGTCGTATTGAAATATGCGTAGATTCCCGTGAGCTCGAGGATCTGTATCTTCCATATAAGCCAAAGCGCAGGACACGTGCTGTTGCTGCCAAGGAAGCAGGACTTGAACCATTGGCAGACAGAATGTACAATGTAACTATCGTTGATCCGCTAAAAGAAGCCCGTAAGTTCGTCAGTGACAAAATCCCTTCTGTAGATGACGCTCTTGCAGGAGCGCGTGATATCATAGCTGAGCGTCTGAGTGAGACTGCGTCAGTACGTGAAACTTTGCGTCAGATATTCAAGACCAGACGCATCGTGACGAAAGCTACAAAGAAGGCATCCGGTCCGGAAGCGATGAAATACAGGACCTATTTCGATTATTCCGAATCATTGGACCGCATTGCTCCGCATCGTCTTCTGGCTATATTGCGAGCCGAAGACGAGGGTTTCATAAATGTAAAGATCGATGCGGATCCGGAAAAATGCGGCAAAAAGATCTATTACGACTTCTGTCAGGAAAGACGTTATCCTGCCCAGCCTCTTGCCGAGCAGATGCATATGGCTTTTGAGGATTCATATAAAAGACTGCTGGAACCTTCCATTTCAAACGAAGTCCTGAAGGAAGCAAAGGAAAAGGCTGACATAGAGTCTGTCAGGATCTTCGGTGAAAATCTTCGTCAGCTCCTTCTTGCAGCGCCGGTGGGTCAGAAGAGGGTTCTTGCAATAGATCCTGGATTCAGGACAGGCTGCAAGGTCGTATGCCTTGATGAGCAGGGTAATCTTCTGCATAATGAGACGATATTCCCTCATCCGCCGGTCAGCGAAAAGGTCAAGTCCATTCAGGCACTGTCCTCTATGGTAAGCAGATATTCGATCGAGGTCATTGCCATCGGCAACGGAACAGCTGGACGTGAGACGGAGGACTTCATCAAGCGTGTTCCTCTTCCGCAAGGGGTGCGCGTGTTTTCAGTGAGTGAAGACGGTGCGTCGATATATTCGGCCTCTGATGTCGCTCGTGCAGAGTTTCCTGACCATGATGTCACTGTCCGTGGTGCCGTTTCAATCGGTCGCCGTCTTATGGATCCTTTGGCAGAACTTGTCAAGATAGATCCTAAGTCTCTTGGAGTAGGGCAGTATCAGCATGACGTGGATCAGACTCTTCTCAAGGAAACTCTTGACAATACGGTAGAAAGCTGCGTAAACAGTGTCGGTGTAAATCTTAATACCGCGAGCAGTTATCTTTTGAGCTATGTTTCCGGTATAGGCCCGTCACTTGCCGAGAATATCGTAGAATACAGGACCCTTAACGGACCTTATAGATCCCGAAAGGAGCTCCTTAAGGTGAAAAGGCTCGGTGAGAAGGCATACGAACAGTGCGCGGGCTTTCTGCGCATACATGGAGCAGACAATCCTCTTGATAACTCTGCTGTCCATCCTGAGGCATATCATATCGTAGACAGGATGGCACGAGACCTTTCCGTATCAGCACGCGAACTTGTAGGCAATTCCGATCTGTGTTCGAAGATAGATCCGTCCGTGTATATTGATGGCGATTTCGGACTTCCTACGATAAACGATATCATTGCAGAACTCCGCAAGCCAGGACGAGATCCTCGTGAGTCAGCGCAGGAGTTTGAGTTTGCACATGACATCAAGACGATCGAAGACCTTAAGACCGGTATGGAACTTCCGGGTATCGTGACCAATATCACTGCTTTCGGAGCCTTTGTGGATGTAGGCATAAAGCAGAACGGGCTGATACATGCATCACAGATGGGTGTGAAAGGCATGGCTGATCCATCACGTGTTCTCAAGCTTCATCAGCGAGTGAAGGTAGTTGTCCTGTCTGTCGATCTCGACAGGGGACGTGTCGGACTCAGACTTATCAAAGCCTGATCTTTCATTTCTTCTTTTTGGAGTATTGCGAGAGTATTACTCCGAAGGAAGATATGGCTATTCCGATCCATTGTCTTGAATTCAGCATTTCATGGCCAAGAATCCATGCAATTATTGCTGCAGTGACAGGAATCAAGGCTGAGAATATGCTTGATTTGGCCACGCCCAGATTCTTTATTGTGCTGACCCATAACGAGAAAGCCAGGCTTGAACATAAAATGGCAAGGCAGATTATCGGATACCAGACTTCAGTCGAGAGGTAGATCTCCTTATCGAAACCATCAAGTCCTTTCCAAAGGAAAAGTGGAAACAGGTAGACAGACCCGATGAGGAACTGATACATTACGATTGTCTGGCTTGAATAGTTTCCAGACAGGCTTTTGGTGATGGATGCATGTCCTACTTCAGAAATCACTGCAACAAGCAGCAGGATTATTCCCCATATGAAATTTTCCCCGACTTCACCTTTGGCCATTACGACCATGACTATTCCTATCAGCGACAGAAGGATGCCTGTGACGTTGACTCCATTTATCTTTTCCTTAAAGAATATTATTCCAGCTCCGATTGAAAAGATAGGAATTGTGGCGATTACCATTGCACTCAATGTCGGTGATCCTGTCATCTTAAGTCCGATGGTCTCGCAGATGAAATATATGAAAGGCTCAAAGAATGCCAGCAGCAGGTATTTGGGAATGTCCTGTTTCTGGATCCTTTTGATCCTTGCATATGCCGAATTGAAGAGAAACAGTATTATGCCAGCCAGAAATATCCTGACGAAAACGAAATAAAATACAGATACTCCGGCTTCAATGAGTTGGTCTGTCCAGATATATGACATTCCCCATAATGTGATAGCGAACATGGAAGCTATATATATCAGTACTTTGCTTGGTTGAACATTAGGTGACATTTGTTCATCGGTCTTGGTTAGCAATTGAATTCGAGAAGTTTTCCGTAGCTGTTTCCGGTCATTACCTTTCCGTTTTCCATGACTTTCCTGCCATTGACAAAGACTGTTTCGATCCTGCCTTCAAGGCTTGCTCCATCATATGGAGTCCATCCGCATTTGCTGTACTGGTCATCGTTCGTTACGTCAGTCTTTCCTTCGATATCGAAAATGACGATGTCCGCGGCATATCCGGTCTGTATCTTGCCTCTTTTCAAGCCGTAAAGGTCAGATGCATTTTCTGAGAATACTGCTGCAATCCTGCTGAGAGGTATATCTTCTTCTGCTGCGACCGTCAGCAGAACTGGCAATGTCTGCTGGATGGAAGGTAATCCGGATGGCGCAGATGTGTAGGTGCCAGCCTTTTCAGACAGGAGGTGAGGTGCGTGGTCAGATCCTATGATGTCGACTATTCCGTCCGCCAGGGCGTTCCGTAGTGCCTTCCGGTCTTCTTTAGTCTTTACTGACGGGTTGCATTTCACTTTACTGCCCAATCTTTCATAGTCTTCATCGCAGAACCACAGATAGTTGCATGATGTTTCCGCAATTATATCAGGATTGTTGCCTTTGGCTGCTCGTACCATTTCCATCTCCTCTTTTGTGGAAATATGGCACAATACGAGTTTCGTTTTTTTGCTGATAGCCTTTTCAAGAGCCTTGATGCTGGATCTGATGCATGCTTTTCTGCTTCGTATGTTCATGTGCTCCTTGAAAGGAATATCATCACCGTATTGCTCTTTGGCCTTTTCCAGATTGGTCCTTATGGTCTCCTCGTCTTCGCAATGAACAAGGACCGGGCGTTCCTTTATCTCGAAAATGCTGTCTAACGTATCCTTGCTGTCTACAAGCATGTTTCCTGTAGATGAGCCCATGAATACCTTCACGCCTCCGGTCTTCGCTGACGGTACATCTGTTTTTCCGTTGATTATATTGCGGATCTCTTCGATGTTGCCGTTCGTAGCTCCTATGTGGAATCCGATGTTGACGTAGGATCTTTCTCCGACACAATCCAGTTTGGATATGAGCCTTTCAGCGGATATGGTTGCAGGTGACGTATTCGGCATATCCATCACGCTGGTGACTCCTCCCGCAACAGCTGCCATTGATTCTGTTTCAATGTCCGCCTTATGCGTGAGTCCCGGCTCTCTGAAATGTACGTGGGCATCAATGCCTCCCGCCATCAGATGCTTTCCTGCCAACTCTATTGTCTCGACGTCTGCATATCTTTCAGCTGTCCTTCTGACAGCCAATTCATAATCGTCCTGTCCAGAATAAATTATTTCACATATCTTTCCTTCCGACAGGAAAATACTACCTGTCGTCTCTCCGGAAGAAGTTACGATCGTTGCGTTGTGAAGCAGAATGGCGTCCATTATTTCCTTGGTCTGATTTTTCTCATCTTCAATTTCATCACACCCCAGAAGGCCTCTCCAAATATGCCGCTGCTCATTTTTGATGTTCCTTCTTTCCTGTCTACAAAAATGATAGGAACCTCCTGGATCTTGAATCCGAGTTTATGGGTGGTATATTTCATTTCGATCTGGAATCCATATCCTTTCATCTTTACACGGTCAAGATCGATCGTTTCAAGGACCCTTCTTCTGTAGCATTTGAAGCCTGCTGTAGTGTCGTATACCTTCATTCCGAGTACCGTACGTACATATACGGATGCATAATATGACATTATGACTCTTCCGATAGGCCAGTTTATCACGCTTATGCCATTGCAGTATCTTGATCCGATGGCCAGGTCTGCACCTTCCGCACATGCCTTATAAAGTCTCGGCACATCATCCGGATTGTGTGAGAAGTCTGCGTCCATTTCGAAAATATAATCGTACTTCTGCTCTACAGCCCATCTGAATCCGGTTATATATGCTGTTCCAAGCCCCAGTTTGCCTTTCCTTTCGATCATGAAAAGACGTTCCGGGAATTCGCCCTGCAGTCTTTTTACAATTGCTGCCGTTCCGTCAGGAGAACCATCTTCAATGACAAGGACGTGATAATCACCTTCAAGGCCGAACACTGCCCTCAATATGTTTTCAATGTTTTCCTTTTCATTGTAAGTGGGAATGATAATAACCTTTCTATCCATATCATTACTTTTCAATTGTCTTCAACATTTCCTTTACTGCAGCCTCAAGCTGTCTGTCCTCGCCCCTAAGGACTGATGCCGGATCATTGTATACCAGAATGTCCGGTTCTATCTGCATGTTTTCCAGATATCTTCCTTCCTTTACTCCGATAGCTCCTACCTGTGGGATACCGAATACTATGCTTGGATCTATCTGGTTTTCCCACCATACTGCAGTCATTGTGCCTGGAACAGGTGCTCCGATAAGTTTTCCGATGCCGAGGGTCTTGTACACATATGGAAATCCGCATGCGTCAGAATAATTGTCTTCTCCGATGAGGACACAGGAAGGCTTGGTCCATTTGTTATATGGTTCTGTTCCTATATATTGTCCACGAGGTTCGAATCTGATGTATCCCTGGCCGTCAAGCAAGGTGGCCAGATCATCGTGGAGCCATCCGCCTCCGTTGTGACGGGTGTCAACGATCACAGCCTCGCAGGTGCGGTATTTTCCGAGAAGGTCGGAGAATACCCGTCTGAAGCTTTCTGAATCCATTCCTTCCACATGCACATATCCGACCTTTCCTCCGGACAATTCCTTTACCATCTGCTCTCTCTGTGCCACCCACCTGTTGTAAAGCTGCCTGTAGTCGGTATATCCCGGCTCAATGAACAGGTTCTGTTCTTTCTTTCCCTTTACCTTTACAGTGATCTGGATCTTCTTTCCACCTTTACCTTTAAGCATGTGGCTCCAGTCTTTGCCTGCCTTTATCTCCTCCCCGTTTATGGCAGTGATTATGTCGCCAGCCTTTATGTCCGGATGCTGAAGGTAGAGGGCTCCGCCCTTGATGATCTCCTTGATCTTCAATCCGTCTTCCTTGTAACTGTTGTCGTAGAAAGCTCCCAGGGTGCCCATCGCATAACCGCTTCGGTATGAATACCTTGCTCCGGTATGGGATCCGTTGAGCTCTCCGAGAAGCTCAGACAGCATTTCCTGGAAATCGAAATTGTTGTCGATGTGAGGAAGGAACCTTGCATATGTAGCCTTATATCCTTCCCAGTCGATGCCATGTATTTCAGGGTCATAGAATTTCTCACTGACCTGTTTCCATATATGGTTGAATATGTATTCGCGCTCCTTTGCCGGTTTGTGTTCGAACTCTGCGTTGAATGGAATCTGTTCCCTCTTGCCGGATGAAGCCGTGATCTTGGATATTCCGCTGCCTGTGTGCAGATAGAGATACTTGTCATCCGGACTAGGGTGGAGTGTGCCCCTGAGTCCCTTTATGAGTACCTTGACGCTGTTGTCTTCAAGATCGAGAACGCAAAGGTCACTACTTTTCTCGAGACGTACGGAGTAGTAAAGCTTCTTGCCGTCCTGGGTAAGATAATGGTCACCCATCCTTCCGGAAAATCTGGTAAGCTTGATGGTCCTGTCCTTTCTGTCCGCAAGGTCAAGCACGAGTTTGTCTTTCTTCTTCTCTACATTGGCACTGTCCTTCTTTTCCTTCTTATTATTCTTGTCACCTTGGAGCATCTTGTCTATCTCCCGATCTTCCTTGTCCTTAAGGAAATCGGCATATGCCTTGCCGTTGAAGAACATGATGTATACGTCTTTCTCCGCGCCCCAGCTTCCGTGGCTACGGTATCCGGCCTTGTCCGATGTCCATGTCATTGCCTTTCCCTTCAAAGCCCATCTGAATCCGCCGTCGGAGTATCCGCTTTCTGTAAGGTCTGTGATCTCTCCGTTTTCGACGTCGATCAAAGCCACATCCTCGTTGTTCCATCCTCCGTTTGCCTGGTAGTTGCAGAGAATGTAACGGCTGTCCGGACTCCACTCATATGACTGGTCTCCGTCTGTATATGAGTAGTTGACCATTCTGTCAAGGATAATCTTCTCATCACCGCTCTTGAGGTCCATGACGGCTATGGCTGTCCTGTCCTTCAGATAGGCAAGGTATTTACCGTCAGGAGAAACCTGAGGCTGGAAGCAGGTCTCACCCGGCTTCGTCACCATCTCTTCCTCTGTCTTTACCGCATAGGTGAACATCTTCTCGTCTTTCTCAGTCAAGGATGTCTTCCAGATTCCCCAATGGCCGTTGCGTTCCGCAGCATAGTAAAGAGTCCTGCCGTCTTTTGAGAAGGTGAGCCCGCGTTCCTGCTCAGGAGTATTGGTGATCCGTCGGGTGGTCTTGTATTCAGTTGATGTGACGAATACATCTCCTCTTACGGTGATCGCTATTTCCTTTCCATCTGGAGAAATCGCCATATGGGTGGCACCAGATGTCAATGTCTGTGGCTCCGTTTCCTTCTCGATCTGGTCTGTTACGATCTGAATATCTACCTTTGCCGGCTGACCGCCGTTCTTCATCGTGTAGAGCTCTCCGTCATATGAGTAGCACAATGTGCCGTCATGCGAGATTGACAGGTATCTTACAGGATTGCCTTTGTAGAATGTGATCTGCTTCGGCTTGATGCCGCCGTTCATAAGCTGATCCGCGATCGAGCCGCTGTAATATATATTAAGTGTACCGTCCTGCTCGCTGAGATAGTAATATGCGTTGCCGTCAGACATGAACACAGGGTTCCTGTCTTCACCGTTGAATGTCGAGAGCTTGGTGAATGTTCCGTTACCGTCAATGCTGAAGCCTTCAGACGGATCTTTTGACGGAACATACATCCATATGTCACGGGTCACCGATGAAGTGTGGTGCTTTCTCAACGGATCCTCATATCCTTTATAGTCTTCATAGATCACGGTATTGTCCTGCCTTACACTCATGTTTGATATCTGCATAGATGTCACCATCTCGGGGCGTCCGCCCTCAGGCCCGATCATATACACCTGGGAACCTCCCGGGAAGTCGCCGTACATGGCATCCTGCTGTATTTTTGCACTGAATATGATGTTGCCGTCTTCAAGTATGGTCATCGGAGTCTCATTGCCTGGATGAGACGTCAGCCTTACCGGAGCACCTCCGGCTGCAGACACCTTATATATATCCTTGCTCTTTTCCCTGTATGAAGCAAAGACAATCTGCCTGCCGTCCGGTGTCCACATCGGATCTGTATCATATGCCGGATTTGAAGTTATCTGTCTGGCCTGTCCGCCATCTGCATCCACAATGTATATGTTTCCCTTGTAAGTGAAGGCAATCTGTTCACCGTCAGGTGATATGGCGTTCTTTCTAAGCCAGAGAGGAGAGTTGCCGGCGGAAAGCATGGATACGCCGAATATGAATGTCGATAAGGTCAGGAGAAATCTTTTCATATCAAATGTTGATGTATATTAAGCAAATATAAAAACAATTCGTTGAATTGAGAAATATTTTATTTCGGAACACCCGTTACGATGCCTCTTCCATGAGTGCCTACATATACGCGGCCATATTCCTGCATGTCACCGCAGATGTGCAGTACCAATCCGTATTGGTGTGCGTCATCATTGATCCGTACCCAAGATCTGGCAATGTCGTCGGAACGGAAGAATCCGTATTTGCCGTTTACCACACCTATGATATATAATGTAGGATAATTTTTCCCAGGCGCTTCCTTTCCATAGCCGAATGCATATATCGTCCTGACTTTGTCCAGGGCCTTGAAGTCATATCCTTCAAGACTTGTCGAGTGATAAAGGCCATCGTATGCCGCTATCCATAGATCCTTCTCGCGTCCTGGCATGGAATATATCCTGTCCTGTCCTCCGCGACTGTCACCACGGCTGTTCCTTGCGACAGCCTGCGGTCTGCGTGACGGCTGTCTGACTGTGAGGGCAAGAGTGTCTGCACGGAATGTCAATCCTCCGTCTTCGCTGCTATAGACTATTTCGTTGACGGCATCCACTCCATAGAATCTTTTCGGATTCACTTTGTCCGCAATGACACGCATGTTTTGAGGCAGGCCCTGACATTGCACCCAGCTCGCTCCTTTGTCTATTGTCAGATAGGCATTGCTTCTGTCCGGGGTCCATATCCAGTTCTCTCCGTCAGCAGATACGGCTATATGGCCGTTTCGTGCCTTGTCGACCGGCACTGATAGACATTGAGTCCAGCTGTCGCCACCATCTTCCGAATATGAAATGCCTAATGCCGTCGGGTTGTGGAAAGGATAACCGACACGGACAATCGTTCCCTGTTTCAGCCAAGCTCCGCTTACTCCGTTGCAGTTTGCGAAATGAGGATTTGCATGACTGCCTTCCTGGGCAGGTCTTGTGAGGTCACGATGAGTGAAACTGCCGTAATCGCCCACACCTGAAATGAGCCTTGCTCCTTCTGCCGGAGCGTAAAGTTCAAGAGGAACCGTCTCCTCGATGCCTTCTGATAGCAGGCTCCATATCACCTTTTCTCCTCTTTCGACAGCAGAAAGGTTGAATGTTTCCCATCCTCCGAATCCGGTTGTGAACATGGCATGTTCAGGATTGAACGGATCTATTTCAATGTCGAACATCCAATGCAGTGGCGCAATCCTGACATAAGGAGCTTTTGAACAGTCGTATTCGTGACCGGTTCTGAATATAGGTTTCCAGCTGCGGCCGCAATCTGTGCTGCGGAACATTTCATCGCTGGTATACCCGTGCTTTCCATCCAGATAATGAGTGCTTGCAATAAGATGCCGCGGGTCTTGAGCGTCTACCGATACTGCGGCATAACCGAATCCGGCTTTTTCTCCATCCTTTATTCTGATAGGGGAGATGTCGCTCCATTTCCTTTTCTTGATGTCGTATTTCCATACGGCGCCATCCGTCATCTGGCTTGGTCCCGGTGTGTCCGCATAGGTGATGTAAAGAATCCTGTCGCTGCTCTGCACCATATGTGTCGGGCGTAGTGATGTCGGCTGTCCCTCCACGGCCTGCCATGTCTCTCCGAAGTCATGACTTGCAAATATGCTTTCCCGTTCCATCAGTGAGACTGCGACGTAAATGTGCCTGCATCCGCGTCCTGTTACGCTTTCCTGCGTGTCATATACAACCGTTATGATTCCGCTTCCGCGGTTGTTCCAGCTCCGCCAGTCGTTGCTGACGATCTTTTCTGTAACATCAGGGAAACTGTCTACGCGTTGCCAGCTTTCGCCCCGGTCGCTGCTTTTCCACAATCCGTGCATGCGTGTACCCATATATATGATGTTTCCGTTTATAGGATCCACCATCATTCGTTCGCCGTTTCCTCTCCCGTTTTCATTTCCTCCCATGGTAAAAGGTACGTCCACGCGGGTAAAGCTGTAACCTCCGTCGCGTGAATAACAGATTGCCGCATTCCTGTTGCCGGTATATGTGCCGCATGCCAGATAGACTGATCTGGAATCCTGTGGATCGACGGCAATACTTTCCACTCCCTGCAGGTTGCTGTCAGCCATGCTGAGGTAGTCCTGGATGGCTACCCATCTCTGTGATGTGCTGTCCCAACGGTAAGCACCACCCATGTCGGTCCTGCAGAAACGTACGTTCCTGTCTGTCGGGTGAAATACAATACCGTCAACAAAGCCTCCTCCCACTATAGGGACATTGCTCCATTCGTAAGGGACCTCAGGTACATTCCGGGTGTCCTGTGCGGCAGTCTGGCCAAGGCATATCGTAGATACCAGATAGATAAAGAGAAATCTGTACTTCATAATTTTTAAGTTAGGTTAAGTCGTGTTCCATCTTCAAATATAATGTTTTTTTATGAAAAAGTCACATAGCAATCATTTAACAAAAATGTAACAATAAGCGGAGAGACTTGTATATTAAATGATTAACTGCTGAATTTATGTATTTGTGATGTGAAACCCCAAAAAATTTTGATAAAAAGATTTGGAGGTAAAGAAAAAAAGCGTACCTTTGCAATCCCGTTCGAAAAACGGGTATTGACAAGTTCATTGAAAAGACTGATTTACTGTACAAGAAGCAAGTACCGAGAAAAACAATTTATCGAGAAGCGTTAATTCTTTTGTTGGAATTATAAGTGTCAGGAACAAGCTAAGAAATATAAATTAATATACAATGAAGAGTTTGATCCTGGCTCAGGA